>NZ_LOKV01000005.1:0-197502 GCF_002211395.1 Rhizobium sp. R339
TTCCTGCCGCCCTACAGTCCCGACCTCAATCCAATCGAAATGGCATTCGCAAAGCTCAAGGCACATCTCAGAAAAGCCAAAGCCAGAACCTTCGATGCTCTCTGGAAAGCCATCGGCGATATCTGCATCTCTTCACCTCAACAGAATGCTGGAACTTCATCAAAGAGGCAGGATACGCGTACACTTAATCGTCCGATGCTCTAAAGCGTGGAAGCGATCTGAAAGATTCGCGGTATGCTTTTAGTATTTGATTTTGAAATAGGCGCCCCGCATCCGAGGCGTCTATTTCAATTTCGGCCGTCTCTCAGCGTCATCACCGCCGCAATCGCGACCATGCCGGGCAGCACCATCAGCAGATAAAGCCAGTGCGCCGCCGACGGTGCGCCCGATATGCCGCCCGGCTCGACGAGGCCAGCGCTGTTGGCGATGACGCCGGCAAATGCCGCACCGAAGGCGCCGCCGAGTGAACTCATGGTCGGAATTGCCGCCGACGCCTTGTCCTGTTCGTTGCTGGCAACGAGTTTCAGCACCATGGCGACGAGATGAGCCCAGCCGAGGCCGATGCCGAAGCCCATCATGAACATGGCGATCGCCGCCGGCACGAGAAGCAGCATATGCCCCTGCGGATTGTCCTTGGCGAGGAAGATTGCGAGCGAAGCGGTCGCGGCCGCCTCGATGAGCGCGCCGCCGACGATGACCAGATAGGCCCGTCTGCCGGTCAGCGAACTGCTGAGGAAGGCGGCGAACGTCCAGCCGACGGCGACCAGCGCAACGAGATAGCCCGACACCAGCGGCGTCACCCCATGCAGGGTCTGCAGGAAATAAGGAATGAAGACGTCGCTGACGAGCACGATGGTCATCGCAAGCATCGCCAGGTAGACGCGGGAAATCGGTTTGGAAAAGGTCACGGCGCCGGATGGCAGCAGCCGATTCCGGCTTCGCCGCTCGATGAGAAGCATGGCCGATACCGCGATGGCCGAGGCGGCGATTAGCGCGACTTTCACACCTGTCGTCTCGCTGGCGCCGGCCGCGCTGATCAACAGGACGGCGGCAAGAAGCAGCCCGATCTGCGCCACCGGGGTCTTCACCTGATCGCGGTCGTCCTTGACGTCAGGCAATAGCCGCGGCGCCAGCGCCGCCATCAGCAGGCCGAGCGGCACCAGCACGATGAAGGCGTAGCGCCAGCTGCTGCCCGATGAAAAGAAGCCGCCGAGCGTCGGCCCGATGACCGTGGAAATACCCCAGATCGCCGCATAGAGCGTCGAGGCCTTCGGCCACAGCGGCTCGGGATAGACGAAGCGGATGAAGGCATAGCCGAGCGCTGCCAGCGCGCCTGTTCCAAGGCCCTGCACGGCGCGGCCGATCAGCACCACCGGCATCGAGGGTGCGACTGCCGCAATCAGGCTGCCCACGCCGAAGACCAGAGCGGCGATCACATAGACGGCGCGAAGCCCGATCCCGCGCGGCCGCATGGCGACGAAGATGGAGCCGAGTATGGCGGCGGCCACGAAAAGGCTCGTGACCCAGGAAAACAGAGCCAGGCCGCCGATATCGCGGACGATCGAGGGCGCGATGGTGGCGGTGATGTAACTCTCGACCGCATAAAGCGTGACACCGCCGGCAAGCATCATCGTTGCTGCCAAATGCTTGGGCAGGAAGAGCCGGAAGACGGAACTCGCGTTCGGAAGGGCGATGGTCTGATCGATATCGGACATGGAATGGTCCTCGATGTTTTTGCTGGCGAGCGATTATTTTCCAAGTTATAAATTGGAAATTACACGTCGAAGCGATTAAAACAAGATATGACTTGGAAAATATGCGCCAGTCTCCAGCCAACCGGATTCTGATCCTGATAAAGACCGAAGGCCCGCAGCTTGCGGCCGCGATCGGCGATGCGCTCGGCATTTCGGGTGAGGCTGCCCGCCAGCAGCTGGCGAAGATGGCGGAGGAGGGGTTGGTCGAACCGGTCACCATCGCCGGCACCGGCAGAGGCCGGCCGCGTCAGCTCTGGCACATGACCGCCGCCGGCAATCGACAGTTTCCGGATGGTCATGCCGAGCTGACGGCAAACCTGCTCGGCACGCTGGTCGAACAGCTCGGGCCCGCAGCACTCGATGCCGTCATCTCTGCTCGCGAGTCCGAGACGCTGAAGCGTTATCGGGAAGAGCTGGAAAATACCGGTGATCTCGCAGCCCGCATCGAAGGCCTCGCCGCCATCCGCACCCGCGAAGGCTATATGGCCGACAGCTGGCAGCAGGATGACGGTTCGTTCATGCTGGTCGAGAACCACTGCCCGATCTGCGCGGCAGCGGCCGCCTGCGCCGGCTTCTGCCGCTCCGAACTCGAAACCTTCCGCGCCGCTCTCGGCGCGGAGGTCGAGCGCAGCGAACACATCCTCGCCGGCGCCCGCCGATGCGCCTACCGCATCACGCCGCATTGACGGATATCCGCGCGCAAGCAGCGCGCGCATCACGCCGGCTGTCGCGCCTGGCGTCTGCTGCTTTCGAGATAGAGCAAGGCCCCGATCGCCGCGACGCCCGCGGCCGCGCCGACGAAGGCCGTGCCGGAATAGTCGATGAGCGATGTGCCGAAGGCGAAGAGCCCGGCGGCGATGCCGGTGCCGATGAAACTGTTGAGCGAGATCAGCGAGCTTCCGAGCCCCGGCCGGTCTGCGATCAGGTCCTGCAGATAGGTGATCGGCACGCTGAGGATCGCCGCCGCCCCGCAGGCGTTCAGCAGCAGCAGCGCATAGACGTGCCAGCGCGCGGAGGCAAAGCCGAGCAGCATCAGATAGCTGCAATAGATCAGCGCGCCGAAGGCGAGCACATGCGCGGTCCGGAAGCGCCGCTGCGCCATGCCCCACATCACCATGAACGGCATTTCGAGAAAGGCTGTCAGTCCGGCCATGAAGCCCACATCGACCACGGTGCCGCCGGCCGCATGAGTGATGACCAGCGGCGAGAGCATGCCGTTCAGCCGCTGCAGTCCGAAGAGCAGCGATATGACGACGACGCGCGCCAGCACATAGGGCATGAAGATCCGTTTCAGCGAAGCGAAGAAGCCGGTTTGATCGGGGGCGGGACCGGCGGTGCCATTTCCGGGCGCGAAGAAGAAATAGAGGCAGAAGCAGATGAGGCTTGCGACGGCCGCGATCCCATAGGCCGGCGTCATCGATGGTGAATTGACGAGATAAAGTCCGATCAGCCCCGGCGCCAGCGCCCAGGAGCCGGAAAACAGCGCCCGCACCGTTGCCGTGATTGCCGCCGCCCGGCCGCGGTCCATCTGGTTGGTCCTGGCGCGCAGGCTGGCGAATAGCAGCGAATAGGTGGAATTGCTCATCGGCACCAGCAGAAGCGTCGAGAAGATGAAGACGGCGGGGCTGTGGATGACCGCAATCGAGCCGAAGCCGATAATACCGGCGACCGACAGCGCCAGCACCAGCGGCCGCCGTTCCTTCAGCCGGTCCGACCAGATGCCGAGCGTCAAGCTCGTGGTGACGTTGACGATCGCCGACAAGAACACCAGGGCTGAATAGGTGCCGTCGCTCAAGCCCAGTTCGTTGATGCCGATGATCGACTGATAGGGCACGGTCGAGGCATAGGTGAAGGCGAGCGCGACGAGTGTCACGGTGGGAATGCGGATCCTGTTGTCGCTGAGGATCAAGGCAAAACTGGATGACATCGGGCGGTTCCTGATGAACCACCTTTAGCCGGATCGGACATATCAGAGAAACGATAGTTTTCGATCGTTTCGGTCAATTCCTGTGATGATTGTTCGCTTCAGATTTGCGTCGTCAGATTGGCGAGCCAGAAATCGATCTGTCCAAGGGGAAGAAGGTTTCCGAGGAAACCGGTGAGAGCTGAGGCTATGGATATCAACAACAATCCCAGAAGCGCTCCCAGGATGATTCCAACGCTTGCCTTTTGGGGCTTGCGCGCCAGCCAGCACGCCAGGATGAGAGAGACGACCGTGAAAAAGACCCACAATATGGATTCTGAAATGGATAGGCCTGATTGCAAGATAATTCCCTGGAATGTGAACGCTGCTGCAGGATAGCGTCTCGATACGTCCGATCTCAAGGCCTTTCGCACCAGACGGATAAAGCCGGGCGCGATCCGAGCATGCGCCGTTCTTCATCAGCCGAGTTGGCTTTCGCGCCCCGACGCTGTATGCCTGCCGCATCCCAGCATCCGGATGAGGACCCATGACCAATCCCGTCACCGTCGAAGTCACCCGCGGCCTGCTCGTCGAAAGCCGCCATCGCGGCTCGGTTGCCGTCGTCGATGGTGATGGCAAGCTGGTCTTCTCGGCCGGAGATATCGAAGCCGTCGTCTTTCCGCGTTCCGCCTGCAAGCCAATGCAGGCGCTGCCGCTGATCGAAAGCGGTGCGGCCGATGCTTACGGCTTCGGCGATAAGGAGCTGGCGCTCGCCTGCGCTTCGCACAATGGCGAGGACGAGCATGTGGCGCTCGCCGCCTCGATGCTGGCGCGCGCCGGCCGCGATGCCGGAGCGCTGGAATGCGGCGCTCATTGGTCGATGAGCCAGAAGGTTCTGATCCATCAGGCCCGCACACTCGATGCGCCGACCGCGCTGCACAACAATTGCTCGGGAAAACATGCCGGCTTCATCTGCACCTGCTGCCATCAGGACGTCGATTCGAAAGGCTACGTTGGCTATGAGCACCCGCTGCAGGCCGAAATCCGGGCGGCGATGGAAAGCCTGACCGGCGCCGTGCTCGGCGCCGAGAGCTGCGGCACTGACGGCTGCTCCATTCCGACCTATGCCGTGCCGCTCCGGAGCCTTGCCCACGCCTTTGCCAAAATGGCGACCGGGACCGGCCTGGAGCCCTTGCGCGCCAAGGCATCCCGCCGCCTGATCGAAGCCTGCATGGCCGAACCCTTTTACGTTGCCGGGACCGGGCGTGCCTGCACGGCGCTGATGCAGATCGCCCCCAACCGCATCTTCGTCAAGACAGGCGCCGAGGGCGTCTTCTGCGCCGCGATCCCGGAAAAGGGCATCGCCATGGCGCTGAAATGCGAGGATGGCGCGACGCGCGCCGCCGAAGCCATGGTGGCTGCCACACTCGCCCGCTTCTTCGAAACGGAAGAGAAGGTGCATGCCGCCCTGACGGCCTTCGCCGCAACATCCATGCGCAACTGGAACGGCATCCATGTCGGCGATATCAGGGCCACGTCCGCGCTCGCCGAATGACTATGCCATGGCGATCGTACCGTTGAGATCGCGATAGGGTTTCAGCCGCTCGGCCGCCATCTCCGCCGGCACGATCAGCCCGGCCACCTCGGAAACTGCAAGCACCGGGCAGGGCGAGACCAAGTCGAACTTTTCCTCGGTCAGCAGGACGTGGGTCTCGGCTGAGCATCGGGCGATATGGCGCTTGATCGCCGCCTCCTCGAAATCGCCGGTGGAAAGCCCGTGCACTGGATGCGCCGCCGTAACGCCGAGGAAGAACAGATCGGGGCGCAGCTGTGAGATCGCCGCCATCGCCGCTGCTCCGACCGCCACCATTGAATGTTTGTAGATCCGTCCGCCGGTCAGGATCACCTCAGCCGTCGGGTGGTGCTCCAGTTCGGCGGCGATCGTCGGGCTGTGGGTCGCAACCGTCAGCGGCATGTCGCGGGGCAATTGCCGGGCGATCTCGGCGGTCGTCGTGCCGCCGTCGAGGAAGATCATCTGGCCGGGTTTGACCATCGCCGCCGCCTTCGCGCCGAGCCGTGCCTTGATCTCTGACGAGACACTGCGCCGCGCGGTGAAATCGGGCAATTCCGGCGCCAGCGGCATTGCCCCGCCATGTACGCGCTTCAGCAGCCCCTCCGCCGCCATTTCCCTGAGGTCGCGCCGGATCGTGTCTTCTGAAAGTGCGAATTCCTCGGCCACGCGCTTGGCGATCACCTGGCCGTCGCGACGCAGGATGTCGAGGATGAGGCTCTTGCGTTGTGTCGTCAGCATTATCTCTCCGCACGAAATTGAATGAGATGGCATGATGTTGCACGAATAGACTCGACATTCAAGAAATATCGTGCATTTTCACGATATCCCGTGCATGAGGCCGGGAATGCTCAGCGATGGAGTGGATCATGCTGATTTTGATTGCCGGCCCGTATCGGTCCGGAACGGGGGACGACCCGAAGAAGATGGCTGCCAACTTGAAGCGGCTGGAAGAACCTTCGCACAAACTGTTTGCCGCAGGCCACATGCCGATGATCGGTGAATGGGTGGCGCTGCCGATCTGGCATGCCGCCGGCGGTCGGTCGGTCGGCGACGCGCTCTACGAAGAAATCTTCCACCCGGTCGCCGGCCGGCTGCTGCAGCTTTGCGAGGGCGTGCTGCGTCTGCCGGGCGATTCCAAGGGTGCCGACAACGACGTGCGCATCGCCAGGGAACGCGGCATCCCCGTCTGGCACCGGCTTGAGGATGTGCCGGGCTGCGGCTGAGACATGTCGGGCGAAATGCGCATCGGTTTGCGACAACGGTATGTGAGCGCAACCCGCCAATCTGAAAGATCGCGAGGCGTTTAGGCGCAACGGAGGGGCCGGAATGCCGGCTCCTCCTCATCTCGCTGGTTACGGCTCATCTCTTCTTGGTATAAGAGCTGCCGAAAGGGAGTCGAGAACTATGCTTAAATTGTATTACGCGTCGGGAACCTGCGCGCTTGCAAGCCTGATCGCCCTGGAAGAATCTGGCCTCGCCTTCGAAACGAAGAAGCTCAGCTTCGCCAATGGCGAGCAGCGTTCGCCGGATTATCTGAAGATCAACCCCAAAGGACGCGTGCCGGCGCTGGTCACCGAGCACGGCGTGCTGACGGAAACGCCGGCGATCCTCGGCTTCATCGCTGAAAGCGCGCCGGCTGCCAAACTGGCGCCGCTCGGCGATGTTTTCGAGATGGCGCGGCTGCAGTCCTTCAACAGCTATCTCTGCTCGACCGTGCATGTAAACCATGCCCATCGCCCGCGCGGCTCCCGCTGGTCCGACGATCCCGCGGCAATCGAGGCGATGAAGGCGAAGGTGCCGCAGAATATGGCCGATTGTTTCACCCTGATTGAAGAGACGATGTTCAAAAGCCCGTGGGTGATGGGCGAGACCTATTCGCTCGCCGATCCCTATCTCTTCGTCATGACCGACTGGCTGCCCGCCGACGGCGTCGACCCCGCCCGCTTCGCAAAGGTCAGCGACCACCACGCCCGCATGCTGCAGCGCCCCGCCGTTCAGCGCGCGCTGGCCTACGATCAGGCCTGATCTCCGAAACGTACCGCAAGCTTCTTCGGCGCCCGGAAAAGCCAGGCGCCGATCAGCCGGAACCGCAATTCCTCGTCGCCGATCATCGCGGCCCGCAGGGGCAGATACGGCCAGCCGACATAATGATCGGTCTGGAAATAGATCTCGGGCGCCATTTCGAGCAGATGCTCCTTGTCGTCGATCGCGATCGAAATCACGATCGTCTCGGCATTCTTCACGGCAACGAAACTCTTGCCGCCTACCTTCAGCGCCGGATTGCCATAGGAGGTGCTTTCTTCGACGTCGGGCAGGCCGGCTTCCGCCGCCAGCCGCTTCAGCCGTTCGAAGATCGCATTGACATCGCCGGCCATTGCTTCGCCCTCTTCTTGGGGCGAAGCCTAGCATATTCTTAGGCGCATTTCGCCAAGGACGGATTGGCCTCGGCAGGAACGCCCGCCTGAATGCTAAGCGGCAGATCGGCGATTTCGCGCATCGACATGCGCTCGACCTCCGGATGCTGAAGCGGATCGCTCCTCCATGGGGGATCTGCAATGTCGGTATTGGCGAAGTTAAGGGCGGGCCTCAAGAAAAACTTCAGCAATGACATGGCATGCCTCGCTTTCTTCAACGGGATTTTGATCGCCTGTGGCCGGCGCCATCGAGCTTGCTTGTTGCAGTATCGGCCGGGGTGGTTCAATTTTCAATTGAGATTGACGCGGCGGCGTTATAGAAAAACTATATGAAGAACTTGAACTCCGTCCATCTCAACGGCCTGCGTGCGCTGGAAGCCGTCGGGCGCCTCGGCTCGCTGCAGGCGGCGGCCGAAGAGCTCGGCGTCTCGGTCGGCGCCGTCAGTCAGCAGGTCATCAAGGCGGAGGCGCAGCTCGGTCAGGTGATCTTCGAGCGCACCGCCAGGGGAATGATCGTGACCGAAGCGGCCCGGCCCGTGCTCTTCGCGCTCGACGAGGGTTTTGCCCGCCTTTCGGCCGCCGTCTCGATCGCCCAGCGTAAGGACGATACGATCCTGACAATCTCCGTGGCGCCGGTTTTTGCCGCCCGCTGGCTCGTCTGCCGGCTCGATCGCTTTGCCGAACGCCATCCCGACATCAAGCTGCGATTAGATGCGACGCACAATCTCGTCAATCCTGCTCTCTGCGATGTCGATATCGGCATTCGCGTCGGCGTCGGCAAATGGCCGGATGTGCGGGCGGAGCTGCTGCTGGAACAGGAGGTCTTTCCCGTCTGCTCTCCTGAGATGGCGGCGAGATTGAAGGAGCCTGCCGATATTCTGGAACTGCCCGCCGTCATCGACGGCCGCGCCATGTTCAGCTGGGAAGTCTGGATGCGCGAGGCGGGTCTGTCAGGCGCCACGCTTCCGACCCGCCATGTCTTCAACGATGCCTCGCTCTGCCTCGATGCGGCGATCGCCGGGCAGGGCGTGATGCTTGCCTGGCAGACCCTTGCCGCATTTTCGCTTGCCGAAGGGCGGCTGGTCGCTCCCTTCGGCATTCGCGCGCGAACTGGCTTCGGCCATTACTTCGTCACCGCGGAAGGCACGCGCGAGCCGAAGAAGGTGCGAGATTTCAAGGCGTGGATCCGGGAGGAAATGGCCGGCACTGTCGCCTTGTTTGGATAATTCAGACTTCGATCGGCTCCTTGCCGCGGGTCGCCTGCATTGCCTTATAGGCCGGGCGGGACTGGCAGCGTTCGATCCAGGCCTTGATGTTCGGATGGGCGTCGAACAGGGCCTCTTCGCTCTGGGCGTAGCGCAGCACTTCGGTGATGTTGAGATCGGCGACGGTGAAGCGGTCGCCGACGAGCCATTGCCTGCCGGCAAGGTGGCTTTCGAGCGCCGCAAGCGGTCTGCGCAGGGAACGGCAGGCCACCGCGATCGTCTGCTTGCCGCCCTCGCTGTTTTCGAGCCCGTTATCATAGGTGAGCACGATCCTCACCGTCTCGGGTTCGACCTGCGATGCCGCCCAGACCGTCCACATCGTCAATAATCCGTCCTCTTCGACGGTTTTACCGGAAAGCGGTCCGCCATGTTTGCGGGCGAGGTAGAGATTGATCGCCAGCGACTCGTGCATCACCACGTCGCCATCCTTGATGCTGGGGATCTGTCCCATCGGGTTCACCGCGAGAAAATCCGGCGAGTGGGTGTTGAGAGGCGCCTCGTCAGAAAGCGGGTTCGCCAGCCGTCTTGCCTGCAGCACTGGCACCGACTGGAACTGGAGCCCGAGCTCCTCCGCCATCCAGTAGACGCGCGACGCGCGCGATCGATAGACTCCGTAAATCGTCAGCATGGCAAGATCCCCCGGTGTTTCGGAGAAACCGTAAACGCCAGCTCGTCCTTGGAAAAGTCCTCGCCGCTGATGGGACGATGAAAGCTTTTGATGCTGTGGCGGTGTTCGGGGAACAATGGCGACGCCGGCAGGTTCGGCCAGGAGACCGGAGCCATGGAGGCTCCAAGGCGACCAGCCGTGTGCGAAGCACAGGTACCAGGGAAAGGAAGAATGTCATGGCGGGGAAGAAGACGCATGAACAGCAGCTTCGCGTGATGGAAAAGCGCGAGAAAACCGCAAATGCCGATGCGTCATTCGACGCTTCGGCCGACCTGCACCGGAACGAACAGGCGAGGGAAGCGCACCAAAAAGGAAGCGACCTGAAGGCCGGCCCGGACACTGGAAACGAGGATCGCAACATGGTGCGCGGCGTCAATCAGGAAAGCGAGCATAGGAAGGGAGGCGGTCGTCCGTAATCGCCGGCCGCGCAATCCCCAAAACGTTCCGGCTCTGCTTCAGGAAGTGCGGTTTCTCTCGACGGTGAGTTGCGCATAGGGCGAGCCGCCGCCTGCCATTTCGCCGGAAACTTTCTTCTCCCATTGAAAGCCGAGAACCGCGCCCTCTGGGATATCCTGGAACACATTGTCGGTGATGACGGCGGTTCCCGCGCCATCGGCGACCGAGACGGCGCAGCCGACCGGCGCCTTGCGCACCACATTGCCGTTGACAATGACGTTGCGGAGATAGGGACCCCAGCCGATCTGCAGACCCCAGCGCGGTGCGCCTTCGATCACATTGCCGGAAACCAGCGTGTCGGCCTCCGCCGCAATGCCGATGCCGAAGCCGACTTCATGCTGGTAAGGGCCCTTCAGCGTCAGGTTGCGCACGATATTGCCGGTGACGCTCGCGAGCCGCCCGCCTTCGTCGAAATTGGCGATCGAAATGCCGTTCGCGGCTCCATCGATCAGGTTGGCGGAGACGCCCGCGCCCTCGAAGGCGAATTCGACATAGATCGCCGTCTCGCCGGAGCGCCTGCATTGGTTGCTGCTGATCTGGATGTCCGAGGCCGAATTGGCGCGGATCGCCGTGAAAGCGCAGTCGGATATGTGGTTGTTCACCACCATCACGCCGTCGGCACGGAAGATATTGATGCCGTTGCCGTTCTGGCCGGTGCCGCCATCATTGGCGCGGATGTTGGAAATGCGGTTTCCTGAGACGATCGTGCCGTCCTCCGCGTTCTTCCAGCGATGCACGAGGATGCCGCCATTGCCGCAATCCGAGACCGTATTCGCAATGATCGAAAGACTGGCGGAATCGACCGCGTAAAGTCCGGATTGCGCAGCGCCGGAAATGCGGCTGCGCTCGATCCGCCCGCCGCAGCGCTCCAGTTGCAGGCCGTGCTTGCGGCTGCCGCCGATCTCGCAATTGTCGATCAGCACCTCGTCGACGCCGGTAAATTGGACGAGCCCGCCGGCATAATCGCCGAGCCAGCGGTTGCCGCCGTCGATGACGAGATTGGAAAGCTCGATGCGCCGCACGTTTTCGGCCGCAAAGAGGTGGCCCTCGCCAGTATAGACGATCCGCGAGGCGCCGGGCACGCCCGTGATGCGCGTATTGTCGGGCAGGGTGAGATTGGAGATCCGGTAGGTGCCGGGCGGCAGGAAAACGGGCACGTTCTCGCGCGCCGCCTGTTCGATCATCTGCTGCAGGTTGCGGGTCTTGCGATCGCCGCTTTCGGGAATGACGCGGTATTCGACGGCGTCGATCGCGCCGCGCAGATCCGGCTCGGCGGCCGCCGTCAGCGGCGAGGCGAGGGCGCGCGGCGCCGTCCATCCGGCAACAGCCGAGGCGGGGAGAAGCAGAAGCATGTCACGGCGTGAAGGCATCCCGATATCTCTTGTCATGGCGCGCCCGAAGCAGGAAATATGCCAGTCCGGCATGTATCCTTTTGGCACAAGCGGCCGGTGTTGCAGTTGCCGCCGCAGACAAAGGCAGGAAATCGCCGCGGATATTGGCGTCTCATTCACCCTTTCATTTAAGCAAGCCGAAGGAAATGCCGAATACTCTGAAACGGAGAGTTTCGCTGAGGGATATTGCGGGGATACGGCCTTCGGCCGCCGGGGAGAATGGGCTCATGCCTGAAGTGAGTGCCAGGCGATGGGAATCAGCCGATGCCCTGACCACTGAAACGCGCCGTATCGTCGCCGCGACGGAGGCAATGATGGCATCGACCGCCCACCATCTCTCCGAAGGCATCGAGAACCTGCGCCTGAAGGCGATCGTCCACGAACTTCCCGACTTTCTCTACGTCAAGGACCGCGATAGCCGTTTCGTCTTCGCCAACGCCGTCACGGCGAGTTCCCTCGGCCTGGAAAATGCCGAAAAGCTGACCGGCAAGCGCGATTTCGACCTGTTCGACTTTGAGACGGCCCGCCGCCACTTCGATATCGAACAGCAGATCATGGCGACCGGGCAAGCCTGTATCGACATGGAAGAAACGGTTGTGCTGCCCGGCGGCGCCAAGCCGATCGTCCGGCTGACCTCGAAGATACCGCTGCGCAACGATCGCGGCGAGATCATCGGCCTGATCGGCGTTTCCCGCGATATCACCGAACGCAAGCTGCAGGAGGATCTCTATCGCGGCCAGGCGAACCTGCTCGAGATGATCGCCCGCAACGAGCCCTTGCCGATGATCCTCGAAGCGCTGGTGCTGATGATCGAGGCGCAGCTGACCGGTATCGACGGCTCCGTCCTGCTGCTCGACAGCGAGGGCACCCGGCTCTATCACGGCGCGGCTCCCAACCTGCCCGGCGGCTACAGCCGTCTGATCGATGGCGTCTCGATCGGCCCGAAAGTCGGCTCCTGCGGCACCGCCGCCTGGCGCGGCCAGACGGTGATCGTCGAGGACGTGATGAGCGACCCGCTCTGGGAGGACTTCCGCGCGCTGGTTGCCCCGTTCGGTTTTCGCTCCTGCTGGTCGACGCCGATTGCCACCTCGCAGAACAATGTGCTCGGCACTTTCGCGCTTTATTCCAGGGAAGTGCGCAGGCCGACCGAACGCGAGATGAAGCTGGTGGCGCTCGCCACCCACATCGCCGGCATCGCCATCGAGCGCAAGCGTGTCGATGACCGCATCCATTTCATGGCTCATCATGACGATCTGACGGGCCTGCCGAACCGTGCCTTCCTGAAGGAACGGCTGGCTAATATCCTCGACCAGGCCCGGCGCAACAATCGTAAGGTAACCGTCGCCTATATCGACCTCGACAACTTCAAGGACATTAACGACGGCCGCGGTCATGCCGCCGGCGACGAAGTGCTGAAGGAAATCGCCGTCCGCATGGTCAACAGCGTGCGGGCTTCGGATATGGTGGTGCGTCTCGGCGGAGACGAATTCCTCGTGGTTCTCGTCCACCAGTCGAGCCATGATGCCGGCATCATGCGCCGCCTGCGCGAATTGCAGAAGGCGATCAACCGGCCGGTCCGCGACGAGGACGGCGAGTTCGCCGTCACCTCGAGCATCGGCGTCGCCTCCTTCCCCTTCGATGGCGCGACGTCGGAAGAGCTTCTCGCCAATGCCGATCGCGCCATGTACCGTGCCAAGGAACTCGGCCGCAGCACGCTGCAATATCACGATGGCGTCGGCAGCACGCCCGTCGGAATGCCGCTCAGCGAACGCGAGGAATTGCATCAGGCGATCGTCGGCGATCAGCTTTTCCTGGAGTACCAGCCGCAGGTCGATGTCGCGACCGGCCGCATCACCGGCCTCGAGGCGCTGGTGCGCTGGAACCACCCGGCAAAGGGCAGGGTGCCGCCGGTCAATTTCATTCCGCTTGCAGAAGAGACGGGCCTCATCGTTCACCTCGGCCTCTGGGTATTGAACGAGGCGTGCCGCCAGGCCCGCCACTGGCAGGACATGGGCCTGACCCCGATGACGATCGCCGTCAACGTCTCCGCCAAGCAGTTTGCCGATCCGGACTTCGCAAAACATGTCGCCGAAGCGCTCGAACGCCACGACCTGAAGTCCCATTGGCTGGAGTTGGAAGTCACCGAGAGCGTGGTGATGCAGGATGCCGAACGCGCGCTCGCCATGATGGAATCGCTGCGTGCGCTTGGGGTGCGCCTGTCGATCGACGATTTCGGCTCCGGCTATTCCAGCCTGGCGGCGCTGAAGACCTTCCCCTTCGACCGCCTGAAGATGGACCGTTCGCTGGTCGAAGCCCTGCCGGCCGACAAGACCGCCGTCGCCATCGTCTCGGCCGTCATTTCGCTGGCGCGGACGCTAAAGCTGTCGGTTCTCGCCGAGGGCGTGGAAACCGACGCCCAGCTGGATTTCCTGCGCCAGGCCGGCTGCGACGAGGCGCAGGGTTACCGCTTCTCGAAGCCGGTCTCTCTCGACGGGATCGCCGCATTGCTGCAGGCCGGCAGCCTCTGAGCTTCATTTCACGAGCTTGCCGATCGCCTCGATCTCGTTCGTCCATATGCCACCCGCATAGTTCTGCGGCAGCCGCGCCAGTTGCGCGGGATCGTCGATGCCGGTGGAAAAATCGCCGCCGCGATAGGGGCCGAGCACGAAGACATCGGTCCCGGCATCCTTCATCCGATTGAGGAAACGGTCCGGCCAGCCCCAGAGCCACGGCGCGATATTCACCGGCACCAGCATCATTCCGTGTTTGCAGGCGTTCGGCAGCAGACCGGTCCAGCCATAGGCGATATAGCCGGTGAGGCAGCCCTTCAGGCTCTTGCGCGAGGCGGTCCTGATATCGGGTGCGCGCCGGCGCAGGACGTCGATCGGCTCGTCCCCGCCATAGACGATGATCTCTGCCCGGCGCTCGGCGGAAAGCCCGTTGAGCAGGGCGGCGAGCTTTTCGCCTTCGGAAGGGTCGCGGCTCTTGACGTTGATGAGGAAGCGCCGGTCCGGAAAGGTCGAAAGCACCTGCGTCAGCGTCGGCATCATGCCGATGCCCCGGCCGCGGAAAGGAAAGCTCTTGCCGCCATCGGCGGTGTAGCCATAGCCGATGTCGAGCTTCTTCATTTCCGCCATCGAATGTTCGCGCGTCACACCGCGCCCGTCGGTGCGGCAGTCGAGCGTCCAGTCGTGAAAGACGGCGAACTCGCCGTCCGTCGTCGGATGCACGTCGATCTCGACGATATCGGCACCGGCTGCAAAACCTGCCTGCATCGACGGAATGGTGTTTTCCAGATAGTCGTGTTTGGGCGGCAGCATGCGGCTCGCCGTGCAGGTGTCATTTTTCAGATCAGTCTCGTCGAAGCGCTGGGCGATGCCGCGATGGGCTAGCAGCACCGGCTTTCCCGGCCGATGTTCGGCAAGCAGGTTTGTATTGTTGAGATAGATGCCAACAGCGGCGAGCGCGATCGCCGCCGCGCCATAGAAAAGCTTCCTGCCCATCCTGCTCTCCCTGATTGCATCGAACGAGGCAACAGCTAGAAAGCGATTCTGGTTGTTCTTGGGCTGTTTTCCGGCTTTTCTATGCGCGCAGTTTATTCCCCGGAAAAGGAGCGGCATCGCCATGGAAGCACAGGACGACGAACTCATCCGTTTCGAAGAACAGGGCGCCGCGCCGTTGCCGCCGGCCGCCGTCGAGGGCCATATCGGACGCGCTGGCGCGCGCATCTGGTATGCGAGCTATGGGAGCGGCCCTGCCGTCATTCTGCTGCATGGCGGCCTCGGCCATAGCGGCAATTGGGGCTATCAGGTCGCGTCGCTGCTCGACAGCGGCCGCCGTGTCGTGCTGATCGACAGCCGCGGCCATGGCCGCAGCACCCGCGATTCCCGTCCCTATACTTATGAGCTGATGGCATCAGACGTGCTCGCGGTCATGGACGAACTGCGCCTGGAAAAAGCGGCCGTCATCGGCTGGAGCGACGGCGCCTGTATCGCTCTTGTCCTCGCGATGACGGTGCCCTCTCGCATCGAGGGCGTCTTCTTCTTCGCCTGCAACATGGATCCGAGCGGCACGCTGGAATTCGTTCCGACGCCGGTCATCGACCGCTGTTTCGGCAGGCACGGCAAGGACTATGCGGCATTGTCGGCGACACCAGACGATTTCAAAGGTTTCGTCGATGCGGTCAGCCTGATGATGAGGACCGAACCGAACTATGATGCCGCCGATCTCGCTGAGATCCGTGTGCCGGTGGCGATCGTGCTCGGTGAGCATGACGAGTTCATCAAGCCAGACCATGCCGAATATCTCGCTCGCAGTATTCCGGACGCTCAGATGATCTATCTCAATGGCGTCAGCCATTTTGCGCCGCTGCAGCGGCCGGCCGAGTTCAACGCCGCAGTGTTGTCCTTCCTCGACGGGCTCCCGTCTTGAAGCGCTCCCTCTAGCCTCGCGTTCATTTCTCGCTATCTCTAGTTTCATGAGAGCTGATGCGCTGCTTTATCCCGCCCCGGAGGGTCTCTACTGCCCGGAAGGCGGCTTTTATATCGATCCTGTGCGTCCCGTCGAGCGGGCGCTCATCACCCACGGTCATTCGGATCATGCCCGGCCGGGCCATGTGAACGTGCTCGCCACCCGCCAGACGCTGGATATCATGCGGCTGCGCTATGGCGACGGTTTCTGCGCCAGCGAGCAGGCTGTTTCCTTCGCCGAGGAACTGTGGGTGAACGGCGTCAAGGTGAGCTTCCATCCCGCCGGCCATGTGCTCGGTTCGGCCCAGATCGCCATCGAAAAGAACGGCACGCGCATCGTCGTCTCCGGCGATTACAAGCGCCGCCCCGACCCGACCTGCGCGGCCTATGTGCCTGTCGCCTGCGACGTGTTCATCACCGAGGCGACCTTTGGGCTGCCGGTTTTCCATCATCCCGATCCGATGGATGAGACCGGCAAGCTGCTGGCCTCGCTCCGGCAGTTTCCCGAGCGCACCCATCTCGTCGGCGCCTATGCGCTCGGCAAGGCCCAGCGCGTCATCCGGTTGCTGCGCGATGCCGGTTATGCCGAACCGATCTATATCCACGGCGCCATGGAGAAACTCTGCGACTATTATATCGGGCAGGGCGTCGATCTCGGCGAACTGCTGCCGGCCACGATCGAAAGCCGCGACAAATCCGCCTTCAAGGGCGCCGTCGTCATCGGTCCGTCATCGGCCTTCGCCGACCGCTGGGCCCGCCGCTTCAACGAGCCGCTGCCGTCCTTCGCCTCCGGCTGGATGATGGTGCGCCAGCGCGCAAAACAGCTCGGCGTCGAATTGCCGCTCGTCATCTCCGACCATTGCGACTGGCCGGAGCTGACGGAAACAATCCGGGAGCTGCATCCGGCAGAGGTGTGGGTGACGCATGGCCGCGAGGAAGCCTTGGTGCGCTGGTGCCAGCTGCAAGGTATCAAAGCGAAACCGCTGCATCTGGTGGGTTATGAGGATGAGGGGGATTGAGATGAGCTGCGTGCTGCAGGAAAACCCCTCCCCAACCCCTCCCCACAAGGGGGAGGGGCTTAACCTGCCGCATCGCCTCGCCAAAGGACCGTCGCCAAGAACGCCGAGGTCGAAGGACGGCAGGGCAGTGCCGCGGGTTAGCCCCTCCCACCTGTGGGGAGGGGTTGGGGAGGGGTCTTTCCCTAGCATGGGGAGGCGCCCATGAAAGCCTTCGCCGATCTCCTCGACCGCCTGGTGCTGACCCCTAGCCGTAACGGCAAGCTGAAGCTGCTCACCGACTATTTCCGCGATACGCCCGATCCGGATCGCGGCTATGGCCTCGCTGCCATCGCCGGCACGCTGGAGGTGCGCAACGTCAAGCCCGCCATGCTGCGCGAGCTGGTGCTGGAGCGCATGGACGAGGTGCTGTTTCGCTATTCCTACGACTATGTCGGCGATCTCGCCGAAACCATTTCGCTCGTCTGGGACAATGAGAGGGATATCGATCGCTCGGCGCTTGCTCAGCCACGTCTCGGCGAGGTCGTCAGCCGCATGAACGCGCTCGGCCGCACCGAAGTGCGCGGCTACGTCCGCGACCTGCTCGACCGGCTGGATTCCTCCGGCCGTTTTGCCTTCATCAAGCTTGCGACCGGCGCCATGCGTATCGGCGTTTCGGCGCGCCTCGCCAAGCAGGCGCTCGCCGATCTCGGGGCCAAGGACGTCACCGAGATCGAAACCCTGTGGCACGGGCTGCAGCCGCCTTACGAGACATTGTTCGAATGGCTGGCGGGCGGCGGGGAAAAACCGGTGCTGGCGACGCCGGCGATCTTCCATTCCGTCATGCTGGCCAATGCGGTGGAGGAGGGCGATCTCGACGGTCTCGATCCGGCCGACTATGCCGCCGAATGGAAATGGGATGGCATCCGTGTCCAGCTCTCCCGCTCCGGCGATAGGCGCAAGATCTATTCCCGTTCCGGCGACGACATTTCAGGCGCCTTTCCCGATATTCTCGAAGCGATCGATTTTTCCGGCGTCATCGATGGCGAACTTTTGGTCGGCGGCACAGCGCGCTCCAACAGCCCGACCCGTACCTTCTCCGATCTGCAACAGCGCCTGAACCGCAAGACGGTGACGGCGAAGATGCTCGACGACTACCCGGCCTTCATCCGCGCCTACGACGTGCTCTTCGATGGTGAGGAAGACATCCGTGGCCGCACCTATGTCGATCGCCGCGACCGCTTGGCCGAAATCATCGAGCGCGCACCCCATGACCGTTTCGATCTGTCGCCGCTTGTCTCATTTTCATCCTGGGCAGAGCTCGACGATCTGCGCGCCGCCCCGCCCGATCCTGTCATCGAGGGGGTGATGATCAAGCGTCGCGACAGCATCTATCAGGCCGGCCGCATGAAGGGGCCTTGGTTCAAGTGGAAGCGCAATCCTTATAATGTCGATGCGGTGCTGATGTATGCCCAGCGCGGGCACGGCAAGCGCTCCAGCTATTATTCCGATTTCACCTTCGGAGTCTGGGCCGATGATGAGGATGGCGAACAACTGGTTCCCGTCGGCAAGGCCTATTTCGGTTTCACCGATGCCGAACTCGAGGTGCTCGACAAGTTCGTGCGCAACAACACCACCGATCGCTTCGGCCCGGTGCGCGCAGTACGCGCCGACAAGGATTTCGGCTTCGTCGTCGAGGTGGCCTTCGAGGGCATCAACCGCTCGACGCGGCACAAATCCGGCGTGGCGATGCGCTTTCCACGCATTGCCCGCCTTCGCCCCGACAAGCCTTCCTATGAGGCCGACAGGCTGCGTACGCTGATCGCCATGATCGACGCGAAGGTGGAGTAAATTTCAGTTCCCTGCGCAACAATGACGCAGGACGATATTTTCAACACGATGTGTATTGGCGGCAACGCGGTTTCCGGTGCAAATCTTGTGTGCGGGGGAATTGATTTGGGTGTTGCGTCATGAGTTCGCATGAACAAAATTCTTTTTTCCGCCACCGCCGCGCCGTGCTGGCGGGGCTCGCCGGTGCGCTTGTCCTGCCGCGCATGGCCGCCGCCTTCGACGTTCCGGACGAGCCGCGCCTTGCCAAGCACGACTATGCCGCCGTCCGCCGCCATTTCCGCACGAAACTGCTGAAAAAGGGTCCGGCGCCCGATAAATACGAACCGCTAAACGCGCCTGCTGACGCCGACAAGATCTTCTATCGTTCCGGCTATGGCGGCGAGCTGGAACTCGCGGCCTGGGTTTCGAAATACAAGCGGGAGCACACCGCCAAGCCCGCCGTGCTTTTCCTCCACGGCGGCAATGCCATGGGCATTGGCCACTGGCAGCTGATGAAGCCCTATATGGATGCCGGTTACGTCGTGATGATGCCGTCGCTGCGCGGCGAAAACGGACAGATGGGCAATTTCTCGGGCTTTTACGACGAAGTGGATGACGTCCTTGCCGCAACCGAACGCCTGGCACACTTGCCGGGCGTCGATCCCCAGCGCCTTTTTATCGCCGGCCACAGCATCGGCGGCACGCTGACCATGCTGACCGCAATGAGCACGCATAAATTCCGCGCCGCCGCGCCGATCTCGGGCAATCCCAATGCCTTCCGCTTCTTCAGCCGCTATCCCGAGGACATCCGCTTCGACGACAGCAATGCGCATGAATTCGAGGTGCGCTCGGCGCTGTGTTACGCTCATAGCTTCAAATGCCCCGTCCGTGTCGTCCACGGCACGGAAGAGTCCCATTTCAACGACCGCGCCGATCTGCTCGCCCGCCGCGCCCGTGCCGCCGGCACGCACATCGAGACGGATACCGTCACCGGTAATCATACCTCAGCGCTGCCCGCCGAGATCGAGCAGAGCATACGCTTCTTCCACGGCGTGGCGGCTTGAGTTCGCCGCTGCTGCTTTGGCATACAGTGGTCAGTCCGATTTGCTGGAGCAAGGACTGACCGCGCGAACACCTTCGACAAGTTGAAGTCGCTCGTTTGGAATCGCGATCGTGTCGGCGCCGTGCTTTCTGCCGAGGCGTCGTGTTACCTCGGGAACTGCGTCCTTTTCATTTGCTGATTTCCGGCTATAAACCGCTTATCTCGCACGCAAAGGTAGTGCCTAATCATGATTGGCAAGTTATTCTTCGTCGCGGCCGCCATGACTTTTATAATTGTGTTCTGGCTCTTGCTTCGGCTCATCACGAGCGGTCGCGATTTGATGAAGCTAACGCCGGCCGAGCATGGTTGGTATGCAAAGCGGATTTTTCCTCTGATGCTGTTGGCGGCTGCCTTTGCCACCGCAGGAAGTCTGGCTGCGAAGTGGGGCTGGCTCTGATGGCTTAGACGGCATCGACTTTCCGCCACCCTGACGCCAGCTTCGCGCCAGCCGCGAATGCCATCGTTCAAGCAGATGTCACTGTCTTGCCGATCGTTGATAAGGGTGGTTCCATGAATTTTCTGCGCCGGGTTTTCCCGATTGCCGGGCTTGTAACGGCCGCCGCGTCGCTGAGTGGCTGCAACATCCTCATTCCCGACGTCGCCGCCGATTCGCCGGCCCGCTTCGTGCAGGAAACCTCGCCGGTCTTCTATCAGCCGCCCGGCGTCGATCCGCGCCGGGTGCGGCCCATCCCCGATCAGCCGGTGCCGCAGACGCGCGAACTCTACAGGACACAGTTCAATCAGACCTACGGCCTGCCGGTCAGCAATCCGGTGAATATGACGATGTACGGCGAACTGCGTGACGAGGATTTCACCCTGCCGTCGATCCCGGTCAGCCGCATACAGCCGCAGTTCCTGCGCCAGGAAGTCGAATATCAGACGCTCGAGCGTCCCGGCACTGTTGTCATCGATACCAAGTCGCGCTTTCTCTATTTCGTCGAGGGCAACGGCAAGGCGATGCGCTACGGCGTCGGCCTCGGCCGCGACGGCTATGCCTGGTCCGGCCGCGGCGTCATTCAATGGAAGCAGAAATGGCCGCGTTGGACGCCGCCGGTCGAAATGGTCTCCCGCCAGCCTGAGGTTCGCCCCTTTGCCGCGGAAAACGGCGGCATGAATCCTGGCCTTCAAAATCCGCTCGGCGCCCGCGCCATGTATATCTTCAAGGACGGGCAGGATACGCTCTATCGCATCCACGGCACCCCCGACTGGCAGTCGATCGGCAAGGCCACCTCGTCGGGCTGCGTGCGCATGCTCAACCAGGATGTCATCGATCTCTACAGCCGCGTCCTCGCAAAGGCCGAGATCGTTGTGATGTAGCGCTGCAACAGCGCTACCCATTCGTCCGCTCGCGGCCGGACACGTCTGCGTGAAGCTATGGTTTATTTGGCGCAAGCCGATAGATTTTCTCATGTCGTTATCGGCAATGGACGAATCATCGGTTATCAGGTGCCTCGTTCGGCTTCCCGCATCAAAAGGAACTCAGTCCCGCGTCATGAGCTTCGATAGACATCTTTCCCGCCGCAACTTTCTTTCCTTATCGGCACTGACCGCAGCTTCCGCGCTCACCGGTTGCGCCTCCTCGGCCAACACGGTGACGGCAGGCGATACGAGGATCATCTACCGTTCGCCCGTTCGCCTGTTCCAGTCCATGGGAACGTCGAGCGTGCCGAGCGACGCCGAGCTTGCCGTCATGTATGGTCCCATTGAGGACGGCGGCTTCCTCATTCCCGCCGTGCCCTACGAGCAAATCGATCCGCGCTACTACCGCCAGCGCGTCGTCGATCCCACGGGCCAGCCGCCCGGCACCATCGTCGTCGATACGCCGTCGCGCTTCCTTTATCTGGTCCAGGCTGACGGCATGGCGATGCGTTACGGCGTCGGCATCGGCCGCGAAGGTTTCGCCTGGCAGGGCTCGGGCGTCATTCAGTGGCGTCAGAAGTGGCCGCGCTGGAAGCCGCCGAACGAGATGGTCGCGCGCCAGCCGGAACTCGTCAAATATTCGATCGAGAACGGCGGCATGGAGCCGGGCCTGAAGAACCCGCTCGGCGCCCGCGCCCTCTATATTTTCTCGAATGGCGAGGATACGCTCTATCGCCTGCACGGCAATCCCGATTGGCGCTCGATCGGCAAGGCCGTTTCGTCAGGCTGCGTAAGGCTGATGAATCAAGACATTATCGATCTCTACGATCGCGTTCCGACGAAGGCGCCGATCGTCGTTTGGCAGTAATGCGCCGGGCGGCCGTCATCCGGCCGCCCCCGCTTTCCGGCCGGCTTTGACTCGCCGGGAAAGGTTTTATTTTCGATTTAGCATTGCTTAATTCGATAAAAAGCCTACATGGTGTCTATCGAATATTGCTTGTGACCTTTGTCCATGCGCGCCCGCGCTTCGTCAGATCTCCTCTCAGCATCGATATTGCCCGCGGATATCCTTCCCCGGGTGCACTCAAACGGTTGAAAAGGAAATCGTTATGAATTCAGGCGTGGTTAAGTGGTTCAATGGCACCAAGGGTTTTGGTTTCATTCAGCCGGATGATGGTTCCACGGACGTTTTCGTCCATATTTCGGCAGTCGAACGCGCTGGCATGCGCGAACTGACCGAAGGTCAGAAGGTTCGCTACGATCTCGTCCGCGACAAGCGTTCGGGCAAGAATTCGGCCGACAATCTTCAGGCCGCATGATTTGTCATTCGCCCCGCAGCGCCGCGCGTCTTCTTAGACGGGTGAATGGCGCTGTGGCATCCTGACTGGCCATGAATGGGACAGCGCGTTGACCACGGATGTACTGGCAGCGCGCTGATCGAACTGGCAGCGGAAGGGCTGAGTGACAGGAAGAGGTCGGGTTCGTGCCCGGCCTTTTTGCTTTGATCGACCTATTGAACAGCCGAAGAGTTGAAGGGACACTGCGATGGGCAGACCAAACTACAAAGTCGGCGATGTGATCGTGCTGAAATCCGGCCTTACCCGCACCGCGGCGGCCGAGAAGCGATGCAGGATCGCCGGCATCCTGCCCAACGACCACGGTCATGTGCAATATCGCGTCCAGTTCGACGCGGAGAATTTCGAGCGCCGGATTACCGAGGCCGACATCGATACCGGGAGATCGCCATGCGAGGCTTCGCCCGAAGCGGTGGCCAAATTATCGGACGGCGCCGGGTCCTGGCTGAAGCCTTCGAGCATCAGGGTTGGGAAGTAATCGCAGGTTTTATTGTGGACAGTGCGGCCTTGCCGCCGAAGAAAGGATATCGTCTTTGCAGGTACTCGTCAGGGATAACAATGTCGACCAGGCACTGCGCGTGCTCAAGAAAAAGATGCAGCGGGAAGGCCTGTTCCGGGAAATGAAAGCGCGTAGCGCCTTCGAGAAGCCCTCTGAGAAGCGCGCCCGCGAGAAGGCCGAGGCTATTCGCCGTCAGCGCAAGCTTGCCCGCAAGAAACTGCAGCGCGAAGGCCTGCTGCCGGCGCCGAAGAAGCTTCTGCGCACCCGCTAGAACAGGATGATTTTAGGCCCGGTTGGCCTAAAATCTGAATCCTGTTCTAAATTAAAGAGTTAGAGCATGATATCGTCCGAAAACCGCTCACACTTTCGGCATCATGCTCTAGTCCGGCTGCGGGAACGGGGCCACTGCGGGATCGCGGTTCCCCACGGCATCATGGTTTGCACTGTGGAGCCGCGCTCCAACACCGTCATCACCTGAGAGAGGGGCACATGACCGCCACCAAGGGAGAATTCTTCAATCCCGCCAAGCTTTCGCCTCGCGACAAGGCGGAAGCCACCGATCACACGGCGCGCGCCATCATCGAGGCTGAAGCCTCGGCCCGCGAGAAGAAGACCGAGAAGCTCAGGGCGCTGCGCCTGCAACAGGCTGCCGAAGCCGAACCCGAGGCGGCGCCTGCAAAAAAGCGCCGGTCCCCGGTCAAATCCGCTTCGCGGCGAGGCTGATCGCCGATAGATTTCTCTTCGGCGCCTGCGTTCAGTCGCCGTCGCCTAAGCCGGCCCGCCCGAGATTATTCCGCAGCCGGTGCAGCATGTCGCGCATCTCGGCCATTTCCTCCAGCGTACAGCCCACAGCTTGCCCGATCGCCGTCATGATCGTGTCGATTTCTCCCTTCATCGCCTGACCTTTCGGTGTCAGCGACACGATCACCTGCCGCTCGTCACGCAGGTCGCGCATGCGCTTGATGAGCCCGCTTTGCTCCAGCCGTTTGAGGAGCGGCGACAGCGTGCCGGAATCGAGGTCCAACTGCTCGCCGATCGTCTTCACCGGCAGTTCGCTGCGTTCCCACAGCACCAGCATCACAAGATATTGCGGATAGGTAAGGCCGACCCTCTCCAGAATTGGCTTATAGGCGCGGGTGAAAGCATGCGCCGTGGCATAGACTGCAAAGCACAACTGCTTCTCCAGCCGCTTCTCCTCCTGCGGTATCTCCATCGTCTTCGTCGTCTGCGCTTTCATATCTATCATCCCTAAGGCGCCGATTGTCCTCTTTTCAAATTCCGAATGCAATTTGCAAAATTCACTTGCGTACGATTTAATTGTGCGATATCAAAAATCCAACCCGATCGAAGGGCCAATCAAAGGAGATCGTCATGCCTATTCTCTATACGACCAATGCCTCTGCTACCGGCGGCCGCGCAGGCCGCGCCGTTTCCGACAACGGCGTTCTGGACGTAACGCTGACCGTTCCGAAGGAACTCGGCGGCGACGGCGCGACCGGCACCAATCCCGAGCAGCTCTTCGCGGCCGGCTATTCCGCCTGCTTCCTTGGTGCCCTGAAATTTGTCGCGGGCCAGCAGAAGGTCAAGATTCCCGAGGACACGACGGTTTCCGCCAAGGTCGGCATCGGCCCGCGCGAGGACGGCACCGGCTTCGGCATCGAAGTGGCGCTGACGGTCAATATTCCGGGTCTCGACCGCGAAACGGCTGAAAAGCTTGCAGCCGCAGCCCACATCGTCTGCCCCTACAGCCACGCCATGCGCACCTCGACCGAAGTTCCGGTCGCGGTTGCCTGATTGGAGTAACAGCTGGAAGATCGGCGAGGCGGCCCCTCATCCGCCTGCCCGCACCTTCTCCCCGTAAACGGGGCGAAGGGAGCAAGCGGCGAACTCTCCGTTCCCCACAGACCTCTCGCAGGGCACGTCCCCTCTCCCCGTTAGAACGGGGAGAGGGCTAGGGTGAGGGACAGCTGTTTGGCGCAAACGGAACGGCTGCAGACATGCTCGAACAGTGGCGGAGTGACGTTCGGCTCGCTCTATTCGCCGATTGCCCGTGCGCCCTAACGTGGCCGGCGCGACCCGGCCGGCTTCGGCGTCTCATCCGTCATCCCCGACACCGTCTGCAGATCCTGCCGCAGCCGCCCGGAACTTCCATCCGGAAGCTTTTGGTCGAGCGCCGCATGCGTCTCTTTCCAAATCGGTAGCGCTCTTGCCAGCACCGCCTTGCCTTCGCCGGTCAGGGCAAGCAGCCGGCCGCGCCGGTCCTTCGGATTTTCCATCACGCTCACCCAGCCCTTGCGTTGCAGTGGCTTCAGGGCCGCCGTCAGCGTCGTCTGGTCCATGGCGAGCAGGCTTGCGACCGGCCCCATCGGCGGCGGCTCCGGCCGGTTCAGTGACATCATCAGCGAAAACTGTCCGTTGGTCAGCCCCGCGGGCCGCAATGCGTCATCGAACAGGCGGGCGAGTGCCCGTGCCGCTCGTTGCGCATGCAGGCAGAGGCAGGTGTCGCGCACCAGCAGCGTTGTAGAGAAGGGAATTTCAACCGAATTTGACATGACCATTTTATATTGATATCAATCTTTTTAGTCAAGGAGAAGGAGATGGGCCGGCTCGCCGGCAGCGCCGGAGGAGGGCGCATCCGATGCAGAACGAGGTTGTTTCCCGCGAGCAATGGCTCGAGGCCCGCCGTGCCCTGCTCTTGAAGGAAAAGGAGGCGACGAAGCTGCGCGACAGCATCAATGCCGAGCGTCTGGCGCTGCCCTGGGTGAAGGTGGACAAGGATTATGTCTTCGAAACGCCGGAGGGCAGGAAGTCGCTCGCCGACCTCTTCGACGGCCGCAGCCAGTTGCTGATCTACCATTTCATGCTCGGTCCGGATTGGGATGCCGGCTGCACCGGTTGCTCCTTCCTGGCGGATCATGTGGATGGGGCCTTGCCGCATCTCAACCACCACGACGTCACCTGGGTCGCCGTTTCACGCGCGCCGCTCGATAAGATCACCGCCTATAAAAGGCGCATGGGATGGAAATTTCCCTGGGTCTCCTCCTTCGGAAGCGATTTTAATTTCGATTATCACGTTTCTTTCAGCCCCGAGGATCTTGCCAAAGACAAGGTCTTCTACAATTTCACTGCCATGGAGCCGGTCGACGCCCACGACGAACTGCCGGGCCTCAGCGCTTTCTACCGCAATGAAAAGGGCGAGCTCTTCCATACCTATTCGAGTTATGCCCGCGGGCCGGAAGAGCTGATCGGCACGCTGATGATCCTCGACCGCGCGCCGAAGGGCCGCAATGAGGATAGCACGATGAACTTCGTGCGCCGTCATGATGAGTATCCGGAGGCTCCGAAGGCGCCATCCTGCTGTCACTGAGCCGGAGCATGATGCCGAACAATATGCAGCAGTTTGCATCGTGCTCTTCGCAATGCGGAAGAACCAATGCCAACATCACCCAAGGGAGAAGGATGATGAAGACTGCAGAAGTGCTGAAGGAACATTCCTTCCTGGAAAGACTCGTCGGCAAGTGGAACGTCACCGCACCCGAGATGGGTGGCAGCGACGATTGGACGGAGACCGTCCGTTCATTGCACGGCATCTGGTTCGTTGCGGAAGGGACCGGCCGCATGCCCGACGGCAAGGAGGCGACTACCGTCATGACGCTCGGCTACAACGCCGAAAAAGGCAAGTATGTCGGCAGCTGGATCGGCAGCATGATGGACTTTATGTGGGTCTATGAAGGCGAGGTCGATGCATCGGGCAACGTGCTCGACCTTTATACCACCGGCCCCGATTTCAATGGCGAAGGGCTTGCCAATTACCGCGAGCGGATCACCTTCGTCGATGCCGATCACCGCACGTTCACCTCCAGTGCCAAACAGCCCGATGGCTCGTGGAAACAGTTCATGGAAGCACATTACGCCCGCAAGACCTGACATTGTCGCGCCAAACGTCGAAAAAGGGAGAGTTTGATGTCTGAGACGCATGGAAAATTCATCTGGTGCGAGCTGATGACCCCCGACACTTCAGCCGCCGCGAAATTCTATAGCTCGGTCGTCGGTTGGACGACCTCCGAAATGACGGTGGAAGGCATGCCCACCTATACGGTTTTCGAGGCCAACGGCATCGGCGTCGCCGGGCTGATGAAATTTCCGGCTGAATTGGAAGGGCAGGGCATTCCGCCGAACTGGACGGGTTATGTCGGCGTCGACGACGTCGACCAGTCGGCGAAGGATTTCGCCGCCAATGGCGGTTCGGTCCGCCGCCCGCCGGATGACATCCCGACCATCGGCCGCTTCGCCGTCGTCGCCGATCCGCACGGCGCGGTGCTCTGCATCATGACGCCGGCGCCGATGGAGCAAACATGGCCGGAACTGGCCTTCGACGCACCCGGCAATATCGGCTGGCGTGAACTCTACGCCGGCAATGGCGAAGAGGCGATGGCCTTTTACTCTAAGCTGTTCGGCTGGAAGAAGGACAGCGATTTCGACATGGGCCCGATGGGCGTCTACCATCTCTTCTCGCATGGCGGCCGGCAGATCGGCGGCATGATGACCAAGCCGGCGGATATGCCGATGACCTTCTGGTGCTACTATTTCATCGTACCGGCCATCGATGCCGCGATCGAACGCGTCACCTCAGGCGGCGGCAAGGTCGTCAACGGCCCGATGGAAGTTCCCGGCGGCAGCTGGATTATCCAGGCCACCGACCCCCAGGGCGCCTTCTTCTGCCTGGTGGCGCCGAAGCGGTAGTGTCTTGACCATTGTTGGCGGCGTGCCGTGAGGCCTCTCTCGGCACGCCGCCGGCCATTTCCCTTCACCAACCATCCATCACCCCGCAACCGACGCAAAGAACCCTTCCGGGCTCTCCACCTCCAGCAGCCGCTTCTTTTCAATCAGCCAGAAGCGGTTTCCCACCGCCCGCACGAAGCTGCGGTCGTGCGAGACCAGCAGGCAGCTCGCCTGGTGCGCCATCAACTCGCTTTCGAGCGCTTCCTGGCCCTCGATATCGAGATGGTTGGTCGGCTCGTCGAGCAGGTAGAAGTTCGGTTCCGTCAGCCTGAGCACCAGCATGCCGAGCCGCGCCTTCTGCCCGCCGGAAAGCTGGCCGATCGGTTTCGCCTGCATGTCGATCGTCATGCCGGCACCAGCAAGCAAAGCCCGCGCCCGCTGATCGCCGACATCGAAGCGGCGGATGATCGTGCCGATCGGCGTATCCTTGTCGGCAAGATCGGCGAGCGCCTGATCGCCATACCCGAGGACGACCGAAGGCGTCGCCTTGATGGCGTCTGCTCCGGCATCCGATCTTCCGATCGCCTGCTTCAGCATTGAGACCAGCCGCGATTTGCCGGCGCCGTTGAGGCCGAGGAGCACGATGCGGTCGCCCTGGCAGATGAACTGCCGGCCGGTCCGGAAGAGCAGGGTCCCATCGGGCGTCGTCACCGCCGCATCTTCCAGCGTCACCAGCACCTTGGCATGCGTACCGCGGTTGGAAAGCCGGATGGCGCCGGCCGAGCATTCGAGATGCGCGGGCTTTGCCGCGTCTTCCAGCTTCTCCGCCCGCTGCTTCAGCTGCTTCGTCTTGACGACCAGCAGATCGCTGCCGGAATTGATGCCGATATTGTTGAGCTTGGCCGCCTGCCTGCGCAACTGCTCCGCCGCCTTCATGTCGCGCTCGTAGCGCCGGGCCTCGGAGGCGTCGACCTCATCGAGGGCGGCGCGCGCCCTCGTATAGGGGAGGGCAAAGACCGGCGATTGCTCCGGCCTTAGGAACAGCGTCCGGTTGGTCGTTGCGTCCAGAAAGGCGCGGTCATGGCTGGAGAGGATGACCGGAACGTCGCGCGGCAGGGCGTTCAGCCAGCCCTCCAGCTGTGCGATCTTTTCGAGGTCGAGATGGTTGGTCGGCTCGTCGAGCAGAAGCACGTCGGGCTCGCAGACCCAGGTGCGGGCCAGCAAGGCCAGCCGCTGCCATCCGCCGCTCAGCTGCTTGAGCGGCCGGCGGCGCATTTCCCCCGGCACTTCGAGCGACTCCAGCACCACATCGACGCGCCAGGCCTCGCTTTCGGCTTGATCGGCCGGCAGCGCCTGCAGCACGGCATCGTAGAAGGGCGCGTCGAAAAGGGCTTCCGGCACATTCTGGGCAACATGGCCGACGGTGAGCCCGCGCGCCTTGGTGATCTCGCCCTCGCTCGGTTCGAGCGCGCCGGTGATGCAGGCAAGCAGGGTGGATTTCCCCCGGCCGTTGGCAGCGACGAGGCCGATGCGGTCACCGGCATTGACGACAAGATTGAGGTTGGAAAACAGCCGATTGCCCAGCGTCACGCCGAGATTGCGGATATTGATGAGGGTCATGATCGTTCTCTGGTCTTGACCGGGGACGCGATCCGGGGCGTTCAGCCATCACGGGATTACGCGTATCGGACCCGGAAGTTACAGGAATGGGCGCGAACCTTGGGATACTGCGCCGCATTGGCCACGAAGGGCAGACCAGGAAGAGATGTCGAGAAACGGTCTCTGGTCAGCCCTGCAAACGCATTTGCAGGGCGTTGACGGGACCACGCTGGCGATGATGCCGGAAATAATATTGCATAGCGTGATCCTCCTTTCTCGAACGGTTGCAGAATTGAGATAGCATTGCTCGTAAAAAGAGGCAAGGAGCCGGAAGCAGCCGATTTCTAGCCATAAATCGTTCCTAGAGGATTCTCGGGGTCATCGGGAGGACCAGACAGGATGCTCATCGCTCATTTGCCGGCAGGCTACCTCCTGGGAAGCGCTGCGCGACGGCGATCCGCCGCACCCGGCATCATGACCGCGGCCCTGATCGGCAGCGTGCTGCCGGATTTCGATATGGTCTATTTCTTCGTGACCGGCGGAAGGGTTCATCACCACGACTTCATCTCCCACTGGCCGCTGTTCTGGCTGGCTCTCGCCGCCATGGTTCTGCCCGCGATCGGCCGGTTGGCGCCGGGACGGTTCCTGATGGCCGCCGTCTTTTTCGCTGCCGTCATGCTCCATATGGTCATGGATACCGTCGCTGCGCCGATGCTCTGGCTGGCGCCGTTCGACTGGTCCAAATTCGAGCTGACCACGGTGCCGGCAACCTACAGCAATTGGGTGGTAAGCTTCATGCTGCATTGGACCTTCGGTCTGGAGCTCCTGATCTGCGCCGCGGCGCTGGCGGTCGCCGTCTGCCGGGCCCGCAGCCTTCGCAGTCGCCAGCAGGCGTGAGCCTGAGCTATATGCCCGCGCCGACAGCGGTCAGTTCCAGCCGCCGCCTTATCCCGATGTTTTCGAGAAACGTTTCGTCGTGGCTGACGACGAGCAGCGCGCCATCATAGGCGCGCAGTCCCGCCTCGACCGCCGATATCGAGTCGATATCGAGATGGTTGGTCGGCTCATCGAGGATCAGCAGTGGCGGCGGAGCAGCACCGAGAACGCAGGCAAGGCCGGCGCGCAACAATTGCCCGCCGCTCAGCGTCGAAACGGTCTGCAACGCCGCATCGGCCCGGAACATGAAGCGGGCAAGCGCGGCGCGGCAGCTATTTTCGTCGGCTTGCGGATTGATCCGGCGGAAATTATCTCGGATCGAGTCCGACGGATGGAGAAGGCTCACCGTCTGATCGAGCATTGCAAAAGCGGTCATGACGCCGACCGTGCCGGTCCAGGGCTTCAACGCGCCGGTGACAAGCGAAAGCAGCGTCGTCTTACCGGAGCCGTTCGGCCCGGTGATGGCGATGCGTTCCGGTCCTGTCATCTCGAAGGAGAGATCGCGGATGACGGGATCGCCCGGCCGATAGCCAACTGTGACACCATCGATCATCAGCACGATCTTGGTGGCGGGCAGTCCCGTCGCGGGCAAAGTGACCGACAGCGGCCGAAGAATCTCGATCTTTTCGCGCGCTGCCTTTGCGTCTTCGGCCGCCTGGGTCCGCCGGCGCTCGGCAAGACGGGCATTGTCACCGCCCGTCGTTTCGCTGCGTTCTTTCATGCCGCCGAGCAGGATACGCGGGATGCCGCCCTTGGCAGCCATCTTCCGGCCGGCGCTATCCCTGCGTGCCTGCCGCTCCACTGTCGCCTGAGCTTTTCTGGCAACCTCGGCAACACGCTTTTCAGCATCGGCAAGCTCGTGTTGGACGGCGGCAAGTTCGAGTGCCTTGCGCTCGCGATAATGGCTCCAGTTGCCGCCGTAGCGCGTTGCGCCGAGCCCTGTTAGCTCGACGATCGCATCGACGCTTTCGAGCAGCTCCCGGTCGTGGCTGACGATGATTGCTCCCGCCCGCCAGCCTGATATCAGCGCGATCACGGCTTCGCGGCCGTCGCGGTCGAGATTGTTGGTCGGCTCGTCGAGCAGCAGGAAATCCGGTTCGCCGAAAACCAGTGCGGCCAGCCCCGCGCGCGTGCGCTGCCCGCCGGAAAGCGCGGCAAGCGGCGTCTGCGGCTCCGCCTCGAGCCCGGTACGATTGAGCGCCGCCGCGATGCGCGTCTCCAGCATCCAGTCGGCGGATGCGAGCTCCTCGGCACTCGCTTCGCCGGCTTCGGCACGGCTGAGAACGGCAAGCGCCTCGGCCACGCCGAAGAGATCGGCGATGGTTTCGTCAGCCGCGATCTGAACGCTTTGACGCAGCACGCCGAGACTGCCGCTGACGGAGATCGTCCCCGATTGCGGCCGGATATCGCCGGAGACGAGCTTCAGCAGCGTCGTCTTGCCGACGCCGTTGCGACCGACAAGGCCGGTGCGTTCCGCACCGAAACTTAGGTCGAGATCGGAAAAAAGCGGCCGTCCGTCAGGCGCGGCCCAAGAGATGTGAGAAAGGGTGATGGATGCAGGCATGAATCTGGATTTCCCCGTTGGCAAGGCGAATTGGCGTTGCGATCGAGTTGAAATCCATTGCGGCACACATCCTGTTAAAATGGTCGATGGCGAGGAATTTAGGGAATGAATGCTTGCGGTTCAAGGCAGGGAACGATCTGCGCTAACGTTTCGAGCTTCCAATATCCGCGCACCAGAAGCAGAGCTACCCATCCGAGTGCCTGCCGCTAGACGATCTGCTTCACATAAATCTCAGGATCAAAGTCGACGCGCCTCGCTTTCCCGTCGGGTGTTTTCAAGACAAGCTCGACCCCGCCTCCGAGCGAATGCATATACCGCACGACGGACGATAGCAGGACATCGTCGGCGCTTTCGATTTTCGAAACAGTGTTTTGCGTCATCGCGGCGCGCGTAGCGACATCCTGCTGCGTTGCCTGCATCGCCTTGCGGACTTCCGCCAAGGCCTTGCCCAGACGGCGCTCTTGCCGTTTCATGTCGAGCCGAGTGCGAACATCTTCTGGAAGTTCGGCGCGTAAAGTCTTCCACTCAGTACTCATTTTTCTTCTCCATCAGCCAAGCACCGAACCGCGTGTCAGCTTTGTTGATCAGCTTTCTGTAAAAAAGCGCTTCATTTATGCCTTGCTTGTCGCCTCCACAAAGAACGATGGCTCTTTGAGCAGGATCGAAGGCGAAGGCAAAACGCCACACCTGCTTTCCAAACCTGACTCTGATCTCCTTCATATTCGCATAATCCGAACCGGAAAGCGTATCGACGTCAGGGCGACCTAAGGAGGGACCGTCGTCTTCGAGGTGATCGAGCACCTCACCGACCAATTCCTTCAATCCCATCTCCAGTGCTTTCCATTCGGGAACGAAATCAGGATGAAACTGCACCTTATAGGTCATCGGCTACCTTAAAATATATATTTAAAGATATTAAAATCAAGGCCGGCGTGATGGCGAGATGGCACTCCGCTTAAGGTCCCGGTCAACCGACCGGGCCTAGCCAAGTCGCGCGCCATCCTTCTGATCCCCGAGAGCAGGAAGAATCCTACCGCTTCAAGCTCCCCAGGATGCCGCGCACCAGCGCCCGGCCGACTTGGGTGGCAACGGTGCGCGCCACGCTCTTCATCGCGGCTTCCATCACCGTCTCGCGCTGATAGCCGGAAGCCCGGCCGCGGGATTGTCCGCGGCCCTGCTGGCTGTCGTCATCACCGCCGAAGCCCGGTATTGTCCAGCCTGAATTCGTGCTGCCCGGCTGCTCCTGTGCCGCCTCTTCCTGCGCCCGCTTGGCGGCATCGGCTTCCGCCGCCTTCTTCGCCCGTGCCGCCAGCATCTCGAAGGCGGATTCGCGGTCGACGTCTTCGTCGTAGACGCCGAGAACCGGGCTCCTGTCCATCACCTGCTGACGCTCGCCATCCGTCAGCGGGCCGACGCGGCCGGACGGCGGGCGGATCAACGTGCGCTCGACGATCGAGGGCGCGCCCTTGGCTTCCAGCGTCGAGACCAGCGCCTCGCCGGTGCCGAGATTGGTAATGACGGTGGCGCAATCGAAGGCCGGGTTCGGGCGGAAGGTGTCGGCGGCCGTCTTCACGGCCTTCTGCTCGCGCGGGGAATAGGCGCGCAGCGCGTGCTGGGCGCGGTTGCCGAGCTGGGCGAGCACCGTTTCCGGCACGTCGAGCGGGTTCTGCGTCACGAAATAGACGCCCACGCCTTTGGAGCGGATCAGCCGCACCACCTGCTCGACACGTTCGACCAGCACCTTCGGCGCGTCGTTGAAGAGTAGATGCGCTTCGTCAAAGAAGAAGACGAGCTTTGGTTTTTCGGGGTCGCCAACTTCCGGCAATTCTTCGAAGAGCTCGGACAGCAGCCAGAGCAGGAAGGTGGCGTAGAGGCGCGGGTTCATCATCAGCTTGTCGGCGGCAAGCACCGAGATCTGGCCGCAGCCGTTATTGCTGGTGCGCATGATGTCGGTGATCTTCAGCGCCGGCTCGCCGAAGAAGTATTCCGCGCCCTGCTGTTCGAGAACGAGCAGCGCGCGCTGGATCGAGCCGACCGAAGCCTTGGAGATCAGGCCGTATTGGTTGGAAAGCTCGGTGGCGTTCTCGCCCATATAGTTGAGGAGCGAGGTGAAATCCTTGAGGTCTAGGAGCGGCAGTCCGGCCTGGTCGGCGATCTTGAAGGCGATGTTGATGACGCCTTCCTGCGGCTCGGAAGCATCCATCAGCCGGGCGAGCAGCAGCGGCCCCATCTCGGCGACCGTGGTGCGCACCCGATGGCCCTTTTGGCCGAACAGATCCCAGAATATGACTGGAAACTGATCGAATTCATAATCGGCAAAGCCGATCTGCTCGGCCCGCTTGGTCAGAAAATCCTTGGCCTCTCCCTTGGCGGCGATGCCGGAAAGATCGCCCTTGATGTCGGCCGCAAAGACCGGAACGCCGGCGCGGGAAAAGCCTTCGGCCAGGACCTGCAGCGTCACCGTTTTGCCGGTGCCGGTGGCGCCGGTGACCAGACCGTGACGGTTGCCGAACTTCAGGTCGAGATATTCCGGCTTGTTGATGCTGTCATCGGGATTGCGGCTTGCGCCGATGAAAATCTTACCTTCCTCGAGCATTCGGAGTATCTCCCTTCGGCGTGGCGCCGTTTGTGTCGGAAGGCATGGGTTCTCCCGCCGCCTTCATCGAACCATCGTTTCCCTGTTATAAGCAGGGAGGAGGATGCGAACAACTGGTTGCATTGAAAGCGAAACCGGACAAAGTGCCGGCAGGAGAGGGCCGCTTGAGTTGCGGCCGAATTTCGATTAACGTTGACGTTAACGTCAAAAAATAGGAGGCTGACGATGAATGAAGTTGTGACCCAGATCGCCGATCGCGTGGGTATTGCGCCGGATCTGGCGGAAAAGGCGCTCGGCATGATGCTTGGCTTCCTGCAGCGCGAGGCCGCCGATGGTCCGGTCGCCCGGATGATCGAAGCGATCCCCGGCGGCGCCGATCTCGTCGCCCAGTTCAACGGTGCCGGCGCCGGCGGCGGTGGCCTGCTCGGCGGGCTGATGAGCTCGCTTGGCGGCGGCGGCATCATGGGCCTCGGCCAGCAACTGATGGGTGAGGGCCTCGGCATGGGCGAAATCACCACGCTCGCCAAGGAAACCATCGCAGTCGCCAAGCAATATGCCGGCGAAGAAGTCGTCGACGAGGTCGTTGCCTCCGTCCCCGGCCTCAGCCAGTTCGTCTGAGGGACGCATACAACAGAAGGGCCTCGCGGTATTCGCTGCGGGGCTCGATAGCGTGGCGAAGTGAACGGAGACGCTATGGCTGAGCATCTATTCGCCGCGTCGCGTTACCGCTATCGTGCTTCCAGGAGCTCGTCGGTGATATCACGGCCGCGCGCAAAGACGCCCAGTATATTGACGTCATCGCCATTGACCGAGAACGCAACGCTGACACTGCGGCGGTAGCCGATGACTCTGAGGCCAGGAATTCGACTTTCCCGAACGGTGCCGCGTTCCGGGAAGGTCTTCAGGTCCTCGATGAAGGCGATCACTGCGTGGACAAAGTCGCCGGCGATGCCGGTCCCCGCCTCGACGGCGATATCGGCATAGAGCTTGTCGAGTTCGGCTTCGGCCTTCGGATGGTAGATGATGCGGTAGCTCACGGCCTATTTGGCCTTCGCAGCATCATTCCGTCGTTTGGTTTCGAAGCGAGCGCGCACCGTTTCGGCCGGGATGCCGATGCCCGGGTTGTTCATGAGGTCCTCGTAGCGTGTGGGAATCTCCTCGTTGAGCCACCGCTCTCGGGCAGCCTCGTGATCCTCGAGCAGCCGCAGCCCCGCGCGGACGACCTCGCTGGCATTGTTGTAACGGCCGGACTCCAGCTGCTTCCGGACAAATTCCTCATAGTGGTTGCCGAGCGCGACGTTGGGCATGATGATCCTTTCGTTGCTATCAATATGAGACAGCCGAACCGCTATAGCAATAGATGTCAATTATGGACCTAACCACGGCGCTGAGATTGAACGACTGGCCCCACATCGAACAAGGAAATCCGCATGACCGTCTGGCGCCCGCCGCAGCAGATCAGAGTGAAAGTGATCGGCCTTGCCTGGCGAGGGGACCGGCTGCTCGCCGGGGAAGTGGAAGATGACAGTGGGCGCATCAAGGGCGTCCGGCCGCTCGGCGGCTCGATCGAATTCGGCGAAACGCGTGAAGAGGCGCTGCATCGCGAAATCAGGGAGGAGCTGGAGACGGAAATCCGCATCGTCGGCCCATGGCACCTTCTCGAAAACATCTTCGAGCATCACGGCGCCATCGGTCACGAGTTCATCTTCGCCGCCGAGATAGAGCTGGTCGATTCATCGCTCTATCAGCGTGATGAAATCCACTATTCCGAGCAGGATGAGACGGCGGCGACGGCGCGCTGGTTCGGCCGCGACATGCTGCGGGATGCCGGCATGGAGCTCTATCCAACTGGTCTCGCAAAGATGTTGTCGCGATGGGAATGCTGAGCCGCAAGAGGCACTCTCGCAAGGCCCATATTCTGATCGCCAAACTTTGATCGTCGACCCCCGTTCAAGCGGAACAAGGACGATCGAATTTCTGTTATTATCGGCATCGCTCAAACCAGAAGGAACAGCATCATGCGCAGGCTTATTGCAGCAACTTCGATCGCTTTCCTCAGCCTCGCCGCCCCGGTTCTTGCCCAGTCGAACATGGGCATGGACGCCAGCGGCCGATTCGACGGCACGCCGCCGCTCGGCACTGCGCCGGGAGCCGAGACGCAAAGCGGACTGACGATCCCGCTCGACTCGATCGAAACGGGCAGCATCGACAATGGTGTCCCGAGCGGTCCCGTGGATTGGGCGCGATGCCCGCCACGCAAACCGCGCGGCGCGCTCGCCACTGAGGGCGGCAATAGCGGTGCCTCCACCAACCCTGCCTGCCGCGACAACAGCGGAAACTAAACGGGAGCAGGGGAGGACGGCGCTATTTGCCGTTCTTCCCGTCCGGGTGCATCAGGACGCCAAGTTCATGCCATTGCCGCCCGTCGCGCTCGATGAGGCGGTCGGCGCATGCAGGTCCCATGCTTCCCGGCGCGTAGGCATCCGGTACGCTCTCGTCCCCAGCCCAAAGATCAAGGAAGGGCTGCACCGCCGCCCAGCCGGCCTCGATGCCGTCGGCGCGCTGGAACAGCGTCTGATCGCCGATGAAGAGATCGTAGAGCAGTGATTCATAACCCGTCGTCTTGCTGATATCGAACTTGTCGGCATAGCGGAAATCGAGTGAGACGGGCGTGGTATCGACTGAAAGCCCCGGCGACTTGATCGAGATTTCCATGCTCATGCCCTCGTCCGGCTGCACCTGGATCACCAGCCGGTTCGGCGGCAGGCGGCGGTTGACCTCCGTCTCGCGGAACTGCGCGAAGGGCACTGGCTGGAAGGTGATGACGATCTCGGTATCGCGCGCCGTCAGCGCCTTGCCGGTCCTCAAGTAAAAGGGCACGCCGGCCCAGCGCCAGGTATCGGCATAGAGCTTCAGCGCCACGAAGGTTTCCGTCCTGCTGTCGGGCGAGACGTCCTTGGTATCGCGATAGGCCGGGAGCTCGGCGCCGTTGAGCGGGCCTGCCGCGTATGCGCCGCGTACGCCGTGCGTCTTCGCCTCTTCGGGCGTGTAGATGCGCAGCGCCTTCAGCACCTTGCTCTTCTCGTTGCGGATCGCTTCGGCGTCGAAGCTGTTCGGAGGCTCCATGGCGATCATCGCGAGCAGTTGGAAGAGATGGTTCGGCACCATGTCGCGCAGCGCGCCTGTCGTGTCGTAGAATTTGCCGCGGCTGCCGACATCGACGATTTCGGCAGCGGTGATCTGCACATGGTCGATGTAGCGGCTGTTCCATAAGGACTCGATGATCATATTGGCGAAACGCGCCGTCATCAGGTTCTGCACCGTCTCCTTGCCGAGGAAATGGTCGAGCCGGTAGACTTGGCTTTCGTCGATCTGGGCGAGGATCTGCGCATTGAGCGCCCGCGCCGAGGCGAGATCGGTGCCGAACGGCTTCTCGATCGCGACGCGGCGGAAGGTGCCGTCCTTTTCATCGGTCAGCCCATGGGCCGCGAGCTTTTCGACGATCGTGCCGAAGAAGGATGGCGGCACCGCGAGATAGAAGGCGGCATTGGCATCCGGCCCCAGCCGCCTGCCGATCTCGAGGAAGATATCCTCCTTGGTGAAGTCGCCCGCCATATAGGAAATGCGCCGGCGCAGGCTCTCCCAGGCCTCGTCCTCCACCGCCTGCTCCTCGCCGTGCAGATGGTGCAGGAACTCGTCGAGCCGCTTGCGCAGGAATTCGTCGTCGCCCGGTTCGATGCCGACACCGAGAATGTGGAGATCCTCGCCGACGAGACGGCTGCGGGTGAGATTGATGATCGCCGGCACCAGCAGGCGGCGCGTCAGGTCTCCCGTGGCGCCGAAGATGACGAGGGTAACCGGCGGGGTAGGGGCAGTGTCCATGATGTCATCTCCCTGAGATTTTCCGGCCGACTATAATGCCCGCCGTTTTTGCCGCAACATATGGGGCGAGGGATAACAGGCATTTGACAGCATGTGGAACGTCTTGGGTGCTGCTTACCCCTTCACCGCCACCATGAAGATGCGGGGGAAGCGCAGCAGCACCCGCCCGTCCGACATCTTCGGATAAGCCTTTTCCACCCGTGCGAGATAATCCGCCAGAAATGCCTCGCGATGCTCTTCACCGGCATGGGTGAGATAGGGCATCAGCCCGGTGCCCTTCACCCATTCGACGATATCAGCCGCATCCGCCATCGGATGGTTGTAGATCGTGTGCCAGATATCGATGCGAGAGGCCTTGGCGATCAGTCTGGAGTAGTAGGTCGAGGGCGCCGGCAGTCCCTTGCGGCGTACGCTCTTTTCCTCGAAGGCGGCTTTCCAGGGGCCGGCATGCGCCGTCTCCTCCATCAGCAGATGGGTGGGCTCGCCGAGATTGTCCGGCATTTGCACCGCCAGCGCTCCGCCAGGGGAAAGCCCGTCCATCAGCCGGTCGAATATGTCGAGATGATCCGGCAGCCATTGGAACACCGCATTGGCAAAGAGCAGGTCGACCGGTTCCCGAGGCTGCCAGCTGGCGAGATCGGCCTCGACGAAAGCGGTGCCGGGAAGCCGCTTTCGGGCCGCCTCCAGCATGTTCAAATCGCTGTCCAGGCCCGAGACGCCCTCTGCCCCGTAGCGGTCGATGATGAGTTCGGTCGAATTGCCCGGTCCGCAGCCGAGATCGACGGCGCGGCGGATGCTCTGCAGCGGCACCTGCGCCAGAAGATCGCGGGCCGGCCGCGTGCGCTCGTCCTCGAATTTCACATATTGGTGGGCGGACCATGCCATGGCGTTCACTCCTGCTGTCGGACCACATCTTCCATGTGGCGGATTCGGATCTTGTCGGTCTTGCCGCTGCCGCGCCTGACGGGCGAGGAACGCACCCGCAGGTTCACTCCGCAGACACGAGTATTTTGTCCACGCGCCTCCCGTCGAGATCGATGACTTCGAAGCGCCATCCGTCTCTCGTGAAGCTCTCGCCCAGTTCTGGCAGATGTTTCAGCTCTTCCAGCACCAGGCCGGCTACGGTCTGATATTCGAGGTCGTCATCGAGCTTGAGATTTAAGAACTCGGCGAATTCGTCGATCGGCGTCCAGCCGGACACCAGGTAGGACCCGTCGTCCCTGCGAACGATCGCCTGTTCGTCGACCGGTCCCTCCTGGAGAGCCCCCATGATCGCTTCGAGAATGTCGCCCGACGAAACAATCCCCTCGAAATGGCCGTACTCGTCAAAGACCAGCACCATGTGGACCGGCGATTTTCTGATTGCTTCAATCACATGAATGGCGGTTGAAAGGTCTGAAACCACCGGCACGTCCTGCGTCAGGGCCTGGATATCGGCGCTGCCGTGTTCGGACATCGAATCGTAGAAATCCTTGACCGGGAGAATGCCGATCACCTCGTCCGAACTGCCTTTGCGGACGGGCAGCCGGGACCGCTTCGTCCGGTGCAGCTGAGCGCGAATTTCGTCAAGGCTGTCGTCGATATCGATGATTTCGACGTCCCGCCGCGGCGTCATAAGCGCTCGGGCGGTGCGGTCCGCCAGCCGCATGACGCCTGATATCATCGCGGACTCTTCGCTTTCGATCACGCCGGCCGACTGCGCCTCGGCCAGAACGGTTTTGATTTCTTCGTCGGAGACGTTATCGCCGCCTTTTCCTGTCTGGCCCAGCAGCTTGAGAACAAGATTGCCGGAGGCGTTCAGAAGCCAGACGAGGGGCAGCGCAATTTTCGAAAGCACCGCCATGGCGGGCGCGACCTTCGCCGCGACTGCTTCCGGCTCTCGCAACGCGATCTGCTTTGGAACAAGCTCGCCGACGATCAGAGAAAGATAGGTGATCGCGACGACGACCGAACCGACGCCGACGGCGTCAGCGGCCGTCGAAGACATCCCCTGTGTTTCCAGCCACCCCGCCAGGCGGCCCCCGAGCGTGGCCCCTGAGAAGGCGCCCGAGAGGACGCCGACCAGCGTGATGCCGATCTGAACCGTGGAGAGAAAGCGGCCGGGATTTTCGGCAAGTCTGATTGCCTGAGCCGCACCCTTGCTCCCATTGTCGGAGAGAACCTTCAGGCGGGCTGTCCGAGAAGACACGACGGCCAACTCCGACATGGCGAGCACACCATTGAGGATGGTGAGAAGCGCCACAATTCCAATTTCCAGAAACACAGGGACCCTATTCGTTGAGGTTTTGATGCTGCGTCGAGTGGTGACGCGAAGCGTTCGAAGAGACGCTATATAAACGCATCACCCATCGTCTTTCCATCATCGTCTTAACATCAGCGTAGGTTCCATCAGCCTCTGGAATTTCTGGGGTGGCAAGACCGCCCCAGGCGGAGGGGCGCATCAGGCCGCGAGGATCGTAATCCCGTAGGCATTGGCGGCCGCGGTCATGCGGGCGATGGTCTCCGGCGAGGGGCTGGCCTTGGGCGGCTCCGTCGCGCCTTCCGCTTCGATGAATTGGGCCATGTCGCGGCCGACGATCGCCGAAAAGACCGCGGGGACGGTGCCGCGATTGGCGTAGCCGTGCACCATGAAGGGTGCGATGCTGACGATGTCGCCGGCGCCCGCCTCGATCTCTTCGGGGCCGCTGTCGGTCAGCCGCCAGATCGTCAGGCGACCTTCCAGAATGCGGAATACCTCCGGGCTCGCATGCGCATGTCTAGGCGTCCGACTGCCTGATGGTACGGTGACGTCAAAGATATTGAGCCAGTTTCCGCGGATCCGAAGCCGCCGCTCGATCCGCTCGCCGAGGACGAAGAAGCGTTTCGTCCTATCACCGGTTTCGTCACCGGCATGCATGTTCACAAATGAGTTGGACATCATGTCTCTTTCTTTTTCTTGCAGGCTTTTCTTGTTGGCCTTTCTTCGGCCGCAGCCGTTAGACCCTTGCGCCATCTTTGGCAACCACCGCGATCCAGGCGGCGGTAAGCCGATTGCCCCGATATCGGTGCGGCGGACAGGTTCCGCAAGGCCTGTCCGGCTGCGGCAAATATGCGCCGGCCGCACCGTGTCGGAACGCTCTGCGCCTATTTAGCGTGGCTGAATAAGGCTGGCGGCCTGTGCCGCCGCCTTATGAGAACCGTGTGATCACGCTGATGCCCGTCGCTTCCGCCTTGTCGAGCGCCATCAGCGCCGGCACAGCTTCTTCCAGGCTGACGTGGCGTCCGATCAGCTTCTGCGGGGCGATCTTACCGGCGGCAAGCATCGACAGCATGGCGTCGTAGCGCCAGGCCTGCATGCCGTGGCTGCCGTAGATCTCAAGTTCGTGGCCGATTACCTGTGCCATCGGGATCTGCGGCGCGGCATGTTCGCCGAGCATCAGCCCCACTTGCACATGTCGGCCGCGTCGGCGCAGATTCTTGATCGAATTAAAGCAGGTGGCGGGATGGCCGAGCGCGTCGATCGAGACATGCGCACCGCCCTTGGTGATCTCGCGCACGGCCTCCGCGACGTCCGCGACACCGGATGCGTTGACCGTCGCCACCGCCCCGCATTCGCGCGCGAAGGCGAGCTTCTCCTCCGAGATGTCGATGCCGATCGCATTGGCCCCGAGTGCGGTGGCGATCATGATCGCCGACAGGCCGACGCCGCCACAGCCATGCACGGCAATCCATTCACCGGGCCCGGTGCGGGCCTGGTCGGCGACGGCGCGAAACGAAGTGGCGAATCGGCAGCCGAGGCTTGCCGCTGTCGCATCGTCGATCGTATCGGGCAGGTGCACCAGATTGGTGTCGGCATAGTCAATCGCCACATATTCGGCGAAGGAGCCCCAATGGGTGAAGCCCGGCTGGAACTGGTTGGGGCAGACCTGCTGATTGCCGGAATGGCATTCGCTGCAATGGCCGCAGCCGGAAACGAAGGGCACGGTCACCCGGTCGCCCACCTTGAAACGCATCACGCCGCGGCCGGTGGCGACGACCCGCCCGGCAAGTTCGTGGCCCGGCACATGCGGCAGGCGGATATCCGGATCATGCCCCATCCAGCCGTGCCAGTCGCTGCGGCAGAGCCCGCTGGCGCCGACCGCAATGACGACGCCGTCCTCGGCAGGCGTGGGGTCGGGCAGGGTGCGAATCTCGGGCGCCTTTTCGAAGGCTTCGTAGTACATGGCTCTCATCGGTGTTTTCCCTTGCTGCTCCCTGCGACTGCTCCATGATGCCATGCGGCCGACCGCCGTTCCAACCATCCATTCCATCACTTTTGCTGATGCACCCATCGCTTCAGCGCGTGCTGCTGCGCAGGAATATTGCGGCCTGACGCCGTCCTCCGGCATTTTCTTGCTTCCGCATTTTGTGGCCGGATTTCTTCTTGACCCGGCTTGCCGCGGCGGTTTTGCTTTTTCCAGCTTTAAAAAAGGGAGGGCAACATGGCCGTCGATACATCACCCCGCTCAACCACCTGGACGCATGTCGACGGAGAGTGGCTTCCCGGCAATCCGCCGCTGATCGGGCCGACGTCGCATGCCATGTGGCTGGGCTCCTCGGTCTTCGACGGAGCCCGCTGGTTCGACGGCATCGCGCCGGACCTCGAGCTGCACTGCCAGCGTGTCAACCGCTCGGCGCTTGCCATGGGCTTGAAACCGGTGAAATCGGCCGAGGAGATCGCAGCGCTCGCCTGGGAAGGCGTTGAGAAATTCGATGGCGCGACGGCGATCTACATCAAGCCGATGTATTGGGGCGAGCACGGTTCGCCGGGCAGCGTCGTCTCCGTCGACGCCGAATCGACCCGCTTTGCGCTGTGCCTGTTCGAGGCGGCGATGGGTGGCCATGGCGGCACCAGCCTCACCGTCTCGCCCTATCGCCGGCCATCACCGGAAACCGCGATGACCGAGGCGAAGACCGGCTCGCTCTATCCGAACAGCGGCCGCATGATCGCCGAGGCCCGCAGCCGCGGCTTCGACAATGCGCTGGTGCGCGATCTGAACGGCAATGTCGTCGAGACCGCCTCGTCCAACGTCTTCCTGGTGCGCGACGGCGTGGTAATGACGCCCGCCGCCAACCGCACCTTCCTTGCCGGCATCACCCGCGCCCGGATCATCGGCCTCTTGCGGAAGGCCGGTTTCGATGTCGTCGAGACGACGCTCTCCGTCGAGGATTTCATGCAGGCCGACGAGATCTTCACCACCGGCAACTATTCCAAGGTCGTCGGCGTCACCCGCCTCGACGGCCGCGATTTTCAGGAAGGCCCGGTCACCCGCAAGGCGCTGGACCTCTACATGGACTGGGCCCACGGCAGAAGCGAGAGCGAGGAGTGAGCAGCGGTTCGGCGAAGCCGAAGCAATCGATCCAGTGAATCGATTGCAGTGGCGAACGCCCGGAGCGCAAGTGCAGGGCCGGCGCGGTCTAGTCGGCAGAATTGAGATCAGGACACCCCCCCTCTGCCCTGCCGGGCCCGGGCTCGAGCCACGGGTCTCGACCCGTCCTTCGGACCCCCACAAGGAGGGATATCGGATGGGCGCGATGGCTTCCCCAAACAACAGGCCGTCACATGAACCGTAGTTCGGGGCGAGGGATGGCTTCCTGCCAATCTCCCCCTTGTGGGTGAGATGCCCGGCAGGGCAGGAGGGCAATCCCCACCCGCACCCCCTCACGTCATCCACTTGCGATGCTCCGCAAATCTCTCCGCCAGGAGATCAATGAACAAACGCACCTTGGTCGCCAGATGGCTGCGGTTGGGGTAGACGGCGTTGATGTTGAATTCGACCGGCCTGTAGTCCGGCATGATCTTCACCAGCCGTCCTTCGGCGATGTCGTCGAAGACCACGAAGCTCGGCGCCAGGAAGATGCCCTGGCCATTCAGCGTCAGGAAACGCAGCATCTCGGCGCTGTTGGAGACGACATTGCCGGCGATCTTGACGCTTTCCTGCCGGCCTTCGCCATCCTCGAAGCGCCATTCCTCGCCATAGGGGTAATAGGCATATTGCAGGCAATTGTGATCGGCGACCTCGGCCGGCCTTTGCGGCATCGGGTGGCTGTCGAAATAGGCCGGCGAACAGACGAGCATATGGCGCCAGGGTGTCAGCTTGCGCGCGACGAGCGAGGAATCCGGCGGCGGCACGGTGCGGATCACCAGATCGTAGCCGTCCTCGATCATGTCGACCATTCGTTCGCCGACGCTGAAATCGAGCGCGATGGATGGGTAGAGTTCCATATATTCGCTGACGACGGGCAGCAGGAAGCGCACGATGGCGCTGCTGGTGTAGACCTTCAGCGTGCCGCGCGGCGTGGTGCTCAGCGCGCCCGCCGTCCGGTCGGCCTCTTCGAGCTCGGCAAGGATCTGCGAGGAGCGTTCATAATAATATTTGCCGGTTTCCGTCAGGCTCACCTTGCGTGTGGTGCGGTTGAGCAGCCTGACGCCGAGCCGATCTTCCAGCGATTGCACGTGATTGCCGACCATGGTGACGGACATGTTGAGCCGGCGCGCGGCGGCGGAGAAGCCGCCGCATTCCACTACGCGGCCAAAGACTGTGAGGCTTGTCAGCCGATCCATATTGCCCTCGGATTATCCGCTGAGAGTTGATGATCCTTCCCGATATAAGCAGATTATCACGGTGAACGGCAGGGTGCATTTTCTTCGCAACGAACAGGACCTCGTACCGAGGGGCTGGATTGAAGGAGAAGCACGATGGTTGAGTTACCGCGCAAGGATGTTTTCGACACCGCACGGCAGGCCGATTCCGCGCCTGTTGCCGAGGTGCCTGTCGTCGAAGCGCCGGCTGCGGAAGCACCGAAGAAAACCGGCCGCAGGGCGGTCAAGCGCGCGGTCATCGCCGCTGCGCTGCTTGCGGGCGTCGCCTTGTCAGGCGATTTCGGCTACCGCTACTGGACGGTTGGCCGCTTCATCGAATCCACGGACAATGCCTATGTGAAGGCCGATTACACGACGGTGGCCCCGAAGGTCGCGGGATACATCAAGGAAGTGCTCGTCAACGACAATGACCCGGTCAAGGCCGGTCAGGTTCTTGCCCGCATCGACGACCGCGACTTCCAGGCCGCCCTTTCGCAGGCACGAGCCGATGTGAAGGCGGCTGAAGCCGCCATTGCCAATATAGATGCCCGGATCGCCCTGCAGCAGTCGGTCATCGGACAGGCCAAGGCGACGATCGAGGCCTCGCAGGCCTCGCTGGATTTTGCCGTTTCCGATGCGGCGCGCTCGGCCCGGCTGATCACCAGCGGCGCCGGCACGCAGTCCCGCGCCGAACAAAGCCAGTCGGCCCGCGACCAGGCCGCAGCCGCCGTCGAGCGCGACCGGGCGGCTCTCGTCGCGGCTGAGAACAAAGTGCCGGTGCTTGAGACGGAGCGCCAGCAGGCGGTTGCGGAGCGCGACCGGGCGGCGGCTGCCGCGCGTCAGGCTGAGCTTAACCTGTCCTATACCGATATCGTCGCCGCCGTCGACGGCACACTCGGCGCCCGTTCGATCCGCGTCGGCCAATATGTCACTTCCGGCACGCAGCTGATGGCCGTCGTGCCGTTGCATACCGTTTATGTCGTCGCCAACTTCAAGGAAACGCAGCTGACCTACGTCCGCCCCGGCCAGCCAGTCGAGATCAGGGTCGACAGTTTTCCCGGCGCGACGATCAAGGGCCATGTCGACAGCGTTTCGCCGGCGAGCGGCCTCGAATTATCGCTGCTGCCGCCTGACAACGCCACCGGCAACTTCACCAAGATCGTCCAGCGCATTCCGGTCAAGATCGTCATCGACGACGAGGCTCTGCGCGGCCTGTTGCGCTCAGGCATGTCTGTCGAGCCTGAAATCGATACCAAAGCCGCGCAGACCTCCGCGGCCGAGGAGGGATTATTCAGCTCGGCTGGATAATCCCGATCCCGAATACCGCCCGAACCCCGTCATGAGAAGGTTTTCCGTGAGAACCGGAAAGAGATCAGCCATGGCCACTCTTCAGATCGCCGCAAACAGCAATTCGGCTGCGCGTCCCGCCGCGGTGCCCGCCCAACCCGCTGCCATCAGCCCGCTCCGCATGTGGATGGCCGTCGTCGGCTCCACGCTCGGCGCCTTCATGGCGGTCCTCAACATCCAGATCGTCAACGCCTCGCTTGCCGATATCCAGGGTGCCATCGGCGCCGGCACGGATGACGGCGGCTGGATTTCGACTTCCTACCTGATCGCCGAGATTGTCGTCATTCCCTTGAGCGGCTGGCTGACGCGGGTCTTCTCACTGCGCAACTATCTGCTCGTCAACGCCATCCTCTTCCTGATCTTCTCCGTCGCCTGCGCCTTTGCGGCCAATCTGCAGCAGATGATCATCCTGCGGGCCATTCAGGGCTTTTCCGGCGGCGTGCTGATCCCCATGGCCTTCACCATCATCATCACACTGCTGCCCAAGGCGAGGCAGCCGGTCGGTCTCGCACTTTTTGCCCTTTCGGCCACCTTCGCACCGGCGATCGGCCCGACGATCGGCGGTTATCTTACCGAGAACTGGGGCTGGGAATATATTTTCTACGTCAACCTAGTGCCTGGCGCGCTGATGATCGGCCTGCTCTTTGCTTCACTGGAGCGGGCGCCGATGAACCTGAAGCTGCTCGCCAGGGGTGACTGGCCGGGCATCGTCACTATGGCGATCGGGCTGGCAGCCCTGCAGACCGTGCTGGAAGAGGGCAACAAGGAAGACTGGTTCGGCTCCGATTTCATCCTCCGCCTGGCTGTTGTCGCCACCGTCTCGCTGACGCTGTTCATCGTCATCGAGCTGAAGACCGCCCACCCGCTCCTGAACCTGCGTCTGCTGTTGCGGCGCAATTTCGGCTTCGGCATCGTCGCCAACTTCCTGCTCGGCATCGCGCTCTATGGTTCGGTTTTCGTGCTGCCGATCTATCTCGCCCGTATCCAGGGCTATAATTCCGAACAGATCGGTATGGTCCTCGCATGGACCGGCATCCCGCAACTGCTGCTGATTCCGCTGGTGCCGCGCCTGATGAAGCGTTTCGACGTGCGGCTGCTGATCGTCGTCGGCTTTGCCCTCTTTGCCGCCTCGAACTTCATGAACATTCATATGACCGGCGATTATGCGAGCGACCAGCTCTTCTGGCCGAATATCGTGCGCGCCATAGGCCAGGCGCTCGTCTTTACCCCGCTGTCGGCCATCGCCACATCAGGTATCGAGCAGGAGAATGCCGGAACGGCATCGTCGCTCTTCAACATGATGCGCAATCTCGGCGGCGCGGTCGGCATTGCCTCGCTGCAGACCTTCCTGTCGAAGCGCGAGCAGTTCCACTCGAACATCCTGACCAACTCGGTCTCGGTCTTCGAGGAAGCCACGCGCGATCGCGTTGCAAGGCTGACAGCCTATTTCATGAACCACGGCGTCAGCGATCAGGCTCTCGCCGGCCACAAGGCCGTCGTCGCCATCGCGCTCAAAATACGCAGGCAGGCCAATATCATGGCCTTCAGCGACACCTTCTTCCTGCTTGGTGTCGCCCTCGTCGTCGCCCTGCTGGCAAGCCTGCTGCTCAGCAAGCCCGGTCAACTCTCCGGCGGCGGCGCTCACTAGCACCGTGCCCTCAAGGAGGAGAAAGCCATGACATCAGCGATCCATGCTCCCGATCTCGACCGGTCTCCGCCGAAGGCCACCGGCAACGCCGTCAGCACGGGCGCGCTGCTCTCGATCATCGAATGGCTCTCCGGCGACGAATGCCACGCGCTCGACGAAGCGGGCCTGGTGTCCGGTCTCGGCCGCAGGCTTCAGGCGCTTGGCCTGCCGGTCGACCGGCTGACCCTGCATCTGATGACGCTGCATCCCGAGTTCATCGGCCGCACTATCGCCTGGGCGCCGGGCGAGCCGGTCGAGATCCATGACCGCGAACACGGCGCCCGCGTCGCGATCGCCAATACGCCGCTGCGCAAGGTCATGGACACCCGCGAACCGCTGGTCGTCGGCGCCGGTGAAAGCGCCCACGGTCGCTGGCAGCATATCGATGTCTTTGCCGATCGCGGCCTGATGCAGCTCGTCATCGCGCCGCTCTGCAATGGCGAAGGCCCGGTCAGCGCCGCCGTGTTCGGTACCAGACGGCCGGGCGGCTTCACCGCTTCCGAGCGGCAGCTGATCGAACGTATCCTGCCGGCGCTGCGAAACACCAGCGAGTTGCGCACTCTTCGCCAGGTCGAACTCAGCCTCCTCGATACATATATCGGCCCGCTGACGGCCAGCCGGATCCTGGCCGGCCGCATCCGCCAAGGCGAGATCGAATCCATGCAGGCGGCCCTGCTGCTCTGCGATCTGCGCGGCTTTACCGAGCTGTCGAACCAGCTGCCCGGCAGCACCGTGCTCGGTCTGCTCAATGCCTATTTCGACAAGATCGTGCCGGCGATCACCCGCGAGGGCGGCGAATTGCTGAAATTCATGGGTGACGCTGTCCTCGCCTTCTTCCCGGGTTACGACGCCGCCCAATCCTGCGGTGCCGCCCTGGCATCGGCCGGCGCCGTCCTCGATGAGATCGATGATTTCCGATACGAAGGCGTCGGCGTAAAGGCCGGCATCGCGCTTCATTACGGCGAGGTCAGCTATGGCAATGTCGGCTCCGGCCGCCGCCTCGATTTCACCCTTATCGGCCGCGACGTCAATCTGGTCAGCCGCATCCAGACCGCCTGCAGCGAGCTCGGAGAGACCCTGTTGATGTCGAACCCATTCAGCCAGGAGGCGGGGGAGGAAAACGCGGTCTCTGTCGGGGCACATCAGCTGAAGGGTTTTGCAGAGCCGGTGGAGCTGTTTACGATTGTGCGGTAGGCGTGCTGCGGACCGCCCTGCCGACAGAAGATAGACGGGTTGCCCGATGAACAGGGTACCACACGTCTTTCTTTCCCCTATCTTCGCCGGGATTATGCATAGACTTCACAATGAGGAAAAGACCCATGACCGTGCTGTCCGACGAACAAGGCGAGATCATCCGCGAACTGGGCGTTGCCGCCGAGATCGATCCTGAGCACGAGATCGACCGCCGCACCGCTTTTCTCAAGGATTACCTCGTTGCGTCGGGCATGCGCAGCTATGTCCTCGGCATCAGCGGCGGTGTCGATTCGCTGACGGCGGCCCTGCTGGCCCAGAAGGCTGTGCGCGAGCTGCGTGACAGCGGCCATACGGCGGAATTCATCGCCGTGCGGCTTCCCTACGGTGTCCAGGCGGATGAGGCCGATGCTGCCAGGGCGCTGGAAACGATCGGCGCTGACCGCAATATGGTGGTGAATATCAAGGCGGCCGCCGATGCGATGCTTGCAGCCGCTCAGGGCGGCGGCCTTGCCTTTACCGATGCCGGCCGGCAGGATTTCATCCTCGGCAACATCAAGGCCCGCCAGCGCATGATCGCCCAGTTCGCCCTTGCCGGCGCGCTTGGCGGCCTCGTCATCGGCACGGATCATGCGGCCGAGGCGGTCATGGGCTTCTTCACCAAGTTCGGCGACGGTGCGGCCGATATCCTGCCGCTCGCCGGCCTCAACAAGCGCCGCGTCCGCCTCTTGGCAAAGCGACTTGGCGCACCTGACGAGCTGGTCTTCAAAGTCCCGACCGCCGATCTCGAGGATCAGCGGCCGCTGCGCCCCGACGAGGAGGCCTATGGCGTCACCTATGACGAGATCGACGATTTCCTCGAAGGCAAGCCGGTCGGCGAGATCTCCCGCCGCCGGATTCTTGCCGCCTATCGCGCGACTGCTCACAAGCGGGCGCTGCCGGTCGCCGTGAACGCTCTCTGATGACCGCCGCCGTCACGGCCGCACCGGTGAGCCGCTGCGTCCGGCCGAGGCGAGATAGGCATGCGGTGCGAAATAGACGCCATCGGCATCGAAGGCCTCCAGCTCTTCTATCTGCAGCGCCTGACGCACCTTTGGGCGCGCCGCAACACGGGCCATGAAGCCGTGCAGCGTCGGCCACTGCTTGAGATCGATGCCGGTCCAGGGCGACCAGTTCAGGCAGACAAAGAGATAGGCATCCGCTACCGTGAAGGCATCGCCGGTGAGATAAGGGCCGGCAAGACGGCCGTTCAGCCAAGCGAGCCGCTTCGATATCAGCCGGCGGATCTCCTCATGCACGCTCGAATAAAGCGGATTGAAGAGCAGCACCATCGGCTTGTGCAGTTCGGCGGTGATGAAGTTGAGATAGGATTGGATTTCGTTGCGGCGGAAGTCGCCGGCCGGCGGCAGCATGGCTGCTCCATCGGGCGTGCTGTCGGCAAGGAACTGCGCGATCGCCGGTCCTTCCGTCAGCACCTTGCCGTCGTCGAGCACCAGCGCCGGCACATAACCGTTGCCGTTGATGGCGAGAAAATCCTGGCCGTCGCTCGTTCTATGGGTTTCCCGATTGACCTGCACCAGTTCGATGTCGAGCCCCAGTTCGCGGCAGATGATGTGCGGCGAAAGCGAGCAGGCTGCGGCGTGCATATAAAGTTTCATGGCGGATCTCCTCTCCGATGCAGGCGCTTCATGCCGCCCGCCGATGGCGTTGAACATTTGTACTGTTTCGCATAAAATGACCTTCGTCAAGAATTTAATGCGGAACGGTACAGAATATGAAGGATGAGAAGAAGCGCGGCCGGCCGAGAGGTTTCGACGCGAAGACAGCGATCGCCAAGGCCCGGGAGGTCTTTTGGGACCGGGGCTTTGCGGCCGCTTCGCTCGATAATCTCAGTGCGGCGACCAACTTGAACCGCCCGAGCCTTTACGGCGCTTTCGGCGACAAGGAGGATCTCTATCTCGATACGCTGGAGGCCTATCGGCAGGACGGCATGGATGTGCTTGCCGAAGCGCTCGACCCGTCATTGCCGCTCTGCGACAATCTTGCCCGCGTCTATAGCGGCGCGCTTGATATCTATCTGCACGGGGAAATCGCCGCCCGCGGCTGTTTCCTGATCGGCACGGCGACGGCCGAGGCGATCCAGCATGAGCGCGTTCGCGAGGTGCTCGGCCGCAGCCTCAACGATTTCGACGGCGAGATCGAAAAGCGCATGCATCTGGCTGTGGAAAGGGGCGAGCTGCCCGGGGACGCCGATCCGCAGACGCTCGCAAGGCTTGCCTCCGCCATCATGCATTCGCTCGCCGTCCGCGCTCGCGCCGGCGACAGCCGCGAGACGCTGGAAGCGATCGCCCGCTCAGGCGTCGAGCTGATTTGCGCGAGCGCCGCGCGACGCTGATAAGACATCGTCCTCAGGCGGCTGCGGTTTCCGTTTCCCTCGGTCGCACCAGCCACGCATAGGCGGCGCCGGCGAGAAGCAGCACGGAGGTGCCGAGGAAGACCGCCTGCATGCCAATATGCCCGCCGATGAAGCCGCCGAGGATGGGGCCGGCCACCTGGCCGACATATTGCGAGGAGATGGAAAGACCGAGAATACTGCCGGCGGCGCTATCGGGCACGCTGTGGCGGATGACGGCCGCGATGCAGGGCAGGAGCCCGCCGAGCGCTGCGCCCATCAGGAAACGCAGGAGGATGAGCTGCCAGGAGCTGGTGACGAAGGCCTGGGGGATCAGCAGCAGTCCGGCGACGGCGAGCGCGCCTGCGATGACAGGCCAATGGCCGATCCGGTCGGCAAGCTTTCCGAGCCACGAGGCGGAAAGGATGCTGCCGAGCGCTGCGGCTGACATGACGAGGCCTGAAATCATCGTCACTCGGCTTTGCTCGGGCACGATCTGCGCGACATAGACGGTGATGATCGGCTCGATCGACATGTTGGCGAACATCAGGAGCATGCCGGTCGCCAGCATGGCGATGACAGGCCGCCTGTCGGCAACGGATTTCCAGCCGCCGCTTGCTTTTGCGGCCTGTTTGCGGGCCGGGGACTTTTCCTCCTTGATCAAAAACGCCGTCGCGAGAAAGGCGAGGAAGATCATGCCGCCGGCGGCGAGAAATGTGCCGCGGATGCCGATGATGGGCGGCAGCGCCCCGCCGACCAGAGGGCCGACGAGATTGCCGGCCATGATGCCGGAAGACAGAACGCCGAGCGCCCAGGCCGAACGATCCTTCGGCGTCTGCGTCGCCACCAGCACCATCGAGCCGGAGGCATAGCCGCCGGCAAGCCCGACGAAGAGGCGCAGCGCCACCAGCTGCCAGACATTGCCGGCCATGCCCATCAGCGAGATCGCCAGCGTCATGCCGAGGCTTGCGCGCACCAGCATCAGCTTGCGGCCGTAGATATCGCCGAGCCGCCCCCAGAGCGGCGCGACGAGGGCTGCGGCGAAGAAGGTGGCGCCATAGGCGATGCCCGACCATTGCACGATCGCCGCATGGTCGCTGACGCCGAGTTCCTCGACATAGAGCGGCAGGAACGGAAGCAGCAGCGTCATCGCCACGATCGTGGTGAAGGAGCCGATCAGCGAGATGGCCAGATTGCGCTTCCAGTAAATCGAGCCGGACCTTGCGGCGTCCCATTGCGTGTCTGTCATTCCTTGCCTCGGCATCGAACCTGTGGCGCAGTTGCGCCGCAACCTGGATCATCTCAAATAAAAGTGCTAGAACATAACCGATTGCGATACGCAATCGGTTAATCGGAGGACATCGCCTTGGACGCCATGGACTCATCCCGCGAGCGGATCGTCCGCGATCTTTACGCCGCCTATCTCGGCGACCGCAAGGATCTCGTCGGCGCCATGCTGACCGAGGACTTTACTTTCTCCAGTCCGCGCGACGACCATATCGACCGGGCTGCCTATTTCGACCGTTGCTGGCCGAAGGAACCGCTCTTCCGCGATATCGTGATCGAGTTCCTGGCGGTTGGCGGCGATGAGGCGGTGGTCCGCTACCGCGCCGAGAAACTCGAGGGTGGCAGTTTCCACAACATGGAGAGCTTGCGCTTCCGCGGCGAGAAGATCGCGTCGGTTGAGGTCTATTTCGGCCGGAATCTGTAACCGGGCAAGGCGGCCACGCGTTACAGGAGCCGGATCGCCGAAGTCGCGATGATGATCATCGAAACCGCCACCATCAGCGGCCGCACCGGCAGCCGTTTGACGAGGATGGCGCCGAAAGGGGCGGCGATGACGCCGCCGATGATGAGGCCGATCGCCGAATTGAGTTCCGACCAGCCGAGGGTCACGACGAAGGTCACGGAAATCGTCAGCGTCACCGCGAATTCGGTGAAATTGGTCGAACCGATCACCCGCTTCAGGTCGTGGCCGCGGCCGACGAGCGTGCTGGTGACAATCGGGCCCCATCCGCCGCCGCCGATCGCATCGAGCACGCCGCCGCAAAGCCCGACCGGCGGCACGGCCCAGTCACGCACCTCGCGCTGCAGCGGCGGGCGGAAGGCCTTGTAGAGGATCAGCAGTCCGATCGCGACCAGGTAGGCCGACACGTAGGGTTCGATCGTCTTGCCGTCGATATTGACGAGCAGATAGGCGCCGATCGCCCCGCCGATCATGCCGGCCGGCGCAAGCCGCGCCACCAGACGCCAGTCGACGTTGCGATGGTAGGCATGCGAGAGCCCTGACGCGGCGGTCGTGAACATTTCCGTCACATGCGTCATGGCGCTGGCATTGGCCGCCGGCACACCGAAGGCGAGAAGGCTCGTCGTAGAAAGCACGCCGAAGGCCATGCCCAGTGCGCCGTCGACGATCTGTGCGCAGAAACCCACGACGATGAAGAAGAAGAAATCCGATGTCATGCAGTCCCCTCGGACGAACGGTAGCATCAGAACATGCGACGCGGGAAGAGAAGTTTCGGTCTCAGGCGGCAAATCCGCGCTGCTTCAGCCGGACGATCTTGAAGAAGCCGTTCGGAAAGACCGGCAGGATATCGGCAGCAGCAAAATCGCCGCGGCGTTCGGCCCACGCAAGGATGCGGTGGATGCGAAAGGCGGAGGACCAGCCGATATGGCGCACCAGCGGCGCCACCGCCGCCTCGATCCTGCCCTGCAGGCCGGCGCCGTCGCCGAGCTTGCTTGCAAGAATGATCTCGCCGCCCGGCCGCAGCACCCTTGCGCATTCGTCCAGCGCCCGCTCGGGGTCGGGGATGAGGGTGATGACGAAAGGCAGGCAGACCGCATCGAAGGACCGGTCGGCAAAGGCGAGCGCATGTGCGTCCATCACCTCCAGCGCCTGCACATGCTGCAGGTTTTCACGCCTGGCTTTTTCGCGGGCGCGGGCGATCATGTGTTCGGAAATGTCGATGCCGGTCACCCGGCAGCGGCTGGGATAGTGCCCGAGCGTCAGGCCGGTGCCGACGCCGATCTCCAATATGTCGGTGCCGGCATCAGCGGCGAGTGCGGCAAGCTTGCGGTGGCCGTCGCGCAATATGCCGCGATAGACGCGGTCATAGACAGGTGCCCAGCGCTGATAGATTTTCTGCTGATCTTCCGCGCTGTTGCGAAGCTCTGACATCCGGCACCTCCCTACCGCATAACCCCGAAAGTCCGAATCGGTATCCGGAAGTTACGCGCCATTTCAAGCAAATTAGAGTGCCTCGTGCGGCCGGCCACAACGTCCGGCGCTCTAAAGCCCAATCTTCAACTCCTAAGAGTGGGTTTCGGTTCCGTCAGTACATGACGCAACGGCATCAAACCGGTGCGGCGGCTGCTATTTTGCCGGTGTGAACCCAAGCTTCCCGGCGTCCAGCTCGCTGCCGATCTCGACGGTCTTCTTTTGCTTGTCGTACACACAGATCTGGGCGACCAGCCCCTTGGCGCCTTTCGGCTTGCCGGTCAGCAGGGCGAGCCCGTAATGGGACGTGCCGAAAGGATCGACGGCAGCGACGGGTTTCTCGATTGCGACCGCCGCCTTCTTGCATTTGGCTTCCACGTCGGCGGCAAGCTGCTGCCAGGCCTCGTCGGAGGAGGCGTGCGCGGCGCCGGCAGCAGAAAGAAGCGTGGCCGCGGCCAGAAGCTGGATTATATTCCTGTTCATCTCGGTTCTCCATTTATTGAGCAGCTGACGAAACCATTTCGCGGCGGGTATGTCAGGCGATTTGCAGGCGCAATTCCAACCCTGCAACTGAGGCAAATTTTCCTCCGGTTGATCGTTTTTTGATATTTCGCCGGTTGCCTCTCCCACGTTCCCCTCCTATGTTCCGGCTCACCTGCCGATGACGCAATCTATTGCCAAGAGGAGACCTGACATGGCTTTCGAATTGCCTGAACTTCCCTATGATTACGAAGCGCTTGCTCCCTTCATGTCGAAGGAAACGCTGGAGTTTCACCACGACAAGCACCATAAGGCCTATGTCGACAACGGCAACAAGCTCGCCGCCGAAGCCGGCCTTTCGGATCTCTCGCTCGAAGACGTCGTGAAGAAGTCTTTCGGCACCAATGCCGGCCTCTTCAACAATGCCGCCCAGCACTACAACCACATCCATTTCTGGAAGTGGATGAAGAAGGGCGGCGGCGGCAACAAGCTGCCCGGCAAGCTCGAAGCAGCCTTCGCCTCCGATCTCGGCGGCTATGACAAGTTCAAGGCCGATTTCGCCAACGCCGGCGCCACCCAGTTCGGCTCCGGCTGGGCCTGGGTTTCCGTCAAGAACGGCAAGCTCGAAATCTCCAAGACCCCGAACGGCGAAAACCCGCTCGTTCATGGCGCCACCCCGATCCTCGGCGTCGACGTCTGGGAACACTCCTATTACATCGACTATCGCAACGCCCGCCCGAAATATCTCGAGGCCTTCGTCGATAGCCTGATCAACTGGGACTACGTCCTGGAACGCTACGAAGAAGCCACGAAGTAAGCGGCACCTGCTTTTGAGTTCTGCACCCGGCGCCCAAACGCCGGGTGTTTAGTTTTTTGCGCCTGTCGCGAAATCTTTAAGTTTTGAGCGTCCAAAGATGGATCATCTGATACGCGCGAATTTCCGATTTTGGTGACAGCTGTGCTCCTGTTTCACCTTTCCACACGGCTTTGTTATGCCTCTGTCGTATCGTCAACGGATGAAGCAGCTTCCATTCAAGCCTGAAGCCGTCCTGTTCGACATGGACGGCTTAATTTTCGATACCGAAGCTTTGTATCGGGACGCAGTTATCAAGGCCGCTGAGGAAGAAGGGTTTAACATCCCAGTGTCCGTCTATCTGGAAACGATTGGATTACCCAGCACGTCGGCCAGAGCGCTTTTGGCCATGCACATTGGCGGAGAATTTCCCATTGAGGACTTGTGGAAACAAGCCTCAGATCGGTTCCGGACGATGGTCGCAACAGAGCTGCGCCTCAAGCCTGGGGTCATTGAAATATTGGACTGGCTGGAAAAAACTCAACTTCCATGGGCCATCGTCACCTCCTCAGACCACGACACAGTGCTTAGCCATCTGCTGGCGGTGAATCTGAAGGATCGCTTCATGCACATCATTGCCCACGGAGACTACACCGCGCCGAAGCCTCATCCAGAGCCGTATCTGAAAGCCGCAAGCCGATTAGGGGTGAACCCGAGCCGGTGTGTTGCACTTGAGGATTCTCGTAACGGTGTTCTTTCGGCGTCCAGTGCCGGTCTGATGACCATAATGGTGCCCGACCTCGTTCAACCAACGCTGGATATTCAAAGTCTCTGTGCATATGTCGCACCAGATTTACATGATGTTCTTGCTGTCTTGATCGATAGGCTTCAGGCAAAATGAGCACGTCGGATCTGCCATCAACGTCGGCGATCTCGGCAGCTGACGCAGTTCGATCATGCGTTGGGACACCGTCACATCCCTGTCACCGGCCGCTCCTAATCACGCCTCATGTCTTCTTCCGCTCTTCCCCTGTTCCGTTTCGGTATCATCGCCGACCCACAATATGCGGCAGCCGCGCCACATGCGGCGATGGACCGCTATTACGCCAACAGTCTCGCCAAGGTCGCCGAAGCGATCGAGGTCTTCAACGGCTGCGAATTGAGTTTCGTCATGACGCTCGGCGATGTCATCGACCGCAGCTTCGCAAGCTTTGACGATATTCTTCCGGTCTATGGAAATTTGAGGCACGAGGCGCTGTTCCTGCTCGGCAACCACGATTTCTCGGTTTCCGAAGGGCATCTCTCCGAAGTCTCCGCGCGCTTGGGCATGCCGTCGCCCTATTACAGCTTCTCGCGTCATGGCTGGCGTTTCGTCGTGCTCGACGGCAACCAGGTCAGCATTTTCGCTCCGCCCGAAGGCCATCACCACCGTGCCCTTGCCGCGCAGATGCTGGCGGAGCTGCAGGCCAGGGGCGCCCGCAATGCTCACCGCTGGAACGCGGCGCTGAGCGACGAGCAGTTCGCCTGGCTTGGCGATCAAATCGCAAGCGCGGCGGCGGCCGGGGAAAAGGTGATCGTCATGAATCACTATCCGGTCTATCCGCCCGGCGAGCATGGCATGTGGGACAGCGAGCGCATCGTCGCGCTGCTCGCCTCGCAGGGCAATGTCGTCGCCTATCTCAACGGCCATGACCATGTCGGCAATTATGGCGTGGCCGGCGCCTGTCACTTCGTCAATTTCAAGGGCGTGGTCGACACCGAGAAGCAAAACGCTTTCGCGATCGTCGAAGTCCACGCCGACCGCATCGAAATCCGCGGCTTCGGCCGTGAGGAGAGCCGGACGCTGTCCTACTAAGCCGCATCACACCGGCACGGCCTTTTCCATCCAGCCGCTGGTCCAGAGTTCCCGCAGCCTGTCGCCGTCGCCTTTGAAGAAATCCTCGGCTGCCGCGCAACGCTCCACCCGGTCGCTGCGGAAATTGCGGATCGCCTGGCGCAGCTCGCACCAGGCGACGATGTTGGCGGTCTCAGAATAGTAGATCAGCGCGATCGGTCGGATCGTCCTTTCGGTCGCACGGCCGAGTTCGTCACGGTAGCCGAGCTCGAGCTTGCGTTCGTCGCGGATCGCGCGCCGCACGATTGCAAGATCGAGCCCGACAGGCGGCTGGGCGATCGTGCCCCAGGCATAGAGCGCTTTATTGTCCATCGCCTGGCGCAGCGGTGCCGGCACGGCCCCGGCGATCTTTTGATTGACGCGGCGGGCGGCCTGCTTGAGTTCCTCGTCGGCGGTGCGTTCGAGCAGCGCCAGCGACAGCACGATCGCCTCCATCTCCTCGATCGAAAACATCAGCGGCGGCAGATCGAAGCCCGGCCGCATGATGTAACCGATGCCGCGCCCGCCTTCGATCGGCACCCGCATCGCTTGAAGGGCCGCGATGTCGCGGTAGATCGAGCGAACGGTCACCTCCAGCGCCTCGGCCATCGCTGCCGCCGTCATCGGCTTTCTCGCCAGCCTGAGGATCTGAATGATCTCGAAAAGCCGTGAGGCCTTGCGCATTTTCCTGACTCCGCTCCCAACGCTCCTGACAATACACTGTCAGTTGGGTTTCGCTATAGAGCCGCCTATCGAATTGAAATCAATCACAGTCTTTCAAAGATCCAGAAAGACGCAGGGCGGACAACTGACATGAACTACCATGAAAACCTCTGGCTCTTCTTCACCCTTCTCTTCGGCATCATCATCGTGCCTGGAATGGACATGCTCTTCGTGCTGGCCAATTCGCTGACCGGCGGTATCAAGCGCGGCCTGGCGGCGACCGGCGGCATCATGGCGGGCGGCGCCGTCCATTCGGCCTATGGCGCGGCCGGCGTCGGCATGCTCGTCACCATGCTGCCACAGCTTTTCAACGTTCTGCTTTTTGTCGGCGTCGCCTACATGATCTGGATCGGCATTTCGCTGATCCGCAGCTCGATCACCGTCGAGGCGATCGGTCCGGGAACGGCACATTCCAGCTGGCGCGCCTTCCGCCAGGGTGCAGTCACCTGTCTCGTCAATCCGAAGGCTTATATTTTCATGTTTGCGGTTTACCCGCAGTTCCTGAGGCCGGAATACGGTCCGGTCTGGATGCAGGGCCTGATCATGGGCGCCATGACTGTCGCCACCCAGTTCGCGATCTACGGCACACTCGCAATGACGGCCGGGCGCAGCCGTGACCTCTTGGTCGCAAATCCCGACGCCACGGCTCTTGTCGGACGTTGCGCCGGATTGCTTCTGGTTGCAGTCTCCGCGCTTAGCCTCTGGCAGGGCTGGAAGAGCGCCTGAGCCTTGTTGCCTGTCATCGGAAAGCGCGTCGCATGAAGCAAATTCGACGCGGCGCACTTTCGCTGCTTATCACATTGTTTTTATGGTCATCCGGCAAAACGTGACCACCTGGACGCATGGATTTTGTCATGCTCCCGGTGCAGATTGGCCACCGGCCGTCCCGGCCGAGGAAAATGGAGAGGAAATATGAATTGGAAAGCAGTAGCTGCCGCCGCAGCGATGGCCGGCATAGCCTTGGGTGCGGTGAACGCCGCCGACGGCACCCATGATTCGCGTGTGGCGCTGATGAAGCAGATCGGCGGCTCGACCGGTGCGCTTGCAGCGATCGCAAAAGGCGAAAAGCCCTACGACGCCGAGGCGGTGAAAATGGCGCTGACGAAGATTGCCGCTACATCCAAAGTCTTCCCCGACCAATTCAAGCCGGATAGCGACAAGAGCGATCCCGGGGTGAGCCCGAAGGTCTGGGAAAACATGGACGACTTCAAGGCTCGCGCTGAAAAGCTCTCCACCGATGCCGAAACGGCGCTTGCCCAGCTCCCGGCGGATGCCGCTGCCGTCGGCGCCACCCTCAATACGCTCGGCGCCAATTGCGGCGGCTGTCACAAGGCCTATCGTCTCAGCAAGTGAGCGATAGGCCGACCGAGCAATTCCAGCGGAAATGCTGCGGATAACCGATCCGCGCCGGCCTTGCCGCCGGCGCGGTTCACTTTATCTCCGCGCACGCGTCGCGGAATTGACCGGCGGGAATTGTCATTAAAGGGGGAGGCGGTGCATGGTCCGCAGGTTCATCCGAGTTCTGCTCTGTCTGATTGGCGTCGCTGTCCTCGGCGGTGGCGCCTTCTATCTCGTCACGGCTCCCGATCCTCTGCCGGAGAGCCATTGGACTGGTCTCGGCGCGCCGGACACGGCAAATGGCGAGATTGTCTTCTGGGCGGGCGGCTGCGTCAGCTGCCATGCCGCGCCCGGCTCGGAAGGTGATGCCAAGCTGACGCTTTCAGGCGGGCTGGCGCTGAAGAGCCCCTTCGGCACCTTCCACGTGCCGAACATCTCGCCGGATGAAAAAGCCGGCATCGGCGCCTGGACGCTTGCCCAGTTCGGCAATGCGATGAAGCGCGGCGTTGGTCCCGATGGCCAGCATCTCTACCCGTCTTTTCCCTATGGCTCCTATGCCCGCATGAGCGACAAGGACGTCAACGATCTCTTCGCTTTCATGAAAACCCTGCCGAAGAGCGCAAACGTCACACCGCCGCATGAACTGCCATTCCCCTTCAACATCCGGCTCGCGCTCGGCGGCTGGAAGTTCCTCTATTTCAACGATCAGCCGCGCGTGGCGCTGGCAAGGAGCGACGACAAGGTCAAACGCGGGCAATATCTCGTCGAAGGCCCGGGCCATTGCGGCGAGTGCCATACGCCGCGCGATGCGCTCGGCGGCTTCGAGGCCAATATGTGGTTGGCCGGCGCGCCGAATCCGGAAGGCGAGGGCCGCATACCCGATATCACACCGGCCTCCAAGAGCATAGGCAGCTGGAGCGAAGCCGATATCGCGAGCTACCTCGAAACCGGCTTCACGCCGGATTTCGATAGCGTCGGCGGCTCGATGGTCGACGTGCAACAGAACATCGCCCATCTGCCGGCCGCCGACCGCGAGGCGATCGCGGCCTATCTGAAGGCTGTGCCGGGGAAGTAGGGCTTATCGCGGCAAATTGTGCAGCGGTTCTGCGGCCGCTTCATTCCGGAAGTCGATCTCGATCCTGTTTAGAGGGACGTGGGACCAGGCATGAGATCATAGGGGTGGCGCCAGCCGGGCATGCTGCTGATACGATCTTTCCAGGCTGCGATAGCCGGAAAGGCGCTGTGATCAATTCCGGTATTCTCCGGCATGAAGACGTAACCCGCCAAAGAGAGATCTGCGATCGTCAGCCGGTCGCCGACCATAAAGGCCCGATGGGCTAGGTGTTCATCAACAATCGCATAGGCAGCTTTGGCTCTCATCCTCAAAAACTCGACGACGGGCGTCTCGCCGCTCTTCTGGAGGCCATACATGAACCGCAGCGTCGCGTAATAGCTGGTGAATTTATGATTGTCGAAGAGGATCCAACGCATGATGTCGCGTCGTTCTTCGGCTGTCTGCGCCCCAAAATGGCCTGTCACCTCTGACAGATAATCCAAGATAATCCCCGATTGGCTGATCTTCGTTTGCCCATGTTCGAGCACCGGCGCTTCGCCCTGTTCGTTGACAGTTTTTCGCCATTCTTCATTTCGCGTCTCGCCGCCCAGATAATCGACGAAGATGCTTTCCCATTCGATGCCGGCAAGTGCAAAAAAGAGCGCGACCTTGTAACAGTTTCCAGAGAGAGCGAAGCAATGAAGTTTGAAATCAGGCATGAAAGCTCCTTAGGCGATTGAATAAAGTGTCAGCAGTACCGAAGCGAGCTCAGGCCGACTCGACCGGAACCGTAGAAATCTGAGATATGCCGCGCTTGAGCTGGCAAGGATAACAGACAGCTCCCCCTATCGAGCCAGGCAAGCAGACCTTCGATGCATTCAACCCTAAGCGATCGACTGCATGTAACGCATGCCCGTCACGGGGCGCGGCGTGAAATCCATTTGTTCGTAGAATCGATGTGCCAGCACGTTTCCGGTCGCTGCGCTGACGGAAAGGTAGCCGCAGCCGGCATTGCGCGCGGTCTCGCGGGCGCGGTCGACGAGCAGCTGGCCGGTGCCGTGGCCGCGATGGCCGTCGCGCACGAAGAGATGATGTAGGTCCATGCCGCGCTTGCCTTCCTGCGCCCTGTAAAGCGGCACGAGAATGGCGTAGCCGATCAGCCCTTCGCTGGTTTCCGCGACCAGCGCATGGATCCAGGGCAGGGGGCCGAACAGATCGCGCTCCAACTGCTCCGGTGTCGTGCCTGAGGGGTCGCCGTGATGGGCGGCCAGCAGGGCGATCATCTCGTTGAGCTCGGGCAGGTCGCGCGGCTTGGCGGCACGGATCGTCACCACCGACGGGCGCATCAGTGAAATTTCGCTGTCTTCGATTTCGGTCATGGTCTTCGCGTCCTTTGATATTCTGCCGTCAGGACGCTGCCGATACAACAAAGCCGCCTGACGGCGGCTTGTTGACAATATGATCTGTCCAGCCGCCCTTTACAGGTACATCCAAAAATACGAGCGGCTCTGGTGCGCGTTCTTGATCATGGGTCATCAATCGTCGCAAACGCGGCTTTTGTCAATGGCGGATCAACATGCAAAGGCATCGCCCCAATTTTTCCGCTTGATAATATACCCCCCTATCCTATAGGAAGCCGGCCATGTCTCACACCACCCTGCAGAAGAAGAAGCTCATCGCCCGCATCAACCGCCTCAAGGGGCAGATGGAAGCGGTCGAGCGCGCACTCGAGGCCGAGCGCCCATGCGGCGAAATCCTTCAGCTCCTCGCATCGGTGCGCGGCGCCTTGACGGGGCTGACCGGCGAGGTGCTGGACGACCACCTTCGCGAACATGTGCTGAATGCCGAAAACGATGCGGCCAGGGCGGAAGCGGTTGAGGAAATATCGGAAGTGCTGAGAACCTATATCCGCTGAGTGTTTCGCGTAGAAGGAGCCTGCAATGAGTGCCGTGATCGAGAAGGCTGGAATGGAAGCTCTGGAACATGATCATGTTTTCCTCGGCGCCGATCACGCGGCGAACGAGCGGCGTATCTGGCTGGTGATCGCCCTGACGGCTGCGATGATGGTGGCCGAAATTGCCGCCGGCACCGTCTACGGCTCCATGGCGCTCGTCGCCGACGGCTGGCATATGTCCACCCATGCCAGTGCCCTGCTGATTTCGGCGCTCGCCTATCTCTTCGCCCGAAAGCAGGCGCGCAATCCGCGTTTCACCTTCGGCACCGGCAAACTCGGCGATCTCGCCGGCTTCGCCAGCGCCATCGTTCTGGCGTTGATTGCCTTGTTGATGGCCTGGGAAAGCGTGCTCCGCCTGACAAATCCCGTGCCGATCGGTTTTGCCCAGGCGATCGCCGTGGCGGTCATCGGCCTTGCCGTCAATCTTGCCAGCGCCTGGTTGCTTGCCGGCGGTGGCCACGCCCATGGTCATCATGCGCATCACCAAGGCCACCACCATCACGCTCATAGCGGCCACGATCACCACGGCCACAGCCACGAGCATCACGGAAAGACCGGCGACAACAATATCCGCGCCGCCTATCTGCACGTCATCGCCGATGCTTTGACTTCGGTTCTAGCCATTGCCGCGCTGACGCTTGGCAGCCTCTATGGCTGGCTGTGGCTCGATCCCATCATGGGAATCGTCGGCGGTTTGGTGATCGCCAATTGGTCCTGGAGCCTGATGAAAGCTTCGGGCGGCGTCCTTCTCGACGTCATGCCCGAAGGCGAGACGCTGCCGGCGGAAATCCGCGAGGCCATCGAGACGGAGGATGACAAGATCACCGATCTGCATGTCTGGCAGGTCGGCCCCGGCCATCATGCCGCCATCGTCGCCGTCATCACCCCGCAGCCGCGCGATCCGACCTTCTACAAGGGCAGGCTGTCGGCGCTCGAGGAGTTGTCGCATGTGACGGTCGAGGTCACGCGCGCCGCGTGACAGGTGCGGCGGACGGCAGGCTTGCGGTGGTCGGATGAAAAGACGAAGTCGCCGCGTCGACGAGATCCCGCCGCAATCGCGCCTTAGCTCTGTCCGCCTCACCGCCGGAGGATTTCATGGATCTCAACCTTACCCGCCGCATGCTGATCGGCTCGGCCTTCTGCCTGCCTGCGCTTGCCCTTCCTGTCAGGGCTCAGGAAACGAGCGAGGGGGGTGACGACAATGTCGAGCGCCGCCTTGCCGCGCTGGAGAAACGCACCGGCGGCCGGCTCGGCGTGTCGGTCCTCGACACCCAGACGAGCATCACCTTCGGCTATCGCGGCAGCGAGGCCTTTCCGATGTGCAGCACCTTCAAGGCGCTGGCTGCAGGCTTCGTCCTTGCCCGCGTCGACAAGGGCGATGAGAGCCTCGAGCGGCGGGTGAGCTACGGCAAGGAGAAGCTCGTCGACTATTCTCCGATCAGCGAAAAACACGCAGGCGCGGACGGCATGACGATCGCCGAACTCTGCGAGGCGGCGGTGACGGTCAGCGACAACACGGCCGGCAACCTGCTGCTCGAAAGCTTCGGCGGACCGCCTGGTTTGACCGACTGGCTGCGCTCGATCGGTGACGGCACGACGCGTCTCGACCGCACCGAGCCCACTTTGAACGAGGGCAGGAAAGGCGACCCACGCGATACGACAACACCGGATGCCATGCTCGACACGCTCGGCAATCTGACGCTCGGCTCGGTCCTCACGGAAACCTCCTGCAGCAGGTTGATCGCCTGGCTGGTGGCAAGCACCACAGGCAAGGAGCGGCTCAGGGCCGGTCTGCCTCAGGATTGGAAAGTCGGCGACAAGACCGGCACTGGCCAGAACGGCTCGCTCGGCGATATCGCCGTCATCTGGCCGCCGGATCGCGGCCCGATCGTCGCCGCGGTTTATATCGCCGAAGCGACCGCGCCGGCGAAGGATCTCAATCCGATCTTCGCCGAGGTCGGGCGGATGATTGTCGAGATGGTTTGAATAAAAAAATGCGGCGGAGAGAGCCTTCCGCCGCATGTGAAGTTCGGTTTCTCCCGATCAGGTCGCGGGAACGTCCTCTGCCGTCTCGGTGCCGTCATCTTCGACACCTGCCATCTCGCGCTTGATCTGCTCCGCGATTTCTTTCTCGATCGCAGCGCGCTGATCGGCGGGCATTGCGGCGAGATCGGCTTCGGTGAGATCGTGCTGCTCGAGATAGCGGGCGCGGATATATTCCGCCGGCGTCATGTTGCCCCATTTGGAGAATTCGTCGACCAGTGAGTCGTGAGCAGCCTTCGCTGCCGCTTCTTCGTCCGAAGGCGGATTGATGTAAGGGCCTTCGCTGCTTTGAAGGGCCCAGATGGTATTGGCGATCGACGGCGGCGTGCTGCTCGGTTCGAGTGCCGGTCCGCCACCCCGCGCCGTCGAGGCGAATTCGGTGGTCTGCTGATTCCTGGATTTGGCCGGCTGATCGAAAAGACCGCCCACTCCGTAATAGTTGCGAAGACTGCTGCTGATTTCCATGAAAAATCTCCCCGAAAACGGGGAGATCATGGCGCCGCAACCCTGCCTAGAACTTGTGGGATGCCTTTCAAGGAAGCGTATAGGCGATCACATAATCGCCGGGCTTCGTGCCGACCGACCCGTGGCCGCCGGCGACCATGACGACATATTGCTTGTTGTCATCGGTCGTATAGGTCATCGGCGTCGCCTGGCCGCCGGCGGGAAGCCGTGCTTCCCAGAGCTGCCGGCCATTCGTCACATCGTAAGCGCGCAGGTAATTGTCGACCGCGGCTCCGAGGAAGGCGACGCCGCCCTTGGTCAGCATCGGCCCGCCGATGCCGGGCACGCCGACTTTGAAGGGCAGGGGCAATGGCGTCATGTCGCGCACGGTGCCGTTCTTGTGCATATAGGCGATCTTGCCGGTGCGCAGGTCGACGCCGGCGACATAGCCCCATGGCGGCGCCTGGCAGGGGATCTTGAGCAGCCCGAGGAACGGCCCCATGAAGACGCCATAGGGTGCGCCGTCATTGCGGTTGAGCCCCTGTTCGCTGCCCTTCTCGTCCTGGCCCTTCGGCGGAATCTCGGCGGCCGGCACCAGGCGGGAGGTGAAGGCGAGGTAGGTCGGCATGCCGAACATGATCTGCCGCTCCGGATCGACCGCGACGCTGCCCCAGTTGAAGGTGCCGAAATTGCCGGGAAAGACGATGGTCCCTTCAAGCGAAGGCGGCGTGTAGCGGCCCTCGTAACGGTAACGATGGAAATCGATGCGGCAGGCGAGCTGATCGAACAGCGACACGCCCCACATGTCCTTCTCCTTGAGCGGCTCGGGCGAGAAGGTGAGATCGGAGATCGGCTGCGTCGGCGACGTATGATCGCCGGAGATTGCTCCGCCGGGTGCTGCGATTTCCTTGACCGGAATGATCGGCTCGCCGGTGCGCCGGTCGAGCACATAAATATCGCCCTGCTTGGTCGGCCCGACGAGGGCGGGGACGACGGTGCCGTCCTGCTTCGTCAGGTCGATGAGCGCCGGCTGGGCCGGAACGTCCATGTCCCAGAGATCGTGATGCACTGTCTGGCGCACCCAGCGCAGCTGACCGGTGGCGATATCGAGCGCGACGATCGAGGACGAGAACTTCTCGACATTTTCGCTGCGGTTGACCCCGAGCTGGTCGGGCACCTGGTTGCCGAGCGGGATGTAGACCATGCCGAGGCTCTCGTCGACGCTGAGGACCGACCAGCTGTTCGGCGAGTTGGTCGTATAGGTTTGGCCCTCGGCAAGCGGCGTCGTCACATCAGGATTGCCGGAATCCCAGTTCCAGATCAGCGCGCCGCTATTGATATCGAAGGCGCGTATGACGCCGGACTGCTCCTCAGTCGAATAATTGTCGTTCACCGCCCCGCCGATGACGATCTTGCCGGCCACCGCGACCGGCGGCGAGGTGGAATAATAATAGCCGGCCGGATTGTAGCGCATGCCGGCTTCGAGATGCAGCACCCCTTGGTCGGCAAAGCCGGTGCAGACCTTCCCGTCCGCAGCATCGAGCGCAATCAGCCGGGCGTCGGAGGTCGGCAGATAGACGCGCTCGGCGCAGGGCTGGCCGGGGGCGGCTGCAGGATCGGCATAATAGGTGACGCCGCGGCAGGTCTGGTGCTGCCGGTTGGGGTTCATCCCGGAATTGGAATCATATTTCCATTTCTCCTTGCCGGTCTTGGCGTCGAGCGCGATCGCCCAGTTATGCGGCGTGCAGAGATAGAGCGTGTCCTTCACCTTGAGCGGCGTCACCTGATAGGTTGTCTCGCTGATATCCTCCGGCCGCTTGACGTCGCCGGTCTGGTATCGCCACGCCTCCTTGAGGGTGGAGACGTTATCGACGTTGATCTGGTCGAGCGGCGAATAGCGCTGGCCGAAGGGGGTGCGGCCGTACTGATGCCATTCTCCATCGGGGACGCCGCCGCCGAAGCCGGGATTGGCCGCGACCTGATCCTTCGGCAGATCGCCGGCGAGATCGTGCGGGTCCGTCGTCATCGAATAGAGAGCGACGAGGATGGCTAGGATCACGGGCAGGGCGAGCGGCCAGGGATTGGCGCCATAGGTGATGCCCGTCGGGCTGCGAAAGCCAAGGGGCCGGCGGATCCATGGCGTCAGCAGCCAGATTCCGAGCAGGATGATCACACCGCCGCGCGGGCCGAGCTGCCACCAGTCGAAACCGACCTCCCACACCGCCCAGACAAGTGCCGCGACCACAAGCACCGCATAGACCCAAAGCGCCACCGCCTTGCGCATCAGCAGCAGTCCGGCGGTGATAAGGAACATCAGGCCTGCGAACAGATAAAAGAAGCTGCCGCCGAGCGTGACGAGCCAGAGCCCGCCGCCACCGAGCGTAAGCCCAATGATGATGAAGAAGATCGAGGTGATGACGATCGCCATAAGGCTGTCTCCCGAAAAGGTTTAGCCGGGGTGGAGGAACGGCGGAAAATCCCCGCCGATCAGGCAGGTAGCGCAAGAGAGACGCCTTTCAACCGCCGCGTTTGCCGCAGGTTGGCGCCAGGTTCGGATGCATGGAATCGAACCGTCTTGCCGGAGGCAAACAGTTATCGCGGCCATATGCCCAATGATGCAGGCGAAACCGTCCGTTATGTTCCGCAGAAGGTCGCAAGCACCCGTTCGTGCGGCTGTGGCGGTTCGCTATAGGCGGCGGAATCCGGCTGGTGGTCATAGGGCTTGGCGAGGACTTTCAGCAGCGCCTCGAACAGCGAGAAATCGCCGTTTTCAACCGCGGCATCGATCGCCTGTTCGACCCGGTGGTTGCGCGGAATGAAGGCCGGATTGACGCTGCGCATCGCAGCGGCGCGCTCGGTCGCGGTTTGCGGATCGTGTGACAGTCTCTCCCGCCACCGCGCCAGCCATTCGCGGGAGGCATCCGGTTCCCGAAAGCTTGCCGTGAACGCGGGTTCGGCGGCGTTATCGCCCGCAAGATCCGACAGCCGCCGGAAGGTCAGCGTGAAATCCGCTGCTTGCGCCTGCATCAGCGCCAGCAGCGCCTGGACCAGTTCGAGATCGCCGTCCTCTTCGCCGGCAAGCCCGATCTTTGCGCGCATTCCCTTCAGCCAGTGCGCCTGGAACCGTTCGCCATAGGCGCGGATCACCACATTCGCCTTGTCGACCGCGCCGTCCTGGTCGGTGTCGATCAGCGGCAGCAGCGTTTCGCCGAGCCTTGCGAGGTTCCATTGGCCGATCGCGGGCTGATTGGCGTAGGCATAGCGTCCATGCTGGTCGATCGACGAGAAGACGGTGGCGGGATTGTAGCTATCCATGAAGGCGCAGGGCCCGAAATCGATCGTCTCGCCGGAGACGGTCATATTGTCCGTGTTCATGACGCCATGGATGAAGCCGACATGCAGCCAGCGGGCGATCAGCGCCGCCTGGCGCTCCGAGACGGCTTCGAACAGCGCGAGATAGGGATTTTCCGTTTCTTTCAATTCCGGATAATGCCGCTCGATCACATAGTCGGCCAGAGCGCGCACGCCGTCGATATCACCTCTTGCCGCAAAGAACTGAAAGGTACCGACCCTGATATGGCTTGCCGCCACGCGGGTGAAGACGGCGCCGGGCAGCACCTCTTCGCGATAGACTGGCTCGCCCGTCGTCACGGCCGCGAGAGCCCGCGTTGCCGGAATACCGAGCGCAAACATTGCCTCGCTGATGATATATTCCCGCAGCACCGGCCCGAGCGCTGCCCGCCCATCGCCGCGGCGGGAAAACGGCGTCTGCCCGGCGCCCTTCAGCTGAATATCGTAGCGCTTGCCGTTGCGGTCGACGACCTCGCCGAGCAGGATCGCTCGCCCGTCGCCGAGCACCGGCGAAAAGCCGCCGAATTGGTGCCCGGCGTAAGCCATGGCCAGCGGCTCGGCTCCTTCGGGAACGAGGTTGCCGGAGAAGATTGCCGCCCCGTCGCGGCGCAATGCCTCGACGTCGAGCCCGAGCTCTCCCGCCAGCGGCTCATTGAGCTTGATCAGCCAAGGTTCGGTAACCGGCGTTGGCGTTTGCGGCGCAAAGAAGCGCTGGGGCAGGCCGGCATAGCTGTTGTCGAACGGAAAGGCCGCGCCGGGCCGGTTTTTCTCAAGGGCGGAGGTCATCGTTCATAGGTAGGGCCGGGGTGCCTGCGGTGCAAGCCGGTTCTGCTCAAGCGGAAAGCTTCACGAAGATCGGGCCGGTGCAAGGAATCGTGATCTACCTTTCCCTCTCGTCAAAGCTGCTTTGCCATAAAGGACATAGCGCCGCCACGATCGCAGGCGTATAGCAGATCGTCTCCCCTTGGCCTTGCGCCATATCATCCCCGCGGCCTTGCTGCCTTCTGTGCTCCGCCGCGCCACCGCGAGTGATCCCGGACGATGTCGGATCAGATTTACCAGGCGCCGATGGTTCGGCGCGCCGCGCCCAATTTCCGGGTGATCGCGATGATTATCGCGAGCGCGATGCTGATGGAAAACATCGACGCCACAGTGCTGGCGACCGCGCTGCCCACCATGGCGCGCGATTTCGGGGTCAGCGCCCCGGCCATGTCGATCGCGCTGACCTCCTATCTCCTCAGTCTTGCGATCTTCATTCCGGCAAGCGGCCGCATGGCCGACAGTTTCGGCTCGCGCACCGTGTTCCGCGCGGCCATCGCGGTCTTCGTCGCCGGCTCCGTCCTCTGCGCGCTCGCGCCGACGCTGTCGTTCCTGGTGCTGGCGCGGCTGCTTCAGGGCTTGGGCGGCGCGATGATGATGCCGGTCGGGCGCCTCGTGCTGATGCGCAGCGTCGCCCGCAAGGATATGGTCAGCGCCATGTCCTGGCTGCTCGTGCCGGCCTTGATCGGTCCCATCATCGGCCCGCCACTCGGCGGCTTCATCGTCACCTATCTCGACTGGCGCTGGATCTTCTACATCAACGTGCCGATCGGCATCATCGGCATGATCTTCGTCTCGATCTATATCGAAGAGGTGAAGGGCAAGGCGAGCGGCCCGTTCGATACGATCGGCTTCATCCTGTCGGGCATCTCGCTCGGTTCTCTGCTCTTCGGCTTCGAAATGTCGAGCCATCAAGGCGAGGCCGCCTTCTCGATCTTCCTCATCGCTCTCGGCCTGATCTTCGGTATCGGCTACCTCAGGCATGCCCGTAAGCACCCGTCGCCGATCATGGATTTCTCGCTGATGAAGGTGCCGAGCTTCGGCACCTCGGTCATCGCCGGTTCGCTGACGCGCATCACCCAGGGCGCGCAGCCCTTCCTGCTGCCGCTGCTCTTCCAGATCGGCTTCGGACTGTCGGCCGCTGCGGCCGGCCAGATCGTCATCGCGACCGCGCTTGGCGCTCTCGCCATGAAGCCGATGGCGAAATTCGTCTTCAGCAGATTGGGTTTCCGCCGCAGCCTCGTCCTCAACGGCATTCTCGGCACAGCGGGTTATGGCCTCTGCGCCGCCTTCCGGCCGGACTGGCCGATGCCGCTCATCTTCATCGTTCTGGTGCTCAGCGCCTTCTTCCTGTCGTTCCAGTTCACGGCCTACAACACCATCGCCTATGACGAGATCGACAAGGAGCGGATGAGCTCGGCGACGAGCTTCTACACCACCTTTCAGCAGCTCATGCTGTCGCTCGGCATCTGCATCGGGGCCTTGGCGCTGCACGGCTCCATGGCCTTGTCAGGTGCGCAAATGCCCACGCTCGACGATTTCTCCGCCGCCTTTGCCGTCGTCACCATCATCTCGATCACCGCGACCGTCTGGAACCTGCGCTTCTCGCCGACCGCCGGCGAGGAGATCAGCGGCTATAAGGCCAAACGGACGAAAGGCGCCGCCGCCGAAGGCTGACGCCGCCTTTCCTCTCGTTAGAAGCCGACAGGCCCCCCGCGGCGGCTTGCGTCGCAATCGCCTGCCCTCGTGCCGGTCGGCCTCGAGTCCGTAGGCGGCCGGCCCGCCGAAGGCCGCAAGATCGATATCCCGCAACGCGACCTCCACCATAGCCTCGGGCTCGGCGCGTCCGCGCCGCCCCGTAATCGCAAGCCACAGACCGCGCCAGCCTTGCCGGCGCGACATCGCCCCCACCACCGTCATCGTCCCGTCCTCCCTTTTGGGCTCATGCCGCCTGCGGCAGGCACGCCTCGCAGATTGCCGCGACGTGACGATGATCGGTGCCACAGCAGCCGCCGAGCACCCGCAGTTCAGGCATGCGATCGAGAAGCTTGCGGTATCGCCGTCCAAGATCTTCGGGATCGCCGGCATCGAGCGTCTCGCTGTTATCGAGCTGCTCGTGGCTCATGGTCGAGGCATTGGCGCGGATGCCGGAAATGCGCTTCACCCATGCGCTGCCATGATCGAGAGCGCCTTCGAAATGCGTCGGATGCGCACAATTGATCATGTAGTAAACAGGTGCTCCGCCGGTTGCCATGTCGGTCGTCTCGATGGCGTCCTGAATGCTGCGACCCGTCACCAGCCTGCCGTCCGTCTCCAGCGTGAAAGAGATGGCGCAGGGCATGGCGAACGACTTCGCCGCGCGCGCCACGCCGATCGCCTCGTCGATATTCGTCAGCGTGAAGGCGCTCACCATATCCGCTTCGGTGCCGGCGAAGGCCTCGATCTGGAAGGCGTGGTAATCCTCCGCTTCGTTGGCGCTCATCATGCCCGCCTTGTAGCCGTCGCCGCGCGGGCCGATCGCGCCGCTGATGACGATCGGCTGCCCCGGCTGCTCATAGCTGCTGCGCAAGCCGGCCAGCAATTCGACGGCTTCTTCGTTTGCCGCCTTCAGCGCTTCGCTCGTGTAACCGAGCTTTCGCCCCCAGTCGGGGTTAGCCCGCCATGTGGCCGTGTCCAGCACGAAGCCCGTGCCGTGCCGCCGTGCGATATCGAGATAGCGGCGATAGTAATTCCGCGTGCGGTTCCGGCCGTCTTCGGAAGCCAGCAATACGAAAGCGGCGAAATGCGGAAGCGCGATCCCTTCCTGGAAGATCATCGTCGTTTCCATGCCACCATCGGTCAGGAAGGTGCCGCCTTTGAGTTGCGGCAAATCATGTCTGTACTTTCCCATTGTTGTGGTCTCTCCCGTTGCGGCGCCTGAAATGGCGGCCGTCGATGAGTAATGTTCTGCCGCTTAATCGGCTGCCAAACTAGGCGACTTGAGGTATACTGGCGGAAGTTTCGATTTTAGCGGATTGAAATCAATCGCTTGGCTCAGCCGATGCTGCCGGGAACCGAAGCGGGTGCGGACCTTCGGCGCTCGAAACTGTACCGCCGGTACAGGAGGGAGAGATGCGAAAGGGAGAGGAAACGCGGACCCGCATCCTCGATGTGGCCGAAGCGGCGGTATTGCAGAAGGGTTTCGGCGGCACCTCCATCGAGGAACTGATCGCCGAGACCGGCATCACCAAGAGCGGTTTCTTCTATCACTTCAAGGATAAGAACGAGCTCGCCAAGGCGCTGCTCAACCGCTACATCGAAAACGACGAGCGCATTTATGACGAGATATTCGGCCGTGCCCGCGACCTCATGGACGATCCGCTGCAAGCCTTCCTGCTCGGCCTGAAGCTGCTTTCCGAACTTCTCTCCGATCTGCCAAACGGCCATCCCGGCTGCCTCGTGGCGACCGTCTGCTATTACGAGCGGCTGTTCGACCGGGAGATACAGGAGACCAACCGGAACGCGGTGCTTGCCTGGCGTCGCCGCTTCGGCCGCATGCTCAGGGAAATCATGGACGTCTATCCGCCGCGCGAACCCGTTGATGTCGATCAGCTTGCCGACATGGTTTCCTCCGTCCTCGAAGGCGGCATCGTCCTGTCGAAGACGCTGAAGGAGCCGAATACGCTGGCCGAGCAGGTGCTGATGCTGCGGACTTTCGTGCGCCTGCTCTTTCTGCCGGCTGTCGAGCAGCCGCTTGCCGTCGTCAGGCAAGGCCAGGCCTTTGGCGCCGCCGGCGGCCAGCCTTAGCCGGCCTCGATGTCGGCCGCCATTTCGGCGAGCTTGCGCATAGTGTTGAGGTTGCGGGACGTTCCGGGCTTCAGCGCCGGCAGCTTCAGCTTCGACCGGCCGGAGCCATTGGGATAGTGCACATAGATTTCCCGCCCGGCGAGCTTCACCTCCTCGCCGTCGGGCGCCACCATCTTGTCCAGCGCATCGCCGGGCGCCTTTTCGGGCAGAAGATAGACGAGCAGGAAGTTCGGCTTGGCGTCGGGGAAGGGGGCGCTGGCGACGATGTCGCTGAGTTCCTTGCGGGTCCTCACCATCACGCCCGGCCGCTTGCCCATCTTCTGCCCAAGGGCTTTGTCGAGCTTCTCCTCGACTGCTTTTTCGGATTCATCCGAGCGGAAAAGCACATTGCCGCTCTGGATATAGGTCTTCACATCCGCAAAGCCGAGACCTTCGCAGATCGCCTTCAGCTCGGCCATCGGCAGCGAACCGGTGCCGCCGACGTTCACGGCGCGGAGGAGGGCGATGTAGACGGGCATTTCTCTCTCCTCTTGGAGCATGTGCCGTGTGACACCCCCCTCTGCCCTGCCCGGCATCTCCCCCACAGGTGGGGAGATTACAACGCTTCGCCGTGCTGAAACGCGAGTTGTTGAGCAAGTCGGTGCGCCTAGCCAATCTCCTCCTTGTGGGGGAGATGCCCGGCAGGGCAGAGGGGGGTGCAACATGATACACCCTAACCTCTCACATCTTCCCCGCCACCTTGATCGCAAACGCATATTCGAACGCGGTTTCCTCCAGTCGCTGGAAGCGGCCGGAGGCGCCGCCGTGGCCGGCGTCCATGTTCGTCTTGAGCAGGATCGGAGCACTGCCGGTCGTCTTGTCGCGCAGCTTCGCGACCCACTTGGCGGGCTCCCAATAGGTGACGCGCGGGTCAGTCAAGCCGCCGAGCGCCAGGATCGGCGGGTAGGCCTTGGCGCCGACATTGTCATAGGGCGAGTAGGAGGCGATCTGCTCGTATTCTTCCTTGCTTTCGATCGGGTTGCCCCATTCCGGCCATTCCGGCGGGGTCAGCGGCAGCGTGTCGTCGAGCATGGTGTTGAGCACATCGACGAAGGGAACGGCGGCGATGAGGCCGGCGAATTTTTCCGGCGCCATGTTGGCAACGGCGCCCATCAGCATGCCGCCGGCCGATCCGCCCTCGGCGATGATCTTCGCGTAAGAGGTGAACTTCTGTTGATTCAGATAGTCGGCCGCGGCGATGAAGTCCTTGAAGGTATTTGTCTTCTTCTCCATCTTGCCGTCTTCGTACCAGGCGAAGCCCTTGTCTTTGCCGCCGCGGATATGGGCGATGGCGTAGACGAAGCCGCGGTCGGCAAGCGACAGGCAGTTGGTGTTGAAGCCGGCCGGAATGGTTATGCCGTAGGCGCCGTAACCGTAGAGCAGGCAGGGTGCCGAGCCGTCGAGCGGCGTATCCTTGCGGTAGAGCAGTGTGACCGGCACCGTCTCGCCATCCCAGGCCGGCGCGAAGACGCGGCGGGTAACGTAGTCGTCGGGATTGTGGCCCGACGGCACGTCCTGGGTCTTGAGCAGCGTGCGCTCGCGCGTCACCATGTTGTAGTCGTAGAGCTGCGACGGCGTCGTCATCGAGGAATAGGAAAAGCGGATGACATCCGTGTCGTATTCCGCCGCGCCCGAAAGCCCCAGCGAATAGGCTTCCTCGGCAAAGGCGATCGCATGTTCCTCGCCGGTCCGTCGGTCGCGGATCATGATCCGCGGCAGCCCGTCCTTGCGCTCCAGCCATAGGAGATGGCGGGCATAGGCCATGTGGCTGATAATAAGCGTGCCCGGCTTGTGCGGCACCACTTCGCGCCAGTTTTCCTTGCCCGGTCTGTCAACCGGCGTTTCCATGATCTTGAAATCCTTGGCGCCGCCGTCATTGGTGAGGATGTAGAAGACGTCGCCGCCCTCGGTCAGCGAATATTCGATGCCTTCCTCGCGCTGTGCCACCAGTTTCGGCTCGGCGGTGAGGTCCTTGGTCGACAGCAGCCGGTATTCGCTCGTCTCATGGTCGTGAATGTCGATGTAGATGAAATCGTCGAGCAATGAGCCGCCGACGCCCATGAAGAAGCCGGCATCCTCCTCCTCATAGACCAGCCGGTCTTCGGACTGCGGCTGGCCGAGAATATGATGAAACACCTTCGAGGGCCGGTGGTTCTCGTCGAGCGCCGAATAGAAGAAGCTCTTGCCGTCGGGCGCCCAGACGCCACCACCACCGGTATTCTCGATCCGGTCATCGAGGTCTTCCCCGGTCGAGAGGTCGCGCACCTTCAGCGTGAAGAATTCCGATCCCTTGTCGTCGTAGCCCCAGATGCCGCGGCTGTGGTCGGTCGTGTGATCGAGGCCGGCGAGACGGAAATAGGCCTTGCCGGATGCCTCCTTGTCGCCGTCGAGCAGCACGCTGCGGATCGTCTCGTCGGCGACGTTGCCGTCGCGCGGAATGCGAAAGTAACGCGGCTGTTCGCCGCCGGTCACATAAAATGTGCCGTAGGCGTAGGCGCCGTCCTTCATCGGCACGGAACTGTCGTCTTCTTTGATGCGGCCGCGCATCTCGGCAAACAGCACCTTCTGCAGCGGCTTGGTATCCTCCATCGCCGCGTTCATATAGGTGTTTTCGGCTTCGAGATGCCGGCGGATCTCCGGATCGAGGATCGACGGATCCTTGAACATCGCCTGCCAATTGTCGGCGCGCAGCCAGGCATAGTCGTCCGTTCGGGTAATGCCATGGCGCGTATTGGAGATCGGCTTTTTCGGTGCGGCGGGCGGTGTCGGCAGGCTCTTGAAGACGGACAAGGAATGGCTCCGGGTCGATAGGTCGGGATAGGAAGAGATAGAGGCGCGCCGACGCCGGATCAAGCGGCAAGGCTGCGCCAAAGACCGAGATGACCTTCCACAGACAAGGAGGCGGCTGTGTCCGCGCTGCCTTGATGTCACCACAATGTTTAAGAAAGTCCGCTATCTCCGCGAATTTGCACGTTGCCAAGCCTCCGGCAAGCTGCCGGCGGCAGAGTGAAGATTGCATAGCAGTAAGGGATTTTCTTCGACATGCCGAAACGTCTGCTCCTGTTTGTATCCCTCGCCGGCCTCGCTGCCCCCGCCTTTGCCGTCGATCCCGCCATCAAGAAGCAGCTGGAAAAACTCGACCCCTCGACCCGCCTGGAGCAGAGCTGCGATACCGAGGCAATGAGCCGCATCAACAGCGACAGCACCGGCTTCAAGCCCGACAAGGTCATCGCCTATACATTCAAGGATCCGATCCCGGGCGACAACTCGCTGAAGGCGCCGGGCGCCGTCTTCCGCAGCAAGGGCGATTGGTATCATCTCTCCTACACCTGCATCACCGGCCCGCAGCACATCAACGTGCGCCAGCTCGACTATCAGATCGGCGAAAAGGTGCCACGCGAGAAGTGGGACAAGTATTATCTCTATGATTGATGCCTTTGTCTGCGCAGTTGCGGTGACATCCGGCCACATGGCGCCGGACGACCGCCATCGGTAGAATCCACGGATCGAAACATAGAATTCGCGCGATATGAAACGCATCCTGCTCGCTTCGGCGCTCCTTTTGACCGTCACCGTCAACGCATTCGCGACTGACGCGCCGTCAGCATCGGCAGTGCCGCCCATGGCCGCCGTCGCTCCGACTCCAAAGACACCAAAGCTCGTCGAACCGCATCTCCATATCGCCCGCTCCAACGTTGCCGGCCATGCGCGTATCGCGTTGACCTTCGACGCCTGCATGGGGCAGGCGGACGAGCGCATCCTTTCCACCCTGGTGCGGGAGCGCATTCCGGCGACGATCTTCGTCACCGCCCGCTGGTTGAAGCGCAATCCCGCCGCGGTTGCCGTATTCCTGCAGCATCCGGATCTCTTCGAGCTCGAAAACCACGGCGAGAACCATATCCCGGCCGTCGACACGCCGGCGCTGATCTATGGCATCGCCTCGGCCGGTTCGCCGCAGGCGGTCAGGCAGGAGGTCGAAGGCGGTGCCGCCGCCATGGTCGCGGCCGGCATCCCGGCGCCCCATTGGTTTCGCGGCTCGACCGCCAAATATGATCTCTCCGCCATCGGCGAGATCCGTGCCATGGGCTATCGCATCGCCGGTTATTCGGTGAATGGTGACGGCGGCTCGCTGCTGGGGGCGGTTATCACCGAAAAGCGCATCGCCTCCGCTAGGGATGGCGATGTCGTCATCTCCCACATCAACCAGCCCACCCATGCGGCGGGCGAGGGGGTGGTCAAGGCACTGGTCGATCTGAAGGCCAAGGGTGTTGAATTCGTTCGCCTGGAGGACGTCGAGGATATGGGCGACGAGAGGACGACGGAGTAGTTTGTAGGACGTGCCGTGTGGCACCCCCCTCTGCCCTGCCGGGCATCTCCCCCACAAGGGGGGAGATCGACTCGCGGATAGCATCTCCCCAAACAATTGATGTAGAGCGAGCGGGTCCGCCCAGCCGATCTCCCCACCTGTGGGGGAGATGCCCGGCAGGGCAGAGGGGGGTATCCCACGGCAAGACAGCCAATATGCGACGGCTTACCTCAACTCCTCGCCAGCCCGCACCACGTCCTCTCCAAAGCCCCGCACCCCCGGTCCTTCCCGATCGAGCGCGAAATCCTCGAACCAGTCGCGATGGATCCCGGCGATCATCGCGCCGATCATCTGCGCTGCCAGATAGGAAAACGTGATGCCGTTGCCGCCATAGCCATAGGCGGCGAGCACATGCGGCATGCCGGGCACCGGGCCGATAAGCGGTAGGCCGTCAACGGTCTCGCCGAAGGTGCCGCACCAGGCATGGGCGACACGCGTATCCGCCTTCGGCCATAGGCGTTTCATCTTTTCCAGGATCGCGGCTGTTTTCGCCGGCAGCTTCCGGTCGCGCGCTTCGGCATCGATCGTCTCATCGTCCTCGCCGCCGACAACGATGCGATTGTCCGGTGTCGTGCGCATGTAGAGATAGGGGTGGCTGGCTTCCCAGATCAGCGCCCTGTCGCGCCAGAACTGCGCTGGATTCTGGATCACGGTTGCAAGCGCCCAGCTCGAAGTCGTCCGGTGCAGTTTCGGCATGTCGATGCCAGGCATCGAATAGCCGGTCGCCAGCACGGCATGCCGGGCCTCGACGACCCGGCCATTGGCATCCGCCGACACGTGATTGCCTTCGATATGAAGCGCAGTCACGGAAGCGCTGACCAGCCGCGCGCCGCGCCGGACGGCCATCTCGATCAATGCCCAGGTCAGCAGCAGCGGGTCGGCCTCGGCCGAACCCGGCGAATAGATTGCGCCGTCCCGGTCGAGCTCGAATTGAGTGAAGAGATCCGGATGTTCCAGATAGACGCCGGGCAGGCCGGCCCGGCGACGAAGCTGCCGCTCCTCCATGAGATCGCGCGCGCCTTCGCGATTTGCGGCGAGGTAGAGCGTGTTGCGCGGCCGGAAGCCGCAGGCAATGCCGTTTGCCGCGATCAGCTTGGACAGGCCGGCGACCGACGCGGCGCTGCGGCGGTAGATGCCGGCGGCGCGCTCGAAGCCGTAATAGGCCTCTAGTTCGCCGAGCGTGCTGTCGATTTCCCATTGCAGCATGGCCGTGCTGGCTGCCGTGCTTCCGAAGCCCGGCTCTTCCCTGTCGATGATCGCCACGGAAAAGCCGCGCGCCGTGAGATGTTCCGCAACCAGCGCGCCGGTGATGCCGCCGCCGATGACGACGACATCTGTGGAGAAGCTCTGCTCGATTGGCTGCCACGCGGGTCTTATACCGCTTTTTCCCCAAAGCGACCGGCCGCTCGTCATCTGGCCGTGATCGGATTCGCCAAGGTCGAGATCGGATGCCACGAGCGTCTCCCGTTCTGTCTATTTCGGCAATTGCGGCTGCGGTTTTTCCTCGATCAGCAATTCCTCGATAACAGTCATGACGATCAACGAAAGCGGCAGCGCCAGCATCGCGCCGACCGCGCCCCACATCCACGTCCAGAACAGGATGGCGAGGAAGACGATGAAGGGATTGATTTCCAGCCGCCGTCCCATCACCGCCGGGAAGATCAGGTTCTCCATGACGAGATGCACGGTGAAGAAGGCGACTGCCGGCATCAGGCCGACGACGATGCCGTCATGCGTCAGGATGCCGGCGATCGCGACGGAAAGCGTCATCAGCGTGATGCCGAGATAGGGGATGAAGCTCGATACGAAGGCGAAGAAGCCCCAGAGCACCGGTGCGGCCAGCCCACCCGCATAGGCGATGAACGTCATGACGACGCCGAGCCCGATATAGATCAGCGAGGCCGTGGCAAAATAGAAGCCGAGCACCTGCTCGACCGCATTGATGACGCGGATCGCAGCCAGACGCTGCGTGCGGGTGCGGAAGGTCATGATGACCGTCTTGCGCAGGTTCACTCGGCTGGCGAGGAAGAGCAGCAGGGCTGCGAAGAAAATCAGCCCCTGGACCAGCGCCGGCGTCAGGTTTGTTGTCACCACGTGCAGCACGTTACCGGTGTTTTCGAGCAGCGCGCCGATCGACATTGGCCCGCTTTCGAATGTCGCCGGCGTGATATGCAGCCACTCGATGCGTTCGAGATAGGGCATGATGCGGTTGATGCTTCGCTCGATGAAAGCCGGTGCTTCGTTGACAAGCACCATCAACGGGTCGGCGAGCGAGTTGACCAGCAGGAAGATCACCAGCGCCACGGCGCTCGACAGGAGGACGGCATTGGCCAGCCGCGGCACGCCCATCTTGCTCAGATTTTCCGCAACCATGCCGAGGATCATGCCGACGACGACGGCAAGCGTGATCGGGATGAGGATCAGCGACATCATGTAGACGGCGGCGAGGCCGAGTATGGCGAAGATGCCGATGATCGCCCAGGCCATGCTGATATCGAGCCCGTCCTTCTCCAGCCGATGGAGCGGCGGAGGCGGCAGCTCTTCCGCCGCTTCCCGCAGCGTTTGCGCCCAGGCGCTGGTGCGGCGTTCGCCGATCACGATCTTCTTTGCTTGTTTGCGGATGCCGTTGGCGATGCCCATGCGGAGGAGGTCCCCGAAGCCCCATTGCTTCGCGACGGAAACGCACTGGCGCGGTTCCGGTTCCCTTGGGACCTGGCGGCTTGGAAGAGACCGTCCGATAAGGCGTCACCAGGGCGGTTTCGCGCGCATCGCCCGGCGGAAAATTACGCCGAAAGCGTCAGGCCGATGCCCCACGGATCCTTCAGAAACACGCCGCCGTCGCGCTTCTCGCTCTTGATTTCGAGGTCGTCGAGCTTGGCGACGGCCTTGCTCAGCGTTTCGGCGTCGTTGAAACGGATCGTATAGTCGGAGAGCCCGGTCATATTCTCGGCGCGCGCGGCAGCGCCCCGGCTGTTCCAGATATTGGCGCCGAGATGGTGATGGTAGCCGCCGCTCGCAAAGAAGCTGGCGCCGGGATAACGCGCCATCAGCTTGAGGCCGAGCACGTCGCGGTAGAAGGCGTCGGCCTGGGGGATGTCGCCGACCTGCAGATGCAGGTGGCCGATCGCCGTCCCGTCAGCCATCCCGCCCCAGCGGTCTTCGGGGGCGCTGTCATAGAGCGCCTGCAGGTCGAGTCGCTGTGTTGCCATCTGCACCATGCCGTCCGGCTGGAACTTCCATTGCTCGTGCGGCCTGTCGGCATAGATCTCGATGCCGTTGCCTTCGGGATCGGAGAGATAGATTGCCTCGCTGACCAAGTGGTCCGAAGCGCCGTCGAGCACAACGTTGTTGTGAGCGGCATGGCGCAGCCAGCGCGCCAGTTCGGTACGGTCGGGCATCAGGAAGGCGGTGTGGAAAAGGCCGGCGGCATTGCGCGGCGCGACGCGGGCATTGCTGGCTGTCGTAAGCGTTAGCAATGGCAGATCGCCCGCACCCAGCACTTCGCCGCTTGCCGTCTTCTCGATAACCTTCAGACCGAGCATCGATTGATAGAAGCCGGAAACGAGACCGAGATCGGTGACGATGAGATGCGAACGGTCGATATAGGCGGGCCGCGTCAGCGCATAGGAAGTTTCGGTTGTCACGGATTTTTCTCCTGCCTCTGAATTGGCCCTTGAAAGGGAAGGCGTACCGACGGTGGCGCCAAGAATGCCGCCTGTAGCAAGTCCGAGAAAGTTTCGCCGGTTCATTCGCCTCTGATGTCCTCTCGGATGCTGTACTTGATCGCTATATGGCGGATTCCGATTGTTCACAGAAGATCTGTTTTTGAGGATGAAGCGTTGAGCAGACGTTGACGATCTCTTGCGTCCACTTGATCGCGGTCAATGCGCTCATATCTTCTTTTAAGGAACTTACGCATGCATCGTCATGGAGGGCAGCATGTATAGGAAAATCATAGTAGCGATCGCGCTCGGCGGCATCGACAAGGGTGAATTAATCCTGCGCAAGGCGGCGTCCCTGCTGGACGAGGGCGGTGAGATCGTCACGCTCAACGTCATCGAGGACGTGCCGACCTATGTCGCGGTCGAACTGCCGGCCAATATCGTCGAGGACGCGATGAAGGAGGGCCGCGACAAGTTGGGAGCCTTGGTCGCCCGAACCGGCATTCCGGCAACGATCGAGATTCGCAACGGGCCACCCGCCAAAGCCATCATCTCGACCGCCGAAAGCCTGGGCGCCGATCTCATTATCGTCGCTTCGCACATCCCGGACTTTTCCAACTACTTCATCGGCGCCACGGCCGACCGCGTCGTGCGCCATGCCAAATGCTCGGTGCTGGTCGACCGGCAGAAGGTTTGATGTCGCGCAGTTGGATTTTTTCGGACTGCCGCCGGTTTCATGCCGGCCCGCTGTCGAAGGCGCGCCGGCTTGCGGCCTGTCACGAAGATTTACCGGCCGCGCGGTTCGCCGCAGTTGCGCCTCTCACCGTTCGATGAGACGATCTCCATCGAATTGTGAGACGGATGGGCGTGCATGGGCGAGTTCAACGGCATTCGCTGGGCTTACGATAGATATGAACTGATCGCCGACGGTATCGTGCACGGTGTCGGCCTCGTGCTGGCGCTGATCGGGGCGACCGCGCTGATCTTCTACGCGACCGTCTGGAGTTCCCAAGGTGCGCTCGCCGCTGCCTGGATCTACAGCGTCGGGCTGGTGCTGACGCTTGCCATTTCGTTTTCCTACAATGCCTGGCCTGTCTCGCGCACGAAATGGTATCTGCGCCGTCTCGATCATTCGGCGATCTTCATCCTGATCGCCGCCACCTATACGCCGTTCCTCGAACGCGGGGCGGACGATCCGCTGCTGATGTTCATGCTGGTGGCGATCTGGCTCTTCGCCGCCGCCGGCATCTTCGTCAAATGCGTCTTTCCCGGGCGCTATGACCGTCTCGCCATTCTGCTCTATCTCGCCATGGGCTGGAGCGGCGTGCTGGTTGCCGAGCCGGTGGCTTCGCGCATTCCCTTCGCCTCTATGTTGCTGATCGTTATCGGCGGCCTCATCTATTCCCTCGGCGTCGTCTTCCATGTCTGGGAGAAGCTGCGCTTCCAGAACGCCATCTGGCATGGTTTCGTCGTGACCGCCGCGGCGGTGCATTATTCGGCAGTCTTCACCTGTTTCAGCTCCCCCGCACCTGGTCTCTGAGCTCCTTTTTCGCATCCGGCGTTTACATCTTTCGAGGCGAGGCGTATGCCGCCTTCGCAGACAATACGAGCCGGGCAATCATGACAGACGCCGTCCTCCTCCGCGACGCCACCGAAGCCGACCTATCCGCCATCCGCGATATCTACAATCACGCCGTCGAGCACACGACGGCGATCTGGAACGATACGCTGGTCGATCTCGACAACCGGCTGGAATGGTTCAAGGCGCGTAAAGCGCGGGGCTTTCCCGTCATCGTCGCCGAAATGTCGGGCAAGGTCGCGGGCTACGCCTCCTATGGCGACTGGCGCGCCTTCGACGGCTACCGCCACACGGTCGAGCATTCCGTCTATGTCGACAAGGACTGCCGGGGTGCAGGCATCGGCGAACGCCTGATGCGGGAACTGATCGCGCGGGCCGCCGCCGGCAATATCCATGTGATGATCGCCGGCATCGAGGCGGAAAACACGGCCTCGATCAGGCTTCACGAAAAGCTCGGTTTCCGCGTCGCCGGCAGATTTTCCGAGGTCGGCACCAAATTCGGCCGCTGGCTGGACCTCACCTGCATGGAGCTTCGGCTGCCGGTCAAGGCGGAGTAACCGCCTGACTGGGCAAGGCGGATGAACCGTCTGCCCGGGGTAAGATGTTGCTCCGGCAAATCCATTCCGAACGGGCGCTCGCCATCTTTTTATTGTATTCTGAGCTGTGTAGAAAAGTGAGGCAGCCTGCTTCGCAGATGCGGCCTGGGAGCATCATGGAGGTGAATATATCAATGGCAATGCACAGATCGCCGCTCGGCCTCCTTGCCTTCGCCTTTCTCGCCTTTGCCCCGATCTCCACGCGTGCCGCCGATTGCGGCAGCACGGCCTCGCCAAAGCTCGACTGGCAGGAATGCACCAAGAAGAACCTGATGCTGCAAGGCAGTGATCTGGAAGGCGCCAATCTCTTCGGCACCGATTTTTCGCTGACCGATCTCGCCGGCGCCAACGTCAAGTCCGCCAATCTCGAAAAGGCGACGCTGGTGCGCGCCTCGCTCGAAGGCGCACAAGCCGGCGGCGCCAATTTCGCGAAGATCGAGGCCTACCGCTCCAGCTTTGCCAAGATCGTTGCCGAGGGCGCGTCCTTTGCCGGGGCCGAATTGCAGCGCGCCAATTTTGCCGGCGCCAAGCTGACCGGCGCGAGCTTCGAGAAGGCCGAACTCGGCCGCGCCGATTTCGACGAGGCGGTGCTGACCGGAACGAAATTCTCTTTCGCCAACCTCTCTCGCGCCGATCTCTCCAACGCCACCTTCGAAGGCCCGGCGATGTTTGACCGCGCCTTCATGTTCCTCACCCGCATCGAAGGCCTGGATCTTTCGGCCGCCACCGGGCTCGAGCAGGCGCAGATCGACCTTGCCTGCGGAGATGCCTCGACCAAACTGCCGTCAGGCCTCGCCGCGCCGGCAACCTGGCCATGCCCGGCCGAGCACGAGTGATCGCGCCAACGGCGTATCGTCGAGTTGCAGGCCTGGGTTTATTGCAATAGCTGCAGCGGACTTACTTCCCCGGCTCGAACACCATGGCGTGGCCATTGATGCAGTAGCGCAGGCCGGTCGGCGGCGGGCCGTCGGGAAAGACGTGGCCGAGATGAGCTTCGCAGGTGCCGCAGCGGATTTCGGTGCGCACCATGCCGTAGGTCGTATCGCGATGTTCGGTCACGGCATCGGGCGACACCGCTTCGAAATAGCTCGGCCAGCCGCAGCCGGCGTCGAATTTCGTGTCCGAGCGGAAAAGCGGCGCGTTGCAACCGACGCAGCGGTAAAGCCCGGTCTCGAAAGAATCCCAGTAGGGGCCGGTGAAAGCGCGCTCCGTGCCGTGCTGGCGCGTGATGCGATATTGCTCGGGAGTGAGCTGCTCCTTCCATTCGTCATCGGTCTTGTGGATCTTGGCGGTGGTTGCAGTTTCGGACATGACGTGCTCCTTTTGCCGAGGGGCGGTTCCGTTTCGCAAGAAAATGTGGTGCCTCGTCCTGGCTTCATCAAGTCTGCGGCGCCGCGCCAGGAGATTCGCGGCATACCGCAATTGGGGGAAGACGCTTGGTTTTACATCCGTTAAGAATTTTCCGTTAGGGTTAATGTTACGTGCATTGAGGAATCACTGGTGTTTGAAGCCGCAATCTTCCTGCTCTATGGCCTGGTGGCCGCGGCCGCCATGGCGGTCACGATGTTGGAAGGCTGGGCCAACCACGACGGATTGACGCTGCATCGTCTCGCCGGGCTTCTCGCTTGCCTCGTCTGGCCGCTGACGCTCCTGCTCTTCATCCTGCACGGCTGTATTGCGCGGCTGCTGACGCGCCGTTCCCGATCAATGGCCTGAACGGCCGCGATAGACTGACGCAATTTCACCTTGCGCTCGAAATTGCTTGAGAGGCCCTACCATTTCGCCTAAGTCAGAGGACGGGCCGGTTTGATCGGCCTTCGTCTATTGCCGGTAGAGGAGGAGACATGGCCGATGTCACGGCTCTGACATTTCTGGCCTTGTGTCTGCCGCTCGCCGGCGCTCTTGCTGCTCCCTTCGTCATTCGCATCTTCGGCGCAAACGGTGCCTGGCTGCTGGCGGTTGCCCCCTTTCTCGCCTTCCTGCATTTCCTGCGTTTCGTGCCTGTCGTCGCGCGCGGCGAGGTGGTTACCGGCGGCTATCCATGGGTCCCGAGCTACCATCTTTCCTTCTCCTGGTTCCTCGACGGTCTATCGCTGGCTTTTGCGCTTCTGATCACCGGCATCGGCACCCTGATCGTGCTCTATGCAGGCGGCTACCTGAGAGGCCACAGGGATCAGGGACGCTTCTTCTCCTTCGTCTTCCTCTTCATGGGAGCGATGCTCGGCGTCGTCGTCTCCGACAGCTTCCTGATGTTCTTCATCTTCTGGGAGCTGACATCGATCACCTCCTTCCTGCTGATCGGCTTCGACCATGAGCGCGAGGCGGCTCGTCGCGCCGCCCTGCAGGCGCTTGTTGTCACCGGCGGGGGAGGGCTCTGCCTGCTGGCCGGTCTGCTGCTTCTCTGGAATATGTCGGGCGTCACGGAGATGTCGCGGCTGATCCGGTTCGGCGATGCCGTGCGCGAAAGCCCGCTCTATCTCGCTGCCCTCATCCTGGTGCTGGGCGGCGCCTTCACCAAGTCCGCGCAGTTTCCCTTTCATTTCTGGCTGCCGAACGCCATGGAGGCGCCGACGCCTGTCTCTGCCTATCTGCACTCGGCCACCATGGTGAAAGCAGGCGTCTATCTGCTGATGCGGCTCAATCCGGTCATGGGGGCAACGCCTGCCTGGGAATTCCTTCTGCCTTTTTTCGGCGGGCTGACGCTGGTCGCCGGCACCGCGCTCGCCATCCGCCAGACCGATCTCAAGCTCAAGCTCGCCTATACCACCGTCTCTTCGCTCGGCCTGCTCGTCATGCTTATCGGCTTCGGCGCGGATTATGCGGTGGAGGCGGCGGCGCTGTACCTTGTGGCGCATTCCCTGTTCAAGGGCGCTCTCTTCATGGTCGCCGGCATCATCGATCACGAGACCGGCACGCGCGATATCACCAGGCTCCGCGGCCTGCGGCGGGCGATGCCGCTGACCTGGATCACAGCGCTTGCGGCGGCGTTTTCGATGGCCGGCTTGCCGCCGTTCTTCGGATTTCTCGCCAAGGAGGAGATCTATACGGCGCTTGCCGGCGGCGATATCCGCGCGCTCACCTTTGTTTCGATCGCCGTGTTCGGCAATGCGCTGATGTTCGCCATCGCCTTTGCGGTGGCGCTGAAACCCTTCCTCGGCCGGCCGATGGAAACGCCGAAACATCCGCATGAGGCCCCCGCGCTGCTTTGGCTCGGCCCCGCCATTCTCGCCGGCCTCGGCCTGCTCGCCGCGATCTTTTCGGCCGACACCCACGCCGCCATATCCTCGCCGATATCAGCCGCCATCCGCCAGTCACCTGTCCATATCGACATTTCGCTCGCGCCGCATATCGGCGTGCCGTTGGCGCTTTCCATCCTGACCGTGCTGCTCGGCATCGGCGTCTATTGGCAGCTGGATCGCGCCCGCTTCCTGATGGCCGCTTTTCTGCGTGCGGCCGGTCCCGGGCCGGATCGTGGCTTCGACGTCGCCCTATCGGGCTTGGTCCGCTTCGCAGGCCGCGTGATGCGTATCCTTCAGCCGGGGCGACTCGAGATCTATATCACCTGCGCCTTCCTCTGCGTCGCAGCCATCCTCATCGTTCCCCTCGTCCTTTATGATGAAATGCCGCGTCTTCCTGCTTGGCCTGCCGATGTCAGGCTGCATGAATGGGCGGTCTTCCTGATCGCTGTCCTGGGCCTTGCCGCCGTGCTCGTCGCCCGCGACAGGCTGACGGCAGTGGTTTCGCTCGGCATCCAGGGTTTCGCCGTCGCCATCATCTTCCTGTTGTTCGGCGCCCCGGATCTCTCCTTCACCCAATTCATGGTCGAGACCCTGTCGGTCGTCATCCTCGCTCTCGTCATGACAAGGCTTCGGCTTTCCCCGGCCGATCGACGCCCGCGCAAAGGCAGGCTGTTCGACGGCGCGCTTGCACTTGCCTGCGGCCTCGGTTTCACGCTTCTGCTGATGCGGGCGACGCAAGTACCCTTCGACAGCGCGTTGACGGATTTCTTCAATGCCTATTCCAAATCGATTGCCCATGGCGCTAACGTCGTCAACGTGATCATCGTCGATTTCCGCGGCACCGACACGCTCGGCGAAATCGCCGTCGTCGCGGTCACCGGCCTTGCCATCCTGGCGCTGATCCGCATCCGCGCCGGCACCGAGCGCAAGCTTGCCGCCAATGATCCCGATGCAATGGAAGCGGAGGGATGATCGCGTGAACACCCTCATCTTCCGCACCGTTGCCCCGTTTCTTACCGCGCTGATGCTGCTTTTTTCGGTCTTCGTGCTGCTGCGCGGCCATAACGAGCCGGGCGGCGGCTTCATCGGCGGCCTGATCGCCGCCTCGGGACTGGCGATTTACGGCATTGCCCGCGGTGTTGCCGCCGTTCGCCGCGCGCTGTTCTTTCATCCGTTGACGATCGCCGGCGCCGGCTTGCTGCTGTCGACGGTGGCGGGCCTTCTCTCCATCCTCTTTGCCGTTCCCTTCATGACCGGCCTCTGGATCTATCCGAGCCTTTTGGGCACGGAGGTGCCGCTGTCGAGTGTGCTGCTCTTCGATATCGGCGTCTATCTCGTCGTGCTCGGCGCCATCACCTCGATCGCGCTGGCTTTGGAAGAAAAGGAGGTGGAATGATGGAGCAGCTTCTGGCGATCCTCGTCGGCCTGTTCTTCGCCGCCGCCATCTATCTGATGCTGTCGAAATTCTCGATCCGCATCATGCTCGGTATCGCCATCCTCGGCAACGCCGTCAACCTGCTGCTCTTCACCGGCGGCCGGCTGACGCGCGAGGTGCCGCCGATCATCCCGGCGGGTCTCGACGCCTTGCCGCCGGGCACGGCGAACCCGTTGCCGCAGGCGCTTATCCTCACGGCGATCGTCATTTCCTTCTCCTTCCTCGCCTTCCTGCTGGTGCTGACCTACCGCGCCTATCAGGACCTCGGCACCGACGACACCAGCGAAATGCGCGCCGCCGAGCCCGACGACCGGCCGTTGCCGCCTTTGGGGTATTGATGCTGATGTCGGTGCGGATATTCACCTCCCTCTGCCCTGCCGGGCAGCTCCCCCGCAAGGGGCGAGATCGGCAAGACGCACCCGCTTGCCGACAGATTAATTTCACGTCGGGCCGCTTCGCCCATCCGAGACATTTGATTGGGGCGAGCCTTCACTCCCAGCCGATCTCCCCCCTTGTGGGGGAGATGCCCGGCAGGGCAGAGGGGGGTAACCCACGGTACGCCCCCACCCATCCCGGAGGCCACCTCTGATGGCCGCCCCATCCATCGATCTCTCCGCCGCTCTGGTCACCGCCCCGGTGCCTGTCGAGAATTGGCTCGTCATCCTGCCGGTTGCCCATTGCATCACGCTCGGCGCTATCCTCCTGATGGTGCGGGCACATCTGCGTCTGCAGGCCTGGCTTGCCATATCGGGTCTGGTGCTTCTGGCCCTCATGGACGCGGCGCTGCTTGCCAAGGTCGCGACCGAGGGACCGCTGACCATGGTCATGGGGCGCTGGCTGCCGCCTTTCGGAATCGCCTTCACCGTCGATCTGCTCGGCGCGCTGATGGCGTTCACGGCAACCCTCGCCGCGCTCGCCGGCGGCCTCTATGCGCTGGCCGATATCGGCGAAAGCGGCCGGCGATACGGTTTCTTCCCGCTGCTCCTGCTGCTGATGGCGGGCGTCACCGGCGCCTTTCTCACCGGCGACATCTTCAATCTCTACGTCTGGTTCGAGGTGCTGCTGATCTCCTCATTCGGGCTGATCATTCTCGGCTCCGAGCGCGAACAGATCGACGGGGCGCTGAGATATGCGGTGCTCAATCTCATCGCAACGACGCTATTCCTCATCGGCGTCGGCATTCTCTATGCCGTCTTCGGCACGCTCAACATGGCCGATATTGCGGCGAACGTCGCGGACTTGCGCGGCACGGCGCCGCTGATGACGTTGGCGAGCTTGTTTCTGCTCGCCTTCGGCATGAAGGCTGCGGCCTTTCCGGTCAATTTCTGGCTGCCCGCCGCCTATCATACGCCGCGCATCGTCGTCTCGGCGCTGTTTGCCGGCCTGCTCACCAAGGTCGGCATCTACGCCCTGATCCGGGTGATGGTCATGCTGTTGCCGGTGGAGCGCGAGGAACTGAGCCTCGTTATCGCGCTTGCCGCCATGGCAACCATTCTGGTCGGCGCCTTCGGCGCGCTCGCCGAAAACGATATCCGCAGGCTGTTCGGCTATGTCGTCATATCGGGCATCGGCAACATGCTGGCCGGCGTCGCGCTCGGCAGCCCCGGCGGCATCAGCGGCGCGGTCTTCTACGCGCTTCATTCCATCGTGCTGATGACCGCGCTTTACCTTGCCGCCGGGGAGATCGCCCGGCGGGGCGGCGGTTTTTCGCTGTCGGGCCTCGGTGGGCTCTATCGGCAAAGCGGCGGTTTTGCCGCGCTTTCCCTCGTGCTCTTCCTGGCTGCCTGCGGCCTTCCGCCCTTTGCCGGATTCTGGCCGAAGGTCATGCTCGTCAAAGCCTCGCTCGATGCCGGCGCCTGGTGGCTGGCGGCTTCGATCCTCGCGGGAGGGTTTCTGATGACGATCGCCTTCGGCCGCCTTTTCCTGCTCGCCTATTGGCGTCCCGCACCGATGGCGCTCCTCCCGTCGAAAGCATGCTGGCGCATCGGCCTGTCGCTTGCCGCACTGACGGCGCTCACCATCGGCTTCGGCATCCTGCCGGAACAATTGCTGAAACTGTCGCAATCGGCTGCTGCCGGCATTGCTGATCCGCAGGCCTATCTTCACTCGGTTTTCCCGGAGGCAGGCCCGCCGTGACCGTCTTTCTTTTCAACCTGCTGCTTGCCATTGCCTGGGTTGCCGTCACCGGCAGCGCCTCGCTGCTCAATCTCGTCTTCGGTTTCCTGCTGGGCACCCTGGCGCTCATCATCATCCGCGAACCTTTCGGCAGCACAGGATATCTGCGTCGCGTCCGTCTTGTGCTGTCGCTTGCCGCCTTGTTCCTGAAGGAATTGTCGCTGTCGGCCTGGAAGGTCACGGTCACCGTTCTCTCGCCTGACATGAAGCTGAAGCCCGGCATTTTCGCCTTTCCGCTGACGGTAACGACCGATTTCGAGATCACCTTGCTGGCAAACCTCATCACCCTGACGCCGGGAACTCTTTCGATCGATGTCTCGCCCGATCGCCGCACGCTCTATGTCCATGCGCTCGACTGCTCCGATCCGGAAGCGACGAAGCGGGACATCGCCAACGGGTTCGAACGCAAGATCATGGAGGCCTTCCGGTGATTACGCCCGCCGCCATCATCGCGGCCGCATCTTCGGCCGCGCTCGTCATCCTCGGTCTGGCGCTGCTTCTGACCGTCTGGCGCGTCGTCGTAGGGCCGACCTTGCCGGACCGCATTCTTGCTCTCGACATGCTGACCGGGATCGCCATCGGTTTCATCGCCGTCATTGCGGTCAAAACGGGCTTTTCGCTCTATATCGATATCGCCATTGCGCTCGGCCTCGTCGGCTTCCTCGCGACCGTCGCCTTCGCCCGCTTCGTGCTGGCGCGCGGCAGCATCAAATCTGCGCCTTCTCCAACTGCGGCAAAAGCTGGCGCGAAGATCCGCCGGGCAGGGAGGAAGCGCAAATGATCGATTCCATCGTCGCTGCCATCACCGCTTTGCTGCTGATATCAGGCGCGCTGTTTGCTCTTTCGGCGGCGATCGGCCTGATCAGGCTGCCCGATCTTTATACGCGCATGCACTCCGCCTCGAAGGCGGGCACTGTCGGCTCCGGCCTGCTGCTCTTTGCCGCCGGCCTCTATTCGCAGGATCCGGCGATTCTTCTCCGCGCCATTGCCGGCTTCGTCTTCTTCCTGCTGACGGCGCCTGTTTCCGCCCATCTGCTCGCGCGCGCCGCTCACCGCTCGGGATATGATCTCGGCGGTGTCTCGGTACGGGACGATATGCGCGATGGCGGCTGAAAATATATCCTCTTCGGCGCCTTGATCAGTTTTACGCGAACTTATGCACAGGATGGAACGAGTAAACCTTGCCGCAGGCCTGTTCAATTCTTCATTGGCCATTTTTTCTCAAGAAAAACGACAAATAATAATTGGCGTTTCGGCCAAACGATGGTATTTGAAAATGTAAGTAGAGTTCTGATTGTGAATGACAATCGTACTGCTTCCAAGTCCCTCAGTTTTGATTTTTCATGTCTAACTGGGGCCATCGCCTGGGGCATGACGTAGTGGTTTTCCGTCAGGCAGTATAAGAACAGGTCTCGCTCTTCGGAATCTAGGGGTGGATTTCGCGTTTTTCGGAACAGAAGGTCGCTTCCTGTGCTTTTGCTGTTCGCTTCTACGAGGCGGGTCTTTGACGAGTCAGTCATAGACCGTTTGTGCATGCTAACAGGAGAAAGAGTATGACGGATATAGCGACCGGCAATGGGCCGGAGCTGCTTGTGGAACTGACGGCCGACATCGTCGCGGCTTATGTCAGCAACCATGTTGTGCCGGTCAGCGACCTGGCCAACCTGATTTCCGACGTCCATTCGGCATTGAGCAACACGTCCGTACCGCAGCCCGCTGCGGCGATCGTCGAAAAGCAGAAGCCTGCAGTTTCTGTCCGCAAGTCCGTGCAGGACGAGCAGATCACGTGCCTGGAATGCGGCGGCAATTTCAAATCCCTCAAGCGTCACCTGATGACGCACCACAGCCTCTCGCCGGAAGAGTACCGCGAGAAGTGGGACCTGCCGACCGATTACCCGATGGTAGCGCCCGCTTATGCCGAAGCGCGTTCGCGCCTCGCAAAGGAGATGGGCCTCGGGCAGCGCCGCAAGCGCGGCCGCGGCTGAGCTTTTCCGAAAGCAACCAACGACAAAAGCCGGGTCCTGTGCCCGGCTTTTTTTGTATGCATTCAGGACGAGGAAAATAATCTCTCCAGTATTTCGAGCCCTTCGCAGATGATTCGTCTGCACGGCGAGATATTATGAGAGCGCCAGCCTTATGCTTGCGTGAGGGCGTAGAATGTATTCCCATACTATCAGCAAGTGTTAATATACTGGATTCGCGGCTGCATTTCCGAATCGATGGGTCTGTAAATGCTTGCGAAATCAGTCGCGTTCAGGCCGCAGCCCGAACCCTTGCCTCTTCCCGGATTCTGTTCACCATCGACCGCAGCCCGTTCGAACGCTGCGACGATAGGTTCTCGACCAGGCCGATCCTCGAGAATATCTCGAAGGCATCGAGGCCGGCAATTTCGGATGCCGCCTTGCCGGAATAGGTGGCAAGCACGATGGCGACGAGCCCGCGCACGATATGGGCGTCCGAATCACCCTCGAAACTCATGATGGGATTGTCGGGATCACCCGCCGTATGCGTGACCAGCCAGACCTGGCTGGCGCAGCCCATCACCTTGTTCTCCGAGGTGCGCTTTTCCTCGGCCAGTTCAGGCAGCGCCTTGCCGAGCTCGATGACATAGCGGTAGCGGTCTTCCCAATCATCCAGGAAGGTGAAGTCGTCGATGATCTGGTCGAGGGATGCCATGCGAGAGCCTTTCACTATTAAGAGTGCATATAGGTGAAAGACCGGCGAATTTGAACCGTTAAAAAGAAACGCCGTGAGGGATGGGCATCCTCACGGCGCAGCAATATGCTGAATTGAACAGGGCAGGCACGTCAGGCATGGGGCATTTCCGCGTCATGCGGACCACCGATGCAAGCTCGAACAATTCCGGCAATGGCGTGAAGCGGTTTGGGCTCGGAATTGTGTAAAAAAGAAATGCTGTGCGGAAGACCCGCGGAAATTTCGTCAGATCGCCGGCTTCGGCGTCGGCAGCGGGATCGCGCCGGTCACCACCGTCTCGGCCGTCTCATCATCCTCGACCGGCGGGCGGTAAGGCATCGGCTGGTTGAGCGCGGCCTTCGCCTCGCGCACCTTTTCCTGGAGCGAGGGCGAGGCGAGGGAGGGCAGGGCCGCCGGGGCTGTCGGTTCGGCAAGCTTTGCGGTCGCCGGCGCCTCGTCCTGGAACTGGCTGTCCAGCAGTTCATAGGCAACGCGGGCGCCTTCGCGGGCCCGGTAGCCGAGTGCGGTGAAGGTCTCTGCGCCCTTGACGCAGACTTCGGGCTTTTCCGAGCACATGCCTGTGAGATAGTCATAGGCGCCGCTGGCCGCCGTGAACGCGTCGGAAAGCTGCAGTTGCGGGCCGTTGGCGTGCTTGTCGGAACCTTCCGTGCTGAAGACGGAAAGAAGCACGAGCACAAGGCCAAACCAGAAGGATCCTTTGATCAGAAACCACATTGTCGTTGCCCATCCTGTTGTCCCCGTTCGGTCTTGTCGCCGAATCAGGCCGGTTGTCCGGTGTGTTTTCACCCTACCGGCAAGTTGCGAATGCCGCTTTTCGAAACTCACGCGCATTTGCGGCAAATTTAGTTCAAATTTTAGCGACCGGTATTTGAGCCGCATTTTAGTCGAATGCGAGCGATCGCCGTTAAGCATCAGGGCAGCACCTCCTTGCAATTGCAGGGCTTTTGCGAGCTCGCCTTGCCACAGGAGTTAACGCTATGCTGAAATATGAGGAAAATCCGTCGCTTACCTGCTATTAACCACAAAAGGCAAAGAGCCTGCCAGATGCCTCAAAACGGGATTTTCGGCTCTTTCCAGCTGTGAAGAGGGCTTTTGCCTTATCCTTTCTTTAAGCCGCCAAGGCCTATTGTCCGGATCAACAGACAGCCTTTTCGGCGGGTATTGCGTGCGTGTATTGGGTGACATTGGCGGCTGGATAACGGCCCTCGTAGACCGGGCGGCGACAAGCTGGCTTTCCCGGACGGGAGGCGGCGAAGCCGTGCGCCAACGCGAACTCGCAATCCTGCGCCGCCTCGTCCTGCTCTCTTCGGCCGCCCTCGTCGCCGCTCCGATCGGCCTTTCGACCGTCACCAGCCCGGCCGTCGCCCTGCCGGCGGGCGTCGCCATGGTTTGCGCCGCTTTTCTCTTTTCCGCCGTCGGCAGCATCGCGCTCGCCCGTCAGGGTTCGCCGGCTGGCATTGCCAATCAGTCGGCCGAGGATTTCTTCCTCGCGGTTACACCAGGCCTCGTCTTCTTCCTCGACGCGCACGGCAGCGTGGCGACCTTCGGTGGCCGCGACCGCTGCGATTTCCTCGCCTGGATGCGCGATCCCAAGGGCAGAGGCTTCATTGAACAGGTGCATGTCTCCGACCGCATCCTTTTCCTGCAGGCGCTCGATGAGCTGCGCCGGGGCGAGGAGACGGCGAGCGTCGATCTGCGGCTCGACCGGCCCCCGGTCGGGCGCGGCCAACGCCAGTTCGCGCATCTGAGGATGGATATGACCGCTCGGCGCGACGCCGACGGCGAACTTGCCGCCGTCATCGCCCAGTTGCGCGATGTCTCCGTCGAGCAGCAGCTGCGTGACGAAGCCCAGAACCGCGCGGCCGATGCCGAATCCGCAAACGACGCCAAATCGCGCTTCCTTGCCGCGGTCAGCCATGAGCTGCGCACGCCGCTGAACGCCATCCTCGGTTTTTCCGACATCCTGATCGGCGAATATTTCGGCAAGTTCGAAAACGATCGCCAGCGTGAATATGTCGGCCTGGTCCGCGAATCCGGCGCGCATCTGCTGTCGGTCGTCAACACCATGCTCGACATGAGCAAGATCGAAGCCGGCCGCTACGAGCTGATCCTGGAACCCTTCGATATAGGGGGCTCCGTCAAATCCTGCGAATCGATGCTGGCATTGCAGGCCAAGACCAAGGGCGTCACCCTGACGAGCCGCATCCAGCGCGGCATCGGCGAGATCGTTGCCGATCAGCGCGCCATCCAGCAGATCCTCATCAATCTTGTCGGCAATGCCGTGAAGTTCACGGAAGCCGGCGGCGTCGTCTCCCTCGATGCGGCGGTGCGTGACGGCATCCTGAAGCTGACGGTCAGCGATACCGGCATCGGCATCCCGGCCGACAAGCTGGCACTGCTCGGCCAGCCCTTCGTCCAGATTCAGAACGATTACACCCGCCGGTTCGAAGGCACCGGCCTCGGCCTTTCGCTGGTCAAGGGACTGGTATCGCTGCATGGCGGAAACTTTGCCATCGCCAGCCAGCCGGGCGAGGGCACGATCATCACCATCGAGATCGCAGCCGACGGCTCGGGCGCCACGTGCACCGACGATGCCGGCCATGGCGCAACTGTCGAGTTTCCGCCGCGGCTGAAGGGCGCGGTCAATACCGGCGTAGAAGAGGGGCATTTCGATGGCCGCGCGCAAGCGAAAATCGCCTAAGGGAAAGAGGGGACGGCAGCAGCCGGGCCTTTTGATGACGGGTGCAGCTGCCCTCGGCGGCCTCAGCCTGCAGGGCGCGTCCGTGCTCGGCGGCGTCATCGGCCGCAATCCGTCCGTTGCCGGCGGCACCATCGCCTTCGTCGTCATCTTCTCTTTTGTCGCCGCCAATGCGCTCTGGTATCAGCCGGGCCTACATCCGCACCCGATTTTCCGCACCCGCGATCCGCAATCTCCGAATGTGCTCGGCGCCCGCCGCCCGGCCGAGGAGCAGCAGGGCGACGTCACCACCTTCCGGATCGAACGGCCTGAGGATGCAACCGCCACCAACGCGACGCCGGCTGCGGCCGCAGCCGGTCAGCAGTCGAGCCAGCTCGTTATGGATATCCAGCAGCAGCTGGTTCGCCGGGGCCTCTATAACGGCACGCCCGACGGCATCATCGGGCCTCGCACCAGCGCGGCTATCCTTTTCTTCGAAGAAACCGTCGGCATGGCCCAGAGCGGCGATGCGACGCCGGAGGTTCTGGCGGCGCTGAAGACCGATGCCGCCGGCCCCTCGACCGTGCCTGCCGAAAAGCCGCTCGAGGATGTGAGCTCGAAAGCCTCGTCGGAAGATCCGGTCGCAGCGGCGATCCGCAGCGCCGAGAAGACGATCAAAACGGCTCCCGCTGCCGCAAAGCAGGTTCCATCAAGCGAAATCTCCAATGTCGATCTGGTGCTGAAAATCCAGAAAGGCCTTTCCAACATGGCCTACGCCAATGTCGGCGTTGACGGCGTTGCCGGCGAGCAGACCCGTGCGGCCATCCGCCATTTCCAGAAGCACTATAATCTGCCCGAAAACGGCGAGCCCAACGAGGCGGTGCTGAAGAAGCTCAGGGAAATCGGCGCGATCTAAGCGAAGTGTGCGCCGTTGCGCTTTGTGTCGTCCTGCAACCTTAGTCTAAGGCGCAGGCACCGTTTGCAACTTATTAACCATGTTGCCTGAAGCTTTTCTGATTGGGGCGGGGGAGCGTCGGTCATGCATGCGCTGAGGGCGGTAGACGATCTGGCCGGTGAAGCGCCAGACGAAGCGGAGGGTCTTGATCGCGAGGCCTTGCGCCATATCCTCCGGCGCCTTGCCGAAGAGGCCTCCACTCTTGGCATCGATCTTGTCGACATTGCCGGCGCGATCCAGGACATGGCGGCAATGTCGGCCCGACATGCTTCTTCCTTCGATCATGTTACCCGCACAGCACTTTCGATTGCCGAGACCAACCGCGCTGTCGCCGTCTCGCTCAGAGAGACCGACCGCACGGCGACCGAGGCCCGCCACATGCTGAAGGAATCGGCCGACCGCCTGTCCGGTTCGGTCGCCGAGATCGGTCACATGGTCCAGTCCTCCAACGAGATCGGCACCGAAATCGCCGGTTTTTCGAAATCGCTTGCTGATGTCGACAAGATCGCAGAGGAGATCAGCACCATTGCCCGCCAGACGAACCTGCTGGCGCTGAACGCCGCGATTGAGGCCGCACGCGCCGGCGATGCCGGCAAGGGTTTTGCGGTGGTCGCCGCCGAAGTGCGCGCGCTCTCGCTGCAGACGTCGAAGGCGACCGGCTCCATCCAGGACACGCTGGACGAATTGCGCGTGAAGATCGACCGGCTGTCGGTGGTCGGCAGCGATGCGCGCAAGAGCGCCGCCGGCGTGCGCGACAAGTCGGAGGCGATGAGGGGAGCCTTCGACAGCATGGAAAATGTCATTACCCGCATCCTCGACAGTTCGACGGTGATGGCAAACACCACCGAGGCGGTCGATCAGCAATGCGCCGGCTTCGTCGAAAAACTCAGCGAAATGTCGTCCGAGGTCGCCGGCTCGAATGTCAGGCTGCAGCAGGCTGCCAAACGCGTCGATAGCGTCGTCGGCCTCTCCGAAACCCTGATTCAGTTAACAGCGAGCGCCGGCGTCAAGACCGCCGACAGCCATTGGATCGAAGAAGCGCAATCGGTCGCAAGGCAGATCTCCGGCGCCTTCGAACGCGCCGTCGCCGAAGGGCAGATCGGGCTCGACGCTCTCTTCGACCGGCGCTATCGCCCGGTTGCAGGCAGCGATCCGGCCCAGGTCATGGCCGCCTTCACCGAACTCACAGACCGCCTGCTGCCGCCGATCCAGGAACCGATCGTCGCGTCCGACGAGCGCATCGCCTTCTGCGCGGCGATCGACGAGAACGGTTATCTCCCGACCCACAACCGAAAATTCTCCCAGCCGCAGCGCCCCGGCGATGCCGTCTGGAACACCGCCAATTGCCGCAACCGCCGCATCTTCGCCGATCGAGTCGGCCTTGCCGCCGGCCGCAGCACCGCGCCCTTTCTCGTCCAGACCTACAGGCGCGACATGGGCGGCGGCAATTTCGTGATGATGAAGGATATTTCGGCCCCGATCACCGTCCGGGGGCGGCATTGGGGAGGGTTGCGGCTGGCGGTCAAGGTCTGAATTCGACGGTCGAGATTTCACCCCGCATTGTCGCCGCCCGCGCGCCGGTCTATATCGCGCCGATGAGATTGCGCGCCGACATTTTCGTTTCCGCCCTCCTGCGCCGTGTCTTTGCCAGCGGCGATTTCGCCGCTGTGGAGAAGAAAGGCGCGGAGGAGGCGGGCGCGATCTTCATCCGCCAGCACTTCCGCGATGGTCTGGAGACGCTTTACGCGCCTGCGCCGCAGACCGCCTTCGATGACGGACAGGCCGGCGACCGCCTGTTCGAGATCCGCCTGTCGCGCAGCGAGCCGGAAGCGGTGCGCGCGATGCTGGAGCGCGAACGCAGGTTCGACTCCGATCTCTGGATCGTCGAGCTGGAAATGGAGGAAGTGGGCGACCTGATCCCGCTTGCGCGGGATTTCGGCTGACTGCCGAAGACGCCTGTCGGTTCAGCGGGACCGCCGCCCCATGACGCGCATGTCACGCTGTTGCGGCGCCTGGCGGATGAAGCGATAACCGGGTGTTTCCTGAAGCGCGGGGGCAGCGGGCGCCTCGGGCTTGTAGGTGTAGCGATCGGCGCGCCGCCAGGCTTCCACGCGGTCGTGGCATTCCTCCGGGTCGAGCGCATCAAGCACCATCCAGGCGCGGGTGACGCTGTGCTGCTGTTCGGCAAGATGCGGATAGAGCTTTTCGAGCACGAAGACGGCATCGAGAAAGCCCATGCCGAGGCTGGTCAGCGTCGTGGCGAGCTGCTGGCCGGACAGATCGAGCATGATTCGCTCGGCAAGCCAGCGGCTGGCGGAAAGCGCATCGGCAAGCGCGGTCGCGAACTGCGTCGCTTCGCGCGAGCGGGCAAAACGCACCAGCAGCGCCTCCTGAATGTCGGTAAGCGTGCGCAGGCCGAGCCTGTCCTCATCGCTGCGGCCGAGATGGCCGGCAAGGCCGAGGATGCGCTCGCGCAATGCCTCTTCATTGGCAATCCGCTGTTCCTCCAGCGCATCCGCCTCGGTGGTCTCCACCGGTATCGGTGCAAGCGGCACGGTGGGTGGCTCGATGTGCTGAGCCACCGTGGCCGCCGCCCGCGGACCGGCCTGGCGCAACGCCACCAATGCATCGATGACCTTGGGCGAGAGGCAATCGCGGCTGACGATCGCCTTGACGTGGTCCTTCCCCTGGGTGCGGGCGATGATGATCAGCGTTTCGTCGGCGATCGCCTTGGAGGCCGCGAGAAAAGGCGCGGCGATATCGATCGGCTGGCTGCCGATGAACAGCGCCACGGCTGCCGGTATGTGATCGCATTGAGACAGGGCGGCGACCGCCTGGCGCTTGGCCTCTTCGGAGGAAGCCTGGAACAGCGGCGTGAAAAGCTCGGCGAACTGGCGCAGCTCGGATCGTGTCGGATGCGACAGATTCTCGAAACTGCTGACGGTCGCCATCAATACCACGTCCTTTTTCCTGACGGCCAACGGGCCTTCTAGGTCTCGAAACCGGTCACGCACACGAACACCCTGAAAACGCACGACAAGGGGAACCGCGGGTCGATATGCGCTGGCGGAACGCATGTCAGGCCATACGGTTATGAACAAATCCTACACCGGTACGGTTAATGCATGCTGAAGATTTTATTAAAATGCGACACAAATTTACTCGCGTAACGTGCTGCGGATGGCTGGTCCGCAGTTGAATGCGTTTGTCCGGAAAGGGGATGATGACGGCGTTCCGCCGGCTGCCTGACGGTGGAAACGGCTAGGCGGCCCTGTGATCACGCAGCGCGTGCAGAAGCTTTTCGCGGCTGTCGTAGCCTTCCTGATAGAGGTCGAGCGCCGTGGACGCCGCAGACTGGGCCTCGACGCTGACGATGTCGATATGCCGCTCGGCGCACCATGCGTCCAGTGCGCTGCACAGCACGTCGAAATCCTGGGATGAGAAAGACGCATTCACGAGCAAAGACACCGTCTGCCCTCCGCATTTCCGGCAGGAGCGTGGATGATCCCCGATCGATCGGAGCCGGAAACGTTTGATCGACATGGCGAACATACGCTCATCCACTTGGGCCGCAATGAATATTTTCGTGACGTATATTTGCAACATCTGCCCTTGGCGGGGCGCGTTGGCTGCTGCATTATAGCCAACTATATGAATCTCTTCTAATTTTATGCTTCACCTCCGCACCGCATTTTTGCGCGGGCGGCGTGAAACCAAAACAACTATCCGGACGTTACAAGCAAATGACGTGAACTGTGTTTGGCCTCGGCCGAATATTAGGAATCTGTTAACTGTCATGTGTCTCAATTCGGATAGGAACGACGCGATTTGAGTATCTGGATCGTTGAAACTCCGCATCACGGTATTTCAGTCAGGTGCCGTGGGAAAGGCGCGAATGCCCTCGGTCCGGTCATCCCGGCGCCGCAGGACGCGCCGGCCCGCAGATTGGCGGGCAGGGTGAAATCCTTCGCAAGTTCATCCGTCTCGGGCAGTGCATGGAGACGAGAATGGCAATAGTAGTCGCATTGGCGGATCGGCGGCCGCGGGCGCCGCGTCGCCTGGACAAGGAACCCCGCGAAGCCAAGATTCTTTGGTTCACCGGCGTCCGCTATGAGCGGCTGGCCGAGAGCCCGAAACGGCGTCCGGCGCCTGCGCCGCGCGTCAATAAAAAGTAACGCGCTTTCAACTTCAGCGTGTGTCGAACTGTTCGCAGCCAGCTTCCGTCAAGAAGTTGCGCGCAGCTTCATCGAAACTCGCCTGCGGCGCCAGCGTGCGCAGCACGGCATAACCGTCTGGCCGCGCCATCTCCACCAGGATCGTCTGCTGCAGCTCCTGCGGCAGGTTCTTGCGCAGGTCCGTCAGCTGGATCGGACCGCCCGCCAGCACATCGAGCGCGCCGCCGACCGATGTCCGGTCGTTCATGCTGAAGATCTCGTTGGAGGCGCTGTCATAGATCGCGATCGACCAGAAGGGCACGTTGCCTCTCGCCGTAAAGTGCATCGGCGCATCCTCGACGTCGAAGGAGCAGACGGCGGTGCGCACAAAGGGGTCGCCATTGGCAAGGCCTGCCTCGTCATACTGGTCGTTCAGCAGGTAGAAATTGTTGAGGTCGCCTTCAGCCGCGACGCGGGTCGCCGCATCCCGGCCGGTGAAGTGCGGCAGCGACAGGATGATGACGAGATGCAGCAGCGCTGCGCCGAAAAGGCCGGTGAGAACGGCGAATATTATTCTAAGCATTGCCGCATCCGGTCTTGGTGAGCTTCGGCATGGCGAGATCGATCACGCCGGAACTGCCGGCCGTCGGCGTGTCGAACAGCGTCAGCACGAGCCGGAAGGTGCCGGCTTGCGGTAGCGCCAGCCAGTTGCCCGGCTGCGCGACGGCGGAGATCTCGATCGAGAAGCTGCTGTCGGGCTGGCGCAGCACCGTCCAGGAATTCAGGGCCGAGGGAAGCCCGTTTTTCACCGCCGCCGGATTGCCGCCATTGTCGGCGGTGAAGAGGGTCCAGAGGCGGGCAGGCGGCGTCTGCCCGCTGATGCGGTAGCGGCAGCCGGCATTCAGCCGCGTGCCCTCGTCGTCGACGCTCGCCGTGAAGGTCAGGCCCTCGGCGCTGCCATAGAGCAGTTTGCCGGCGCGCGCCCGGTGCGACTTGGCGTAAGGGTCGGCGTCAACCGTCTGCAATGCCGGAAAGGCTTCCCAGGCGCCGAGCTTGATGGCGCCGAAACCCTGTGTCGCATCCAGCGCATAGAGCGTGATCATGATGCCGCCGCCGAAGGCGACGATCAGCGTGATCAGGATGAAAAGGGGAAACCGAAACACGTCATGACCTTGGAAACCACATTGGATGAAAGGGTTACCACTGATTCTGGCAGGGTGGAATGCCGCGCCGTGACACGAGAGGCGATCTATCCACGGTTCATGCCGCATTCGCAGCGGCAAACCGGACCGGCGATCCATCGATGTCAGGATCTCGGCATGATTGCGGTCGAGCTATTCGGCGCTCGCCACCTTCTGCGGCGCCAGCGGCGCGGCGTCTTTCAGCTTCTCGCCGAGATCCTTGAGGATGCCGGTCGATTGAACCGAAAGCATGCGCGGCCGGATGAGCTGCGGCAATCCGTCCTGCGGCTTGGCGGCTGCGGTCTTGGCGACGTCCTCTGCCGAGGGCAGGGGGTTTTCGATGCCGGGAATGGCGCGCAGCGTCACACCCTGGTGGGCGTAGTCCATGGCGCGCTTGAAGGTCATCGCCGGCAGCGAGCCGCCGGTCATGTTGTTGGTCGAGGTATAGTCGTCATTGCCGAACCAGACGGCGCAGGTGTAGTTGCCGGTGAAGCCGACGAACCAGGCGTCGCGATAGGCCTGGGTCGTGCCGGTCTTGCCGGCTGTCACGATGCCGTTGTCGAGTGCTGCCTTGCGTGCCGTGCCGACATAGGGAACGCGTGACAGCATCTGGTTCATATAAGCGTCTGCCTGTTGGGACAGTACGCGTTTGGCCGCCGGCTCGTCGCGGTCGAAATCGTAGAGCACGTCGCCGTCGTAGTCGAGGATCTGGGTAATGCCGTGGCGGCGCGACTGGTAGCCGCCGGCCGGGAAGGTGGCATAGGCGGTCGCCTGGTCGAGCACCGTCACCTCCGACGTGCCGATCGGAATGGTGACGTCGTCGCGGATCGGCGTCTCGACACCGAGGTTCTTCGCCATCGCCCGGATCGGCTGGATGCCGAGCTTCTCCTTGGCGAGCCGCACCGGGATCGTATTGATCGACTGGGCGATGGCGGTCTCGAGCGTTATGCGGCCGACATAGCGGTTTGCATAATTGTGCGGGCTCCAGTTGCCCCAGTAGATCGGTGCGTCGACGACCGTCGTCTGCGGTGTCATCCCGCTCTCCATCGCCACCGCATAGGTGTAGACCTTGAAGGAGGAGCCCGGCTGGCGCAGCGCCTTGGTGGCGCGGTTGAACTGGCTTTCGCCATAATCCCGCCCGCCGACCATGGCGCGCACGGCGCCGCCGTTTTCGATCATGACCAAGGCGCCCTGCTTGGCGTGATAGGCCTCGCCATATTCACGCAGCGAGGTCTCGACCGAATCCTCGGCCGCCTTCTGGATCCCCATATCGATCGTCGTGCGCACGATCAGCGAATGCTGGTGGAAGCGCGGCGAAAGCCGCTGCACCTCGTCGAAAGCCCAATCGAGGAAGAAATCAGGCGCTTCCATCTCGTTGCGGTCGACGACGGTCGCCGGGCTGCGCCTGGCGGCGATCACCTGGCCTTCGGTCATCAGCCCGCTCTGCACGAGATTGGTCAGCACCTCGTTGGCGCGCGCACGCGCGGCCGGCAGGTTGACATGCGGCGCATATTTCGCCGGCGCCTTGAAGAGGCCGGCGAGCATGGCGGATTCGGCAAGGTTCACATCGGTGATGTTCTTGCCGAAATAGAACTGGGCGGCCGCCGCGGCGCCGAAAGTGCCGCCGCCCATATAGGCGCGGTCGAGATAGGTGGAGAGGATTTCCTTCTTCGAAAGGTTCGCCTCGAGCCACAGGGCCAGGAAAGCTTCGGTGACCTTGCGGTCGATCGAGCGCTCGTTGGAAAGGAAGAGGTTCTTGGCGAGCTGCTGGGTCAGCGTCGAGCCGCCCTGGACGACTTCGCCGGCGCGCGCATTCTCGCTCATGGCGCGGAAGAGGCCGATGAAATCGATGCCGAAGTGCTCGAAGAAGCGGCGGTCTTCCGTGGCGAGCACCGATTTGATCAGGGAATCGGGCAGCTCGTCGATCGGCACGGAATTCTGGTGGATGACGCCGCGATGGCCGATGACATTGCCATAGCGGTCGGTGAAAGTGACGGCGAAATCGCCGCGATTGCGCCAGTCTTCCTTGGTTGCCTCGAAGGCCGGCTGGGCAAGCACGAGCATCAGCACGGAGCCGGCCGCGCCGAGCGTCAGCCCTTCGCCGGCAAGTTCGAAGACCATGCGTTTCCAGCCGCGCACGCGGAAGCGGCGGAAGAAGATGGTGGTGTCTTCCCAGATCTCGGCGGCGCGGAAGCCGGCGTTCCAGACGGTCGAATCGATCCATGAATCGATGCGCAGAAGGATGTGACGTCTCTTCGCCGGCCGCTTGCCTGGCGCGTCCCCTGTCTCTTTTCCTGGCCCGTTTTCTGGCTTGTCCGGATCCTGCACGTCCTGTATTCCCGCCTGATCGCGCATCGGTCGTTCCGGCGGCCGGAAGGTGATGAAAGCGCGAGGCCCGCATGGGGCCGAAAAGCTCTCCGGTATCTCCGATACCAGGAGTATGCTGAAGAATTGATTGATTTCTCAGTCGATAACAAGAGAGATACGTCGGCGGTCACGTGAATTTGCGGGCGGCTGTTGCAAGAAACGAACGATGGACGATCTAACCTTCTGGAAGAGCAAGACTCTTGCCGAAATGACCGCCGCCGAGTGGGAAAGCCTCTGTGACGGCTGCGGCCTCTGTTGCCTCAACAAGATCGAGGAATGGGATAGCGGCGATATTTATTTCACCTCGGTCAGCTGCAAGCTGCTCGACGGCGAAAGCTGTCGTTGCTCCAGCTATCGGAACCGCTGGGATTTCGTGCCCGACTGTGTGCAGCTGACGAAGGAGAACGTGCCTGATATCGCTTGGCTACCGCCCACTTGCGGCTACCGACTGGTCAACGAGGGGCGCGATCTCTATTGGTGGCATCCCCTGGTTTCCGGCGATCCCGAAACCGTCCATGCCGCCGGTATTTCCGCGCGGGGCCGCACGATCAACGAAAACGAGATCGATATAGAAGATCTCGAGGACTACGTCGTCGACTGGCCGCTGACCGTCGGCGAGGATAAGGACGATCCGCAAGACGGATAGGGCGGCGTCTGCATGCGCCGCAAGCCGGCTTTCCCACGGGGAGCGAGGCGTTCGGGCTGGGACACTCAAAGCCCCGCCACATGAGAAATTGCTATCGGCCGCTGCTTGAATCCTGAAAAGCGAGATCCCATCTGGGGTGCGACCCGCTGGTCCGGGCCCCTCTGGCGAGAGCTTCGGCACTCTTGCGATGTCGGACCTTTTTCCGACAACCCGTGCCGATAGGGGACCATCTTTGGATTTCTCTTTTTTGTTCGTCGAGTGGCTGGGAACGCCGCTCTGGATGTGGTTGAGCTTTTTCGTCCTCGTCCTCGCCATCCTGTCGTTCGACCTTGGTATTCTTCATAAGCAGAACAAGGAAATCGGCGTCCGGGAAAGCGTCAAGCTTTCCGCTCTCTATATCACGCTCGGCCTCGCCTTCGGCGGCTGGGTGTGGTGGTATCTCGGCTCGGAGCCCGGCCTTGCTTATCTGACGGGCTTTGTCGTCGAAAAGACGCTCGCCCTCGACAACGTCTTCGTCATCGCCCTGATCTTCTCCTTCTTTGCCGTGCCGCGCATCTATCAACACCGCGTGCTCTTCTGGGGCATTCTCGGCGTCATCGTGCTGCGCGCCATCATGATCGGCGTCGGCGCGACGCTGGTCGCCGAATTCGCCTGGGTTCTTTATATCTTCGCAGCCTTCCTGATCGCGACCGGCATCAAGATGCTTGTCGTCAAGGAAGCTGAGCCCGATGTCTCGAAGAACGTGCTCGTTCGCTTCATGCGCAACCGCTTCAACGTCACCGAGGAGCATCACGGCGAGCGGTTTTTCGTCAAAAAGGCGCATCCGGCGACGGGCAAGACGACCTGGTTCATCACGCCGCTCTTCATGGCGCTGGTGATGGTCGAAGTGGCCGATGTCATCTTCGCCGTGGATTCGGTTCCAGCGATCTTCGCGATCACCACCGATCCGTTCATCGTCTACACCTCGAACATCTTCGCGATCCTTGGTCTTCGCGCGCTCTATTTCGCGCTCGCGGCGATGATCCATCGCTTCCGCTACCTGAAGCCCGCACTTGCCATCGTGCTGGTCTTCATCGGCTCGAAGATCTTCCTCGCCGATCTGCTGGGCCTGGAAAAATTCCCGGCTGCTCTCTCGCTTGGGATCACCTTCGCGATCATTGCCTCGGGCGTGGTCTGGAGTCTCATCAAGACGAGGGATCCGCAGCAGCCGTCTGAGCAGACGCTGTAGAGAAACGTTAGCGAAGGAAGGAAACAGATATGATCTCGGATTTCATCGGCTGGATTTTTGCCCTCTTCGTCGTCGATCCCTTGCACGCCCAGATACAGGAACAGGTTGAGCGTGCCCGGCTTCCCGCCGCGATCGTCAGCCAGTCCCAGGCCTGCCTGACATCTCAGGGGCCGCAGCTCATCAAGCGCGCAGCTGACGATTATGGCTGGGCGGCGGCGACCGTCGTCAGCATGGCGATCGGCCACACCTCGCCGGCCGAGCTTCTCGATGCGAGGGATCCGCAATGCGCAACTCTGATTGGCGTCTTGAAGGGGGCCGATGGAGATGCGTGACGGCCACCCGCTGGAATGGGCTTTTTGATGTCTGATCGAAATGGAAGTGCACGGCCATCCCAAGGGATGGCCACCGCGCGGCTCCGGGAGATGCTGGAGCTCGCCCGGGAGAAAGGCGGCCTCTCCATCGGCGAGGCGCTGGAGACGATGGGCAGGACCAGCATCGCCTTCACCATCCTCTTCCTGGCAATCCCGGCGCTGACGCCGATTCCCGGCCCGTTCGGAATGGTGTTCGGCACCGCGCTTGCGCTGGTCTCCCTCCAGATCGTCGCGGGTGGCCGGAAGGTGTGGCTGCCCGCCGTCATCCGGAATCGCCAGGTCTCCCTGGTAGCGCTCGACCTTGTCGTGCGTCACGCGGTTCCCGTCATTGCCCGGGTGGAGAAGGTGGTCCGCTCCGGCCGGCTGAAGGCGCTCACAGGCCCGACGGTGCAGGTGCTTCTCGGCATTCCCGTCTTCCTGCTCGCGGTGGTGATCGCGCTACCGATCCCTTTCGGCAATATCCTGCCGGTATTCTCGCTGGTGGTCCTGGCTGTCGCCTTGATGGAGCGCGACGGGCTCGTCACCCTGATTGGACTGCTGCTGACAACGGTGACGATCGGCGTGACCGCCGCCCTGCTTTATTTTATCCAGGCCATGATCGTCACAGCCTATTAGGCGGAGCACGGCAGGTTCAGGGTTTCACCACGGCGAGGAAGCGCCGCAGCTCGGTCTCCACATAGGCGTCCACTGGTTCTTCCGAGCCGAAACCCCACCAGGTGAGCGAGCCCTGCCACTGCGACAGCATCAGCCGGGCGATGGTCTCGGGCGCTTTCTCCGATCCGAAACAGCGGGCAATCGCCGCCGTCAGAGCCGTTCCCCAGGCCGCACCCCGCGCACGCAGCACCGGATCGCGAAAATCCTCGCGAAGCACCAGCAGTCCCTCGCCATAGGCAGCGGCATTGTCGCCATAATCCTGCGACAGGCCGACAAGCAGTGCGACGGCGCCCTCGGGGGTCTTCGGAACGGCCTCGGCAAGCCGTGCCGTTTCCGCGTCCAGCCTGTCCCAGGCATGGAGCAGTGCCGCGCGCAGCATCGCTGCCTTCGTCGCAAACCGCTGCACCAGCGTCGAGCCGGAAAGGCCGCTGGCTTTCGCCACCGCCGCAAAGGTCGCCGCATCCGGCCCCTCGGCGTGGATCAGAGCCAGCACCATGGCGAGAAGCTGCTCATCGGAAAGCGTGCGGTGGCGCGGCATGAAATTCCTCTTGCATTCGTGATAAATATGAACGAACGTTCGTTTATATTCAATAGGGCGTGAGTCATGGTCTGGCCCTTCCAGCCGTTCTAGCGTGGAGGATAAAGAAGTGACAGCAGACTTGCGGGATAAAGTGGCTTTGGTCGCAGGCGCGACGCGTGGTGCGGGCCGCGGCATTGCGGTGGAACTCGGCGCGGCCGGCGCGACCGTTTACGTCACGGGGCGCACGACACGCGCCCGGCAATCCGAATATCAGCGACCGGAGACGATCGAGGAGACCGCCGAACTGGTCACATCGGCGGGCGGCAGGGGCATTGCGGTGCGCGTGGATCACCTCGTCAAGCAGGAGGTCGAGGCGCTGGTCGCCCGCATTTGCCGCGAGGCCGGCCGGCTCGATATCCTCGTCAACGACATCTGGGGCTGCGAAAAACTGTTCGAATGGGACAAGTCCGTCTGGGAGCATTCGCTGGACAAGGGCCTGCGCATGCTGCAACTCGGCATCGAAACGCATCTGATCACTGCCCATTACGCCCTGCCGCTGATGATCGAACGGCCAGGCGGCTTGCTGGTGGAGGTGACCGACGGCACCACCGAATACAATGCCACCCATTACCGGCTTTCGCCTTTCTATGATCTCGTCAAGACGAGCGTCACCCGCATGGCCTGGGCGCATGCGCAGGATTTGGCGAAACACGGCGCCGCTGCCGTTTCGATCACGCCCGGCTGGCTGCGCTCCGAAATGATGCTGGAAGCTTATGGTGTGCGCGAGGACAACTGGCGCGACGCGACCAAGGCACAGCCGCACTTCGCCATTTCCGAAACGCCGCGCTTCCTCGGCCGCGCCGTCGCGGCGATCGCCGCCGATCCCGATCGCGCCCGCTGGAACGGTCAGTCGCTGTCGAGCGGCGCAATGGCCAAGGCCTATGGCTTCGACGACGTCGACGGTTCGCGGCCGGATTGCTGGCGCTACCTGACCGAGGTCCAGGAGGCGGGCAAGCCGGCCGATGTGACGGGTTATCGATGACACAGCCGCTTGCGCGTGTCGCCCCTAAGGCGATTTTGGGGCGACATGCAAGACCGAGGCTTAAACTGCTTCGATGATCAGGTTCGGAATCCCGCTATTTCTTCGGCGCACTGCTTCCGTGCGGAGCGGTTTCGGCCGCCGTCTTCATCTGGCTTGCGAATGTTCCTGCCGTCTTCGGCGCCAGCTTGTCTTTCTTCGGTTTCCGAACCTCGCGATTGCTTCTCAGCTGTCCTTTGGCCATGGATCGATCTCCTCTGTTCAGACGAAATTATGAGCTGCGGTCTGCGCCGTGTTCGCTCATTGTTCCGCAGCGCAATTCTTGCTGCCGAACAGCGCGCCGGCTCTTTGTTTTAACGCATGTCGTTGCGGCAAAAGCGCTTCCCTTTGCCCGGGAAAACCGCTGCACACTTTTGCGCGACATGCTTTAGCTGGCGGCGCGCCTTTCGCGTGGCAATCCCTGTATCGCATATCGGTCGTAAACGGGCGTTATCGGCTTCGGCGGCTTCTTCAGCTTGCCGAAGTGGTGTTCGAGTGCAAGCGAAAGCATCTCTGGAGACGTTACACCCTCCTGGAAGAGCTTGATCAGCAGCGTCGCTGCCACATTGAAGCTCGCTCCGTCGTCGATCACGATCTTAGCTTGGTAACCGGCGTCATCGAGCACGGACTGGAGCATGTCGAGATCGGATGACGTAAGATATGGCTTTTCGGAGGTGGAAGACATCGGTCCTCCTTTCGTCGGGGCTAGGGCATCAAACCCTCATCGGCAGCGCCCGTGCTATAGCTGCCGAAGGCGGGATCATGCGCCTTTCGTCCCGGCAACACAACGGGATTCTTGCCGCCGATCACCCGCGCCATCATGGAGGCCCGCACCTATCGGATGCGGGCCGATTGCGTCATTCCGCCGGCTGGTAGGCTGCGGGTCTGGTGGTCGATTTGCGGGGACCGGCAGCCGCGAGCAGGGTGATCGCAAGCGCAAGCAAGCCTACGAAGGCGATGCCGGCGAAGTAGGGATCCCAGCCGAAATGCGGCGATGCGCCGAAGACGGCGGAGGTGGCCGCAAGCACGATGCCGCCGCCGATCTGGAAGGACGCGAAGAGCAGCCCGGAGGCGAGTCCCGACTTGTCATCCTCCACGTCGGAAAGGGCCGCGACCTGCACCGAGGGGTAGGTCATGGCGTAGCCGAGGCCGAGCGGGATCTGCGAGAAGATGACGAGCAGGATCGGATCCACATGTCCGAGCGCGGCGACCCAGAAGATGTAGCTGAACGCTTGCAGGCCGACACCTGCCGCCATCAGTCCGGTGGCGCCGCGGTTCTGCGCGACGCTTGCAAAGCGTGGCGCCAGGAACATCACGAAGACGCCGCCAAGCGCGAAGCAGAAACCGGTCGTGAAGGCCGACCAGCCGATGACGTTCTGATAATAGAGCGTCGCCAGGAACTGGAAGCCGACATAAGCGCCTTGGAACAGGGCGGCAATCGCATTGGCATGCCGGAGCTTGGCCCTGCGGAACATGCCGAGCGGCACCATCGGATCGGCATGGCGCGCTTCGACTGCGAGAAACAACAGCATCAGCACGAGCGACGCCAGCAGCGAAGCCCAGGTCGGGAAAGCCTGCCAGCCGGCGGCTGCGGCATTGGTGATGCCGAAGACGAAGAGCAGCAGCCCTGGCGTGATCGTCAGGGCGCCGGCCCAGTCGAAGGCGGGCCGCGGTCCCGTCCGTTTCGGATCTGCTGGCAGCGCCAGCGGCGCAAGAACGAGCGTCAGGATGGCGACGGGCGCGCCCATGACAAGCGTTGCCCGCCAGCTGAACACCGTCGCGGCGCCGCCGATCACCATGCCGAGCACGAAGCCGGTTGCGCCGGTGGAGGCGAAGACGCCGAGCGCTTTCGCCCGCGCGGCTCCTTCGCCGAACACGGAGAGCAGCAGGGCGAGTGCTGCCGGCGCCGTGAAGGCGGCGGCAATGCCCTTGATCAGGCGGGCTGCGATCAGCGTCGGCCCACTGTCGACGAAGCCGCCGGCGATGCTGGCGGCGGCAAAGATTGCCAGCGACCAGAGGAAGACGCGGCGGTGGCCGAAGACATCGGCGACCCGGCCGCCGAGCAGCAGGAAGCCGCCATAACCGAGCACATAGGCGCTGACGGCCCATTGCAGCGATGTCGCCTCCATGCCGAGTTCGGCCTGGATGGCGGGGAGCGCGACACCAATGGTGGAGACGTCCATGGCGTCGAGGAAATTGGCGGTGCAGAGCAGCAGCAATGCCAGCCATGCGCCATTTTGCGATTTGGAAAGAGTCATCAAAATCGTTCCTTGTTGGCTGCCGCCTCATCGGGGGAGGGTGCCGCAGCGGCAGGGAACGAGAAAATGTACAGCTTCCGATCCTATTGCAAATTGATAGTAGCCATGCCAGGTATTACTCATAATGATGAATGACGCCACGCTCCGCAAAATCGATCTGAACCTCCTGCTGGCCTTTTCCGTGCTGATGCAGGAGCGCAATGTCAGCCGCGCCGCCGAGCGCCTGCTGCTGGGGCAGCCGGGCCTGTCGGCGGCTTTGCGGCGGCTTCGCGAGGCGCTGGATGACGAATTGTTCGTGCGTGTCGGCCGCGGCCTGCAGCCGACGCCGCGCGCCCTTTCCATCGCTCCGGCGATCGAGGATGCCCTGTCGGGCATCGAGCGCGCCATCCGCCCGCAGGCCGAATTCGATCCGGCCAGCTGGCAGGGCGAGTTCCGCATCGGCATGTGCGATAATCTCGAATCGGCCTTCTTCGGCCCGCTTGCCGCCCGGCTGCTCCAGCTATCGCCGGGCGCCCGGCTGATCGGCATTGCCTCGGAAAAGCGCGATGCCGCGCGCCGGCTGGACGAGGGCGTTTTCGACTTCAGCGTCTCCGTGCATGACGAACCGGCCTCCTGGCATATCCGCGCGCCGCTGTTCAACCAGGCGTCGATCTGCATTTACGACGACGCCCAGCTGCGGCTGAAGGCGCCGTTGAGCCTGCAGGATTTTGCCGATGCTGCGCATGTCACCGTCTCGTTCGAAGGCAATGCTTCGACGGGCATCGATATCGCGCTCGGCCGCACCGGCCGCAGCCGCCGGGTAGTGGCGACCGTGCCGCGCTTTTCGGCCCTGCCGACGGCGCTGAGGGCGATGCCGGCAATCGCCACCGTGCCGGAATCGATTGGCCGCTGCATGGCGCAATTGCATGGGCTGACCATTTGCGCGCCGCCGCTTTCGCTGCCGGCCGATCCGGTCACCATGCTCTACCGCCGCGTCGACCAGGCGGACGGCCGGGCGCGCTGGTTCCGCCGTCTGTTCATCGACGTCGCCGGCGAGGCGCTCGAAGCCTCCGGCTGCCGCGTCTCGATATCCAGAGCTGCGGCCTGAAGGTCCGTTACAGCTCGCCTTTGTGGAAATAGGCTTCGAGACGGTAGCCATCGGGATCGATGACGAAGGCAGCGTAGCAGAACCGTCCGTAATCCGGCCGGATGCCCGGTTCGCCATTATCCGTGCCGCCGGATGCGACGGCCGCGGCATGAAAGGCGTCGACGGCGGCTTCGTTCGGGGCGACGAAGCAGAAATGCAGCCCTGAGCGCATGTCTGCGACAATGGGATGCGCGACCTGCATCACCCACAACCCGACGCTTTCCGGGCCATAACCGATCATGCCGTCGGAGTTGGACAACCGCTCATATCCGAGCGGTGCCAGCGCCGCATCGTAGAAGCGGCGGGCTCTTTCGAGGTCTTTCACACCGATGGAGACATGATCGAACATGGACTGCGAACTCCTCTTCGTCGCTTCATGCCTGGAACGGATACCCCCAAGGAGATGGCGCGACCATATCCTCTTTCAACCGCTGTCTCAGGTCAACGAAGATGCACGCCCATCAGAGGATCGGGAAATTGGCGTTCCAGGCCGGCGATACTGTCAATCAGCCTGAAGAAGAAATCGGGCGCACCGACATTGCCGCTCCTCAATCCGAGACCGAGCGGTCCGGACCAGTCGGCAACGAGAACACCTGAAAATCGTTGAGGCGGAGTAAGGCAATGCCCTACTGCAACTGCGGTTTTCTGAGAAAGCTGTTGCGATCGGCGGACTTGATGCGCAGCCATGCTTCCCGGCCATTGCGCAGGATTCGCATGGGAATTTCGGCGCCGGCGGGGCCGCTGCTCCATACCTTGCGATAAAAATCGGCCAGGCCATCGACCTCTTCATCCCGGATTTCGGAGATGATGTCGCCCTGGCGTAAACCTGCCTGCGCGGCGGGGCTGCCTTCGGCGACACTCATGACCACCACGCCGCCATTGCTCTCGGCCGAGAAAGCACCGAGCCAGGGGCGCGGTGGCTTGTTGACCTGGCCGCGATTCAAGAGGTCGTCGAGGATCGGCAGCAGCAGGTCGATCGGCACGGCCATGTTGATATCGGCGGTCTCGCTGCCCTGGCTCATCTGAAGGCGAAGCGAACCGATGCCGAGGAGCTTGCCGTCGGAGTCGATCAGCGCCGCACCGCCCCATGCCGGATGGGCCGGTGCCGTGAAAATCGCCTCATCGAGCAGATATTCCCAGTAACCGGCGAATTCCTGCCTGGCGACGATATTCGCCTCGACGAATTCGCCCATGCCGTCGACAAGCACGACGGGATCGCCCGGCTTGGCTCCGGGTGCATCGCCGAAGGGCACTGCCGGAGCGCCGAGCGTGCCGAGCGCCTGCACCAGGCCGAAGCCGCTTTCCTGATCATAGGCAAGGGGATGAGCGGGAACAACGCGCCCGTCGCGGGTCGTCAGCCATACCTCGTCGGCCTCGGTGATGAGATAACCGATCGTCAGCACCAGCCCGTTGTCCCTGATGACCACACCGCTGCCTTCCCGAACGGTGCCCAGCGTCTCGGCGGTGAAGGCATCTTCCGGAATTGAGGAGCGCACGGCCACGACAGACCGCAGGATCGGATCGATATTCATGCTTTCATCCCAATGGAGCGCCGGCGCGGAAGCTGGAAGCCGCGCATCCCGCTTGAATAGGTAAGAAGATGGACGGGCGGAGGCAAGGCTTGGCGAACGGATTTTCAATGCCGCGTGACGCGTCATATTTTTGATGACAGGAACTTTATGCAACAATATACAGTCAATCCTATCAGCAATCAGCCTGGCATGGATCCGAAATGAAGGATTGGCATCCCGACCTCAGCCGCAGCAGCAGCCCCCGCTACATGGCGATTGCCGATCTGATCGAAATGGATCTGCGCAGCGGGTATCTGGCGGCCGGCGACCGGCTGCCGCCGCAACGCGAACTCGCCAAGCGGCTGAATATCGACTTCACCACCGTGGCAAGAGGCTATGTCGAGGCGCAAAAGCGCGGCCTTGTCGATTCCCATGTCGGCCGCGGCACTTTCGTCACCGGTGGCGCCGACAGGGAACGCCGGGCTTTCGCGCCGGACACCGCGTCCGATCCCCGCCGCGCATCCGTCGTCGATTTTTCGATGAACATGCCGCCGGAGCCGGATGATCCGGAACTGATCGCGCGCATGCGCGAAGGCATGTCTGCGGTTGCGGCAAACCTCGTTCCGCTGCTGCGCTACCAGGGTTTCGGCGGCGCCGGCATCGACAAGGAAGCCGCGGCCGCCTGGCTCGGCCGCCGCGGACTGAAGCCCGCGCAGGAACGGATCTTTGTCACGCCAGGCGCCCATCCAGCGCTGCTTGCGATCTTCGGCCTGCTTGCAAAACCCGGCGAGACCGTGCTTTCGGAAGTGATCACCTATCCCGGCATGCGCTCGATCGCCGCCCAGTTGCGGCTCAATCTCACAGGTCTGCCGGTGGATGAGGACGGTATCCTGCCGGACGCCTTTGCCAAGGCCTGTGAGAGCCTGAAGCCGAGGGCTCTCTATCTCAATCCGACGCTGCAGAACCCGATGACGCTGACGATCCCCGCCGGGCGCCGCGAGGAGATCGCAGCCGTTGCGCGCAAATATCAGGTGCCGATCGTCGAGGACGATGCCTACGGCTTCATTCCCCTGGAGGGTCCGCCGCCGCTTGCGGCACTAGCGCCTGATCTGACCTGGCATATCGGCGGGCTGGCGAAATGCATCGGCGCGGGCCTGCGCCTTGCCTATGTCGTGGCGCCGGACACCAAGGCCGTCTGGCCTTTCGTCAGCGCCATGCGCGCCAATAATGTGATGGCCTCGCCGCTGAACATAGCGCTCGTCACTCGCTGGATCGAGGATGGCACGGCCGATGCGATCCTGCGGTTCATCCGTGCCGAGGCCGCCGCGCGCCAGCAGATGGTCGCTGAAATCCTGCCTGCCGGCAGCTATCGCGCAGATCCGCTGAGTTTCAACATCTGGCTGCCCTTGGTAAACGGCTGGACCCGCTCCACATTCGGCAGCCACATGCGCGCCTCCGGCATCGGTGTAGTGGCAAGCGATGCCTTCACCGTCGAGGGCGCCGCCCCGGAGGCTGTGCGGGTCTGCCTCGGCGGTCCGATCACGCGGGAGAAACTGCAGGGCGCACTGGAATTCATGGCTCATGCCCTCGAAGGCCCGCCCGAGATGGCCGCGTCGTTCTTCTGACGAGCGAGCGCTGAAATCGCCAATCGCCAGAGCTTTCCCACCGCCACGCAAGCGGTTTCAATGCTTTGCCTGAGCGCAGCAACCAGCTGCGGTTAGCTGTCACGGATCTGCGTCATTCTGACAAATTGATTGGTGAAAACTCTTTAATGTAATTATATTGAACGCATACATTTAACGGCATTGATTGCATCAATGCCTTGCGGATCGAAAGCGAGACGTCATGGACACTGAATATCCTCCACTTCCTCCGATGCAGACCGGCATCAGAGGGCGTTGCCCGCGCTGCGGCCAGGGCCATATGTTCAAAGGCTTCCTGACATTGCGGCCGGAATGCGAGGTCTGCGGCCTCGATTATTCGTTCGCCGACCCGGCCGACGGCCCGGCCTTCTTCGTCATCTGCTTCGCCTGCATCCCGAGCGTGCTGCTCGGCGTCTGGCTGGAGGTTGCCTTTTCGGCACCGATCTGGGCGCAGTTCCTGTTCACGGGCCCGTTCATGCTCGCCACCTGCATTCCGCCGCTCCGGCCGCTGAAAGGTTGGCTGGTCGCCAGCCAGTATTTCTACAAGGCGGAGGAGGGCAGGATCGCCTGAGCCTATTTCAGCGTCGCGCGCAGGCGCGGCGTCGCAAAATCCATCAGCGCGCGCAGTTTCAAGGGCACCAGCCCCTGTGAGGGGTAGACGAGATGCACCGGCGCCGGCGGTGGCTCGAAATCGGCAAGGAGCGGCACCAGCAGGCCAATCTTCTCGGCCTGCGCGGCCTGATAGGAGAGAACGCGGGTGATGCCGAGGCCGGCGACAGCGGCATCGACCGCGGCTTCGGCCGTGTTGACAGCAAGCCGGGAGCGAATGGGCACGAGCACTTCGTGCTTCCCGTCGACGAATGTCCAGTTTCGGGTCGAGGCCATGCCCTCGAAGGTGATGCAGTCATGGTTCGAAAGATCGCGCGGATGTTTGGGTATTATATGCCGCTCGAGGTAATCCGGACTGGCATAGACAGCGCGGCGGATCGCACCGAGCCTTGTGGCGATCAGATTGCTGTCCGGCAGGTTGCCGATCCTGAGCGCCAGATCGATATGATCCTCGACGAGATTGGACACCCGGTCGCCGAGCATCAGCCGCAGATTGATCTCGGGGTAGGCCTTCAGAAAATCCACCACGACCGGCAGGACATGCAGCCGCCCGAAGACGATCGGCGCCGTCATCGTCAGTTCGCCCTTCGGCGCGCTGTATTCGCCGGCGGCCGCCCGTTCCGCCTCCTCCACCCGACCGAGAATCTCACGCGCCGCCTCCACATAGGAGCGGCCGGCTTCGGTCAGTGCGACCTTCCGGTTCGTCCTTTGCAGGAGTCGGGCGTTGAGATGTGCTTCAAGATCCGAAACCTTGCGGCTGACGGTGGCAAGCGGCAAGCGCAGATGCCGTGAAGCGGCCGACAGGCTGCCCTGTTCGACGACGGCGAGAAGCACGGTCATGGCGTCGAGGCGGTCCATTTCAGCCTTCCATAAAATGATAGAACGGCTTCCAGATTAGCATTCTAGTGGCACTGGATGGAAGGCAATAGATTTGCGTGCAGATGGCGCAACCGGCCATCGTCGAACGCGTAAGCTTGCCTTCAAGAGGACCCCGTCATGAAGCTTTATTATCACCCGCTCTCCGGCCACGCGCACCGGGTTCACCTGTTTCTATCGCTGCTTGGCGTGCCCTATGAGCTGATCGAAGTCAATTTGGCGGCGGGCGCTCATAAGGCGCCGGAATTTCTGAAGCTCAATTCCTTCGGCCAGGTGCCAGTGCTCGACGACGACGGCACGGTGATTGCCGATTCCTCTGCCATCCTCGTCTATCTCGCGCGCAAATATGGCCGCACCGATTGGCTGCCGGAGGAAGCGGTCGCGGCTGCGCGGGTGCAGAAGTGGCTTTCGGTCGCCGCGGGCGAAATCGCCTATGGGCCATGTGCCGCTCGCCTGGTCACCGTTTTCGGCGCCGATTTCCGCACCGAGGAGGTGATCGCCCGGGCGCATCGCATCCTCTCATTGATCGAGGCAGAGCTCGACGGCCGCCGCTTCCTGCTCGGCAGCGATCCTGTGATCGCTGACATCGCGCTATACAGCTACATCGCCAATGCGCCGGAGGGCAATGTCGATATTTCGGCCTATCCACGCGTCCGCGATTGGCTGGCGCGCATCGAGGCGCTGCCGGGTTTCGTTGGCTTCCGCAAGACGAAGATCGGCCTTGCCGCATAAGAGCCAACGGGGCGGATGGCCGCTCCCGCTTCCGATCACCCCAAAGGAGGTCATGATGGACCAGACAAGACAGGATGCTCCGTCGCCTTGGCACGAAGGCGAGCTCGCCATGCAGCGCAGCGTCGGCGTCGTCGAGCGCATGGACGGGCCCGGACGGAATTTCGTCCGCCGGGCCATGCCGGAACAGCACCGCGCCTTCTTTCCGGTGCTGCCCTTCGTCGTGCTCGGCGCGGTCGATGCGAAGGGTGACGTCTGGGCGACGGCGCGGGCCGGACGGCCGGGTTTCATGTCCTCGCCGGACCCGGAGGCTCTTGACGTCCGCCTGCCGCGCGACCCGGCCGATCCAGCCGACTTTGGCATGGAGGATGGCGATGCGATCGCAATGCTCGGAATCCAGCTGGAAACGCGGCGGCGCAATCGGCTGAACGGCGCGATCCGCAGGATGGAGGCCGAGGCCTTCCGCGTGCGCGTCGGCCAAAGTTTCGGCAATTGTCCGCAATATATCCAGCTTCGCTCTTCTGCCTTCGTCCGCGATCCCGATGTGCCGACAACAGTGCCGCCGCGACATTCCGTTCAGCTCGATGATCGGGCGCGGCGGCTCGTCGAGCAGGCCGACACGTTTTTCGTCGCCTCCTATGTCGACCGCAAGAACGGCGGGCGGCAGGTGGATGTGTCCCATCGTGGCGGTTATGCCGGTTTCGTGCGTGTCGGCGCCGACGGCGTACTGACCGTTCCCGATTTTCCCGGCAATCGGTTTTTCAACACGCTCGGCAATTTCCTGGTCAACCCGAAGGCGGGGCTGGTCTTCGTCGATTTCGAAACCGGTGACCTGCTGCAGATGACGGGAAGGGCAGAGGTGCTGCTCTCTTCGCCTGATATCGCGACCTTCCAGCGGGCGGAACGGCTGTGGCGCTTCACGCCCGAACGCGTCGTATTTCGCCCGGACGCTCTGCCGCTGCGATGGAACTCGGAGCCCGTCTGAAATCCAGTCCAAAGGCGCCTTGCCAATCTTTGTACCGATAGGTACAGTCAAGACTGATAAGTACAGGAGATCCGATGTCCAGCCTCATTCCGCCCTTCACCCTGGAAACCGCCACCCAGAAAGTCCGCCTTGCCGAGGATGGCTGGAACAGCCGCGATCCCGAGCGCGTCTCGCTCGTCTATACGCCCGACAGCCGCTGGCGGAACCGTGCCGAGTTCATCACCGGCCGCGCCGAGATCGTCGCCCTCCTCACCCGCAAATGGGCAAAGGAGTTGGATTACCGGCTGATCAAGGAGATCTGGGCCTTCACCGATAATCGCATCGCGGTGCGCTTCGCTTATGAATGGCGTGATGACAGCGGCAACTGGTTCCGTTCCTACGGCAATGAGAACTGGGAATTCGATGCCGCCGGCCTGATGCAGCGTCGCTTCGCATCGATCAACGACCTGCCGATTCGAGAATCGGAACGCAAATATCACTGGCCGCTCGGCCGGCGACCGGACGATCATCCCGGTCTCACCGAACTCGGCCTCTGAAGGTCGTTCGGGTGAAGACCGTCCATGAACGCGCCGACGTCGTGCCGCTGCTGGCGGAAATCTTCCGCGAACTCGGCTACGAGGGCACGTCGCTCAGCCGGATCACCGAACGCACCGGCATCGGCAAGGGCAGCCTGTATCACTTCTTTCCCGGCGGCAAGGAGGAGATGGCAAGCGCAGTCATTGCCGAGATCGACGCCTGGTTCGAAGACGCGATCTATCGGCCGCTGAGAAACGACGACGCCCGCAAGGCGATCGCCGCGATGTGGACGAATGTGAACGATTATTTTCGCTCCGGCGGCCGCATCTGCCTCGTCGGGGCTTTCGCGCTCGATCACACCAGGGAACGGTTTTCGGCCGCGATCGGCAATTATTTCACCCGCTGGATCGACGCATTGCGTGCGGCGCTGATGCGGGCGGGCTGCACTGGGGAAGAGGCGCAGGCGCTCGCCGAGGAATGCATCTCCGGCATCCAGGGCGCGCTGGTGCTGTCTCGCGCGTTAGGCGACAAAACGGTTTTCACCCGGTCGCTGGAAACGCTGGCGAGACGGCTTGACGCTGCGGTGCAATGAGATCTCAGCCGAAGAGACATCAAAAAACCGGCCATTATCGACTGGCCGGGGCATTGGGCGGGCATTGACGGCGCTTTAGGTGGGGCGTGGCGAAGCGCTGGAAAGAGCGGCTCGATCAAGCGCTGGCCTTACATCGGCGCCGCTTTGAGTATATGTCTCAGCGCTGCTGTTGAGGTTGCTGGGCCGGACGGGGATTTTCCCGTTCAAGGCGAATCTGGCGCCACTCATTTTCCATCTGGTCGACCACGTGCTGGGGAATGGTGGTTTGTGTATTGGCGGGCGTCTGCATCGGAAGTCTCCTCTTTCGGGGTCAAGGCTTCAGGGCAGGCAGATGCATTGCACAAGATAATTGGCGTGTAAATCAGGGGGTTAAACGCTTTAAACGATTAAGTTGATTTTAATCGATTAAGGTGATGTTAACTTTGATACGACAGGTAAAGCGCGGGATGGTTGTCCACATGGATAGGCTACTCTTTTTTGACGCGGTGCGGGGTGCACTCTTCAAAGGGGAAATCACTCAGCTTCAGGTAGTGGGCATCACTGCGATTCTCGACGCTTGGGAACGGCGCTTTGCCGATGCCGACCGTCGGTGGCTCGCTTACATCCTGGCAACCGCCTTTCACGAGACCGCCTATACCATGCAGCCCGTGCGCGAGACGCTGGCGGAAAGCGATGTGCGGGCGATCGAGATCCTCGAAGCGGCCTTTTCAGGAGGCAGGCTGTCCTGGGTGAGGACGCCGTATTGGCGGCCGGACGAGGATGGCCGCAGCTGGCTGGGGCGCGGCCTGGTGCAGCTCACCCATAAGCGGAACTATGAGGCGATGAGCGTGCTGACCGGTATCGACCTCGTTGCCGAGCCCGACCGGGCGATGGAAATGGATGTGGCGGTGACGATCCTGATCGAAGGCATGCTGCAGGGCAGTTTCACCGGCCACAAGCTCGAAGATCACCTGAATGAGACGACCGAGGACTGGCTGAATGCCCGCCGCATCGTCAACGGCACCGATCGGGCGGAGAAGCTCGCGGCCTATGCCATGGCCTTCGATGCGGCGATACGTCTCGATGCTGCATCTGACCGCTTGCGCGGTTGAAGGCCCGGGGCTTGCGTGTTATCGCGCGGCTGACACTCTGAAATCTGACAGGAGCTTCCGCGTGATCCGCCACATCGTCTTCTTCACCGTGCCGGAGGAACATCTGGAGGAGGTGAGGGCCGGGCTTTCGATCCTGACCGGGATTCCCCATGCGCGGCTGCTCGAGATCGGCACCAATGTGAAGACCGATCAGCTGGGCACCGAGATCGACCTTGTGGTCTATGGCGAATTCGACGACGAGGCGGCTCTTGCCGCCTATAAGGCGCATCCGGATTACCAGCTCTCGATCGAGCGCGTGCGGCCGCTCCGGGAAAAGCGCATCGCCGCCGATTACGACAGCCGCACGGCGGTGAAGCAGGCGCTCTGAATTTCGCAGGATCTCGCGGCGTTTCATTAAGATTCAAATCGATGAATGATTTGCTGGAGTCAGATCGCCCGAAGTTGATTCAACATTTGAGCCACCGGATTCAACGTTCGAAAAAGCAGCGGCAAGCGATTCAAAAGATTCGCGATTGATGCCTCATCAAAGCTCCTGGGGCACGACTGGGCTCGGCTGCGAAGCGCGGGCGCCGCGCACCAGCGCCATGAGCATGAGCACGAAGACCAGCGACAAGGCCGCCAGAACGGCGGCGGTTGCGAGCGCCGGGCCGGTGCCGGCGCGGTCGAGGATGGCGGTGAAGATGACCGGGGCGATGGCGTTGGCGAGGTTTTGCGGCAGCGACAGACGCGCCGATTGCAGGCCGAATTCGCGCGGTGAAAACAGCGCGAGCGGCAATAGCGCGCGGGCGACGGTCATGACGCCGGCGCCGAAGCCGTAGAGCAGGATGAAAGAGATCAGCAGCGGCGTCGACGGGCTGGCGGCCAGCATGATCAGAAAACTGCTCGCCATCATGCCGATGCCCATTGCGGCGCTGAGCATGGGGTTGCCGCGTCGGCCAAGCAGCATGTCGAGGAAACGCGCCGAGATGCCAAGGATGCCGCGGGCCGAGCCGAGCTGCAGCGCGAAGGCCGGCGAGGCGCCGGACTGGCGGAAGATTTCGAGCAGCGACGGCGAGATGCCGAAGGTAATAAAGGTCGTGATCGTCGTGGCGGCTGCAATCAGCAGGAAGGCCTTGCGCTGCGCCGTCTTCGACAGCGGCACCGGGGCGATTTCCGCCGCGGCGCCTTCGACATGCGTCGCGCTCGGCTTCGGCAGGGCGAAAAGATGCAGCGGCAGGCAGATGAAGAATTGCAGCGCCGCGCAGACGACGAAGGTAAGGCGCCAGCCGATCGCTTCGTTGAGCAGGCTAAGGATCGGCCAGAAGATGGCGCTCGAAAGCCCGGTGAACAGCATCAGAATGGCGATGACGCGTTTGCCGTTCAGCCCTTCACGCTCGACGACGGCCGTATAGGCCGGCGCCGATAGGCCGAGCGCGCCGCCAAGGCCGATGACGATCCAGCCGGCGGCATAGAGCACGATGCCGCTTGCGGCGGCAAGCAGAAGCAGGCCGAGCGCGAAGATCAGCGAGGCGGCCGAAAGCACCCGAGCGGCGCCATAGCGGCCGAGCCAGCGGCCGGTCGCGGGACCGGCGATGGCGCTGACCGTCATCATGATCGTCAGGCCGGCAAACGCCACCTCGTTCGGCAGGCCGAGATCGGGCGCGACGATGCGGCCCATGACGCCGAGCATGTCGAACGTCGTGCCCCAGCCGATCAGCTGGGTAACGGCGAGGACGATGACCGTCTGCGCCGAGCGGTGGCGGAAGAATTTTGGCATCGGTGCTGAGAAGGCGTGAAATGCGGGAGTTGCGCGAGCGTAGCAGTTTCAATCGGCCGGTGAAAGCCGCCAAACCAGCTTCGCGCTCCGGCCTGCGCTTGTTCTCGCCAGGAGGAAAATAGAAGCGATGGCATGATTGACATGAAAGATCGGTACAATTCCTGGACGATTGAGGCACTGAGATGTGTCGGCGCCGCCCGTGACCATGATGGGCTGCGGCGCAGCCGATTCGGGACTGTGGCCGCGCGTGGTTTCTCGCCGGCTGCCCGTTCTCTTGGGGAGGCATGCAAGCCCCTTGACCATATCGGGCGAAGGGCATCGTTTCGAGGTGTGGGCATTGGCGCCGAGGCTTGCCGCGGCGGCGGTTTCAGCGGCTGAAATCGGCGATCGCCAAAAGGCGAGAACGGTTCTAAATACCCTGCATTACAGCGCATTCATTTGCCATTCAGGTCGCGTGAGTACATATTCGCAGCAAGTTGGATTACCTTGAAAGCATAGCACATGGCCTTTCCTCTGAGCGTCGCAGCATTGGCCGCCGGACTGGTGGTATCGGCGCCCTCACCGGACGCCGCGGAAACATTTGTCGTGCGGGTGGCGGGCGATTGCAGCGCCGCCGCAGCCCAGGTCGTAGAGCAGACGGGCGGCCAGTTGCTGTCTGTGCAACCGGTGGGCGATACCTGCATCATCACCGTTCTCGTGCAGGGGAACGGCCAGCGTCCACGCAAAGTGACGGTAAAGGTTCCGATGTAAGCGGAATCGGCTTATTCAGGACATGATCGATTTGAAGCGGACGAAGGCGGACCGATGCGCATTCTGGTAGTCGAAGACGACGTCAATCTGAACCGGCAGCTTGCCGACACGCTGAAGGAGGCGGGCTATGTCGTCGACCAGGCGTTCGACGGCGAAGAGGGCCATTACCTCGGCGATACCGAACCCTATGACGCCATCATCCTCGATATCGGCCTGCCCGAGATGGACGGTGTGACGGTGCTCGAAAAATGGCGCGGCGCCGGCCGCGGCATGCCGGTGCTGATCCTGACGGCGCGCGACCGCTGGAGCGACAAGGTCGCCGGCATCGACGCCGGCGCCGACGATTACGTCACCAAGCCGTTCCACGTCGAGGAAGTGCTGGCGCGCATCCGGGCGCTGATCCGGCGTGCGGCCGGGCATGCCTCGTCCGAGATCGTCTGCGGCCCTGTCCGGCTCGATACCAAGTCCTCCAAGGCAACGGTCAACGACACGGCGCTGAAATTGACCTCGCACGAATATCGTCTTCTTGCCTATCTCATGCATCACATGGGCGAGGTGGTCTCGCGCACGGAACTGGTCGAACACATGTACGACCAGGATTTCGACCGCGATTCCAACACGATCGAGGTCTTTGTCGGCCGCCTGCGCAAGAAAATGGGCGTCGATCTGATCGAAACGGTGCGCGGTCTCGGCTACCGTATCCAAGCGCCGAAACATGCGAATTAAGTCGCTCACCGCACGTGTGCTGCTGTTGACCACGGTCTGGTCGACGGTAGCGCTTGTGGTGATCGGCCTGCTGATCTCCACGCTGTATCGCAAGAGCGCGGAGCGCGGCTTTCAGGACCTGCTGCGGGCGCAGCTCTATAATGTCATCAATTCGGTGACGATCGGCGACCAGGGCGCGCTGAGCGGCAGTCCGCAGCTCGGCGACTTGCGCTTTGCCCAGCCGAAAACCGGCTGGTATTGGGTGGTGGAACCGCTCGGTACCTATACGACCGCGCCGCTGGTATCGCCCTCGCTCGGTTCGGCGCTCATTCCGGTTCCCTCCGTCGTCGAGGCGCCCTTCGACAAGAATTACGAGCGCTACTATCAGGTAACCGATGCCTCTGGAAACCGCGTGCAGGTGGCAGAAACCGAAGTGGTGCTCGATACCGACGGCCGCGCGGCGCGTTTCCGCGTCACCGGCAATGTCGACGTCGTCGAAGACGACGTGCGCACCTTTTCCCACAGTCTCTATCTGGCGCTTGCCGGCTTCGGCGTCGGCAGCCTGATCGTCAATGCGCTGGCGATTCTCTATGGCCTCAAGCCGCTCGACAAGGCGCGCGCTGCCTTGGAGCGCATCCGCGCCGGCGAAAGCGAGCAGCTGAAGGGCGATTTCCCGCGGGAGATCCTGCCACTCGCCAACGAGGTGAACGCGCTGATCGACAGCAACCGCCGCATCGTCGAGCGGGCGCGTATGCAGGTCGGCAATCTCGCCCATTCGCTGAAGACGCCGATCGCCGTTCTGCTGAACGAAGCGCGGGTGCTGGAAAAATCCCATGGCGAACTGGTGCGCAGCCAGGCGGAATCCATGCAGGGCCAGGTGCAGTCCTATCTCAACCGGGCGCGCATCGCCGCACAACGCGAATCCGTGCTCGCCCGCACCGATGCCGAGCCGGCGCTGGAGCGGCTGGTGCGCGTGATGCGCCGGCTGAACGTCGACACCCAATTCGATCTTACGGTCTCGCCGCCGCATCTTGCCGTCGCCATGGAGCAGCAGGATCTGGAGGAGACGGTCGGCAATCTGCTGGAAAATGCAGCGCGTTTCGCCAAGAGCCGCGTACGGCTTTCTGCCATTGAGGCCGGCGAGGATGTGAAAGGGACGGAGGCGAGCGCGCGCCGCCACTGGGTGGAACTCGCCGTCGAAGATGACGGGCCGGGCCTGGAGCCGGATCAGATCCGGGAAGCGCTGAAGCGCGGCCGCAGGCTCGATGAAAGCAAGCCCGGAACCGGCCTCGGCCTGTCGATCGTTACCGAGATTTCCAACGAATATCAGGGGCGGCTCGAGCTTTCCCGCGGCGAATGGGGCGGGCTGAAGGCGAAGCTTATCCTGCCCGGCGTCACAAAGGATGTTGCATGAGCAACTGCTTGATGTCACAAAGATAGTGGCGATTGCATAGCATGCTTTGCCTTAATGCTGACACGGGGACGCTGCACTTCGATCGGCTGATTTTGACCTCTGATCGTGGTTCGACGCAATGATTTTACGCTCGCAAGGCATGATCGTTTCAGCCCTTTTCGTCGCCGTTGCGCTATCCGGCTGCACGACGACGAAGGGCGCCGCTTCGCGCGGCATTTTTTCGGGCAAGCCTCCGGCTTCGGCCACTTTCATTACTGCGCTCCAGGGCGGCATCGTCGGCCGCAGCGGCGTGAGCCTGAGCGACAGCGATAAGCAGCGGGCGCTCGAGGCGGAATATCGGGCGCTGGAAGGTGCGGCCGTGGGCCAGCCCGTCCTCTGGACCGGCAAGGGCGTCAGCGGCAAGGTCGTTGCGGCAGCACCCTATCAGGTCGGTTCGCAGAACTGCCGGCAATATACCCACACGATCACCGCCGACGGCAAGGAAACGGTAGCGCGGGGCGCTGCCTGCCGCAATGAAGACGGCACATGGTCGCCGCTGGGCTGAGGTGGCTTTCAGTCCATATTGCGGCGAATAGCCTCAAATCTTCGTCATTCCGGCTTTGGCAGTTGGAATAGCGGCGCGCTTCACGTATTTGGGCCGATATGCTGTTCTGGATTCTCGTTGCCGTTCTGACGGCAGTCGTCGCCGCCATCCTGATCTACCCCCTTCTGCGCGGAGCGAAGGCGGCGGAGGATAGCCGCGCGGGCGAGGCGGCGGTCTATCGCGACCAGCTGCGCGAACTCGATCGGGATGTCGACAGCGGCCTGATCACCCCTGAAGAAGCCGATTATGCCAGAGCGGAAATCGGCCGGCGGCTGATCGCCGTTTCTGCCGATGAGCCCGCTGAGAAGCCGAAGCCTGCACGGCATCACCGTTTCACGGAAGTCTTCGTTCTTTTGCTCCTGCCCGTTCTCGGGCTCTGTCTTTATTTGACGACGGGCAGGCCGGACCTGCCGTCGCAGCCGCTGGAAGCGCGGCTGGAAAATCCCGGCACCGATGTGGCCATGCTGATCGCCAAGGCGGAGCGGCATCTCGTACAAAATCCCGATGACGGCAAGGGCTGGGACGTGCTGGCGCCGATCTATTTGCGCACGATGCGGGTCGATGACGCGCAGGCTGCCTACCGCAATGCCATCCGCATTCTTGGCCCGAGCCCCATTCGGCTCGATGGTCTGGCTGAAACGCTGATGGCGGTCTCCGACGGTGTGGTGACGGAGGAGGCGCGCCAGGTCCTCGAACAGTCGCTGACGCTGGAGCCGGACAATCCGCGGGCGCGCTTCTATATTGCGCTGAGTCTGGAGCAGGCGGGACGGCGTGACGAGGCCCGTCAGGCCTTTGAGGCGCTGGCAAAACAATCGCCCCCCGATGCGCCCTGGCTGCCGCTCGTCAGCGAGCATATTGCCATGAACGGCGGTGCGCCGGCCGCCAATCCGGCTGCTCCCGGCAACCCAACCGAGGAAGATGTGGCGGCGGCGGAGGGCATGAGTGCTGGCGACCGACAGCAGATGATCCGCGGCATGGTCGAAAGCCTCGATGCCAAACTCAGCCAGGATCCGAGCAATTTCGAGGGATGGATGCGGCTTGTCCGCTCTTACGCCGTTTTGAACGACAGGGATCGCGCAGCCGGCGCGCTGAAGCGCGGGCTTGCAGCATTTCCGCCGGCCGGTGAACAGGGCAGGCAGTTGCTGGCGCTAGCCAGGGAGCTCGGCATAGCCACGGAAGGAATGACGGAGTGACCCGCAAGCAGAAGCGCCTAGCCGTGATTGGTGGCGGGATGGGTTTCATCCTTGCAGCAGTGCTCTTGGTGATGTTCGCCTTCAGCCAGTCGGTGGCCTATTTCTACATGCCGGCGGATCTGGCGAAGACGCCGGTGGCGCCGGAAACCCGCATCCGGCTCGGCGGCCTAGTCGGTGAAGGCAGCGTCGTGCGCGGTGCCGGCTCGACCGTGGAATTTGCCGTCACCGACGGCAGCGCCAATGCGGTGAAGGTCAAATATACCGGTATTCTTCCCGATCTCTTCCGCGAAGGCCAAGGTGTGGTCACCGAGGGCATGTTTTCATCGGGAACGAATCTCTTCATCGCCGACACCGTGCTCGCCAAGCATGACGAGACCTATATGCCGAAGGACGTCGCCGACCGGCTGAAGACCCAGGGGTTGTGGAAGGAAGGCGAGGGCGCAGAAGGCCAGGGGCAGGAGGCGAAAGCGACGCAATGATCATCGAGATCGGCCATTACGCGCTGGTGCTGGCGCTGGCGACGGCGCTCATTCTTTCGATCGTTCCTGTCATCGGCGCGCGCCGCCATGACCGGGCGATGATGGATGTGGCCACCGTCGGTTCGCTGGTAATGTTCCTGCTCGTGAGCTTCGCCTTCGCGGTTTTGACCTACGCCCATGTCGTCTCCGACTTCTCGGTCGAGAATGTCTGGGAGAATTCGCACTCGCTGGTGCCGCTGATCTACAAATATTCCGGCGTCTGGGGCAATCACGAGGGATCGATGATGCTCTGGCTTCTGATCCTGACGCTGTTCAGCGCGCTCGTCGCCATCTTCGGCCGCAACCTCCCGGAAACGCTGAAGGCCAATGTGCTTGCCGTCCAGGCCTGGATCTCGGTCGCCTTCACGCTCTTCATCCTGCTGACCTCCAATCCCTTCCTGCGGCTCGATCCGGCGCCGGCCGAGGGCCGCGACCTCAATCCGGTGCTGCAGGATATCGGCCTCGCCATCCATCCGCCGCTGCTCTATCTCGGCTATGTCGGCTTCTCCGTCTGTTTCTCCTTCGCGGTGGCGGCTCTCCTCGAAGGTCGTATCGACGCCGCCTGGGCGCGCTGGGTCAGGCCCTGGACGCTCGCCGCCTGGACCTTCCTGACGCTCGGCATCGCCATGGGCTCCTATTGGGCCTATTACGAGCTCGGCTGGGGCGGCTGGTGGTTCTGGGATCCGGTGGAGAACGCCTCCTTCATGCCGTGGCTCGCTGGCACGGCGCTGCTGCATTCGGCGCTCGTCATGGAAAAGCGCGAGGCGCTGAAGATCTGGACGGTGCTGCTTGCCATTCTCACCTTCTCGCTGTCGCTGATGGGCACTTTCCTGGTGCGCTCCGGTGTGCTGACCTCCGTGCATGCCTTCGCCAGCGATCCCTCCCGCGGCGTCTTCATCCTTTGCATCCTGTTGATCTTCATCGGCGGCGCGCTGTCGCTCTTCGCCTTCCGCGCGCCGCGGCTCTCGGCCGGCGGGCTGTTTGCGCCGATCTCGCGCGAGGGTGCGCTGGTTCTCAACAATCTGATTCTGACGGTAGCCTGCGGCACGGTGCTGACCGGCACGCTCTATCCGCTGCTTCTGGAGACGATTACCGGCGACAAGATCTCCGTCGGCCCGCCCTTCTTCAACATGACCTTCGGCCTGTTGATGGCGCCGCTGATCGTCATCGTGCCCTTCGGACCGCTGCTCGCCTGGAAACGCGGCGATCTGCTCGGTGCCCTGCAGCGGCTCTATGTCGTGGCGGGGCTGGCCTTTGCGGCGGCTGTGATCCTCTTCTACATCGAACATGGCGGGCCGGTGCTCTCCGTGCTCGGGCTGGCGGCCGGGCTGTTCCTGATCCTTGGTGCGGCCGCCGATCTCTGGTATCGCGCCGGCATCGGCAAGGTCGCCATCGGCGTTGCCTGGCGCCGTCTTTCCGGCCTGCCGCGCTCGGCTTTCGGGACGGCATTTGCCCATGCCGGGCTCGGCGTCACCGTGCTCGGGATCGTTGCGGTCACGACGTTCCAGAGCGAGCACGTCATCGAGATGAAGCCGGGGCAGACGGCGGAAGCCGGCGGCTACAGCCTGCATTTCGACGGCATGCAGCCGGCAACCGGGCCGAACTACAGCGAGGAGCGCGGCCACTTCACCATCCGGCGCGCTGGTATCGCGGTTGCCGAGACCTGGTCGGCCAAGCGCCTTTACACCGCCCGGCAGATGCCGACGACGGAAGCGGGCATCGTGACATTCGGCCTCAGCCAGCTCTACGTTTCGCTCGGTGACGCCACCAATGACGGCGGCATCGTCGTGCGCATCTGGTGGAAGCCCTTCATCCTCTGCATCTGGGGCGGAACCCTTCTCATGGCCCTCGGCGGTTTCATCTCGCTGTCCGACCGGCGCCTGCGCGTCGGCGCGCCGCGCAGAAAGGCCAAGGCGAAGCCAGCAGCACCCGCGATGGAGCCGGCGGAATGACCGACGCTTCCTCCTCCTCATTCCTGTGCTTGTCACAGGAATCCAGCGCGCCCAAGTCCTTGGGCGCAGGAGACTCTTATTCGCCAAAAGGTCTATTCACGGCGCCGACGCGCCGTGGCTGGATTCCTGTGACATCCCTCGGGCGGAGCCCTGAGGACACAGGAATGAGGGAAGGAGAGGTTCGGCGCGTCTCACAAGGGTCGCGGCTGCTCTCCTGGTTTTTCCTTGTTCTCTTCATCCTTTTCACACCCTTCTCCGCCTTCGCCGTCAATCCAGACGAGGTGCTGGCCGATCCCGCCCTTGAAGCACGCGCCCGGACACTTTCGGCGGAATTGCGCTGCATGGTCTGCCAGAACCAGTCGATCGATGATTCCAACGCCGATCTCGCCAAGGATCTGCGCCTCTTGGTGCGCGAGCGCATCAAAGACGGCGACAGCGACGATCAGGTGTTGAACTATATCGTCTCGCGCTACGGCGAATTCGTGCTGCTGAAGCCGCGCTTCAATATCAAGACGGTGCTGCTCTGGGGGGCGCCGGTGCTGCTGGTCATTGCCGGCGGCTTGTCGCTGCTGGTCTTTGCCCGTAAGCGGGTTGGCAAACCGACGGGAAGCAAGCTGACGCCGGAAGAACAGGCGCGGCTGAGCGAGCTTCTGGATAAGTGACGCCGAAGCCGCAATCCTTCGTCGTGATGCTCGGATGCGGGCAAGCAAAGATCTCAAACATTACGAACTTTTCATTGGGCGGACAGTTCGCAGTAAGGTGCGGCGTCCTATATCTTCAGTCATCGACTGATCCGGCGCTGCCGGTCTGAAGATTTAAGAACAAGAGAAGGTGCTCCAATGCTCAAGAATTTCAACGGACGTCCGTCCCTCGCCACCGTGCTCAAGGCGTCTACTGTCGCCGGTATCGCGGCCGCTGTGCTCGCAACTGGCGTTCCGCTCGAAATTACCCGGTCCTATGCTGAAGCCGTCAAGGTTCAAGCGCCCGCGGTTCCGAGCTTCGCCAACGTCGTCGATGCCGTTTCGCCGGCTGTTGTTTCCGTTCGCGTCGAAAACCGCGTCAATCCCGTCGCCGACAACAATGACGGCTTTTCCTTCGATTTCAACGGCCGCGGCTTCGACGATCTTCCTGACGATCACCCGCTGAAGCGGTTCTTCCGGCAGTTCGGTCAGGACCCGAACGACCAGCAGGGTCATTCGCGCCGCTTCGGCCAGGGCCCGAATGGTCCCGGCGGCAAGGGTCGTCTGCGTCCGGTCGCCCAGGGCTCCGGCTTCTTCATCTCCGAAGACGGCTATATCGTCACCAACAACCACGTCGTTTCCGATGGCCAGGCCTTCGTCGCCGTCATGAATGACGGCACCGAGCTCGACGCCAAGCTGATCGGCAAGGATCCGCGCACCGACCTCGCCGTGCTGAAGGTCGACGGCAAGGGCAAGAAGTTCACCTACGTCAACTGGGCCGATGACAACAATGTCCGCGTCGGCGACTGGGTCGTCGCCGTCGGCAACCCCTTCGGTCTCGGCGGCACGGTGACGGCCGGCATCGTCTCGGCCCGTGGCCGCGATATCGGCTCCGGTCCCTATGACGATTACCTGCAGGTCGATGCCGCCGTGAACCGCGGCAACTCCGGCGGCCCGACCTTCAACCTCAGCGGCGAAGTCGTCGGCATCAATACCGCGATCTTCTCGCCCTCGGGCGGCAGCGTCGGCATCGCCTTCGCCATTCCGGCCTCCACCGCCAAGGATGTCGTCGCCGACCTGATGAAGGACGGCCAGGTCTCGCGCGGCTGGCTGGGTGTCCAGATCCAGCCGGTGACCAAGGACATCGCCGAATCGATTGGTCTTTCCGAGCCGAGCGGCGCGCTCGTCGTCGCCCCACAGGCAGGATCGCCCGGCGACAAGGCCGGCATGAAGGCCGGCGACGTCGTGACCGCTCTGAACGGTGAAACGGTCAAGGATGCGCGTGATCTCAGCCGCCGCATCGGTGCGATGCAGCCGGGCAGCAAGGTCGAGCTTTCGGTCTGGCGCGGCGGCAAGGCCCAGTCGCTCACCGTCGAACTCGGAACGCTGCCGGCCGACCAGAAGGATGCGAATGCCGATGACGACAACCAGCCGCAGCAGCCCCAGGCACCGGCCTCCGAAAGGGCGCTTGCCGATCTCGGCCTGACGGTCGGTCCTTCCGATGACGGCAAGGGCCTGGCGATCACCGGCATCGATCCGGACTCCGACGCCGCCGACAAGGGCATCAAGGAAGGCGAAAAGATCACCTCGGTCAACAATCAGGAGGTCTCCAGCCCCGACGATGTCGTCAAGGTCCTGAACCAGGCGAAGAAGGACGGCCGCACTCGCGCGCTGTTCCAGATCCAGTCCAGCGAAGGAAGCCGCTTCGTAGCGCTTCCGATCAACGGCCAGGGCTGATCTCCCCGGGAAACTGGAGCCGTGCGGGCGAAAGTCCGCACGGCTTAATTCATCTGACCTTTGAAGGACGATCTCGATGAGCGCCGCCCCGCAGGAACATGCTTTGAGCCTTGCCGAAACGCAGCCGGCGGGTAATGTCGGCCGCATGAAGATTCTCATCATCGAAGATGATCTCGAAGCCGCGGCCTACCTCACGAAAGCCTTTCGCGAGGCGGGCATCGTCGCCGATCACGCCAGCGACGGCGAGAGCGGCCTGTTCATGGGATCGGAAAATACTTACGACGTCATCGTCATCGACCGCATGCTGCCGCGCCGGGACGGCCTCTCCGTCATCAGCGAATTGCGCCGCAAGGGCATTCATACGCCGGTCCTCATCCTCTCCGCTCTCGGCCAGGTCGACGACCGCGTGACCGGCCTTCGCGCCGGCGGCGACGATTATCTGCCGAAGCCCTATGCCTTCAGCGAGCTGTTGGCGCGCGTCGAAGTGCTCGGCCGCCGCAAGGGAACGCCGGAGCAGGACGTCGTCTACCGCGTCGGCGATCTCGAACTCGACCGGCTTTCCCACGAGGTGCGCCGAGGCGGCAAGGAAATCCCGCTGCAGCCGCGCGAATTCCGCCTGCTCGAATATCTGATGAAGAATGCCGGCCAGGTGGTGACCCGCACCATGCTGCTCGAAAACGTCTGGGACTACCACTTCGATCCTCAGACCAACGTCATCGACGTGCATGTCTCGCGCCTGCGCTCGAAGATCGAGAAGGACTTCAGCCAGCCGCTCCTGAAAACCATTCGGGGCGCGGGGTACATGATCAAGGATGAGGGATGAGCCGCTTCCGGGTTCTCTTCAAGTCCACCGCAGTCCGCCTTTCGGCACTCTATATCCTGCTTTTCGCCATCTGCGCCGCAACGCTCGTCTTCTATGTGACGGCGATGTCGGAGCGGCTGCTGACGGGCCAGATCCGCGACGCCGTCAAGCAGGAGGTGGAGCAGGTGCAGCGCGCCTATGACGCCGGCGGAATGAACCTTCTCCTGCGCACGATGGAGCGGCGCGCCCGCCAGCCCGGCGCCAATCTCTACATCATCGCCGGCCCCTCCGGGGATATCCTTGCGGGCAACGTCGCATCTGTCCAGCCGGGTGTTTTCGAGGAGATCGGCTGGACATCGGCTCCCTTCGCCTACCAGCGCTATACCGACGGCGGCGGCGTCGAGCGCCGCCATAAGGCCATCGCCAATATTTTCGTGCTCGACAACGGCTTGAGAATCCTGATCGGCCGCGACCTTGGCGACCCGGAGCGGTTTCGCCTGCTGGTACGCCAGGCGCTGATGGTTGCCTTGGCGATCATGGGGCTCGGCGCGATCATCATCTGGTTCGGCATCGGCCGCAACGCCCTGAAACGCATCGATCGCATGTCGGATGCGAGCAAGAAGATCATGGCCGGCGACCTCTCGCAGCGCCTGCCGGTCGGTGGATCCGGCGACGAATTCGACCGGCTGTCGATGTCGCTGAACACCATGCTCGAACGCATCGAGAAGCTCAACGAGGGTCTGCGGCAGGTTTCCGACAATATCGCGCATGATCTCAAGACGCCGCTGACGCGGCTGCGCAACAAGGCGGCCGATGCGCTCGACATGAGCGACGGCGATACCCGGCGCGCAGCGCTGGAAGGCATTATTTCCGAATCGGACCAGCTGATCCGCACTTTCAACGCGCTGCTGATGATCTCCCGGGTCGAGGCCGGATCGGTCGCGGCGGAGATGTCGCCGGTGGAGCTCTCGGCCATCGTCGCCGACAGCGCCGAGCTTTACGAGCCGGCGGCGGAGGAAGCCGGGCTTGGCTTGAGATCCAGCATCGAGCCGGATGTCGAGGTGCTGGGCAATCGCGAGCTGATCGGTCAGGCGATCTTCAACCTGCTCGACAATGCCATCAAATATTCCTCCGACACGGAAGGAGCAGGCGAGGTGACGTTGAAACTCGCCCGGCACCCGGACGGGATCTGCCTTTCGGTGGCCGACCACGGACCGGGCGTTCCGGCCGACAGGCGTGACGACGTGGTGAAACGCTTCGTTCGCCTCGACGAAAGCCGCACCAAGCCCGGCACCGGGCTCGGGCTTTCGCTTGTTGAAGCGGTGATGGAACTGCACAATGGCCGGCTGGAACTCTCCGATACCGATCCCGGCAAGCCCGAACAGCGCGGCCTGACCGTCAGCATGATCTTCCCGGCCAAGGCTGCCTGATTTTTCCGCCGAAATCCGATCGGCTGAATCGCGTATTGGCGGTTTGCCGCCGGGGCTCTAGTTTATTGGCGATCGAAGGAGGTGCTCCCGCGATTCTGCGTGGACGGCGTCCTTCAGCGGTAAGACAGGGAGAGCGCATGCTGACGAAATCGACGCATGGCCTGAAGGATGTGGCCGAAGGACTGCTGCGTCCGCTGAGCCAGACGGAGCTGAAGCTGGCGCTGGCCGACCTCCAGGAGGCCGGTAAAAGCGAGCCGTCGGTGGCCGCGATGCTGAAGACGGAGGGGCCGCTGCGTGATTTCATCGCGGCCGTGCTGACCCTGTCGCCCTATCTGCGCGAAATCGTCAATCTCGATCCTGCCGTGCTGGCGGGCGCCGTCAGCGAACCGCTGGAGCCGCAGATCGAGGCGTTGGTGGCCGAGGCGCGCGGCTGCTGGCAGCCGGACGGCGAGGGAACTGCACCCACCGAATCCGCGGTGATGAGCAGGCTGCGCATCATCAAACGCAAGGTGGCCTTCCTCGTGGCGCTTGCCGATCTCTCGCGTATCTTCGACGGGCGGGTGACGACAGCCTGGCTGAGCAGGCTTGCCGAGGCTTCGGTCGCTGCCGCGATCGACCATCTGCTGCTCTCCGCGCATGAGGGCGGAAAGCTAAAGCTGCGGGATCCGGCGAAGCCGAGCGAGGGCTCGGGGCTTATCGTGCTCGGCATGGGCAAACTCGGCGCATCCGAACTCAACTATTCCTCCGATATCGACCTCGTCGTCTTCTTCGACGAAGAGGCCGGCATCGTTCCCGACCCGGATGATGCGATCGAGATCTTTCCCCGGATGATGCGGCGGCTGGTGCGCATCCTGCAGGAGCGTACGGCGGACGGTTACGTCTTCCGCACCGATCTCCGGCTACGCCCCGACCCCGGTTCGACACCGCTCGCGATTCCCGTCGACGCGGCGATGATCTACTATGAGGGCAGGGGGCAGAATTGGGAGCGGGCGGCCTTCATCAAGGCGCGCGCCGTGGCCGGCGACCTCACGGCAGGCGGCGAATTTCTGCGCGGGCTCGCCCCCTTCGTCTTCCGCAAATATCTCGACTATGCGGCGATCGCCGACATCCATTCGATCAAGCGGCAGATCCATGCGCACAAGGGTCACGGCGCAATCGCGGTGAAGGGCCATAACGTCAAGCTCGGCCGCGGCGGTATCCGCGAGATTGAATTCTTCGTCCAGACCCAGCAGCTGATCGCCGGCGGCCGTATGCCGGCGCTGCGCAGCAGGGGAACGGAAGAAACGCTTGGCGAACTCACCAAAGCGAAATGGATCGACGCGGAAACCCGTGACGAATTGACGGAGGCCTACTGGTTCCTGCGCGATGTCGAGCACCGCATCCAGATGGTCCGCGACGAGCAGACCCACTTGCTGCCGGAAACCGATGCCGATCTGAAGCGCATCGCCTTCATGGCGGGATTCACCGATACGCCGAGCTTCGCCGAGCGGCTGGTCGGCGTATTGAAGACGGTGGAGCGACGTTATGCCCAGCTCTTCGAACAGGAGAGCAAGCTTTCCGCTGAAACCGGAAATCTCGTCTTCACCGGCCAGGGCGACGATCCGGATACGCTGGTGACCCTGAAGAAGCTCGGCTTCGACAGACCCTCCGACATTTCCCGCATCATCCGCACCTGGCACTACGGCCGCTACCGCGCGACGCAATCGGTGGAAGCGCGCGAGAGGCTGACCGAGCTGGCTCCGGAGCTCCTGCGCGTCTTCGGTGAAAGCAAACGCGCCGACGAGGCGCTGCTGCGCTTCGACAGTTTCATCTCCGGCCTTCCCTCCGGCATCCAGCTCTTCTCGCTGCTCGGCAGCAACCAGGCGCTCCTGTCGTTGATCGTCAACATCATGTCCTCAGCGCCGAAGCTGGCCGAGGTGATCGCCGCCAAGCCGCATGTCTTCGATGGCATGCTTGACCCTGGTCTGATGGCCGAACTGCCGACACGCGATTATCTCGGCGAGCGGCTGAAAGGTTCGCTCGTCCAGGCGCGCCACTATGAGGAAGTGCTCGACCGGCTGCGCATCTTCGCCGCCGAACAGCGCTTCCTGATCGGCATCCGCCTGTTGACCGGCGCGATCAACGGCGCGATGGCCGCGCGCGCCTTCACCCATCTGGCAGACCTCATCATCGCGGCGGCGCTCGATGCCGTGGTCAGCGAAATGCGGACCGCGCATGGCGCTTATCCCGGCGGGCGCATTGCCATTGCGGGCATGGGCAAGCTCGGCAGCTTCGAGCTGACGGCGGGTTCCGATATCGATCTGATCCTGCTCTATGATTATGACGGCACCGCCTCCGAATCCGATGGGGTAAAGCCGCTCGATGCGACGCGCTACTTCACCCGCATCACCCAGAGGCTGATCGCCGCCCTGTCGGCGCCGACCGCCGAAGGTGTGCTCTACGAAGTCGACATGCGGCTGCGCCCCTCTGGCAACAAGGGTCCGGTCGCCACCCGCATCAATGCTTTCGGCAAATATCAGCGCGAGGAGGCATGGACCTGGGAGCATATGGCGCTCAGCCGCGCCCGGCTGATCTCAGGCGACGGCAGCCTGATCGCCGAGGCGGAACATATCGTCCGGGAGGTGCTGACTTCAGATCGCGATATCGCCAAGGTGGCGCGTGACGTGGCCGAGATGCGCGATCTGATCGAAAAGGAAAAGCCGCCTTCCGGCCCCTGGGACCTGAAGCTGATGCCCGGAGGCGTCATCGATCTCGAATTCATCGCGCAATATCTGGCGCTGATTGCGCCGACGAGGGGCGTCGGAATCGCCGTAAATGGAATGAGCACCGGCGAGGCCCTGAAGGCGCTCGGTGACAGGCTGATGCCGGCGGCCGATCTCGACATCTGCCTAGAGGCCTTCGCGCTCTACACCAGCCTTTCGCAACTGATCCGCCTCTGCATCGACGGCCTGTTCGACCCGAATGACGCGCCGGCCGGCCTCATCGAGCTCGTCTGCCGCGCCGGTGACTGCCCCGACATCAGGACGCTGGAAGGGGAGGTGAAGCGGCTTTCGAAGGCGGTCAGGAAGATATTCCTGACGACGGTGAAAGCCTAGACGTCATCCGGAATACGCAGCGAGATCACCGTGCCCACCGCTTCACGGGAGCGGATCTTCATGCGTCCGCCATGCAGCGAGGTCAGCGAGCGGGAGATGGCAAGCCCGAGGCCGGAGCCGCCCTTGCTCTTGGCATACTGGCTCTGTACCTGCTCGAAGGGCTGGCCGATCTTGGAGAGCGCCGAGCGCGGGATGCCGATGCCGGTGTCGGCAATGGTGACGAGGACGGCGCCGTCAATGCGGCGTGTGCGCACCGCGATGCGGCCGCCATTGTCGGTGAACTTCACCGCATTGGAAAGCAGGTTGAGAAGCACCTGTTTCATCGCTCGGCGGTCGGCCGTCAGCGTCAGGCCGGAGGAGATGCGCTGGTCGATGACGATGTTCTTTTCGGCGGCCGGAATGGCGGTGAAGCGCAGGCTTTCCTCGATCAGCGGCACGAGATCGATCCGCTCGCGGTGCAGCTTGAGGTGACCGGCTTCGATCTTCGACATGTCGAGAATGTCGTTGATGACGTTGAGCAGATGTTTGCCGCTGTCGTGGATATCGCGGGCATATTCGTCGTATTTCGCCGAGCCGAGCGGCCCGAACATCTGGTTCTGCAGGATTTCGGAGAAGCCGAGGATGGCGTTGAGCGGCGTGCGCAGCTCGTGCGACATGTTGGCGAGGAATTCCGATTTCGCCTTGTTGGCCGCCTCGGCGCGGTCCTTCTCCGCCTGGTAATTGGCGTTCGCCGTCGAAAGCTCGGATTTCTGGATCTCCAGCGTCTGGCGCGAGGCGGAAAGATCGCCGATCGTCGCCATCAGCCGGCGTTCGGATTCGCGCAGCCGCTCCTGATGGCGTTTCATCAGCGTGATGTCGGTGCCGACCGAAACCCTGCCGCCGTCGCGGGTGCGTCGTTCGTTGATCTGCAGCCAGCGCTCGTCGGCAAGCTGCACTTCCGTCGTGCGCGAATAGCCGGAGCCATCGGCATCGGCGATCCGCCGCTCGATGACAGGGCGGGCGGCGGCGGCATTGACGATCGAGCGCTCGGTGCCGGGCACCAGCACACTGTCCGGCAGGCCGTAAGCTTGCTGGAAGTGCGTATTGCACATGACCAGCCGATCATTCTTGTCCCAGAGCACGAAGGCCTCGGAGGTGCATTCGATGGCGTCGGCGAGCCGCTGGTCGGCTTCCGCATAACGCTGGGCGAGCCGATGCTGCTCGGTCACGTCCATGGCGATGCCGATCAGGTGCATGCGGCCGGAATTGCTGCGGATCACCTGGGCGCGGGCGCGCATCCACACATAGTGGCCGCCGGCATGGCGCATGCGGAAGATCTGATCGACCTGGCCGGAGTGGCCATTGGCGATGGCACGCGCGATCTCGTAGAGCCCGCCATCATCGGGGTGCATCAGCCGCGCGGCCTCGCCGAAGCCCATCGTCTTGTCGGAGCCCGGCAGGCCGAGCATGTCGTACATCGAGCGAGACCAGAAGAATTCGCGGTTCTCAAAATCGAAATCCCAAAGGCCGCAGCGGCCGCGCGACAACGCCGTCTCGACGCGCAGGTTCGATTCCAGGAAGATGTCGTCGGCGTCGCGTGCGCGCTTCACCTGCGTGTAATAGGCATAGAGGATGACGAGCAGGATCGAGGAAATGCCGGCAAACAGCGTCACATTGAGCGCTAGCTCCTCGCGCCAGAGCCGGCCGACCTCCTCGAGCGAGGTGGCGGCGACGATATAGCCGCCGGCATTGCCCACCAGCGTGATCTCGGCATAGTGCGGCACGCCGCCGATCGTCGTTTCGATGACGCCGGCCCGATCGCCGAAACGGCGGATCGCCGAAACCTCAGGAAAGAAATCGCCGACGTTGTTGCCGACATGCGGGAGCCCGGCGGTCGTCGCCGCAAAAACCTTGCCGCTTGCCTGCACGAGCAGCACGAAAGCGCCGTTGTCCAGCCGGTCCTGAGGCAGGTACTTGGCGAGGCGGGCCTGCGCCTTGCCGATATCGCCGCTGTCGAATATCTCTGCCGCATCGTCAAACACGGCGGCGGCGGTCGCTGCCGAAAGTGCCGTGGCATGGCGAGCCGAGGATTCCAGACGCGTGTATTCGCTCATCATGCCGAAGAAATGCGAAGCGGCGACGACGGAGAGGAAGGCGACGATCAGAGCCGGAATGGCGCGCTTCAAGGCAAGCTCGGCCTTCGGCAGGTGACGAAGAAGCGGCTCCGATTTTGCCTGACCGGAAAGGCTGTCGCGCCAGGCTTTCAGCCCGCCAAAATCGACACGCAGCCGTCCTCCGGCCACGGTTGCCCGCCGCACGTCCATCATCTCTTCGCCTTGTCCCTCGTGTGATTCGCGCGCCGCTCGCTCGAACCTGACCTAGAGAATCATGGGTGATTCGCCTTGTCCAGAGGCAAAGGTAAAAATCCGTTAACTATTTATATTCTCGTGTTTTTCGGGTGATTCGAATCACTGGCCGACCAGCCGCCGCACTTCAGCGTCGCGGCTGGTCGAATGAAACTACCCTTTAAGCGTGCGTTCGACGATATCGCGCACGTCGGTTGAAAGAGCAGTAGATCGCTCGATCTCGGTGAGTGCGGCGCGCGCATGATCGGCGCGCACCGGTTCCAGCGCGCGCCAGGAACGCATGGAGGTGAGAATGCGTGCGGCAAGCTGCGGGTTGCGCCCGTCGATATCGAGAATCTGGCCGGCGAGGAAACGGTAACCTTCGCCGTCGGCGCGGCCGAAACCGGTCGGATTGGCAAAGGCGAAGGTGCCGACTAGCGAACGCATGCGGTTGGGATTGGTCCGCTTGAAGAGCGGATTGTCCATGAGGGCGCGGACCCGCTCCAGGGTTTTCGCACCCGGAATCCCGGCCTGGATCGCAAACCACTTGTCGATGACGAGCGCATTCTCCGCAAAACGCTGACGGAAGGCGGCCAGCGCTTCGTTCGTCTCCGCGCTGTCGGGGAAACGATGGGCGAGGATCGTCAGCGCATGGCTGAGATCAGTCATGTTGTCGGCCGCGTCGAAAGCGGCCTTGGCGCGGGCCGGCGTCTGTTCGGCATACGAAAGATAGGTCAGCGCGCTGTTGCGAAGGGCGCGCAGGCCGGCGCTCTTGGCGTCCGGGCTGAAACCGCCGGATGCCGTCGTCGCTGTATGGAGCGCGGCAAAGACGCCCTTTCCGGCATCGGCGATCTGCTTCAGGATCGCCTGACGGCCGGCATGGATGGAGTCGGGATCGTTGTTGCCGCCGAGTTCGCGGGCGATGTCGGATTCGCTCGGCAGCGCCAGTGCCTGGGCCCGGAAGGCAGGCTCGAGCCTCTCGTCGGCGGCGGCCGCGATCAATGTTTCGATGAAGGTCGCCTCGCAGACGACAGGCTTGCCCTCGCGGGCGTCGCGGGCCGCTTTCAGCAGGTTCGGCAGCGCCAGATCGGTCAGGGCCTGCCAGCGGGCAAAATGATCCGTCTCATGGCGGGCGAGATGCGCCAGATCGGCCGGGCTCTGGTCGAAGTGAAGGCTGATCGGCGCCGAAAAGCTGCGGTTGATCGAAACGACCGGCCGTGAGCCGATGCCGTGGAACACCACCGTCTGCGTGCGGCCGGTCAGGTGCAGCACGTCGTCGGTATATTCGGCGCCCTCGACCGAGGTCGGCTCGATCTTGCCGCCGTTTTCGCCGAAGAGCGCGAGGCTCAGCGGAATATGCATCGGCTCTTTGTTCGCTTGGCCGGGAGTGGCGGGCGTCATCTGCTCGAGCGACAGGGTGAAGCTGCCGGCTGCCGCATCATAGCTGCCCGATGCGGTGACGAGCGGGGTGCCGGCCTGGTGATACCAGAGCGAGAATTGTTTCAGGTCGCGACCGCTTGAATCCTCGAAGCATGTGACGAAATCCTCGATCGTCACGGCTTGGCCGTCGTGACGGTCGAAATAAAGATCCATGCCCTTCTTGAAGCCATCCTTGCCGAGCAGCGTCGCGATCATGCGCGTGACTTCGCTGCCCTTCTCGTAGACGGTCGTCGTGTAGAAATTGTTGATTTCGCGATACTTCGTCGGCCGAACCGGGTGGGCGAGCGGACCGCTGTCCTCGGGAAACTGCTCCGATTTCAGATGGCGCACTTCGGCGATGCGCTTGACCGGACGCGAGCGCTGGTCGGACGAGAACTCGTGGTCGCGGTAAACCGTGAGACCTTCTTTGAGGCACAGCTGGAACCAGTCGCGGCAAGTGATGCGGTTGCCGGTCCAGTTGTGGAAATATTCATGCGCGATGATCGCCTCGATATTGGCGTAGTCGGCGTCGGTCGCGGTCTCGGGATCGGCAAGGACGTATTTATCGTTGAAGATATTGAGGCCCTTGTTCTCCATCGCGCCCATGTTGAAGTCGGAGACCGCGACGATCATGAAGATGTCGAGATCGTATTCGCGCCCGAACCGCTCTTCGTCCCACTTCATCGAGCGTTTCAGCGCGTCCATGGCATAGGCCGCGCGCGGCTCCTTGCCGTGCTCGACATAGATCTTCAGCACCACCTCGCGGCCGGACATGGTCGTGAACGTGTCTTCGACGACGCCGAGATCGCCGGCGACGAGGGCGAAAAGATAGCTTGGCTTCGGATGCGGATCGAACCAGGCGGCGAAATGCTTGCCGGGGCCGTAGCCGGCGCCGCCGAGGAAGTTGCCGTTCGACAGCAGCAGCGGGTTGGCGTCCTTGTCGGCGATGATGTTGACCGTGAACGGCGCAAGCACATCGGGGCGATCAGGGAAATAGGTGATGCGGCGGAAGCCTTCCGCCTCGCATTGGGTGCAGTAGATGCCGCCGGTGCGGTAGAGGCCCATCAGCTGCGTATTGGCCTCAGGGTTGATGATCGTGGTGATCGTCAGCTCGAAGGGGGCACTTTCCGGCAGATCGCGCACGGTCAGGCTTTCCGGTGTCGCGTCGTAGCGTGAAGGATCCAGTTCCACCTGGTCGAACAGCAGCCCCGACAGCGTCAGTTCATCGCCGTCGAGAACGATCGGCGCCAAGGGGTCGGCGCCGGGGCGGCGGTGAAAGATGAGACGTGCCTCGACCTTCGTCTCCGTCGGGTCGAGTTCGAAAGTCAGGTCCACGCGTTCCAGCACGAAGTCGGTGGGACGGTAATCTGCCAGATGAATGACCTGGCCGGTATCTGTTCGCATGGTGTTTCCTGAAGACCGTTATTGGACACTGCGGAATACAGAGGCGGGCGCACTCTGCCATAAATTTGCCGGGCATGATTACATTAAAGTCTGAACTAAAGTTAAAGCAAATTGCCCGCGAACACGAAGTTCGCGGGCAAAATATCTTATTTCAAACTGATGAAGTCAGCGCCCGGAAGAAAGGCCGCTATTTCAGATTGAGCGCCGCCTTGATCTCCGCGTCGCTGTCCGTCCGCTGCACGACCACGCCGTACCAGCCGAGCCCGTCATAATCCTCGTAGCCGAGGGTGCGCGCGAAGGCGACGATGGAGCCGTTATTGTCATAGTAGCTGCCTTTTGCCTGGCCCGAGGGATTGGCGAGCGCGAAATGGGAAAAGAGCAGGGCGGGATTGGTGGTGGCGATGACCCTGCTCTTGCCGTCGAGCAGCATGACCGTCGTCTTTTCCGCCAACTGCGGCGGCAGGTTCGCCTCTTTCTCGACGATCGCCTGGCCCTGGTTCTGCCAGTCGAAATAGACGCCGAGCGTGCCGATCAGCTTTCCGTTCAGTTTGCCGCCTTCGCGGATGCCTGTGGCATAGACGAGCGCATGCCTGTTGTTATGGAGCGGGCTCGCCTTGACCTCGTCGACGATATAGGCGTCGCCGGAGGCGCAGGCCGAAGCGGCGCGGAACCACGGATCGCCGGCAAGGCTCGTGCTGGCGATCTTGCGCTGGAAATCGGGATTTGCGGATGCGATGACCTTGCCCGAAAGGTCGGTCATCACGAGATCGAGATAGACGGTATAGAAGCGGTTGATGGCGCCGAGCCGCTCCGCCGCAAACGCGACTGTGTCTCGGCCGGGCTCCTGCAGCGCATGCCAGAGCGCCGGATCCGTCGCCCACCAGCGCACGTCGGCGGTGCGCTCGAAGAGATTGCGGACGATGAGCTGCACCAGCGTCTGAGCAAGATCGGTGAGGCGGACGCCCTCCATCTCCTCGACCAGCGAATCGGCCATGGCGCGGCTGAGGCCGATGCGGCCGAGCACGTTGCTCTCGAACCTGCCGGTGATGTCGGTGGCGATCTGCGCCAGCCGCTGCACCTCATTGGCAACGACCGCAAAGCCCTTGCCGGTCTCGCCGGCTCTTGCCGCTTCGATCAGCGCGTTGATCGCCAGCAGTTTGATCTGCTTGACGATATGGGTGTTGTCGGCGCTGAACCGCTCGAGATCGATGCTGATGCCGTCGGTGACGATGCGCATGGAGCGCGGCGTCGCGTTCTGCGACTGGGCAATGGTTTCTGCGCTGAGCGGCTTCATCAGATGATCCTGGACGGTCGGGCAATCGTTTGGCGGTGAAGAAAATTTCTAGATAAGCGTGGGAAAACGATGCTTGGCTATGGTTTTCAATTGGTTAACGAGGCGCGCCGAGTGCTGAACATTTTAGGGGGAAATAGCCCAAGGGAGAGAATTTCAGCGCCATAGGCGCGGCCGGGCTTGCGGCGGGAGGCGATTTTACGATTCTCCCTCACTGCCTGCGGTTTTTTCGCCCATTAGGATTTTCTTTCGTTACGATGGAAGGTGTTCCGCAGCGTTCCCGAGTCGAACGCGTCTCCCCATTCTGTTCAAGTCAGCATCAAGAGCCAGGATCATGCACTCGGTTCTCAAAAACCCGATGAGAGGCATTGCGCTGAAAGTCTCGTCGGTCGTGGTCTTCCTGGCCATGCAGACCTTCATCAAGCTGGCCGGTTCGGACATCCCGCCGGGTCAGGTCACTTTCTGCAGGTCCTTCTTCGCGCTCTTTCCGATCATGGCCTACCTCGCCTATATCGGGCAGTTGCGCGCCGCCTTCTACACCGCCAATCCGGTCGGCCACCTGAAGCGCGGCACGATCGGCATCCTGTCGATGGCTTTCGGCTTTTACGGTCTCCTGCATCTGCCGCTGCCGGAAGCGATCGCGCTCGGTTACGCCTTGCCGCTCGTCGCCGTCATCTTCGCTGCGGTTTTCCTCGGCGAGACCGTGCGCATCTATCGCTGGAGCGCCGTTCTGATCGGCATCGTCGGCGTCGCCATCGTCTCCTGGCCGAAACTCACCCTGTTTCGTGATGGCGGCATGGAGGCCGAACAGGCCATCGGCGCGCTCGCGGTACTGCTTTCGGCCGTTCTCGGCGGCATGGCGATGATCCAGGTGCGCCGCCTCGTCGAGGAGGAAAAGACGGCGACGATCGTGCTTTATTTCTCGCTCACCGCATCGGTTTTTTCGCTCGCCTCCCTGCCTTTCGGCTGGCTCGTCCTGCCATGGCCGTCGGCGCTCTATCTGATCGCTGCCGGCTTTTGCGGCGGCGTCGCGCAGATCCTGCTGACGGAAAGCTATCGCCACGCCGATGTCTCCACCGTCGCGCCGTTCGAATACACCTCGATCCTGCTCGGCAGTATCGTCGCCTATTTCGTCTTCGGCGACGTCCCGAGCGTCACCATGCTGATCGGAACAGCCATCATCGTCGCCGCCGGCATCTTCATCATCTACCGCGAGCACCAGCTGGGCATCGAGCAGCGAGAGGCCCGCAAGGCCTCGACGCCGCAGGCCTGATCGGTGTGTAAGCTTATGATATCGAAGATATTTAACGCAGAGATTGTGGTTGTTTGAAATTTGCGCGTACAGAGCGAAAACGGTGGCGAATTCTTGTGATATCGCTCGGCGGCAGAATATGATTGTTGAAGATGAGCGAATATCATTTATTCGAAGCTGCGCATGTCTGAATGGCCGCTGATGCCGGAGAAGCTTTCGGTTTCATTGCTCCGAACGCTGGCCTGCGAGCGGCGGTGGAGAGAAGCATAATGGCGTTCACGGCGGAGCAATTGGTAAGGAATCCTTCCTTTCTGATGAGCATCCGCTTTTTGGCTGGGCAGTTGCGCGGCATGTTCGATGCCGGTCCGCGGCTGGCGCGGTTGCTCGCTTCCCAGCAGCGGTGGCTTCTGACCCAGACCGCCTTTGCCCTCAATCTGGAATATGATCCGAGCGATCCGACGTCGGGCTTGACCGCAGTGCGGCTGACCGGGCGCATCACCGCACACAAGGTGGCAAGCCGCAACACGGTGCTCGCCTTCATCGAAGAGCTCCATACCTACCGCTTCATCACCCACACGCCTGGCGACGAGCGGCGGCGGCCGCGTCATTTCGAACCCGCCGAAGTCAGTTACCAGGCGATGTTTGCCTGGATCCACTCCAATCTCGCTGCGCTCGACCTGCTCGATGGCGGTGAAAGGGCTGCCGTTTTCCAGGCAAATCCATCCCTGATGAGGCTCATCCAGCCGCGTATCGCCCGCCATTGCCTGGAAGATGCCGCCTGGCGCGAACCGCCGGAGCAGGTGGCGCTGTTCCTCTGGACGGAGGCCGGCGGCCTCGTCGTCGACCACCTCATGGCCCGGATGGATATCGAAAACGCCGAGCCCGACAGGTTCCCGGTCGGCCGCGTCGAAACCCGCGCGCTCGCCGCCGATTTCATGATGTCGCGCACCCATCTGCAGCGTTTGCTGGCAAAGGCCGCGCAGCGCGGCTGCCTCGGCTGGCAAGACGAAACACGCAAGACGCATCTTTGGGTATCGCGGGATTTCGTCGAGCAATATCGCGCCTGGCAGGCGGTCAAATTCGCCTATGTCGACGAAGCTTTCGAGTGGGCTACCGCATCGATCGGAAAACCGGAATCGATATCAGGAAAGCACAATGCGAGGACTTAGAGTGAGCCCGGATCGATGGGATGGCTTCTGATCAGAGAACGATGGCCGCGACGCTTGCGCCGGCATCGGCCGGCTTGACGGAAAGCTCGCGCTCGTATTCCCGCGCTGCACAGACCGCGACGCGAATATGTTCGAAGGTCTCGATGTTGCGCAGGAGCGATATCAGGATCGTCATCTTGTTACTCTTACAGGTAAAAGGCAGGCAGAAGCGCCTGCCGCTCAATATTGCTGGAAGTCGGAGAAGATGGCGGTCGGGCGCGCCGTGCGGCTGTTGATGCCGGTGCCGCGGGCAATCATCTGTTCGTTCGTGGCAAAGCCGAGACGGCTGTAGCCCTGAGTGGAGCGAACTGGATCGCTGGCTAGGCGAAGGGTTTCAAACCCGCAATGGATAGGACGAAATCTCTTGTTCATGGCCTTGGTTCCTGTGATTCCTCCCAAGACACAGGCCTATATTGCAATGCAACATAGATTCCGCAATGCATCCTAGCGCGATGCAGCCATGCGAAAAACGCATGGATCGATTCATAAATTATTCAATTTCGGCTAATTTCTAAGCAGAGAAAGGGACTTAAGCTTTGCCTGAAAAGCCAGCAGGTCGTTCCAGGCGAGCCGCTTGTTGACGGGCGCGGTTAACAGATCCTGAGGATGCAGGCTGGCGATCGCGGGAATGACGCGGTCGGCGACCGCAATTTCCTTCCAGCGGCCGCGCAGCCCGTGGATAGTATCGTTTTCGCCGAAGAAGAAGCGCGCTGAAAAATTGCCGAGCAGCAGGATGACCTGGGGTTCGGCCAGCGCGATCTGCCGCTCGATGAACGGGCGGCAAATGTCCATTTCGGCCGCCGAGGCTGCGCGGTTGCCCGGCGGACGCCAGGGAATGACCTGCGTCAGCAGAACGCTCGAGCGGTTCAGCCCGATCGCCGCCAGCATCTTGTCGAACAGCTGGCCGGATTTTCCGGAGAAGGGCGCGCCTTCGCGATCGTCTTCGGCGCTCGGTGCCGAGCCGATAACCATGATGCCGCTTTCGGCGTCGCCGTCGGCAAAGATGGTCGAGCGGGCGCTATGTTTGAGATTGCAGCCGTTGAAGCCTTCGAGTGCGGTCTTGAGTTCGCTGAGCGAGCGCGCGCTTTCGGCCACGAAACGCGCCTGCTGCACCGCCTCGCCATCCGGTATCGCAGGTTGCGGACTGGAAGCCGGGGCCGGACGCGCCGCTGCACTTGGACGCGGCGTTGCCTGCCGCTCTCCGGGAGACAGGCGTTCCCCCGCGCCCGGCTGCTGTTGCGCCTGAGCAGCCGGGCGGCGGGCGGCCTTCATCGCCTCGAATTCGGCGAAGCGGTCGATCGCCTCTTCCTGCAGCAGCCACTCCACGCCGGCATCCGCATGGAAATGCAGAAGCGCTGCGAGCTCGGCGGGGGAAAGGTCGTTGGCGGAGATCATGCGGCAAGTCTAGCGGAGAGAAATGGGCATTGAAAGGGCGGGCGACAGATTGCCCGCTCCTGCCTGTTCTATTGCACAGTCCATTGCGCGATGTCGTCGCGTTCGCCGATCAGCGCCAGGCCATGGGCGATCGACAGCAGCTCGCCGCCGCTTTCGATCCGGTCGCGTTCGAAGCGCTCGGTGAAGATGCGGCGCACGGCCGGCACGAAGGACGTGCCGCCAGTCAGGAACACTTTGTCGATCTCCGACGCCTTCGTCTCGGTCTTGTCGAGCACCTCGTCGAGCGCGCCTTCGATGCGGGCAAGATCCTCGGCGATCCAGCCCTCGAAGTCGCTGCGCCGGATGCTGCGATGTCCGCCACGTCCGAGCGGCGCGAAATCGAAAGGCGCTTCTTCAGAGGCCGAGAGCGCCATCTTGGTCGCCGAGACCGCCTGATAGAGCGGATAGCCCTCGTCGTGGTCGATCAGGTCGATGAAGATTTCGAGCTTTTCCGGCTCCAGGCTGGTACGCACCAGCTTCTTCAGATCCTCGAATTCGCGTGTGGTCTTGAAGATCGACAGCTGGTTCCAGCGGCCGAAGCTGGAATAATAGTTGGACGGGACTTCAAGGATCTTGTCGAAGCTTTTGAAATGGCTGCCCTTGCCGATCTGCGGCGCGACGATGTTGTCGATCATCCTGTAGTCGAAATGATCGCCGGCGACGCCGACGCCGGAATGGCCGATCGGTGTTGCCGTCAGCCTGCCGGCGATGGTCTCGAAGCGGATCAGCGAATAGTCGGTCGTGCCGCCGCCGAAATCGGCGACCAGCACGGTCGCATCCTGCTTCAGGTTCTGCGCGAAATAAAAGGCGGCGGCGACCGGCTCGTAGACATAGTGGATTTCGGGAAAGCCGAAACGCGACAGCGCCTCGTTGTAGCGTTCGGTCGCCAGGTCAGGATCGGGGCTGGCGCCGGCAAAATGCACCGGCCGGCCGGTGACGATGCGGCTGACGTCGGACGGCCAATTGTCGCCGGCATAGTTGCGCAGCCGCCTGACGAAAACCTCCATCAGATCCTCGAAATTATGCCGCTTGGCAAAGATCAGTGTGCCCTGGAACAGCGCGCTGGCCGCAAAGGTTTTGATCGACTGCAGAAAGCGGCATTCGCCGGGATTGTCGATGAACTGGCGGATCGCCGCATGGCCCGCCTCCACCTTCAGCGCCGACGCGCCGAGCTGCGCATCCTTCATGAAGGACAGCGCCGTGCGCATGCTGTCGGCCGTTCCCGCCGTGCTCGTGAACGCCATCGAGCGCGTCGCCCCGCCATCCGCCATGGCGAGAACCGTATTGGTCGTGCCGAAGTCCAAACCCAGCGCCTGAGCCATGCCCGCACCTCTTTCATGCCGATTGTTATTGAAGACGGAGCGTTGCTCCGCGAAAGGGCGTGTCAGCGCCCGGATCAAGGAGGGCGGGTGATGCCACAGAGGCGTGACACATTCAAGAGGATCGAAAGCGGATGTGGTCGCTGGCGCACTTCTTCTCCCGGGCAGGGAAAAGAAGTGCGCCGCAAGGGCTGATGGGTGATGCCGAACTCAGAGGGCCGTCATCATTCGGCAGCCATTGCCCTTGCCTCCCGTACCACCGGTTCCTCCACCTTTTTTCCGCCCATCAGGCGGCCGAGGAAGTTTCCGAAGCGGTCCATCTCGACGAAGATGACTGGGGTGATGAACAGCGTCAGCATCTGCGAGACGATCAGGCCGCCGACGACGGCGATGCCGAGCGGCTGCCGCAGCTCCGAGCTTGCGCCGGTGCCGAGCGCGATCGGCAGGGCGCCGAGCAGGGCGCAGAAGGTGGTCATCATGATCGGCCGGAAGCGCCGCACGCAGGCCTCGTGGATTGCCGCCGTCGCCTTCTCTCCCGTGGTGCGCATGGTCTCCACCGCCACGTCGATCATCATGATCGCGTTCTTCTTGACGATGCCGATCAGCATCAGCAGCCCGATCAGGGCGATGATCGACAGGTCGAAGCCCATGATCTTCAGGGCCAGCAGCGCACCGAAGGCCGCCGCCGGCAGGCCGGAGAGAATGGTCAGCGGGTGGATGAAGCTCTCATAGAGCACGCCGAGCACGACATAGATGGTCAGCACGGCCGCCAGGATCAGATAGGGTGTATTGCCCTGCGACTGCTGGAAGATCTCCGCCGTGCCGCCATAGGAGGTGAAGACGTCGGTCGGCATGCCGATGTCCTTCTTGATCTGGTCGATCGCCGCCGTCGCGTCGCTGAGCGAGACGCCCTCCGGCAGGTTGAAGGAGACGGTCGTCGAGACGAGCTGGCCGGTCTGGTTGATGGTGACAGGACCGGTGGTGCGCTGGACATGCGCGAAGTTCGAAAGCGGCACCAGGCTGCCGTTGGACGAGGCAACGCGGATTTCCGACAGCTTCTGGTCGTCCCAGGGCTTACTCGTGTCGTATTCGACGATGACATCATAACTGTCGCCGGTCGACTGGATTTCCGCAGCCGCATATCCGCTGAAGGATTCTTGCAGCGTCGTGCGCAGCGTGTCATTGTCGATCCCGTAGGCGGCCGCCCGCTCCGTATCGATGACAATATTGGCCTGCAGGGCGTTGTTCTGGGCATCCGAGGTGACGTCGGTGAACAGCCGCTCCTTGCTCATCGCCGCCTGGACCTTGCCGGCCCAGAGGTTGGTCTGGTCGGCGCTCAGCGCCTGGATGACCAGCTGATACTGGCTGGCAGTCTGGCGGCCGCCGAAGCGCAGGCTCTGGTTCGGTGTCACAAAGGCCTGTATGCCCGGGATCTTGTTGATTGCCGTGCGCAGTTCGCGCAACGTCTGATCGAGCGGCGGGCGCTCCTTCTTGTCCTTGAGCTCGACGAACATCGAGCCGTTGTTCTGCGGCTTGTTCGGGTTGCCGCCGATCGTCGACATCACGTGGTTGACGGCCGGGTTCGCCTTCACGGCTGCCGCCGCCTGTTTCTGCAGCGCCTCCATGGCGGAATAGGAAATATCCTGCCGGGCCTGGGTGCTGATCGTCAGGCGGCCGATATCCTCCTGCGGGAAGAAGCTCGTCGGCAGCGTCATGAAGAAATAGATAGTCAGCGCCACCGAGCCGAGGAAAACCCCGAGGATCGTCAGGCGATGGCGAAGGCACCAGCCGACCGCCCTGTCATAGCCGTTAAGCGTCCGCTCGAAGCCGGCATCGAAGAGACGGATGAGAAGCGGCGGGCGGCTGTGATTGTTGGAGAGGCGCGAGCCGAGCATCGGCGTCACGGTCAGCGAGACGATCGCCGACGAGATGATGGCGATGGCGACCACCATGCCGAACTCGTTGAAGACGCGGCCGACGACGCCGCCCATCAAGAGGATCGGGATGAAGACCGCGATCAGCGAAACCGACATGGAAATGATGGTGTAGCTGACTTCGCCGGCCCCCTTGATCGCCGCCTCCCGCACCGGCATGCCTTCCTCGACATGGCGCAGGATGTTTTCCAGCATGACGATCGCGTCGTCGACCACTAGACCCACCGCGAGCGTCAGCCCGAGCAGGGAGATGTTGTCGATACTGTAGCCGAGCACATACATCATGCCGAAGGTCGCGATCAGCGACAGCGGAACGGCAAGCCCCGGAATGATCGTCGCGGTCGCATGGCCGGTGAAGAGGTAGATGACGAGGACGACGAGGCCGATGGTCAGCAGCAGCGTGAACTTCACGTCTGCGATGGCCGCGCGAATCGGCTTTGCGGCATCGTTCATGACGACAGTGGTGACCGATGAGGGGATTTCGGCGTGAAGCTGCGGCAGCTTGGCATTGATCGCATCGACGACATCGACCGTATTGGCGTCCGGCTGACGCTGGATGGCGAGGATGATGCCGCGCTGTCCGTCATACCAGCTGCCGGTATATTGGTTCTCGACGCTATCCTGCACATCGGCGACATCGCCGAGATGGATCGGCGCGCCGTTCGGATTGGCGATAACAAGCGAGCGGAACTGGTCGGCATTGGTGCGCTGGGTGTTCGCGGTGATGGTCATGCTCTGCGAATTGTTCTGCAGCGTTCCCACAGGCTGCTGACTGTTGGCCGCAGCCAGCGCCTTATTGACGGTATCGATGCCGATGCCGCGGGTCAAAAGCTTGTTCGGATCGACCTCGACGCGCACGGCATAGGTCTGCGCACCGTAAACGCTGACCTGGGCGACGCCGGGCAGCGTCGAAAGCGACGGCGAGATGATGTCTTCGGCGATCTCGTCGAGCTTGCTGCGCGGCATGGTGTTGCTTTGCACGGAGAGCAGCATGACCGGCGCATCGGCCGGGTTGGTCTTGCGGTAGCTCGGCGGCGTCGTCAGATTGTCGGGCAGCTGCCGGGTCGCATGCGAGATTGCGGCCTGCACGTCGGCCGCCGCCGCATCGATATCACGGTTGAGGTCGAACTGGAGCACGATGCTGGTGCTGCCGAGGGAGCTCGATGCGCTGATCTCACTGATCCCGGGAATGGTCTCGAACTGCTTGATCAGCGGCGTGGCGACCGAGGTCGCCATAGTCTGCGGCGAGGCGCCGCTCAGCTGCGCCGAAACGTTGATGGTGGGAAAATCGACCTGCGGCAAGGCTGCGACCGGCACGAGCTGATAACCGGCAAGGCCGGCCAGAATGACGCCGATGGCAAGCAGCGTCGTCGCGACGGGGCGCTGAATGCAGAAATTGGGGATCATTGCTGACCTCCCACCACGATCGTCTGGGACTGCTGCTGCCGAGGCTCATCGGCGGAAGCGACATCGAGCGTCTTGTCGTCGAACTGCTCCTTGATCGCCTGCTGGTCGCTGAGCTCGCCCTGACCCTCGACGACCACATGGTCGCCTTCCGAAAGGCCCGATTCTATCGCGGTAAAGCCGCCATTGGCCCGGGCGACGCTGACGGGGGTCAGATGGGATTTGCCGTCCTTGGCGACGAAGGCGAAGAAACCGTCCGGGCCGGGGCTGACGGCAACCGTCGGCACGACCACCTGCTGTTCGGCATTGTCGAAATGCACGACGATGTTGACCGACTGGCCGGGCCAGAGCGCGCCGGAGGCATTCTCGAATTTCGCCTTGGCGAGGATCGTGCCGGAGGCGGTGTCGACAGTGTTGTCGTAGAAGCTGATCTCGCCCTTGCGGACCTGCCCCTTGCTGGAGGAGGGAACCGTGCTGACCTCGACCGGGCCGGCTGCGAGCGCGTTCTTCAGCTCGCGCAGATAGCGTTCCTGCAGGTGGAATTTCACATAGATCGGATCGTATTTCGCGATGGTGACGATTGCCGAGCCGGCATTGACGAAAGCCCCCTTGCTGATGGCGATGTCGCCGAGCCGGCCGTCGAAGGGCGCGCGAATGTCGGTATTCTCGAGAATGATCTGATCCGAGGCGAGCGTCGCCTTGTCCGCGTCGACCGTGGCCGCGGCGGTGTCACGGGCGGCTCTCGCCTGATCGAGGCTCTGCTGGGTGCCTGCCTTCTGGTCGAACAGGTCCTGCGCCCGCACCAGCGCCGTCTCGGATTCCGAAAGGGTCGCGGTGTCGCGCACGATCATCGCATTGTCCTTGTCGACGGCGGCCTTGGCCGTCCGGTCGTCCAGCTTGGCGATCAGGTCGCCGGTTTTGACGGTCGCCCCATCCTGGCCGTTGATGCTGACGATCAGGCCCTGCTCCTGCGCCGCGATGGTCGTGTTATCGTCGGCATCGGCCCATCCGGACGCCGTCACATCCGTCGGCAGTGCCGTTTTCACCGCGGCGACCGTTTTGACGACCGTCGGGCCGCCGCCACCGCGCCGGCGGCCGCCGCCTTGATGTTGCCCGCCATCCGCTCCCTGATCGGCCTGCGCCTGCTCTCCGCCGGTGCTGCCTGACGGCTGTTTGATCAGCTTCGAGAGGTAAGGCACCTGGGCGGCATAGGGAATGAAATTGCCGAATTGCCAGAGGCCGACGGCGGCAACAGCGACAACGCTGACGGTGATCCAAAATTTCTTCATGGGCGAGACCGGTCTTGGGCAAGGTTGCGAAAATTTTATGCCCTGATTGAGCCGCTTATATTGCGGCGCAAAAAAGACATAATTGCCCGGTCGCGATCACTAAGTGGTTATAAGGGCTTAAATTTTTGTAATGAATATTCCGTAATATTCAAACTATACTAATATAGGAGCAACCGCGTGCGTTTCGACGGGCGATTTCGCAAGAAAGATGACGTCGATCCACAGCCCGCCGATTGCAAAACAAGAGGCGGCAAAAGAGAAGGTAGGGTCGTCATGGCTGAGTTGGACGCCAGCGAATTTCGCTCTCTCATAACAAGCGTGTTTCCTCATCTCACCGGCGCGGTCTTCCGGCTCACGGCGAAAAGCTGGGATTCGATGGCGGTCGATGTGGACGACACGCTGATCTTCAAGTTTCCCCGTCATCTCGGCGCTGAAAGAGCGCTGGTGAAAGAAGCTGCCGTACTCGCCATCATCAGGCCGTCGCTATCGATGGCCGTTCCCGATATGCGCATTCATGACGGGCCGCCGATCTTCTCCAGCCATGCGAAGCTCGAGGGCGAACATCTCATTGCCGAGGATTATGATGCGCTCGGCGAAGGTAATCGTCAGCGTCTCGCGGACGATCTCGCGCGTTTTTATGCCGAGCTGCACGAGCTCGATGCCGATCGGCTGCGATCGGCCGGCGCCGCTACAATACAGCCATGGCAATCGCCGGAAGCGGTGCGAACGAAGGCCTTGCCGCTGCTTGCGCCTGATATCCGGAACTTCGCGCAGGCCGTCGTTGCGGACTTCGAAGCCTTGCCGCCGGATCCTTACGGCAATGTCTACGGTTTCTTCGACGGTCACGGCTGGAACATGGCCTTCGACTATGCGCAGGGCAGGCTCAACGGGATCTACGATTTCGCCGATTCCGGTTTCGGCCCGCTGCACCAGGAGTTCATCTATTCGAACTTCATCTCGGCCGATCTGACCGCGCGCATCGTCTCGGCCTATGAGGGGCTGACCGGACGCAAACTCGACCGGCGGCGCATCGCGATCCTGACAGGCTTCCATCGGCTTTCCGAACTCGCCGAACTGGCAGACGATCCTCTGAATGTCGAACAGATGGCGCGGAGCGTGGCGGCATGGGCCGCCGCCTCCCGCCTCGGCTGAAAGCGCCTTCAGACGGATCGCGCCGCGCCGCCATCGCAGCGGATGAGCGAGCCGGTGATGTAACTTGCCGGCTGGCTGCACAGGAAGGCGGCCGTGGCGCCAAATTCCTCGACCTTGCCGTAGCGGCCGACCGGGATGCGCGCCTCCTTGTCGGCGCGGATTTCCTCTAGGCTCTTGCCCGTCCGCTTGGCGGCAGCACCGTCGAGATCGTCGAGCCGCCTCGTCAGGATGCTGCCGGGCAGGAGCAGGTTGGTGGTGATGCCGAAGCCCGCCACCTCGGAGGCAAGCGTCTTGCTCCAGCCGGCAAGCGCCGGGCGCAGCGTGTTCGACAGCGCCAGATTAGGGATCGGTTCGATCACGCCTGAGGAGGCGACCGTCAGGATGCGGCCCCAGCCCTGCGCCTTCATGCCGGGCAGCAGCGCATTGGTGAGCGTGATCACGCGGGCGACCATGGAGAGGAAATAGGTTTCGAGCTTTTCGGCCGTCATGTCCTCGGTCGTGCCGGGTGCCGGGCCGCCGGTATTGTTGACGAGGATATCGAGCCCTCCGAACTTCTCCTTCACCGCCGTCGTTGCCGTCTGCACGAAGCCTTCATCACCGAGATCGGCCCAAATCCAGTCGGCCTTACCTTTGCCTTCGGCATTGATCGTCTTGCAATTGGCCTCCAGCTGTTCGCCGCTGCGCCCTGAGAGCAGCACGTTTGCTCCTTCCCGCGCCAGGGCCGTGGCAATGCCGAGACCGAGACCGCGTGAGGAGGCGAGAACGAGCGCGCGTTTGCCTTCGATGCCGAGATCCATGACTTTCCCTCCGATATCTACGAGCGATGTATGCGCACGCGAGTGAAAAGAAAAGGGAGGCTGGCCGCTTGCCGCGGTTTGATAATTGACGTTAACGTAAACGTTATATAATCCTGCTTGGGAAACAAAGTCATTGGGGGAATTGGAAGATCGGCTGTCGTATCTCGGCTCGACAATCCAATTTCGTTTTGACAAGAAGTGCCCATGAGGGATGACGGCCGCCTGCGGCCAAGCGGAGACGAATGGATGAGCGAGATGACAGATCTGCCCGAACGCGAGAGCATGGAATTCGACGTGGTGATCGTCGGCGCCGGTCCGGCCGGTCTTGCGGCGGCGATCCGGCTGAAGCAGGTCAATCCGGAGCTTTCGGTCGTCGTCCTGGAGAAGGGCGCCGAGGTCGGCGCCCACATCCTTTCCGGTGCGGTGGTCGATCCGATCGGCATCGACAGGCTGCTGCCCGGCTGGCGCGAGGATGCCGATCATCCGTTCAAGACCGAGGTGACCGACGACCAGTTCCTGTTGCTCGGTCCCGCCGGCTCGATCCGCCTGCCGAATGTGATGATGCCGCCACTGATGAACAACCATGGCAATTACATCGTCTCGCTTGGCAATGTCTGTCGCTGGCTGGCGGGCAAGGCGGAGGAACTCGGCGTCGAGATCTATCCGGGCTTTGCCGCCGCCGAAGTGCTCTATGACGACAAGGGTGCGGTGATCGGTGTCGCCACCGGCGACATGGGTATCGAGAAGAACGGCGAGCCGGGGCCGAACTATACCCGCGGCATGGAGCTGCGCGGCAAATATACGCTGATCGGCGAAGGCGTGCGCGGCTCGCTCGCCAAGCAGCTGATCGCCAAGTTCGACCTGCAGAAGGACCGCGAACCTCAAAAGTTCGGCATCGGCATCAAGGAGCTCTGGCAGGTCAAGCCCGAGAACCACAGGCAGGGGCTGGTGCAGCATTCCTTCGGCTGGCCGCTCGGGATGAAGACCGGCGGCGGCTCCTTCCTCTATCACCTCGAAGACAATCTGGTGGCGGTCGGCTTCGTCGTCCATCTGAACTACAAGAACCCCTATCTCTATCCTTTCGAGGAGTTCCAGCGCTTCAAGACCCATCCTGCCATTCGAGGCACCTTCGAGGGCGGCAAGCGGCTCTCCTATGGCGCGCGCGCCATCACCGAGGGCGGTTACCAGTCGGTGCCGAAGCTTTCCTTCCCCGGCGGGGCGCTGATCGGCTGTTCGGCCGGTCTCGTCAACGTGCCGCGCATCAAGGGCAGCCACAATGCGGTTCTCTCAGGCATGCTGGCGGCCGAGAAGCTGGCGGCTGCCATCGCGGCCGGCCGCAGCCATGACGAGGTCGTGGAGATCGAGAGGGAATGGCGGGCGACCGACATCGGCAAGGATCTGAAGCGTGTCAGGAACGTCAAGCCGCTATGGTCGAGGTTCGGCACGGCGATCGGCGTTGCGCTCGGCGGTCTCGACATGTGGACGAACCAGCTCTTCGGCCTTTCGCTCTTCGGCACGCTTGGTCACGGCAAGACCGATGCGCAAAGCCTGGAGCCGGCCTCGCAGCACAAGCCGATCGCCTATCCGAAACCGGATGGCGTTTTGACCTTCGACCGTCTGTCCTCGGTGTTCCTGTCGAACACCAATCACGAGGAGGACCAGCCGGTGCATCTGCAGGTCAAGGACATGAGCCTGCAGAAGGCCTCCGAACTCGGCACCTATGCCGGCCCGTCGACGCGGTACTGTCCGGCCGGGGTCTATGAATGGGTGGAGAAGGACGGCGACAAAATCTTCGTCATCAACGCCCAGAACTGCGTGCACTGCAAGACCTGCGACATCAAGGACCCGAACCAGAACATCAACTGGGTGCCGCCGCAGGGCGGCGAAGGGCCTGTCTATCCGAATATGTGAGGCGGATCGGCATCGCGGCCGACAATTTCACGTGCTGACGTCTTCGTGATCGGCCGTTCGCGGCCGCTCTTAGCCATTCGTTAACCATAATTTCCTTAGCTTGCGACATCTTCTTGACGCACTAAGGACACATTCATGACGATCTCCCGCCGGGGCTTTCTGATTGCTCTGCCTCTTGTTGTGGCCGGCTGCTCTTCGACCGGTTTGAACAGTCAGACGAATTACGCAGCGCTTCCCGATGAAAGGTTTCCGCTGAAGCAGGTGCCGATCGACCGGATCAAGCCGGAGCTTCGGCGTCAGGAAGTCGCCTACGACACCGCGCATGCGGCGGGCACGATCGTCGTCGATACGCCGTCGCGCCGCGCCTATTATGTGCTTGGGAACGGCCGGGCGATGCGCTACGGCGTCGGTGTCGGTCGCGAGGGGCTGGCATTTGCCGGCAACGCCTATGTCGGGCGCAAGGCCGAATGGCCGAGCTGGACGCCCACCGAAAACATGCAGCGCCGCGAAGAGCGCTACCGCCGGCTCGCCGGAGGCATGCCGGGCGGCCCGAACAATCCGCTCGGCGCACGGGCGATGTATCTCTATCGCAGCGGCAACGATACGCATTTCCGCATTCACGGCACAAACCAGCCGGAATCGATCGGTCTTGCCATGTCGAGCGGCTGTATCCGCATGATGAACCACGACGTGATCGACCTCTACAGCCGCGTCGATGTCGGCGCCAGGGTCGTCGTCATCCAGGCTTGAGCGAGCGAAGCAGATTCATTGAAAAAGCCGCCGCAGCGATGGCTGCCGGCGGCTTTTGACTTAGGGCGGCTGACGCTGGCGCGTCAGTGACGGCGTGCGGCAATCCCAGTCGAGAGCGCCACGCCGATGCCGGTGATCACGGCGGCGCTGATTTCGGCGGTGCCGACCGTTTCGCCGAGCAGGAAGCCGCCGCCGAGCGTGGCCAGAACCGGCGTCAGCGCCGTGAAGGCGGCGGCCTGCGTGCCGCCGAGGGTTCGCACGGCCGTGCCGTAGGCGACCATGGCGACGAGACCGGAAAGAATGCCTTGGCTCAGCACCTGCAGGCCAATTTCCGAAAGCGGGGCTTGCGGCAGCGAGATGCCGAAGACGAGGGCCAGCACGGCCATGATCAGGAAGGACCAGGCGGCAATCAGCGCACTCGCCTGAATGGCCGTCAGGCCCGAGCGGCGGAAGGCATGCGTATAGCTTGCCCAGAGCACGGCGCCGGCCGGCAGCAGGACGAAGCTCGTCCAGGGCAGCGAGGCATCGGCGAGGCTGCGGGCCAGCAGGATGAGGACACCGCCGACGATTGCGAGCAGCCCGGCGATGCGCGTGACATCGGGCCGTTCCCGAAACAGCAGGATGCCGATCAATGCTGTGGCAAGCGGCATCGAGCCGCCGAGCAGGATGCCCGAAGAGGCGGCCGGTGTAGAGTGAATGGCAAGCGTCGTCACCAGGAAGAAGATCGCGCCGCAGCCGGCGACCATGATCGCCAGCAGATGAAGCGGCAGGCCCTTCGGCAGCAGGCCGATCCGCAGCCAGACGGGCGAAAGCGCGAGCGCCGGAATGCCGAAGCGGATGAGGCCGATATCGATCGGGCCGAGCGATGTCGCGGCGCTGTGGCGGGTCGCCAGAAACCAGGTCGCCCAGATCAGCACGGTAATGGTGCCGGCGGCATAACCGAGGGACTGCGAAGGCGATTTGTCGTTTGAAAATGCGATCGTGCTCATCGTCCTAATCCTTTCCTCCGTCCGGATCCTCTCCGGTTGAAAGAAAGATTAGCGCCAGATGCCGGGGCATGTCCTTGCTATCTGTGGCTTGAAAATCGTGCTATACGCAATCTTCTGCCAAATGATGCCGATGGATATTATAAAAATGCCAAATCTCGATAAATTCGATATCGCCATCCTGAAGTGCCTGCAGGAAGATGCACGGGCCACGAATGTCGAGATCGCCGAGAAGGTGAACCTTTCGCCGTCGCCCTGCCTGCGCCGCATCCGCAATCTCGAGCGAACAGGCATCATCCGCGGTTACACCGCCGATATCGACCGCAAGGAAGTCGGTCTCGGCCTGACCGTCTTCGTTGAATTCAAGGTAGTCCATCACAGCCGCGAAAATTCCGAGGCGCAGCAGAAGGCGCTGCTGGCCATCCCCGAGATCGTCTCCTGCTTCCTGATCTCGGGCACAGCCGATTTCCTCGCCGAAGTGGTGGTGGAGGATCTCGCCGCCTATGAACGGCTTCTGACCGAGACGCTGCTGACCCTGCCCAATGTCAGCGACATCCGCTCGAACTTCGCCATCCGCAGCATCAAGACCCATGGGCCGTTGAAACTGCCCGAGGGAAAGTGATTTCCCTCGGGCTTGCTGCGGCATGCGTTAGAGCAGCGTCCCGCTGAGGATGAGCAGCGCCACCGAGAAGTAGATGACGAGCCCGGTGACGTCGACCAGCGTGGCGACGAAGGGGGCCGAGGCGCTGGCCGGATCGAGCCGCAGCTTCTGCAGCACGAAGGGCAGCATCGAGCCGCAGATCGAGCCGAAAGTGACGATCCCGATCAGGGCGGCAAACACCGTGATGGCAACCATCGGCCAATGCGGGCCGTAGTCGTAGAGCCCGGCCGACTGCCAGAAGACGATGCGGATGAAGCCGACGAGGCCGAGGATCGCGCCGAGCACGATACCGGTCGGCAGTTCGCGCAGCAGCACCTTCCACCAGTCCGAAAGCTTCAGCTCGCCGAGCGCCAACGCCCGGATGATCAGCGACGTCGCCTGCGAACCGGAATTGCCGCCCGAGCTCATGATCAGCGGGATGAACAGCGTCAGCACGACAGCCTTTTCCAGTTCGCCCTCGAAATGCTGCATGGCGCTTGCCGTCAGCATCTCGCCGAGGAAGAGGGCGGCAAGCCAGCCGGCGCGCTTGCGGATCATGCCGGCGAAGCTGATCTTCATATAGGGCTGGCCGAGCGCTTCCATGCCGCCGAACTTCTGGGCCGCTTCCGTCGTATCGGCGATCATCGTATCGATCACGTCGTCGACGGTGACGATGCCGAGCATCTGCCCATGTTCGTCGGTCACAGGCAGAGCGAGCAGATCGTGCTTGCGGATCAGCCGGGCGACATCCTCCTGCTTCATCAAGGGATCGGCCGAAACGGGCGCGCCCTTCTGAGCCACCGTCAGGATGGAGGCGTCGGGCTCCCCAGTGATGAGGCGGCGCAGCGTCACCACATGCATCAGTGCATGGCTCACCTCGTCGAGCACATAGATGGCATAGACGGTCTCGCGCGAGCGTTCGACCTGGCGCACATGGTCGAGCGTCTGGGCGACGGTCCAGCTGTCCGGCACGCTGACGAATTCCGTCGTCATGATGCCGCCGGCCGTGCGCGGCGGATAGCCCATCAGGTGCTGGATCGCGATGCGAACCGGCTCGTCGAGGCTGGCAAACAGCCGGGCGCGGGTCTCGCCGTCGAGTTCGAGCAGCACGTCGGCGACACGGTCGTTGGACATGCCGTGCAACAGCCGTGCTGCATCCTCTGCGCCGAGCAGCGCAAGGATCTCAGCGGCGTGACGAAGCTCCGGCCGGTCGAGGATGTTGACGGCATAGTCCAGCGGCATGCCGGTCAGCACGCGTCCGGCATCCTGGACGGTGAGCGCGTTCAACGCTTCGACGCGTTCTGCGATCGTTGCGCCGCGGCTGTTGTTGATGAAGGCACGGGCGGCATGGCCTGCCCGAAGTGGGAAGCGATTGATGTTCATTGAGGCTCGCCTTTCCGTCGATCCGCCGTAGCGTCCCGAACGGGCGAGCCGACAGGAGTCGGTCAGCGCACGAGGGCCGCGTACGGCAAAGGCAATCGACTGCTACTGTCGCTTGGCATCGTTAAGATGGCTCCGTTGAAATCCGTGGAAGACGAGTGTCATCCACGTGTCATGCTAGGTGGTCCCGAATGCGGAATAAGTCAAGCGGGAGAGATGCTTAACGCCAGAATGTCGCACCCCTGGGCGGGCCGCATGATCAGGCTGAGGCCCCCTGCGGGCTGCGGCCGCGCCGCTCCAGGCGGAACGACGCAGCAAAGACGAAGAGGCCGAGGAAGGACAGTGCCGCGCCGACATAACCGGTTGCCGCAAAACCGTAGCCCCAGGCGATGACGAGGCCGCCGAGCCAGGCGCCGATCGCGTTGGCGATGTTGAAGGCGGAATGGTTGGAGGCGGCCGCAAGCGTCTGCGCATCGGCAGCGACATCCATCAGCCGCGTCTGCAGCGCCGGGCCGGCGGCAAAACCGCAGCCGACCAGGAAGACCGAGAGGCCGAGCATATAGGGGTTGGCGGCGGTCAGCGAGAAGGTGGTCAGCACGACGATATTGTAGACAAGCGAGCCGCCGATCGTGCCGAGCAGCGATTTGTCGGCAAGCCACGAGCCGATGAAATTGCCTGCATTCATGCCGACACCGAAAAGCACCAGCATGATCGCGACCGCGCTTTCGGGCAGCATCGCGACTTCGGTCGTCGTCGAGGCGATATAGCTGAACATCGCGAACATGCCGCCATAGCCGACGGCGGCAATGCCGAGCGTCAGCCACACCTGCGGCCGGCGGAAGGCGCCGAGTTCGCGCAGGAAGCTCGCTTCTTCGGAAACCCTGTCCTTCGGAACGTAAATCCAGATCAGCGCCACCGTCAGCAGGCCGACGATGCCGACCGACCAAAACGCCACCTGCCAGTCGAGCGACTGGCCGAAAAACGTCGTCAGCGGCGTGCCGAGAAGCGTCGCGACGGTGAGCCCGAGCATGACGCGTCCGACGGCGCGTGCCCGCCGATAAACCGGCACCATCGAGGCGGCGACGAGGGCGGCGACGCCGAAATAGGCGCCGTGCGGCAGGCCGGTGACGAAGCGCAGGACTGTGAAGGATTCGAAAGTCGGCGCCACGGCGCTTAATATATTGCCGATGGCAAAGACCAGCATCAGCGTCAAAAGCAGCGTGCGGCGCGCCATCTTCGCGGCGAGCACGGCAATGACCGGCGCCCCGACGACGACGCCCAGCGCATAGGCGCTGATGACGTAGCCGGCCTGCGGGGTCGTGACGGAGAAAGTCTCGGCGACGTTGGGTAGCAGTCCCATGATCGCGAATTCGCCGGTGCCGATGCCGAAGCCGCCGCAGGCGAGCGCCAGTTGAACCAAGGCTACGGTCGTTGCCGACGGCAGCTCGTCCTCCGGCTGGGTTCCGATGGAATCATTGATGGCGATCTCACTCATGAGAGCTCCTCGGGACGGTTCTGCTTGGCAATGGCCCCAGGCGCAAGCGCGGCCGCAAGGCGATCGTGATACATGGCGGGAAGTGGAGACGATCTCTCCGATATCTGATCTATCCGTGATATACCCGCGGGCGTCGAGTGCATTTTTCGCAGTGCAGCGTCCTGCTATGTGCATATGTCCGTTGCAATATTTGCATTTCTGCTGTTCTTGCGGAAAAGCGGCTGTGCTTGAAATCCCCAACGCCGCAACCATCTCAGGGGCAAAGGCAGGAGCAGTTCCGCGCCAGGGACGGGAGCCCTTATGAAGCTTGTAGGCTTTTTCAATCGCGACGGCGGCACCTTCAGGACCACCGACATGGCGGCCTACGAAAAGAGGGCGGAGGCGGCCTTTCGGGATGCCGGCCATGATTTCGATGCCATTGTCTTTTCGGGCAAGGAAATCATTCCTGCGATGGAACGAGCGGCCAAGCGCGACGATATCGACGGTATTGTCGCCGGCGGTGGCGACGGGACGATTTCGGCGGCGGCGTCGATCGCCTGGAAGAACGGCATAGCGCTCGGCGTCGTGCCGGCCGGCACCATGAACCTTTTTGCACGCTCGCTGCGCGTGCCGCTCGATATCTGGCAGGCGCTCGACGTATTGGCGTCCGGGGAGGTCGATAATGTCGATATCGCCAGCGCCAACGGCCGGCCCTTCATTCATCAGTTTTCGGCAGGCCTGCATGCCCGCATGGTGCGCTACCGCAACGCCTACAGCTATCGCTCGCGGCTCGGTAAGATACGGGCAAGCACCAAGGCCGCTCTCGGCGTGATCTTCAATCCGCCTGAGTTCGAGGTGGAGTTCGAGGCGGCCGGCATGCGCGAGCGCCGCTGGGTGTCGGCGATCTCGGTCTCCAACAATCCGTTCGGCGAAAATGCGCTGCTCTATGCCGATAATCTCACGAGCGGCGAACTCGGCTTCTATACGGCAAACCCGCTGAAGCCGCTCGGCGTTGCCCGCCTCGCGATCGACATGCTGCGTGGCAAGGTGCGTGAAAATGCCGATGTCATGGTGATGCATCCGGCCGAGGTACACTTGCATTTCCCGAAACTACGCCGCAAGGCCAATTGCGTCATGGACGGCGAATTATTGCCGCTCCAACGCGATGTTTCGATCCGGCTGCATCCGGGCGAGCTGAAGGTCCTCGTCAAGCAGGGGCTCGCAGCGCAGGTGGAGGAAGGCGAACGCCGTGAGCCCGCTGCGTGAGCTTCAGAGCCGCGGCAGATAGGTGCGGTAGTCGAAATCCGATACTGTCCGCAGATGCGTGAGCGCTTCCTTGCGCTTGCTATCGCCGTAGAGTGCCTGGTAGCGCGCGCCGAAGATATCGGCGATGAATGGCGAGGCGCGGAAGATCTCGACCGCGCTCAGGAAATCATGCGTCAACCGCGTCGTATTTGTCGGCGTGTACGACGGCGTCGTCTCCTCGCCGGGATCGAGTTCGCAGTCGAGGCCGTTGAGCATGCCGCCGAGGATCGCCGCAAGCAGCAGATAGGGATTGGCGTCGGCGCCGGCGACCCGATGCTCGATGCGCGCGGCTGGCCCGTCCTTGTCAGGTATGCGGATCGCGGTGCCGCGGTGGCCGGTGCCCCAGGTGAGATCGACGGGTGCGAAGGAGCCCGGCTGGAAGCGCCGGTAGGAATTGGCGAAGGGGGCGAAGACTAACTGCGCCTCGCGCATGGTCGAAAGCAGTCCGGCCGCGACCGATTTCAAAAGCTTCGGGTCGCCGCCCTTGGCATCAAGGATATTGCGGCCTTGCTCGTCGACGATGCTCGCATGCACATGCAAGCCGGAGCCGGCATGTTCGGAATAGGGCTTTGCCATACAGGTCGACTTCAGCCCGTGGCGGCGCGCCGCCTGCTGGGCGATGCGCTTGAGATAAAGGCAATCGTCGGCCGCAGCCAGCGCATCGGGGCGGTGCAGGAGGTTGACCTCGAATTGGCCGGGACCGAACTCCGCCGTCGTCGCATCCGCCGGCAGTCCCTGCGCTTTGGCATAGGCTCTCAGCGTCCCGAGGTAATCGTCGAGCGCATCGACGGCGCTCATGTCGTAGAGCTGGAAGCCGTTCGGTTCGCCGCGATAGGTGAGGCTTTCCGGCGGGGAGGGGCGTCCGGTCTCGCGCCAGTCCCCGGCCATGACGTAGAATTCCAACTCGGTCGCCACGACGGGTGTCAGCCCGCGCGCGGCATAGCGCTCCAGCACCGAAGCGAGGATGCCGCGCGGATCCATGAAGCTCGGGCTGCCGTCGAATTCGTGCATGGTGGCGAGCACCTGCATCGAGCCCTCCGGCGCCCAGGGCATCGGCGCGAGGCTGCGCCGATCTGGAATGACCTTGCCGTCGGGATCGCCGATCGTCAGCGACAGGCCGGTAATGTCGTCATTGTCATCGCCCCAGATGTCGAGCGATTGCGTCGACGTCGGCAAGCGGATCTCGCCGGCCCAGACCTTTTCTTCAGCGGCGAGCGGCAGTTGCTTGCCGCGCAGCTCGCCGTTCATGCCGACGATCAGGATCTCGAAACGCGGATCGCCGCCCTCGGCCTTGCCGTCCATCCTGTCGCTCGCCATGGCCTTGAAAATCCTCCGGGACAAGGCCAAGCTCCTATCCCATCGACAACAGCCTTTCAATCCGCGAAGGTCTTTCACCAGTCATGCCCGATACTTACCCGCCCTCGAACCTTGCCGCCATCGACGCCGCGCACCACCTGCATCCCTTCTCCGACATGAAAAAGCTGAATGCCGACGGCACGCGTATCATCCAGCGCGGCGAGGGCGTCTACATCTTCGACGATCACGGCAGGAAATATCTCGACGGCTTCGCCGGCCTCTGGTGCGTCAATATCGGCTACGGTCGCCGGGAGATCGCCGAGGCCGTCGCAATGCAGATGAACGAACTGCCTTATTACAACACCTTCTTCGGCACCAGCTCGACGCCGACGGTGCTGCTGGCGCAGAAGGTCACCTCCCATGCCGGCGATCGGTTCAACCATATCTTCTTCACCGGTTCCGGCTCGGAGGCGAACGACACCTGGTTCCGCATGGCCCGCGTCTATTGGAGCGCCGTCGGCAAGCCGTCGAAGAAGATCGTGATCGCGAGGAAGAACGGTTATCACGGCTCGACCGTCGCCGGCGCCAGCCTCGGCGGCATGAAATACATGCACGAGCAGGGCGACTTGCCGATCCCTGGCATCGTCCATATCGGCCAGCCCTACTGGTACGGCGAGGGCGGCGATCTCTCACCTGCCGAATTCGGTCTCAAGGTCGCTCGCGAGCTCGAAGCGAAGATCGACGAACTCGGCGAGGAAAATGTCGCGGCCTTCGTCGCCGAGCCGGTCCAGGGCGCTGCCGGCGTCATCATCCCGCCCGAGACCTACTGGCCTGAGATCGACCGCATCTGCAAGGCACGCAATATCTTGCTGGTGACCGACGAGGTGATCTGCGGTTTCGGCCGTCTCGGTGCCTGGTTCGGCCATCAGCATTTCGGCGTCGAGCCGGATCTGGCGCCGATCGCCAAAGGTCTCTCCTCCGGTTACCTGCCGATCGGCGGCGTGCTCGTCAGCGATCGCATCGCCGACGTGCTGATCAACGAGGTCGGCGATTTCAATCACGGCTTCACCTACTCCGGCCACCCGGTCTGCGCTGCCGCCGCACTCGAAAACCTGCGCATCATCGAGGAGGAAAAGCTGGTTGAACGTGTGCGCGACGATATCGGCCCCTATTTCGGCAAGGCCTGGGCGGCTCTGGCCGACCATGATCTCGTTGGCGAGGCTCGGAGTATCGGCCTGATGGGCGGCCTGCAGCTGGCCGCGGAGAAGAGCACGCGCACCCGTTATGACAAGCCCGATCGGATCGGTGCGCTGGTGCGCAACCATGCGCTCGCAAATGGCCTCGTGCTGCGCGCCACCGGCGACCGCATGCTGGCCTCGCCGCCGCTGATCATCACTCACGCGGAGGTGGAAGAGATGGCAAAGATTACCAAGCTGGCGCTGGATTTGGCCTGGAAGGAGTTAAAAGCGTGATTTCGCTCGGCCTAGAGTTCGAAATCCTGCGACTTGATATCCTCGGCGCCATGCTTGACACGTAGGACCACGATACGGTCGTGATAGGAGCGATAGTAGATGCAGCGGTTCCGATAGGGCAGGCCGCGCAAGCCTTCCGCAATATGGTCGCGGGGAGATCCGGTGAAATCCACTTCGGCGATCCACGCGATCTTTGAGGTCAGGTCAGCCAGAAATTCCTGCGCGTAGTGAGGGCTGCTCTCGGCGATGTAGCGACGAATATTTCGCAGATCCTCCATGGCGGATGGAGCGATAATCAGACGTTTCGGTTTGATGGCCTTAACCTTCGTTCATGACGTCTTTGAGGATATCTGCGCCGTTGGCATATTCCTTGCCGAGGCCAGCCTCAATCTCGGCGTCGGCCGTCTGAATATCCCTGCGCAGCGCCTGCATTTTCAGTTCGTGGTCGGCGAGCATGCGGATGCCTGCCCGCACGGCCTCGGTTTCCGTGCCGAACCGACCATTGCGAACCAGATCCGACAGGATCCCGTCATAGGTGTCGCCAAGAGAAAAGGTTTTTGCGCGTGCCATGTCAATGACTCCCTACCGCTGAGTATATGGTAAAATGCAATACTTTTACAATATCGCTCAGCCCACCGGAGTGTTCCAACATCACTGTTGATCGACCCAAGCATAGCCGAAACGATAGCTATCGTTGCCGCGTCGGTAGAGATAGGGCATGTCGATAACCGACGCCTCAGGTGCGGTTACACCGAGAACGGTTTGGAGCCATTGTGCCATGGCCGGCGGGAGAGCTTCGCCGCCCGCCTTCGGCGGCACGAGCCACACAAGAAGAAGCGGCCGGCGGCCCGAGATATCGGGCTTGAAGCCGGGATAATCCACGGAAAGGACCGGCACGCCAGGAATATCCTGCCTGAGATTGCCGGCGAGCAGGCTGTCGCCGGCAAGGATCGCTGCCGGTTCGGCCTGTTTGCGCAAGGTTGCGAGCATCTCGGCATAAGGCCTGTTCAAGCGTTCGTAATGACCTGAGAAGCGCGCGCTTGCCACGCTGCCGTAAAGGGCGACCGGCACGCCGATCATGATGACGGCGACGACGGGCATGAAGCGCCGGAAGGCTTGGCCGGTTTCGACGGCTGCCGCTTCGACCTTCAGGCAGAGATAGAGCGGTAGGATGAAGAGCATCGGCACCAGCCAGCGATCCTTGATGCCAGCCGCGCCGCCGAAGACGATCAACAGCAGAATGCCGATGACGAAGACGAGCATCATCCGTTCGAGGAGCCGCGTCCATTCCGATTGGGCGGCGAGCGCCAGGCGCAGATTCCGGCCGAACACGGCCGCGAATACCGCCACGGTCAATCCGGCGAAGCTGAGGATGGCGAGGACGAGCGAGCTGACGCCCATGGCCACCTGCATGGGATAGCTCGCATTGTCGCTCGCGGTCATCTTCTCCAGGGTACGGGCGGTGGCGAAGTCGAGATTGTCCTTCAGCCAGAAGAGATGCGGCAGGGTGATGATAAGTGCTACGACAGCGGTTACGGCCAGCCGCCGATCGAATATCCGCGCCCGCCAGCGCGCATCCGCCAGCGCGGCGATCAAGGCTGCGGCCGGCAGGATGGCGAAATTATACTTGGCGAGCAGTCCGAAACCGATGCCGATGCCTGTTATCAGATAGGAGGCGAGGCTTGGCTGCTTCAGACTGCGGACGAAACCGTAGAAGAAGATGCTGGCCGAGAAGAACACCGCGACCGTGTGCGTCAGGTCGCGCTGCATCTCGAAAACCATCTGCGGGATCGTCAGCAGCCCGAGTGTCGCGATCGCCGCGAGCGCCTTGTCGCGCAGGACGAGCCGTGCCGTCAGGCCGTACAGCAGGTAGGAGATGAAGAGCAGAAGGTTCTTCACGACGGACAGGGCAACAAGCGAAACGCCGGCAAACTGGAAGACGCCATATTGCAGCCAGTTGTAAAACGGCGGCTGCGGGCCGTAGCCGGCGGCGAGCCATTGCGAGCGGAAGACCTGTTCGGCCTCGTCGAGATCGAGCGAATGCGAGGTGGCAAGCCGCACGCTAACCTGAAGCACGAAATAGGCGGCGAGCAGCAGGAAAATCCAACGCATGTGGCGAAGGCTGGTCTCGGTCATCTACTTGCTCCCGGCTGAACCCAGGCGTAGCCCAGCGCGAAATTATCGCCCTGGCGGCCGAAATAATAGGGAAGCGACAAGGCGCCGATCTCCTGCGGCAAAATGCCCGCTGCCGCGAGCGCCGATGAAAACCGCTCCGGCATGACGGCATCCGCAGCCGTCGCCGTCTTCTTGCCGCGCCAGACGATCAGCACCGGTCCGTCGGATGTCGCATAGGCGGGGATGCCGGCAACCGGGAAGTCAGGGATAACGATGGGCACATCGGGAAGCTGCAGGCGCATGTTTCCGCCGATATAGGTATCCGAGGCAATCACCAGCGCGGGCTTGGCCTGCCGCGTCATTTCGCGCACGAGATCGGCCATCGGCACGTTCGGCCGGCTATAGGTGCCGATCAGCCCGGCGCCGACGACGCGGAAGCCGAGCGCGATCAGCACGCAGCCCATCAATACCGGCACGACGGGCCGGAAGCGGCGCAGTCCGGCGGAAAGGTCGAGCCCGGCCGCCTGCATCTTCGCCAGGAAATAGATCGGCAGCACCAATAGGAACGGGTCGAGCCAGCGTTCACGCACCATGGTGGAGCCGGTAAACAGCACGATCAGAAGGATTCCCGCGAGGCTCGCCAGCATCATCCGTTCCATCATCCCAGTCCAGCGGTTTCCGGACGATAGAGCCTGGAAGAAGTCCCGACGGAAGGCGGCGGCGAAAATCGCGACCGGCAGGGCTGCAAAGGCGATGATGGCGACGAGAAAGGCAAGAATGCCCTTGCCGATCCGCAGGGCGCCGGCCGGTTCGTTGCCGGCGGCCATCTTGACCAGAGTATCGGAGGAGGCGAAGTCGAGATTGCTTCGCAGCCAGATCGCGTGCGGCAGGACGATGGCAAGCGCAACGACGATCGCGAGGAGCACCCGCCAGTCGAGCACCCTACGCCGCCATTCGGCGTCGGGCAGGATGGCGATCAGCGCGACGGCGGGCATCAGCGCGAAATTATACTTTGCAATCAGTCCGATGCCGGTCGCAAACCCGAGCAGCAGATAGCTGACGATGCCGGGCCGGTCGAGCGTACGGAAGAAGCCGTAGAGGAAGAGCGAGCTCGCAAAGAGCAGCGCCGTCGTGTGGGTCAGGTCCTGCTGGGCCATGTAAGAGACCTGCGGCAGGGTGATGAGCGCCAGCATCCCGACCGCGGCAAGCGCCTGGTCCTTCAGCGCCTCGCGCCCGGCGAGGCCGTAAAAGAGGTAGCACAGGAAGAGCAGGATATTTTTCGGGACGATCAGCGCGCCGATCGACATGCCGGTCAACGAAACGACGGCATATTGCATCCAGTTGTAGAAGGGCGGCTGCGGGCCGTAGCCCGCCAGCAGATATTGCGAGAAGAAGGATTGCTCGGCCTCGTCGAGCTCCAGCGAGTGCGGGAGCGCGAGCCGCAGGGCGATGTTCAGCACGAAATAGGCTGCAAGCAGCAAGGCCGCGGTTCTGATCGTCCTCGTCGCGCTTTCCAGCATCGTGCTGCCGGCTTAGGCTTGGCTTTGATCGTCGAAGATCTGCCGCACGATATAGTTCGGAGACGCGTCGTCACGATAGTAGGTGCGCGCAATCATTTCCGCCAGGATGCCGGTGGTGATCATCTGCACCGAGGAAAGAAGGAGCACGACGCCGACCATCAGCATCGGACGTGTGCCGATATCGTTGCCCAGAATGAATTTGTCGAAACCGAGATAGAGCAGGATCAGCATGGCAACCGCGCCGAGGCCGAGACCCAGCGAACCGAAGAAATGCCCCGGCCGCGCCTTGTAGCGCATGAAGAACATGACGGAGAGCAGGTCGAGGATGACGCGGAAGGTACGCGAGATCCCGTATTTCGAAACGCCGTGTTCGCGGGCATGGTGGGTGACGGCCATCTCGCCGATGCGCGAGCTCGGCACGACGCCGGCGACCCAGGCCGGGATGAAGCGGTGCATTTCGCCCATCAGCTTCACCTGCTTGATGATAGAGGCACGGTAGATCTTCAAGCTGCAGCCGTAATCGTGCAGCTTGACGCCGGTGATGCGGCCGATCAGGTAGTTGGCGCACCAGGAGGGGATCTTGCGCAGGAACAGACCGTCCTTGCGGTTCTTGCGCCAGCCGACCAGAAGGTCGAGTTGGCGCCGCTCGAGCTCGGAGACCATCTGAGGAATATCCTTCGGGTCGTTCTGCAGATCGCCGTCCATCGTCGCGATCAGCCGGCCCCTGGCGGTATCGATGCCGGCCTGCATGGCGGCGGTCTGGCCGAAGTTGCGCTGCAATTCGACGATCCTGAGCGATAGCCCCTCGCGCCCGACATACTTGCGGGCGTTGACGAGCGTCGCATCGGTGCTGCCGTCGTCGACGAGGATCAGCTCCCAGCGATGGGGATATTGCGCCATCGCCGCGACGATGCGTTCGACCAACGGGCCGACGCTTTCCTCTTCGTTGAAAACGGGCACGACCAGCGACAGCTCGAGCGATTGTACCGGATCATTCGTCCCGCGAATGGGCTCTACCGTTGTCTGCAACTTTCATCTCCAAAAGGCCGGGCGGCCTGGCAGTTCCTACTGCCGCCACCGCGTTTGCGGAAGCCTACTACATGAACTGTCCGTCCGTTGCCAGCGGCCAATGCCGGTTTCCCCGCAATCGGCCGACTTGCCGCAGCGCTATTTCGCGCCTCCCTCCACCCAGGAGTAGCCAATGGAGAAGGTATGTTTGCCGTCACCGAAAAGATAGGGCAGCGTCAGGGTATTTATCTCTTTCAGATAAATACCCGATTTGACGAGATCGTTGGCGAAGCCGGGAGAAATGGTCGGATCATTTGCGGTTTCGCCGCGCCAGACAACCAACACCGGCCCCTTCGCAGCCGCATATTCGGGAACCCCCGGACCGGGGAAGAACGGGATCACGACGGGAACGTCGGGAAACTCCAGCTTCATGTTGCCCGCCACGAACTTGGTCCCGGCCACGATGAGAACCGGTTTGCGGGTCGCGGTCAGCTCGGTCACGTAGTTCGCGAAGGGGACGTTCGTTCTCGTATAGGTGCCGACATATTGAATGGCGACAATCCGCAGCAGCAGGATCGACAGGATGACGACCATGAAAACCGGCACGACGGGCCGGAAGCGTGTAAGACCGGCGGAAAGATCGAAGCCTGCCGTTTCCAGTTTCAGGAACAGATAAATCAGCAGGACGAGCAGGCACGGGTCGAGCCAGCGCTCGTGGATGTCGCTCGCGCCGGCAAAGACGACGATGCCGGCGAAGGCGAGCAGGCTGACAACCATCATCCGCTCGATCACCCGGATCATCGGATTGGACGAGGAGAGCGCCCGGAAGAAATCCCGCCGGAAAGCGGCCGCAAAGAGAACGATCGGCAATGCGACGAAGCCGAGCACGGCGATGACGAGGGACAACAGCCCCTGCCCGATGCGGGGAAGGCCGGCAGCGGCCTCGTGCTCGGCGGTCATCCGCTCCAATGTCGGGGCCGAAGCGCTGGCGAGATTATCGGGCAGCCAGAGCGCATGCGGCAGCACGATCAGAATGCCGATGACGACTGCCGGCAGCAGACGCCAGTCGAACAGACGGCTGCGCCATTCCCGATCCGGCAGGACCGCGATGAAGGCGGCAAACGGCAGGATGGCGAAATTATACTTGGAGATGACGCCTATGCCGGTGGCGATACCGATGACGAGATAGCTGCCGATCGTCGGCTGGCGCAGCGTGCGGAAAAAGCCGAAGAGGAAGAGCGAGGTCGCAAACAGCAGAGCAACCGTATGGGTGAGCTCGCGCTGCGCCATCAGGCCGACCTGCGGCAGGGTAATCAGGCTCAGCATGGCGATGGGCGGGAGAAGACGGCTTTTCAGCACTTCACGGGCCGCCAGACCGTAGAAAAGATAGCAGCCGAAGAGAATGATGTTCTTCGGAACCGAGAGCGCCCACATCGTGATGCCGGTCACCGAGACGACGGCGTACTGGATCCAGTTGTAGAAGGGCGGCTGCGAGCCGTAGCCGGCCAGAAGATATTGCGAATAGAACGATTGCTCCGCCTCGTCGAGATCGAGGGTGTGAGGCAAGGCGATGCGGAGCGCGATGTTCAGCAGGAAATAGACTGCCAGAAAAATGCTGGCGCTCTTGATGCTTTTGGTAATGCGCTCCAACATCGATCTCCAAGTCAAGCCGGCAAGGCCTCGCCATCTTTCGGTCTGCCGCGCGGATCGCCGGCTCGAGGCGGTCCCGCCGTCGCCGCCATCAACTCCGCCGTTGTGCGCAACCTTCATTTCTCCTAAAACGCCGGGGACGGAGCCGAGGCCCGTGCCGACGCCAAGCGAGGAATGCCTACTACATGAAGAGTTCGATCGTTGAAAGCCAGCAGTCTTGGTTTATGCGCAATCGCATGACGGCGCTGACGGTCGTAATTGTCGCAGCCTATGCGCTCTTCGTGCAATGGTTCTGGGGCTGGCCCGTCATCATCAGTCAATGGGCCGATGTCGGGGCAGGTCCCGTGATCGGCGCGCTTGCGGCTCTGACGGGCACCTATTTCCTGCGCACCTGGCGCATTTACGACTATTTTCCGCAGGAGACCGCGGGCCGGTTCGCGACGCTGTTCCGCGTTACCCAGATCCACAATCTCCTGAACATCATGCTGCCTTTCCGGACCGGCGAAACCAGCTTTCCCCTGTTGATGCGCACGGAATTCGGCATTCCGCTGACGCGCGGAACCTCGGCGCTCCTCGTCATGCGGCTGCTCGACCTGCATGCTCTTCTGGCTGCCGCCGGCATCGGCTTTGCGCTTGCCGCGGCTGATGCGCGCCTCGCATGGTCGCTCTGGACGGTCTTCCTGCTGCTGCCGGTCGCAGCCTTCGCAGCGCGGAAGCCACTGTTTCGGGTTGCTGCCAAGCTGTTGCCGGCAAAGGCGCAGAAATTTGTCTTCGAGATCGAAAACGGCTTGCCGCTGAATGCCGTCGCCTTCGCGCGCGCCTGGGCGATGACCATCGTCAACTGGCTGGTGAAGGTGCTCGTGCTCGCATGGGCGCTCGGCCTGATGGGCGTATTGCCTATGGCGGCGAGCTTCGGCGGTGCGCTCGGCGGCGAGCTCTCCTCCGTCCTGCCGGTGCATGCGCCGGGCGGGGTCGGCACCTATCCGGCGGGCATCACCGCCGGCGCCATTGCGCTCGGAGCTTCGAGCGAGCGGGCGGCGCTCGCTGTGCTGGCGCAGGCGAGCGTCAACGCCCATCTGCTGATCATCGTCTCGGCGCTGACGGGAACGGCGATCTCACTGCCGCTCGGGCGCCGCGGCAAGCTCTGAAATCCTTTTGCGAAGAAAAGCCTGCTCCGGCTCCTGCCGGCAGAGCGACAGCGCCGTTTCATAGGCTGCGATCGCCTCTTCTTTGCGGCTGAGACGGCGCAGGAAATCGGCGCGGGCCGAATGGGCGAGATGATAGGCCTGCAGCTCCCGGCGTTTCAGAATGGCATCGATCAGTTCCAGGCCTGTCGCCGGCCCTTCCGCCATGGCGATCGCCACGGCGCGGTTGAGTTCCACGACCGGTGAGGGCTGGGCCGCCAGAAGCAGGTCGTAATAGAAGGCGATGCGCCGCCAGTCGGTTTCTTCGGCGCTCGGCACCTTCGCATGTTCGGCGGCGATCGCCGCCTGCACCGTATAGGTGCCGATCTCGCCCGTCCGCATCGCCTCGGCAAGGAGCGCCAGGCCTTCCGTAATCTTCGCGCCATCCCAGAGCGAGCGGTCCTGATCGGCCAGCAGCACCAGCGATCCTTGCTCGCCTTGACGGGCGCTGCGGCGGGAATCCTGCAGCAGCATCAGAGCGAGAAGTCCGGAAACGTCGGGATGCGGCAGCAGCGTCAGAAGCATCCGCGCCAGCCGGATGGCCTCTCCGGTCAGGTCGGCGCGGACGATCTCGTCTCCCGAAGAGGCGGAATAGCCTTCATTGAAGACGAGATAGATGACATGCAGCACCCGATCGAGCCGCTCAGGCAGCGCCTCGCGGTCCGGCACCTCATAGGGGATGTTCGCGGTCCGGATCCTGCCCTTGGCGCGCACGATCCGCTGGGCGACCGTCGGCGCGGGAACGAGAAAGGCATGGGCGATCTCTTCGGTGGTCAAGCCGCAGATTTCCCGAAGCGCCATCGCCGTCTGCGCATCCGCGGGAAGAGCGGGGTGGCAGCACGTGAAGATCAGCCGCAGCATATCGTCCTCGATCGGTTCCATCTCGCCGATTTCCGTTTCGTCGACTGTGTAGAGACTGTCCTCGATGTGCTGCTGCGAGGCATCGAAGCGCGCCCGGCGGCGGATTGTATCGATTGCCTTGAAGCGTCCCGTCGAAACGAGCCAAGCGAAAGGGTTGCCGGGAATGCCGTCAGCCGGCCAGGTCCGCGCCGCCGCGGCAAAGGCGTCGTGCAGCGCTTCCTCGGCCCGGTCGAAATCGCCGAGCAGACGGATCAGCGTCGCCAGAACCCGGCGCGATTGCGATCGGTAGATTTCCTCGATCACGCTTTCCAACAGGCGATCCTTACTCTGGCAGGGTGAGCAGCCTCACCGGACGCAATTCGATCGATCCGACGCGGACGCTTGGAATGCCCGCGACGACCTTGCGCGCCTCTTCGAGATCGGCGGCCTCGATGATGTAGATGCCAGCCAGATGCTCCTTGGTCTCGACGTAAGGGCCGTCGGTCGAAGACAGAATGCCATGGCGCACTCTCAGGACCGAGGCGCTGTCGGAACCTTCCAATGCATCGGAATGGATCATGATGCCTTTGCGCTGAAGCTCCTCGTCATACTGGAAATGTGACCTCACGAGCTCGTCGCTCTCGGCCTGACTGAGCGTGCCATCCATATCGGCGGGATTATAGATGAGGCAGACGAAGCGCATGGCTATTTCCCATCCTGGATGGAATAGGCCGGGCGGACTTCGATCGAGCTATATCTAAGGATTGGAAAACTGGACGCGATGGTCTTTGCCTCCTCGATATTCTCGGCTTCGATCAGCACGAAGCCGCCGAGATGCTCTTTGATTTCGGCAAATGGGCCATCGGTCGCGGCGACTTCGCCGTTGCGCAGGCGGACCGTGATCGCCATCGATGGATCATGCAAGGCGAACGCCGCCTGCAGATGACCGCTGTCGCGCCAGCGGTTGTCGCTAACGATGCACTCCTGTGTGAGCGCATCCCATTCGCTCTGGGGAACCAGCTTGCTTTTTTCCGTGTCGAACCAGATCTGGCATAGGAATTTCATCGGTCTCTCCTCATTGAACTGCGAATTCGTGGACGGGCCGCACCTCGATCGCGCCGAGCCTGGCGAGAGGGATGCCGGCAGCAATGCGGATCGCATCGTTGAGATCCTTGGCCTCGATCAGGATGAAGCCGCCGAGCGCCTCCTTCGTCTCGGCGAAAGGGCCGTCCGTCACCGACATTTCGCCGCCGCGCACCCGAACCGTCACCGCCGATTGCGGCGGCTGCAGCGCCTGGGCGACGATCATATTCCCGCTATTGGCAAGGTCCCTGTCATAGGTCAGCGAATTCGCATCGAGCTCGGCCTTCTCCTCTTTGGTCATGGCGTCGAGTATCGCGCCATCGAACCAGACCTGGCAGAGATATTTCATCGCAGGCAGCCTCCTTCGCCGTGTTCCATATCCCTGGACGAATGATCTCCAAGCATTTCGACAGCGGCGGGAAAAATATTTTGTGCCGGTCATGTGTCGAAAGCGCAAGGCAGCACTCGACAAGGCTTCATCGAAACCTGTCGAGGAGAACGGCAATGACTATTCTTGAAATCGCACTCGCAAGCCAGATCTGGGCGCGCCGCCATGAGCAGCACCGGCTGGAGTTCACCGAAAGCGACGGGCTGAAGGTTCTCTTCCGCACCGCCTTCGTTTTCGTCGCCTTCACCCTGCTGATCGCAGGGCTGAACCTTGCCGCCGGCAGACCGCAGATGCTTGCGCAGCATCCGGCGCCTGTCGTGGCGGAACGATGAGGAAAACGGCCTATTGGAAGGCCGTTTCGAAGAAGCTGCGCAGCTTGCGCGAATGCAGGGCTTCCGGCGGCATGGCGGCAAGTTTCTGGACGGCGCGGATGCCGATCTGCAGATGCTGGTTGACCTGCGTGCGGTAGAAGGCAGTCGCCATGCCCGGCAGCTTCAATTCGCCGTGCAGCGGCTTGTCGGAGACGCAGAGCAGCGTGCCGTAGGGAACGCGGAAGCGGAAGCCGTTGGCCGCGATCGTGGCTGATTCCATGTCGAGCGCAATCGCACGCGCCTGGGAAAGCCGCTTCACCGGCCCGCGCTGGTCGCGCAGTTCCCAGTTTCGGTTGTCGATGGTGCCGACGGTGCCGGTGCGCATGATGCGTTTCAGCTCGAAACCCTCGTAGCCGGTGATTTCGGCGACGGCGGCCTCCAGCGCCACCTGCACTTCGGCAAGCGCCGGGATCGGCACCCAGACCGGCAGGTCGTCGTCGAGCACGTGGTCCTCGCGCATATAGGCATGGGCGAGAACATAATCGCCGAGCCGCTGGCTGTTGCGAAGGCCGGCGCAATGGCCGAGCATCAGCCAGGCATGCGGACGCAGCACGGCGACATGGTCGGTGATCGTCTTGGCGTTGGAAGGTCCGACGCCGATATTGATCATCGTGATGCCGGCATGTCCCTTCTTCTTCAGGTGATAGGCCGGCATCTGCGGCAGGCGGGCGAGCGTGGCATCCGTCTCCGGCACGCTTGAACCAGGCAGGGTGACGATATTGCCCGGCTCGACGAAGGCCGTGTAACCGTCGCCGCCCTCCGCCATCAGCTTGCGCGCCCAGCTGCAGAATTCGTCGATATAGAACTGATAGTTCGTGAACAGCACGAAATTCTGGAAATGCTCGGCATGGGTCGCCGTGTAGTGCGACAGACGCGCGAGCGAATAATCGATGCGCTGCGCGGTGAACGGCGCAAGCGGCGAAGGCTCTCCCGGCGGCGGGATATATTCGCCGTTGGCGATCTCGTCATCGGTGGTGTTGAGATCGGGCGTATCGAAGATGTCGCGCATCGGAACGTCGACGAATGCGGAGGCCGATGCTTCCACATGCGCGCCCTCGCCGAAGGCGAAGTGCAGGGGGATCGGCGTCGTCGATTCCGAGACGACGACCGGCACATTGTGGCTCTTCATCAGAAGCGCCAGCTGCTCCTTCAGGTAATGCTTGAAGAGCTTCGGCCGCGTGACAGTCGTCGTGTAGATGCCGGGCGCCGTGACGTGGCCGTAGGAAAGACGCGAATCGATATGGCCGAAACTGGTCGTCTCGATGCTGACCTGCGGATAGAAGGCGCGGTAGCGCGAGGTGATCTCGGCACCCTGCGCAAGTTCGGTGAAACTCCGGATCAGGAACGCCGTATTGCGCTCGTAAAGCGCCGTCAGAGTCTCGACCGCCTTGGCGGGATCATCGAAACTCTCAGGCTGGAAAGGAGGTGGGGAGGATACGTCGAGTGGCGATAAAGGAGAGATTCGTTTGCTCATGACGCATTATAGAGAGTTGTTGTTGACAAGCAAACGACGTGCACCGGCGAAGGCAGGATTATTTTATCGGCTGGCGTGTCCGGGCCGGTTACTGCACCGATGGCGCGCAGAAGCTGCCTTTGGTCTCCAGGCAGGTATAGGTCGCCCCGAAATGCGATTGCGTGCCGCCGCCGCCATTATGCACGACGGCCGCCGAAAATGTGATCGCGAAGATCGCTGCAAACAGTGTGACGATGCTAAGGCGTCTTGCCAGAATATAGAGGTTCATTGCCTTGCCCCCGATACGCAACTTTATCGTGACAAGAGTTTTGCCATGCCGCGGCTGAACGAGTGCTGAGATGCCGGTTCATCCGCCGTTCAGCTTGCCGGGCAGGTTTGGGCCGGCCGAGGAGGGGGCGAAACGCGCCGGGATCGGCGTGCTTGGCCGGCTGGCGGCTGCGCAAGCGCTTTATGATACGCTTCGTGTTGCTTCGGCTATTCCTCTGCCGGCCAATCTCGCGCGGTGTGGATTACACGCAGGATGACGATGCTTTCGCGCCCTGCGATTGACCGCAGCTCATAGGAAATTATGTAGGGGAGCCGAGCGAGGGATTTTTCATAAGTGCCGCTTACTCGTCCTGGCCTGCCGGTTGCAAACTCACCGAGTTTTTTACCAACATCTTCGATGGCATCCACGACCCTTTCGGCCGCATCGGGGTTGTCCTTCGCGATGTAACGCAGAATTTCCAGATTATCCTGGTGGGCTTCCCTCGACCAAAGAACCGGCCTCATCCGCGCGGGGTTTTCCGACGCTTGGCATCCTCGATGATTTCACGCATTTCGGCGACGGCTTGCTCGTGCGGCATGAGGCGTCCGGCCTCCGCATCGGCCATGCCGCGCTTGATGCCATCGATGATTTCAAGCTCTCGCTCGACATAGGCCGCTACGGCCTCGCCGGCGAGGAACGATTTGCTGCGTTGTGTGTCGGCCGCAATTCTGTCGAGCTTTTCCTTGACGTCGGGGCGGACTCGAATTGTCATGGTTGTGCTGCCAGCCATTTCGACAACTCCTGTGTTGAGATGTGTACAATCTAACAAAGATCGGCGTTGCTCGCTATCCGCCCCCTGTTTTTCAGAGCCGCGTCCAGGTCTGCGTCTTGCAGAGGATCTTCAATACGCAACCCTGCATCTTGAGCGAGTTGCCGGAAACCTTGCCGGCGCCGCTATAGGTCTTGTCGGCGGCCGGATCGGTGATCTCACCGGCATAGCTGCCGCCGGTTCCCGCAAGCGTGCCGATCTTGCGGCCGCTATATTTGCCCGTCTTCAGCGTCACGCAATAACCGCCGCCGCAGGGCGCGATCGCGGCGGTTTCACCGGATGCCGTCTTCCAGTTGCCGACGATCGGCTCCTCGGCATAAGCCATGCCGGCAATCATTGCGATGGCGGCTGTCAGAACAAAGCTGCGGATCATCTTTTCCTCCCTGATGTCCTCAATCGGCTGCGAAAATAACTGACGCGAACGTAAAGGTAAATATGCGTGGTGGTCATCTTTGCTGCCGGAAATTCAGGGACAGACATGCGTTTGAAGGGCGAACAAAGATATCGCCTGCTGATTTCATGATGAACGATCCCTTTATTTCCAATTCTGAATCTTTCGTAAAATCCAAGCGAAAATCCCTAAAGCCCAGGGAATCCGATGTTTAACAAAAATCCAATTTTACCAAGCGTTTGCACTTTGTTTGTCTCAAATTAATCATGCATTTTAGGCGTTTTTTGAAAGCCGTTCGGCATACTGAACCCATCAAACGAGCGGGGCAAACCCGCCGGACCGGAAGGGCTTCAAACCGCGATAGACGGCAAGGCCCGAAGGTAAAACAGGGTAAGTCGTAAACAGGCTAACAGGGATAAAACCGATGGCACGCTTTGAAATGCACAATGCTGAAACGGCCACCATGGGTGGCGACAACAACAGCGCCGATGTCTTCTGCGAAATGGGTCTGATGTATGCGACCGGCCGCGGCTGCGATGTCGATCTCGTTGCCGCCCATAAGTGGCTGAACATCGCCGCGATCAAGGGCAACGACCGCGCCGCCGAGCTTCGCGCCGATTTGGCCGCCACCATGAACAAGATGCAGCTCGCAGCAGCGCTGCGTGCCGCCCGCGAATGGATGACGGTTCACTGAGACCGTCTCCGGACGGCATTCGACAGGAATAACAACCTCGAAAGAGGGGGCTGGCGGGTCGCTTTGGACGGGCCGCGCCGGGAGAAGAGAACCGCGGCCGGATCCTCCACCGGCCGCGGTTTTCGTTAAATTGTCAGCACGATGCCGTCCGAAAACTGCTGATACTTTTCGGCACGCCTTATCCGCCGATCTTTTTCAGCACCTGCGGCAGCGCTTCCTCGAAGAGCGCCATATCAGGCTCGGGCCCGACGCTGACGCGGATGCAGCGGTTGAGGGGCGCGACACCCGGCATGCGGATGAAGACGCCGTGCTCCATCAGGCCGTCGACGATCGCCCGGGCATGAGCGCCATCGCGGCCGGTGTCGACAGCCACGAAATTCGTCGCCGACGGCAGCGGCTGGAGGCCGTTTGCCCTGGCGATGGCGCCGATCCGCTCCCGCGCCGCGTGGATTTTCCCGACGACCTCGATGAGATAGGCCTGGTCCTTCAGCGCTGCGAGCGCGGCGGCCGTCGCCAGCCGGTTCATGCCGAAATGATTGCGGATCTTGTCGAAGGCCTGCGCCGTGCCAGGCGTCGAGATGACGTAGCCGGTGCGCGAACCGGCAAGTCCGTAGGCCTTGGAGAAGGTGCGGGTGCGCACGACGTTCGGCAGTTCGATGAGCGAGGCGATCGACGGCAATGAATCGGCCGGTCCGGTCTCGCTGTAGGCTTCGTCGAGCACCATCAGCGTCGTTTCCGGCAGCGCCCGGGCGAAAGCGATAATGCTGTCGGCGCCCCACCAGCTTCCCATCGGATTGTCGGGATTGGCGAAATAGACGAGCGGCGCGTTTTCGCGCCTGACGGCATCGAGCAGCCCGTCGAGATCCTCACGGTCATTGACGTAGGGAACCGTCACCAGCCGGCCGTCAAAGCCTGCGACATGGAAATTGAAGGTCGGATAGGCGCCGAGCGAGGTCACGACGGGCGCACCCGGCTCGATCACCAGCCGCACGATCTGGCCGAGCAATTCGTCGATGCCGCCGCCGATGGCGATATTGGCCGGGGCCACGCCGAGATGGGCGCCAAGCGCTTCTCTCAGCGCGAAATTCTCCGGATCATTGTATTTCCAGACATTGCCGGCCTCCTCGCACATCGCTGCCAACACCGAGGGGGCCGGGCCGAAACCGTTCTCATTGGCGCCGATGCGTGCGAGCACGGCACGTCCCCGCTGGCGCTCGATGGCCTCGGGACCGACGAAGGGAACTGTGGAGGGCAGGGCGCTGACAAGCGGCGTGAAGCGCGAAAAAGCGGACATGCGGAGGCGGGTTCCCGGGCAGATTGACGGTCGGCGCAACAATAGGCCCGGGTGCGGCCAAGGCAAGCAAGATTATTTCTGCAGCTCGAGGGTTGCCGGCGTTGAGGCGCGGAAGATCGGCGCGCGCTTGGCTTCGAGCGCCTCCATGTTGCCGATGAGGAAATCCGCACGGACGACTCGGCGCAGAACTTCGGGGTCCATGATGTTGATGAACCGCACGCCGATACGTTCCTTGTGCCGATAGACTTCGGCGCAGCCGATGCGATAGGCAAGGCCGAGGATGTTGAGATAATAGTGTTTCGGCAGGCCGACGGCGGTCGAGACGATCAGCGTCGCGCCGCCCTGCGAGATGTCGATGATCTCGGCGCTTCGCATGGAGACGCCGGTCAGGCACGGCCGGACGGCGACGATCCGGGCCGGGCGCTTGACGTGGAACTCTTCCCAGCGCAGGTCGTAAACGGCGGATTTGACCGTGGCCAGGTGTGTAGCGCGGAGCATAGTCATTCACATTCTCCGTCAGTCAGGACGCATGGGGTTCTTGATTTCAAGCGGGGCCTTGAATCCAAGCAAGTTGGTCTTGATCCGATCAAGCGTCATCTCGATCTCAGCCAAGGTCACACGAATGTTTTGCGCATTCGTCAAAGATAAAATGACAATTTTAACGAGTTCGAACTTTGTGCTTTAGCGGGACGCCCGATGTGCGTTATCGGGACGGGGCTTTCATCTCCGCTGCTCGCTTCAGCCGATGATCCTGACGGCGAAATATCCGGCGGCGGAAGTCAGCGCCGTCAGAACCGTACCCCAGGCCATATCCACCAGACTGAGCGTCAGCGGCCAGTTGCGAAGCGTGGCAAGGTTGGTGATGTCGTAGGTGCCATAGGCCGCCAGTCCCAGAATGGCACCGTAGAGAAGGGCTGCTGTAACCGACCCTGCCGACAGCGCCGGCAGTACGGCCAGGATCACCACCGCGGCGGCGAAGAACAGGTAGAACAGCGCTGCGACCGCCAGATTGGGCGAGGGCAGCATCAACTCTCCCAGCTGATCGCGATAGAAATTGCGAGCGACGAGGCCAAGCCATATCCCGTCGCAGACGAGGAGCGTGAACAAGACGCCGGCATAAGCAAGAAGCGTTGTCTTCATTATCGATCTCCCGAACATCTCCTTCTACGCAGCAATGAGCGGCCGGATCGCCGCCCGATCGATTTCGGCGCGATTTTTCGAACCCTTTCAACGGCCGGGCGTTCTGCCCTGATCGATGACGCGGCGCGCGCGCTTCGAACGACGACAGTGAGGAATCAAAAAATGACCGACGTCAGAGTCCCTCGGGAATCATGGGTGGTAGTCTGCAACGGAGCCAAGGCTCTGATCATGCAGAACGCCGGCGATAACAAGCAGATGAACCTGAAGGTGCTGGAAACCCTGAAGCAGCCGAGCGAGCCGGATCGCGAGATCGGCACCGACAAGCCCGGCCGCAGCCACGCCGCCCACGGTCTCGGCGGTAGCGCCGTCGAGGAAACCCATTGGCAGGATCAAGCCGAAGCGCAGTTTCTTAAGCACGTGGCGGAGAGGCTGGACGAACTAGTGCATGAAAAGGATGCCCACCGCATCATCCTCATCGCGCCGCCGAGGGCGCTCGGTGTGCTGCGGCCCGCGCTCAAGGCCGATACGCAGGCGGCGATTTCGGCGGAACTGACGAAGGACTATACCAACATGCCGGTCGACGAGATCGAGCGGCATCTCGCCGCCTGAGGCCGTCGATAGGGTGAATCAGGAACGCGGGCTGAACGGCCCGCGTTTTTCATATTCCCATGTCACGTCAATGGCGTCTTTCCGGCAAACAGGTCTTCGTGATCGGCAAACAGCGTCGCCAGGCGGTCGATGACGGTTCTGACCTCCGGCCGTTGCCGCTCGTCGTCATGCGCGACGATCCACATCTCATAGGTCAGTTCATCGATGACAGGTCCGGCGCGCATGAGCTTGCGCTCCTGATCGCCGATGAAACAGGGCAGCACGCCGCGGCCGGCGCCTCCGCGGATGAGGTAAAAGAGCATATGCGGCGTGTTCGTCCAGCTGGTGATCCAATAATCCGGCTGTTCGAAAGTCCACTTGTCCGCCGGCGTAATGGCGATATCGGTGCCGAGCGAGATCCAGTTGCAGTTGGCCTCGTCATAAGAGGCCGCCTGATAAACCGCATGCGCCACCCTGACCGAACGGCGGATCGCGACGTTGCCACTCTCCGGCCGGCCGTGGCGGATGGCGATATGCGCTTCGCGATAGGTGAAATCCGCGCCCGCGTCACAGGTCTTGTAACACATGCGGAAATTGTCCTTCGGCGTCCAGACGCTGGCCAGATGGTCGGCGATGAAGCGCGAGGTCCAGCTGTCCACGACCGTCGATACGATCGGTAGCGTCAATACCTCGCCGCGCCAGTCGGAGATGGCGCGTGCCGCATCCTGCATCAGCCGGACGCGATCGAGCAGCTCCTGTCCGTCCTTCGCCAGCAGATAGCCGGTAGGGCCGCGGGTGAACAGCGAGCGGCCCGTCACCCGTTCGAGCGCCAGCATGCGCCGGCCGATCGTCGGTGCGCTGAGACCGGTGCGCGCCGCGGCGGCCGAAAGCCCGCCGCTGGTCGCAACATGGAAGAAGAGTTGGAGATCGTCCCAGCTTGCGTCTTTCATGGATGAAAACCCCCTTTCCCCAGCGCCTCTACATCGCAAGGGTGCGAAGCCTTAGCTCAAGTGCTCCAGCAAATAGATGGAGGACGAAGCAATGCTTCTCAACTGGGTTGTTCTTTCCAATGAATTGCAGATCCATAATCGCCGGGTGCGGCGCGATCCCTTCGCCGATCCGCTTGAGGCGCCGGAATGGCGGGGATTTCTCTGGCTCGTCCCTCTTCTCGCGCGCCTGGCCGCAAGGCCGTACGCCGAAACGAAGGCGCCGTGCCGCGATGAACCGCGGATCGAAAAGAGCTTCAGGTTTCGAAGCTCAGCCGCAATACGTGGTGCAGGAATTCCGGATTGAGCAGCATGTTGAAGCTGACCGTCACGAATTCGCCTTCGCGCTTGACCACGGTCGCGCCGATCTCGTCGTGGATGCCGAGGATTTCGAGGAAGAAATGGCTCGGCATCTCCAGGTTTGGGCTCACTTCGAGCAGCGCGCCGGCGAGTGTGATCGTGCGGATCAGGCAGCGGACCTGCGTTCCGGTGCTGAGGTGATGGCCGACGAAGATGATGTTGCCGGGCCTGTCGAGATTGAATTCCCGGTAAGCGCGTTCCGGCTTGGGATGTTCTGTGTCGAGGTGCATCTGAAAGGCCCTTTTAGCCTCCGCTTGTCGTCTGATAAAATTAGCAGGAGAATACTGACGGCTGGTGAATAATATCACTAAGATTGCAGACTTTTCAGCAGATTGCGGAAAAAACGCACCGATTTTGGCCAGATTTGCCCCAAATTTGCTCATTCCATGCGCGTGCATGCGTCATTCTTGACATGCTGGCGGCCTTCGCGCATAGAAAGGCCGGTTGGAGGCGCCGGCCGCTCGCGGATGAAAATCCATGGTGAAGCCCTCGCGATCATGGTCACGGCCCTTGTGCATGCTGACTGGCGGCAATGCGAGCACCCATCCACAGTCGAAGAGCATGCCTCCAAAGGCTCACTCCATGACGACCACCTATCCTGACATTGAAGAACTGAAAACCCAGGCCAAGCGCCTGCGCCAGGCGATGAACGATCGCGGCACCGCGCTGACTCATAGTGCGGCTCTGGAACTGATTGCCCGCCAGCACGGCGCGCGTGACTGGAATACGCTGGCAGCCCTTGCCGCAAAGCCCAATGCCAGTCCGAAGACGCAGCTCTTCGTCGGCGCGCATATTCGCGGGCGCTATCTCAATCAGCCCTTCACCGGTGAGATTTTGGCGCTTTCGGCCTTACCGGGCGGCGATCTCCACAAGATCACTATCCATTTCGACGAGCCCGTGGATGTCGTCACCTTCGAGAGCTTTTCTGCCTTCCGTCAGCGTGTGTCCGCGCAGATCGATGCCGATGGCGTCTCGCCGAGGAAAACCTCGAACGGACTGCCGCACCTGGTGCTTGATCTCTAGACTGCTCGTGTTTCTTTGATGCTTTCCGCCGCTGCGGGCAAACAAGCCGCCGGTGAACGACTTCGAAGTCGCGCGTCGATTTTCGAGAGCAGTTCACCGGCGGCTTTGTCGCCTATTCTTTGACGGCCGCCACTGCCAATGTCGCGGCTTCGGCTCGTGTGGGCCGGTATTAGGAATCGAGCTGTGCATGGTAAGCCTCCATCCTGGTTTGAATGGAGGCAATGAACCATCAGCGGCGGCTCTGCGCTGTCAGATTATTTAGCGATTCGACGCGGCCTTCACGCCTTCAGCAGCCATTCGTGCTCGGCGGCATTGTGGAACTTCCAGATCCGCTTCGGCCCGGCCATGACATTGAGATAATAAAGGTCGTAGCCGTGCGTTGCCGCGCAAGGATGATAGCCCTTCGGCACCAGCGTCACGTCGCCGTCTTCGATCGCCATGGCTTCATCGAGCGAGCGATCGTCGGTATAGACGCGCTGGAAACCGAAGCCCTGCGGCGGATTGAGGCGATGGTAATAAGTCTCTTCGAGGAAGCTCTCGTTCGGCAGGTCGTCCCGGTCGTGCTTGTGCGGCGGATAGGAGGAGGTGTGACCGCCGGGCGTGATCACTTCGACGACGAGCAGCGAATGCGCCGAGCTGTCGTCCTCAGGCATGATATTGTTGACGTAGCGGACATTCGTGCCCTTGCCGCGCGTCACCTGAGGATGCGTGCCGGGCGGAATCGCCTTGGCCTCATAGGTGCCGCCGCCGGGCGCCGAGCAGACTGCCAGCTCCAGATCGGTCTCGGCCGTCACTGACCACGTCGATTCCAGCGGGATATAGAGCGCATGCGGAGCGCCGTCGAAGGGGCTCATGCGGCCGCCGAGCGTGCCGAAATCCTTGGTGCCGGCGGATGCCTTGCCCTTGCCCGTGACCCAGACGAGGCAGACTTCCCGATCGCCGGTCTCTCCCGAAACCGTTTCGCCCGGCTTCACCCGATGCAGATCGAAGCCGACATAGGTCCAGCCGGCATTCTCAGGAGTGACATGCGTGACGCGGCCATGTGTGCCGGACGGTTTCACCTTGAGGTTTGGCATTGGTGTTTCTCCTCATACGTTACAAAATCCCCGCCCCAAACCCCTCCCCACAAGGGGGAGGGGCTTAATCTGCGGCGCTGTCTCGCTCATGTTGCGACGTTCCTTTTGCAAGGTGGCGCTGTCTGGAGCAGAGCGGTGCCTCAAGTTAGGTCCCTCCCCTTGTGGGGAGGGGTTGGGGAGGGTTTTATTTTCGTTATCCCTTCGGGAAACCTTCGGTTTCCACGGTATAGCCCGCCGCCGTCATGACGCGCATCAGTTCCGCATGGCCGATCTCGGCCATCTTCTGCGGCGGCGCCTTGCGCGGATCCTGTTCGGCTTCGACGACGAACCAGCCCTCATAGCCGTGGTCGGCGAAGCGCTGGACGATGGCGCCGAAATCGAGCGAGCCGTCGCCCGGCACCGTGAAGGCGCCAAGCGCCACTGCATCCAGGAAAGACTGGCGGCTGCGGTCGAGACCATCCACAACGGATTTGCGGATGTCCTTGACGTGAACGTGGTTGATGCGGGCGTGGTGATTGTCGATGGCGCGCAAGACATCGCCGCCGGCAAAGGCCAGGTGCCCGGCATCGAGCAGCAGCGGAATGCCTTCGCCCGAATTACGCATGAAAGCATCGAGTTCCGGCTCGGTTTCGACGACGGCTGCCATGTGGTGATGGTAGGAGAGCGGCATGCCCTGCTCGGCGCACCATTCGCCGAACTCCGTGACGCGCCGCGCATAGGCCTTCATTTCGTCGTCGGCGAGGCGCGGCTTGGTCGCGAGCGGCTTGGACCGGTCGCCCTGGATCGAACGGCCAACTTCGCCGTAAACGATGCAGGGCGCATTGACCGCCTTGAACAGCTCGATCATCGGGACGATGCGGTCCTTGTTGGCCGCAAGCTCCTCGTTGACGAGTGTGCCGGAGAACCAGCCGCCGCACAGCGTCACGTCGGCGGCGCGCAGGATGGGCAGCATCTCCTCGGGATTGCTGGGGAAACGGCGGCCCTGCTCCATACCGGTGAAACCGGCGCCGCGCGATTGCCGCAGGCATTCTTCGAGGGACACATCGTCGCTGAGTTCGGGAAGGTCGTCGTTCCACCATGCGATGGGCGACATGCCGAGTTTGGCCTTCATCAATATTCTCCTTAAAGACATTGCTGAGGAGCGGGTGCGCTCCTCCGGAAAAATGGCGGTAACTATTCAGCCGATGCGCTGGGAAGCGCGGGCTTCGACATAGCCCTTGCGCGCCTTGTTGACTTCCTCGCGCGGGCTGACTTCCGGCACCGCGACATCCCACCAGTGGCCGCCGGCCTCGGTGGTGATCAAAGGATCGGTGTCGATGACGAAGACCGAAGTGCGGTCGTTCTTATTCGAATTGGCGATTGCCTGCTCGAGTTCGGCGATGGAGCCGACCTTGACGGCGATGGCGCCCATGCTTTCGGCATGCGCGCGGAAATCGATCTCCGGCATCACTTCGTGATAAGAGTCCTTGAGCAGATTGTTGAAGTTGGCGCCGCCGGTGCCCATCTGCAGACGGTTGATGCAGCCATAGCCGCGATTGTCGAGCACGACGATATTGATCTTGATGCCGAGCATGACCGAGGTCGCGATCTCGGAATTCATCATCATGTAGGAACCGTCGCCGACCATGACGACGACCTCCCGCTCGGGACGCGCCATCTTGGCGCCGAGCCCGCCGGCGATCTCGTAACCCATGCAGGAGAAGCCGTATTCCATGTGATAGCTGCCGGGCGCCGTCGCCGGCCAGAGCTTGTGCAATTCGCCAGGCAGGCCGCCGGCGGCGCAAAGCACCGTCGTGTTCTCGCCGCCGATCGTGCGCGCCACCGCGCCGATCACCTGCGCATCGGAGGGCAGGGCGGCATTGGTCGTCGCCATGGCCTTGGCAGCCGCATCCATCCAGATCTTCTTTTCGGCAGCGGCCTTCTCGGCCTGCGCTGCCGACGCCTTCCAGCCGGAAAGCCCCGCCGAAAGCGCCTTCAGCCCCTCGCGGGCGTCTGCCACAACTGGGTGGCTGTCGTGCTTCACCGCGTCATAGGCGGCGATGTTGAGGCCGATCATCTTGAGGCCATCATTCTTGAACAGCGCCCAGGAGCCGGTGGTGAAATCCTGGCAGCGGGTGCCGACGGCGATGACCAGATCCGTATCTTCCGCAATTGCATTCGCAGCCGAAGTGCCGGTGACGCCGACCGAACCGAGCGCCAGCGGGTGGGTCTCGTTGATGGACGACTTGCCGGCCTGGGTGACGACGACGGGAATGGCGTGGGCTTCGGCAAAGGCCGTCAGCTCCTTCGTTGCCTGCGAATAAAGCACGCCGCCGCCGGCGACGATCACAGGCTTCTGCGATGCCTTGATCAGCGCGATGGCATTGGCCAACTCGTCTGCATCCGGCTGCGGCCGGCGGGTGGTCCAGACCTTTTCCTCGAACAGGCTCTCCGGATAATCGAAGGCTTCGGCCTGAACGTCCTGGCAGAGCGACAATGTCACCGGGCCGCAATCGAGCGGATCGGTCAGCACCTGCATGGCGCGCTTCAGCGCCGTGATGATCTGCTCCGGCCGGGTGATTCGGTCGAAATAGCGCGAGACCGAACGGAAGGCGTCATTGGCCGAAACCGTGCCGTCGCCGAAATCCTCGATCTGCTGCAGCACCGGATCGGGCGCGCGGTTGGCGAAGACGTCGCCGGGCAGGAAGAGAACGGGAATGCGGTTGACATGCGCGACACCGGCGGCCGTCACCATGTTCAAGGCGCCGGGGCCGATCGAGGTCGTGCAGGCCATGAAGCGCGTGCGGAAATTCGCCTTGGCATAGGCAATCGCGGCATGCGCCATGCCCTGTTCGTTATGGGCGCGATACGTCGTCAACTCGCCGCGCACCTGATAGAGCGCCTCGCCGATGCCGGCGACGTTGCCGTGGCCGAAGATCGCCCAGACGCCGCCGAAGATCGGCACCTTCTTGCCGTCGACAACAGTCATCTGCTTTTTGAGGAAATGCGCGACGGCTTGAGCCATCGTCAACCGTATCGTCTTGCCCATCGGGGTCTCCCGCAATTCGTTCTCTTTACGTTTTCCCCTCCCCAACCCCTCCCCACAAGGGGGAGGGGCTAACCTCCTCGGCTATCTGCATTACCGCCGCAACCTTTCATCCAGAAGATGTTCGGTCCCGGCGTGGGGCGGTGCCTCAAGTTAAGTCCCTCCCCCTTGTGGGGAGGGGTTGGGGAGGGGCTTGTTCTTAATACTGCCCGCGGGTTTTCAGCCACGCCTCTGTCAGTTGCTGGAAGCGGCCAGCCATGTCGGCGGTCGCTTCCTCGTCATTCATGGCGCCGGAAAGCCAGGCGCGCGCCGCATCGGCAAAGATCGTCCGGCCGACGGCGAAGCCCTTGACGGAAGGAGCGGCCAGCGTCGCCTCGAAGCAGGAAATCAGCTCGTCGGCGGGCGCTTCGAGCCCAAGGAGCACGATCCCTCGGCACCATGGATCATTCTTGGCGATCACCGCATCGATCTTTTTCCAGGCTTCGCGCGAAGCCTGCGGCTCCAGCTTCCACCAATCCGGCTTGATGCCGAGCGCATAGAGCTCTTCCAGCGCGGTCGCGACCGTATCGTCGGTGAGCGGTCCGTTCTTGCCGGCGATGATCTCCACCAGCAGCTCGCGCCCCACTTTGCGCGCAGCTTCGAAAAGCGTGCGCAGCTTCTCCTGCTGTTCCGTCTTCAATTCCGCCGGATCGTCGGGATGATAGAAGCACAGGCACTTGATGCAATGGCCGAGCGGCCATTCGACAAGCTGGGAGCCGATATCCTGGCTGAATTCGAAGCGCAGCGGCTTCGAGCCCGGCAGTTCCACCGGCCGGCCGATCCAGGAGAAGCTCTTGGCCGCTGCATCGAAGAAGGCATCGCGGCCGAAACGTTCGTCGATCAGCATGCCGTAGCCGTCGCGGCCGTTGGAAACCCGCGAAGCCGCCTCGACCGCCAGCCGCTTGAAGGCGACGATCTTCTCGTGGCCGACACCGAGTTCGTCGGCGACGCTGACGAGCTGCGAACGGTGGTCGATCGCCAGCGCCATCAACAGCGGGATTTCGCCGCGCCGGGTCGATGCCCAGTGGATATGGTTGATCGCCTCGTCCTTGCGCAGCGCCCGATGTTTGCTGCCCGTCTTGAGGAAGAAATCGAGTTCCGCCCAGGTCGGATATTCCGGCGAGCAGAGCAGGCGGGAGACGGCGAAGGCGCCGCAGGCATTGGCCCAGGTGGCGCAGGTCTTCAGCGGCTCGTCACGCAGGAAGCCGCGCAGGAAGCCGGACATGAAGGCATCGCCGGCGCCGAGCACGTTGAACACTTCGATTGGGAAACCCTGGCCGACAATGCCGGCTTCGAGGTCATCGGCGATCGGTCCGTCATAGACGATGCAGCCCATGGCGCCGCGCTTCAGAACGATCGTCGCCGGCGTGAGGCGACGAATTTCCTTTAGCGCGCCGAGCACGTCGTCGGCGCCGGAGGCGATCAGGATTTCTTCTTCGGTGCCGACGATGAGGTCGCAATCCGGCAGCGTCTCTTTCATTTTGGAAGAAACGCGATCGGATTTCACATAGCGCTCGAAACCTGCGGCATGGCCGGCGAGCCCCCAGAGGTTCGGCCGGTAATCGATGTCGAAGATTACCTTGCGGCCGTTCTCCTTGGCGATGCGGATCGCCTTGCGCTGAGCCGCCTCGGTATTCGGCCGCGAGAAATGCGTGCCGGACACCAGGACCGCGCGCGACGATTTGATGAAATTTTCGTCGATATCGCCTTCATCCAAGGCCATGTCGGCGCAGTCGGAGCGGTAGAAGATCATCGGCGAGACGCCCTCGGCCTCGACCGCAAGCAGCACCAGCGCCGTCAGCCGCTCCTTGTCGGTGACGATGCCGTCGGTCGCGACACCTTCGCGCGCCGCCTGCTCACGGATGAATCGTCCCATCTGTTCGTCGCCGACGCGGGTGATGAGGCCTGACTTGAGGCCGAGTCGCGCGGTGCCGATGGCGATATTGGACGGGCAGCCGCCGACGGATTTGGCGAAGGAGGCAATATCCTCCAGCCGCGAACCGATCTGTTGACCATAAAGATCGACCGAGGAACGGCCGATCGTGATTACATCAAGCGCCGGCTCCGGCTGTTGGTCCGGATTCGATTGTACCATGATGTCCTCCCGCTAGATTTTGCGCGGCTTCCTGTGCCTGCGAATTTTCAATAATGAAACATTGGTTCCGCGATCTTGTCAATTCAGAATGTTTATTCCATTTTCGCTTTTGCAGGTTTTGAGTGCTGGCGCTTGCGCCGCCGCTCGGCGATGGCGACCGGCAGCGCCATGGTGAGCGCCATCGAAGCTGAAAGCGAGCGGAAGCCGGCGAAATCGGCCTCAGCCACTTCGAACCAATGCGTGGCGCAGGCGGCAAGCGGCGAAAAAGCCGAATCGGTGATCGCGATGACCGGGACGCCGCGGTCGGCAAGTTCCTGGCTCTGGTTGAGACTGTCGGCCGCATAGGGCGAAAAGCTCGCCGCGATCGCCGCATCCTTCGCTGTTGCGAACTGCACCATCTCAGGATCGACGCCGTTCGGCGATGCGACGATCTGGTGACGGATGTTGAGCTTGGAAAAAGCGTAGGTCATATGCGCCGTCAGCGGGTAGGAACGCCGCTTGGCGATCAGATAGATCGTCTCGGCGGCGGCAAGGATGTCCACGGCTTTTGTGAAAGTGTCCGTCTGCACCGTCGCCGCCAGCCGGTTGACCGATTGATTTGCCGCGGCAATGAAACCCGAGAGCAGATTGGCGTCCTCATCGTCGCCGCTCGCCTGCTCCAGCGTGACGAGCCGCTCTTCATAACTCAGCGTCCGGTCGCGCAGCCTTTCGCGGAAGATGCTCTGCAGATCGGAAAAGCCTTCATAGCCCAGATGGTGGGCCAGCCGAACGAGAGTCGAGGGCTGGACGTCGGAGGCGGCGGCGATGCTTGCCGTCGTTCCGAAGGCGATCTCATCGGGATTGCTGAGCGCGAAGGCGGCCACCTGCGCAAGCCGCTTCGGCATACTCGCCTTGCGCTCGATGATGGTGCTGCGCAGACTTTCGAAATCGCGCGGCACGCGCGTGCGACCCTGGGGACCGTTATCCATGCTTGCGGCTCACGATATGAAACAAATATTCCATATTGCCGAGCATAGACGATTTCAAACGGTGCGCCTAATTGTTTTTAATCGCCTGTAAATCAAGGCTTTTGAGACAGAAATCCCGAGATGGCGCGAAATGTACCGCGAGTCGTCTCTTGTCAAAATGATCCAAATATTCCAAAAATCGCCCCGCAGCTCTGGAGGAGACGGAAAATGAAGCCACTCGGCATCGGTTTGATCGGCACAGGCTATATGGGCAAATGCCATGCGCTGGCGTGGAATGCTGTGAAGACGGTGTTCGGCGATGTCGAGCGTCCGCGCCTCGTTCATCTTGCCGAAGCCAATGCCGCACTGGCCGAAGCGCGCGCCGGCGAGTTCGGCTTCGAGAAGGCGACGGCTGATTGGCGGGTGCTGATCGCCGATCCGGAGGTCGACGTCGTTTCCGTCACCACGCCCAATCAGTTCCATGCCGAGATGGCGATCGCGGCGCTTGAGGCGGGCAAGCACGTCTGGTGCGAAAAGCCGATGGCGCCGGCCTATGCCGATGCCGAGCGCATGCTGGAAACGGCGAAGAGATCCGGCAAGGTCGCCGTGCTCGGCTATAATTACATCCAGAATCCCGTCATGCGGCACATCAAGACACTCATCGGTGAGGGCGCCATCGGCACGGTCACGCATATCCGCGTCGAGATGGACGAGGATTTCATGGCCGATCCCGATGCGCTTTTCTATTGGAAGAGCGAGCTTTCCTCCGGCTACGGCGCACTCGACGATTTCGCCGTGCACCCGTTGTCGCTGCTCTGGTATCTTTTCGGCCACGTCGAGGCCGTCATAACCGATATGGTGAAACCCTACGCCGACAGACCGCTAAACGAGAGCGGCCGCCGCGCCGTCGAAAATCATGACGGCGCCAGCGTTCTGATGCGGATCGGTGGCGGCATTTCCGCCGTATTGATGGCGAATCGCGCCGCCTGGGGCCGCAAGGGCCGCATCGCCCTGCAGATTTTCGGTTCGAAAGGCTCGATCGTCTACGATCAGGAGCGCATGAACGAATTCGAACTCTATCAGGCCGAGGGGCGCGGCTCCGAACAGGGTTTCCGCAAGATACTGGCGGCGCCCGCCCATCGGCCTTATGATCGCTTCATCCCGGCGCCTGGCCATGGTCTCGGTTTCAACGATCTGAAGATCATCGAATGCCGCGAGCTGATCCGGGCAATTTCAGGTGAGCCGTCGTCGATCGTGACATTTGAAGACGGTCTCAGGATAGAGAAGTCGGTGCATGCCATGGCACAGTCTTTCCATGAGCGTCGCTGGATCGAGATCGGCTGAATGTAAGAGGCCGCTTTCCGTTGACGGCGTATAGGGCAGGGGATAGGCCTTGGCGTGAGTGTCGGGCCTCGTTTCAGGAGTGAGATCGTGACGGATAGAGTGGTGATCATCGGCGCTGGACAAGCCGGTTTCGCATTGGCGGCCAAGCTGCGTGCGCTGAAGGATACGCGTCCGATCACGCTCATCGGCGCCGAGGACGTCGCTCCCTATCAGCGCCCGCCGCTTTCGAAGAAATACCTGCTCGGCGAAATGAGTTTCGACCGACTGCTCTTCCGCCCGGAGCATTGGTATCCGGACAATGACGTGGATCTTCGCCTTTCAACCTGGGCCGAACAGATCAATCGGGACACCAAGCAGGTCCTGCTGCAGGACGGTTCCGTTCTCGATTACGACACGCTGGTGCTCGCCACCGGCTCGACCCCACGCCGGCTGCCGGCTGCGATTGGTGGCGACCTCGAAGGCGTCTATGTGGCTCGCGACAAGCGCGATGCCGATCTGCTCGCCGACGAGATGCGTCCCGGTCGCCGTGTCCTCATCATCGGCGGTGGTTATATCGGCCTCGAGGCGGCCGCCGTCGCGCGCCACCGCGGCCTGGAGGTCACCGTCATCGAAATGGCTGACCGTATCCTGCAGCGCGTTGCGGCGAAAGAGACCGCCGACATCATGCGCGGGATCCATCAGGGTCATGACGTGGTGATTCGCGAGAAGACCGGGCTCAAGCACCTGGTCGGCAAGGACGGCCGTGTCGCTGGCGCGGCCCTTTCCGACGGATCGACCATCGATGTCGATTTCGTCGTCGTCGGCATCGGCGTCGTGCCGAATGACCAGCTCGCCAAGGAAGCCGGTCTCGACGTCGCCAACGGCATTGTCGTCGATGAATTTGCCCGCACTTCCGACCCGTCGATCTTTGCGGCCGGCGATTGTGCTGCGTTGCCCTGGCAGGACGGCCGTATCAGGCTCGAATCCGTGCAGAACGCGGTCGACCAGGCCGAAGCCGCGGCAGCCGTCATTGCCGGCGGCAGCGAACCTTACGAGCCGAAGCCGTGGTTCTGGTCCGACCAATATGACGTCAAGCTGCAGATCGCCGGCTTCAATCTCGGTTATGACGAGACGCTGCAGCGTCCCGGCGCCCGGGAAGGCGCCCATTCGATCTGGTATTTCAAGGAGGGCTCGTTGATCGCCGTCGATGCGATCAACGACGCGAAGGCCTATGTGACGGGCAAGAAGCTGCTGGAATCCGGCGTCAACCCCGACAAATCGATTCTCGCGGATCCCTCTGCCGATCTGAAGAGCCTGCTGGGCTGAGGCTTCGGCAGGATCGTAGCAAGACGCGCGCCATCTCTTCCTTGCCTACATGTATAAGGGAGAAAAAGCGCTTGCTTCACCTGCCGAATGGCTCTATCAGGCTCCCACCGGAGAGGTGGCCGAGTGGTCGAAGGCGCTCCCCTGCTAAGGGAGTATACGTCAAAAGCGTATCGTGGGTTCGAATCCCATCTTCTCCGCCATCCAATTTCCCAGCATAATTAGGTCCTTGGTTTCTGGCAGCGACGCCGTTTCGCATAGCCGGCTATATCTACTGCCCGGCCGGCGGGAAATGTTTCCTCTTCCGAACGAGAGAATCGCCTGCGGGAATCACCCGTTGCGACTCATGCCCAGCTGGATGACGGAAGCGGCTTCCGTGACCGTTCGGTTACGCTTCAGGCGACGTCATCATCCTTCCAAGGATTGAATCCCGTCAGAAAAGTGTTGTGAATGTGTCGCCGAGGGCGTGTCCAATGCTTTGGGGATCCCGGCTAAGCAGCCGCAAAATCAGGATTTTCTTAACAAAGCATAAAGGAAATCGGCGCCGGTTGCCCGACTTGTGTCCTTTCAGCAACAGGATTGCGGGAAGGCTCTTTCAAACTCCCTGTTCGAGTAAGTTGGTGATTGCGTGACGGCCCCCGTCTTGTATTTTCACCCTCGGAAGCAAGGGCGGCTGACCGTCCACTTCTTGAAACGCGGGGATGGGGCAGGGAACGCTGCTCAGCGAAAGATCCCAAACCCGATTGAAACTTTGAATTGGAGGTCATTTATGAACATCAAGAGCCTTCTTCTCGGCTCCGCTGCTGCTCTCGCAGTGGTATCCGGCGCTCAGGCTGCTGACGCTATCGTCGCTGCTGAGCCGGAACCGGTTGAATATGTTCGCGTCTGCGACGCTTACGGCACCGGCTACTTCTACATCCCGGGCACCGAAACCTGCCTCAAGATCGAAGGCTACATCCGTTTCCAGGTTAACGTTGGCGACCGTCCGGGCAATTCGGTTGATCGTCCTAACGATTCCGATTGGGATGCAGTCACCCGCGGCCAGGTTCAGTTCACGGCCAAGAGCGACACCGAATATGGTCCGCTGACCGGCGTCATCGTCATGCAGTTCAATGCTGACAATGCCTCCGACCAGGAAGCTCACCTCGACTCCGCTTACCTCGACGTCGCGGGCTTCCGCGCCGGTCTGTTCTACAGCTGGTGGGACGATGGTCTCTCGGGTGAAACCGACGACATCGGTTCTGTCGAAACGCTGCACAACTCCATCCGCTATCAGTACGAAAGCGGCGACTTCTATGCCGGCCTCAGCGTCGACGAACTGGAAGACGGCGTTTACAAGACTGGCGAAACCTCCAACAACGTTGGCGTTGCCTTCGGCGTTGGCGGCACTGCCGGCGCATTCAGCTACCAGGTCACCGGTGGCTGGGACTTCGATA
>NZ_LOKV01000006.1:0-181103 GCF_002211395.1 Rhizobium sp. R339
GAGACGGACCTGACGGCCGTCTCGCAGCAGGACCTGATCCAGCTCGCTCGTCAGCTCAACGATCAGCCTCGCAAGTGCCTCGGCTATCGAACGCCGGCCGAAGTCTTCCTCACACATTTGCAAGACGGGGCCTGATCCCCTACCCTTAAAAACGGCATGATGCGCTTGGGTTAGATTCTCCAGATTGCTACTTTTTACTCTCTAAGTTGTGCTGACTGCCTGCACTTCGCATTCACCGCGATGGAAACAATATGCCGGATGCGCGCGCCAAGCCCGTCGTTTCCTATCGCACCTCGAATTCCGGATCGGACGGAACCTGCATGGCGAGAGCGAGATGGTTCGTCTGCGCGGCAAGTCCGATGATCGTCAGGAGTTCGCCGTGCTGGGCATCGGTCATGCCGCGAGCTCGGGCGGCTGCGGTGTGGGATTGGATGCAGTATTGGCAGGCATTGGCCGTCGATACCGCTATGTAGATCATCTCGCGCGTCAGCGGATCGATGGCGCCTTCGACCGTCATGACCGATTTCAGCGTCTCCCATACCCGCTTGAGATTGGCCGGATCGTTGGCGAGAGCCCGCCAGAAATTGTTGATGAAATCGGTCTTGCGGGTCGCCCTGATGTCATCGAACACGGCTTGGACGGCCGGAATGGCTGCGGCCTCTTGGTCCGACAGGAGTTTGACTGTTGCCATCGAAAGTTCCTTTCCGTGCGCCGATCTACAGCCTCAAGCATGATTGTGTTCGGCGATCCCACGCTGCCGCCGGACGATACGAAGAAATGATAACGGCCGCCAGCCTCCCTGCCGGCGACGAAATCGAAGACGGCTATTTCAGGAAAACAGGCAAAATTAGAAATTATTGTCTACTGATTTTATAGATTATACGGTTCCATAGCCCTGTCGACTTCAGCGCTGAGAATTCGAACGCCCAAATGGGTGCATCCTTGGGCGCATGTGACCTGCCGACTTCTTCCAAATCAACAGGAGATTTCCATGAGCAATCCGGTTCTCGTCAATCAGATCATTCCCGAGTCCGATGTCGCCCCGCTGACCGGCCGTGTCGGCGCTGAAATCAAAGGCATCCGCCTTGGCGGCGATCTTTCGGATGCAACCGTGGCGGCCATCAACCAGCTTCTGCTGAAGCATAAGGTCATCTTCTTCCGCGATCAGGGACATCTCGACGATTCCGAACAGGAAGCTTTCGCGCGCCGCCTCGGCGATCTCGTGCCGCATCCGACCCAAGGACCGGTCTCCGGCACCGCTTCCATCCTCAATCTCGATTCCAGCCGTGGCGGCGGCAGGGCCGACCAGTGGCACACCGACGTGACCTTCGTCGATGCCTATCCCAAATTCTCCGTGCTGCGCGGCGCCGTCATTCCGGCAGCCGGCGGCGACACGATCTGGTCCAACACCCATGCCGCCTATGAAAGCCTGCCGGCGCCGCTGAAATTGCTGGCGGAAAATCTATGGGCCATCCACAGCAATGCCTATGACTATGCCGCCGTGCGCCCTCGCGCCACCGCCGAAGAGAAGAAGCATTTCGAAGAGATTTTCACCTCGACCATCTACGAGACCGAGCATCCGGTCGTGCGTGTCCATCCGGAAACCGGCGAAAGATCGCTGCTGCTCGGTAATTTCGTCCAGCGCCTGGTCGGCGTTTCGAAGAGCGATTCCGCGAAACTCTACGAAGTGTTCCAGTCCTACGTCACCGCCCCGGAAAATACCGTGCGCTGGCGCTGGCGGACCGGGGATGTCGCGATCTGGGACAACCGCGCCACCCAGCACTATGCCGTCAACGATTATGGCGACCAGCATCGCGTCGTGCGCCGGGCCACCGTTGACGGCGACGTCCCCGTGAGCATCGACGGCCGCCGCAGCATAACCCACGTCAAGGCTGCCAAGCCGCAAGCAAAGGCGGCGTGATCAGCTCCAGATGAGTGTCACCCGGAACCGAATTGAGCCGCATGCCTTACGAGAAGGACAGCTTCTCGCTTGGCCGGGTCAGCGTTTCCGGGCGCAGCACCGCATCGAGATGCTCCTTCTGCATCAGGCCCCGTTCGAGAAGGATTTCATAGACCCCCCGTCCCGAATGATGCGCTTCGAGCGCAACCTCGGTGGCGTTGCGATAGCCGATATAGGGGTTCAACGCCGTCACGATGCCGATCGATTGCTCGACCGTCTGACGCAACCTCTCGCGGTTGGCGGTAATGCCTTGAATGCAATTCGCCTCGAGCGTCAGGCAGGCGTTGGTCAGGTGGCTGAGACTCCGATAGAGGCTGTAGAAGATCACCGGCTCGAAGGCGTTCAGCTGCAGCTGGCCGGCCTCTGCGGCCATGGTGATCGTCACGTCATTGCCGATCACTTCGAAGGCGACCTGGTTGACCACCTCAGGGATGACAGGATTGACCTTGCCGGGCATGATCGAGGAGCCGGCCTGGCGTGCCGGAAGGTTGATCTCGTTGAAGCCGGCGCGCGGCCCCGAGGACAGAAGCCGCAGGTCGTTGCAGGTCTTGGACAGCTTGACCGCCACGCGCTTGAGGACGCCGGAAAGCTGGACGAAGGAGCCGCAATCCTGCGTCGCCTCCACCAGATCAGGTGACGTCACCAGATCGACGCCGACGATTTCGGACAGCCGCTCGCGCACCAGCGCCGCATAACGGGGATGGGCGGTGATGCCGGTGCCGATGGCGGTGGCGCCGAGATTGATCTCGCGGATCAGCGAGACGGCTTCGGAGAGCCGTGCCTCGTCCTCCGCCAGCATCAGGGCGTAGGTTCCAAACTCCTGGCCGAGCGTCATCGGCACGGCGTCTTGCAATTGCGTGCGGCCCATCTTCAGAACGTCGGCGAACTCGACCGCCTTGGCCTCGAATGCCCGGCGCAGGATCGCCATGGCGTCGACCAGACGATGAACGCCGATCCATGCGGCAAGCTTCAGCGCCGTCGGATAGACGTCGTTGGTGGATTGCGAGAGATTGACGTGCTCGTTCGGATGCAGGTGCTGGTACTCGCCGCGGTGATGGCCGAGGATTTCGAGCGCGCGGTTGGCAATCACCTCATTGGCGTTCATGTTGGTCGAGGTTCCCGCCCCGCCCTGGATCAGATCGACGACGAACTGGTCGTGCAGCGCCCCGTCGCGGATTTCGATGCAGGCCGCGATGATCGCGTCAGCCCGCTCCTGATCCAGAAGGCCGAGGCTAACATTGGCCTGAGCCGCCGCCTGCTTGATCGCCGCCAGGGATGCGATCAGATCCGCCGACTCCTTCAGCGTCTGACCGGTAATCGGAAAATTCTCGACCGCGCGCAGCGTATGCACGCCGTAATAGGCCGAGGCCGGCACGTCGCGGTCGCCGATCAGGTCATGTTCGACGCGAATTGTGGTCATATCGGATGTTGTCATGGCAGGAGCTTTCGATTGGGACGGTGCGAGCACGCATTGCGACGGCAGGCTGAAGACGAGAATGGCTGGTGACGCGGCAGAATAGCCGCGTGCGGAGGCGTCATCGGGTCAGGGCGGCAAGACGAGGATCGTCCCCGTCCGCCTTCGATCCGCGCAGTTTGAACGGAAAAGACACCCCGCCCGTTGTGACACCCATCGTGTTGACGCGCTGGGGATGATGGAACGGCGCGAGCCGGCCGCGGATCTCAGGCGAACCGATGCCGAGCCGCCCGAGGAGTTCCGTCACGACGGCGTAAAGGATTTCGAGATTGCCGTCCTCGATCTTGACCGAGATGCCGAGCGCACCGTCCGTCCCCAATCGCCGGGTTTCATCCGAGGCCCGCACGCCGATCGCGTAGCTGGCATCGGCCCCGAGCTTGCCGATGAGGGCACCGTTATATGCGCGCATCAGCGCCGTGCAGTAACGCCCCTCACCCGCGACCATGTCAGGATGGCGCGCCATTGCATGGAAGATGCGGGCCAGTGCCGCCCCCCGCGCCGACGGCCCCTCGCCCGACCCGTCGCCATCCGCCGCCGAAGCAAGCTCGGCATAGATGCGGGCCAGGCGGTCCAGAGGAAAAGCGGGGGTCGGGAGATTGCATCCGTCGATCCCCCATTCAACGTCCTCAACATCCAGATCGCAGAGTTCGGCGACGGTGCGGTTGACCCTCCCCTGCATCGGATGATCCGGCAGGTGGTAGCCTTCTATGCCTGCGCCGATCGCCCGGGCGCCGGCAAGCATGCCGACATGCTTGCCCGAGCAATTGCTGCAGACGCCTGTCGGGACAAAGTCCTGCTTGATCCATGAGCGGTTGACCGTTTCCGACAGCGAGGGATGGCCGCCGCAGCGAAGATCGGCCTCCTCGGCCTTGATCTTCGCCAGCATGGTTCGCGTGCGCGCGATGTGCCGCTCTTCGCTGCTGTGGGACGCGCACATCAGCGCAATATCCGCATCGTCGAAGCCGTAACCAGCAAAACCCTCCGTCTCCAGGATGGCAAGCGCCTGGGCCGGCTTGGCGGCGGAGCGGGCAAGCGTCATGCGCTCGGGATTTCCCAGCGCGTAAAGCAGCCTGCCCGTTGCATCGACGACAGCCGCGTGGACGCGATGGCGGTTCTCGACGATGCCGCCACGATCGGTGACGACGAAATCCTCACTCGGGGTCATGTCTCTCTCCATTCATGCCGCACCCCGGCGGCGACATGCGCCGCCGGGAGCAAGCGTGGATTGTCGATCGGTATCAGGCGAGATCGAAACCGCCGCGATCCTCGCCCTGTTCGGCGGCGAGCATGTAAATGCGCTCACGCATCAGCAGCCAGCCGACCACCAGCGCCGGAATGATCAGCGCCAGAGAAGCGACCGTGTAGGTTCCGACCGGATAATCGAGAGCCATCAGGATCACGACGACGGCAAGGAAGCCCAGTGTCAGCAGGCCGGTGTACGGCGCGCCGAACATCCGGAATTCAGGCCGCGCCAGCTTGCCCTGCCGCGACAGCTGCCACAGCTTGAGCTGGCACAGGACGATCACGCCCCAGGCGGCGATGATGCCGAGCGCGGCGACATTCAGGCCGATCTCGAAGGCCTCCGCCGGAACGACGGCGTTCAGCACGACGCCGAAGGCGGTCACGACAGCCGTCACCGCGATGCCGACATAGGGCACGCCGGATCGGTTCATCTTCGCCAGCGCCGCCGGCGCCGAGCCTGATATCGCCATGGAATGCAGGATGCGGCCTGTGGAATAGAGGCCGGCATTGAGCGACGACAGGACGGCGGTCAGCACGACCAGGTTCATCACGACGTCGGCGCCCTGGATGCCGATCTTGCCGAAGAAGGTCACGAACGGGCTCTCGCCACCCTTATAGGCGGTATAGGGCAGCAGCAGAGACAGCAGCAGGACCGAGCCGACATAGAAGACCACCAGGCGCAGCACGACCGTCCGGATCGCCCGCGGCATGACCTTGCGGGCATTTTCGGTTTCACCGGCGGCAGTGCCGATCAGCTCGATCGAGGCATAGGCGAAGACCACGCCCTGTATCACCACCAGGGCCGGCAGGACGCTGTTCGGGAACATGCCGCCGAAATCGGTGATCGTATTCAGGCCCGGAACATGGCCGTCGATCGGCGTGCCGGTGACGACGAAGTAGACGCCGACGATCAGGAAGACGACGAGGGCGAGGACCTTGACGAGGCTGAACCAGAATTCCAGTTCGCCGAAGACCTTCACCGACAGAAGGTTCATCGAGAGGACGAGGACCAGCGCCGCGAGCGCAAAGACCCACTGATCGATCATCGCGATCCACGGGACATAGGCCTTGAAGAAATTCATGTAGAGGGCGACCGCGGTGACGTCAGCGACCGCCGTCATCGCCCAGGTCAGCCAATACATCCAGCCGACCGCGAAGGCGAGCTTTTCGCCGTAAAATTCCCGGGCATAAGAGACGAACGAGCCCGAGGTCGGGCGATGGACGATCAGTTCGCCGAGCGCCCTCAGAACGAGAAAGGCGAAAAAGCCGCACAGGGCATAAACCAGCACGAGCGCCGGACCGGCAGCAGCAAGCCGGCCGCCGGCGCCGAGAAACAGCCCCGTGCCGATAGCGCCGCCGATGGCGATCATCTGGATCTGCCGCGGCTTCAGCGCCTTGTGGTAGCCGAGATCCTCCTCGGCAAAAACTTGGCCATCGGCCTCGGTTCTGGTGGATTCCATGACTGTCATTTCTCCTCCCTATGGGTTCGGCAACCTCCCGGCCGCCCCTCCACACAGCAGTCCACAACGTGTTAATCTGCTATGCGGTATGACAGGTTTGGAAATAAATGGAAAGGCGCGCCTCAGTCAAGGGTCTTTCGTTCGATGATGCGCATATAGCGGAGACAGCCCGTCCATCGGCGGCTGACGATGCGTGGCCGCAACAAGGCGTATCGCGGTAACGATACGCGTAGAACAAAAAGGAAGCCGGAGGAGCAGCCGAAAGATCGCGAGCAAGGCTTCGGGAAGCTTACCGCGGTTCGGCTCCGATGATGCGATTGACCGCTGCCTCGACCTTTTGAAGATGGATTTCCATCGCAGCCCTGGCCTCGGCCTCCGACCCTTTCCGGATGGCTTCGACAATTGCTCGATGCTCTTCGTTCGACGCCTGACGCCGCGGCCCCAAAACCGTCAGCAGCCCGGATTGCTGCGCCATCGCCCCGCGAACGTCATCGACGATATCACGGAAGACAGCATTCTTCGAGGCTTCGGCGATCAGCCCGTGAAACTCCGAATCCAGCCGCACCCAGGCCTCGGTATCTTCTTCCCGCTCCATCTGGTCGCAAAGTCCGAGCAACCGCGACAGCTCGTCATCGTTCCGGCGCAGCGCCGCCAAACCGGCGGCGGATACTTCGACGAAGGGCCGCGCTTCCATCAGATCACGCGCCGAATAATCGCCGTAACGGATATCTCCGTCGCCGGCAGTCGCGAGCACATATGTTCCGCTTCCCGTTCGCGTCTCCGTCAGCCCCAAAATCTGCAGCGAGCGCAGCGCTTCGCGCACGATCGGGCGGCTCACGCCATATTTTCCGGCGAGCTTGGCTTCCGACGGCAGCTTAGCACCGGCGGCAAAGCGGCCGGAGAGAATGAGATTGCGCAACTCCTCGAAGACCAGTTCCGAGGCGCTTTTTCGGCTGAGGATCGCGGAGTCGGAAAGCCAGCTTTCTAGATCGTTCATCGCATTGCATTCGATCAGCGGCGGCCCGGATGTCCGGGCACCAAATGTGAAATCATACCTTCAGCGCAGTTCATTTTCATCGGCAATCCCGATGATGGAGCGCTTTACCTCCAGCAGGTGCTCCGCCATGGCGGCACGCGCCTCCTTCTCCCTGCCCGCAGCAACGGCCTCCAGAATGCGGCGATGTTCCGCGTTGGACGCTTTGCGCCGTCCGCGAACATGCTCCACCAGTTCCGATTGCGTCGAAAGCGCGCCACGAACATCGGCGACAACTTTCCTGAAGATCGCATTGCCCGAGGCCGCCGCGATTTCTCCGTGAAACGCCGCGTCCATCCCCACCCATTTCTGGACATCCTCCTCGCCGTCCATCCGGTCGCATAGGGATGTCAGCAAGGCCAGCTGCTCGTCCGAGCGCCGCAAGGCGGCCCAACCCGCTGCCGGGATCTCGATGCAGGGACGCGCTTCCATGAGATCGCGGGCGGAATAGGCGCCGCCGCCGAGCTGCCGCGCCGGGCTTTCCGAAACGACGAAGGTGCCGCGGCCGGTCCTGGTCTGCGTGAATCCCAGCGTCTGAAGCGAGCGGAGCGCTTCACGCACGATCGCCCGGCTGATGCCGTACCGTTCGGCGAGCTGCACCTCCGAGGGAAGACGGACCCCGCGCGCCAGTTTCCGATCGACGATGGCCGTACGGATATCTTCGAAGACCGCTTCGGCAGCGTTTCTCCGGCTTATCTCTTTCTTCTCCGAGAACCATGAATCCATATCCTGCATCGAGGGACGATGCGGGCATTCGAAAGAGCTGTCAAGCAACCGGACAGCTACACGCAGACGCGCCGACGCGAGGCCTACCAGAGCTTCATGTGCCGGTTGACATCCTTGTAGAGCAGGTAGCGGAAGCGGCCGGGACCACCGGCGTAGCATGCCTGCGGGCAGAAGGCGCGCAGCCACATGAAGTCGCCGGCCTCGACCTCGACCCAGTCCTGGTTCAGGCGATAGACCGCCTTGCCTTCCAGCACATAGAGCCCGTGCTCCATGACATGGGTTTCCATGAAGGGGATCACCGCGCCCGGCTCCAGGGTGACGATATTGACGTGCATGTCGTAGCGCACATCGGCCGGGTCGATGAAGCGGGTCGTGCCCCAGCGCCCGTCGGTGTTGGGCATGGCCCGGATGGGATGGTCGTCCTCATGCGTGACGATCGCCGGCGGCGGCTCCAGCCCCTCGACTTCCTGAAACGCCTTTCTAACCCAGTGAAAGATCGCCGCGGCCGAGCTGTCATTCTTCAGGCGCCATGCCGAACCGGCGGGAATATAGACGAAGGAGCCGGCGCGCAGCGCGTGGCTCACACCTTCGAGTTCCACAGTCATGCCGCCTTCGACGACGAACAGCACTGCCTCGGCCCGCTTGTCGGGCTCCGGCCGGTCGCTTCCGCCGCCCGGCTGAACTTCCATGACATATTGCGAGAAGGTTTCGGAGAAGCCGGAGAGCGGGCGGGAAAGAACCCATGCCCGCGTTCCGGTCCAATGCGGCAGGAGGCTCGTGACGATATCGCTCATGACGCCGCGGGGGATGACCGCGTAAGCCGTGGTGAAAACGGCTCTGCCGGAAAGCAGCTGGGTCTGCGGCGGCAAACCGCCGAGCTTCGAAAAATACTCTGTCTTGTCCATTGATGCGGCTTCCCAGGCAGGTGTCTCTGCATCTGCTTTATGCGCCGCCAGCCGGTTAGGCAACTCCCAACGGCTTTCGCTACCGGCCGGCCATCACCAAATGGCCCGGCCCGACTTCACGATACAAGGTGGCCGGAGGCTGGTAGTCGACTGATCGCATCGGGCTCTTGATCTCGTCATTCGCCACCATACGCTTTTCATGGCGGCGGTCCGGATCGGGCACAGGCACGGCCGAAATCAGCTTCTTCGTGTAGGGATGCTGCGGATTTTCGAAGACCGCGGTGCGCGGGCCGATCTCGACGATCTCGCCGAGATACATCACCGCCACCCGGTGGCTGACGCGTTCGACCACCGCCATGTCGTGCGAGATGAACAGGAAGGCGAGATTGAGGCTTTGCTGCAGGTCGAGCATCAGGTTGATGACCTGAGCCTTGATCGACACGTCAAGCGCCGACACGCTTTCGTCAGCGACGATGACCTTCGGCTGCAGGGCGAGCGCGCGGGCGATGCAGATGCGCTGCCGCTGGCCGCCGGAAAATTCATGCGGATAGCGCGAAGCCATATCGGGGGAGAGGCCGACTTTCAACAGCAGGTCGGCAACGACCTCCCTCGCCTGTTTGGCGTTGCCCATGCTGTGTTCGAGATAGGGTTCGGCGATCGACGCCCCTACCGTCATGCGCGGATTGAGGCTGGCGAAGGGATCCTGGAAGATCATCTGCACGGATTTGCGCATCTCGCGCAGATCCTTCTTGTCGAGGCCGAGCACTTCCCTGCCCTCGACCAGAACGGAACCCGCCTGCGGCTCGATGAGACGCATGATGGCCCGCCCCGTCGTCGATTTGCCGCAGCCGGATTCGCCGACGAGCGACAGCGTCTCGCCGGCATGAAGATCGAAGGAGACGTTTTCGACCGCGTGCACCCGGCTGGTCAGCCGGTTGAAGAGGCCGGAATGAATGTCGAAACGCTTGGTGAGGTGCTTCACCTGCAGCACCGGCTTCGCCGCAACCGTATCGGCAGCCTCCGCGGGAATGTCCGATTCCCCTGTCGCCGTATTGACGACGGGAAAACGCAGCGGCCTCTGGCGGCCCTGCATCGAGCCGAGCACGGGCACGGCTGATAGCAGCGCCCTTGTGTAAGGATGTTTGCCGCGGTGGAAGATATCGGCAGTCGCGCCGCTTTCGACCTGTTCGCCGCGATACATCACCACCGTCCTGTCGGCGATCTCGGCGACGACGCCCATGTCATGCGTGATGAAGAGAACGGAGGTCCCCTCCTCGTCCTGCAGCATCTTGATGAGATCGAGGATCTGGCCCTGGATCGTCACGTCGAGTGCTGTCGTCGGCTCGTCGGCGATCAAAAGCTTCGGCCGGCTGGCGAGCGCCATGGCGATCATCACGCGCTGGCGCATGCCGCCGGAAAAGCGATGCGGATATTCGTCGAAACGCGAGGCGGCCGACGGGATGCGGACCTTTTCGAGGAGCCTGATCGTCTCGGCCTTGGCATCGGCCTTGCTCATAGCGGAATGGCAAAGCAGCGCTTCGGAAATCTGATCGCCGATGGTGAAGAGCGGATTGAGCGAGGTCATCGGCTCCTGGAAGATCATCGCCACCTCATTGCCGCGCACCTGCCGCATGGCCTGTTCCGGCAGGGCCAGCAGGTCGCGGCCGCCGAGCATGACGCGGCCCTCGATGCGGCTCACATCCGCCTGCAGCAGCCGCATGATCGACAGCGAGGTGACGCTCTTGCCCGAGCCGGATTCGCCGACGATCGCGACCGTCTCGCCGGGCGCGACGGTGAAGGAGACGTCGCGCACCACAGGTTTCCAGGCGCCGTCGACCAGAAAGGATGTCGTCAGCCCCTCAACGGAAAGAACGGGGGTGGCTGTCTCGATCAACTGCGCTTGGACGTTTGCCATGTCGGCTCCTCCTACGGCTCAATCCGGCCAGCGCAACAAGCCGTCGAAGCGGTGCCGGCTGCGGTTTTCGATCGGCGTTGCGATGATCTCGTTGGAGGCGCGCGCCTTGTCGAGTTCCTCGGCCAGGCGGTTCGCGACGATGATTTCCTGGCCCGGATGCAGGTTGCACGGGTCGAGATAGAAATAGCGGTGCTCGACCTCGTGATCGCGCACGATGATCGGCGGGCTGCCCTTCGCCAGCGCATCGGCCAGATCCCAGGCGGTGATATGGGCCCGCTCGGCATCGACGATAAGGCGCAGCCGGTCGAGCGGGTTGTTGGTGGGATCGGGCTCGATCAGCGCGGTAACACCAGGACGACCGTCGAGCGTCTTTTTCCACAGATTGAGGTAGCCGGTCTCGCGCTCGCGGATGCCGGCATGATCGCGCTTTTCCCAGGCTTCCAGCGCCGCCATGACGCCGAAGATGCTCTCCTTGCCGACCTTCATGCCGCGGCCGATGCCCATATTCTGCAGGAAGGCGTGACGCACCAGCTCTTTTCTGCCGGTAACGATGCCCGAGGTCGGGCCGCCGAGGAACTTGTGGCCGGAATAGAGCGCGATATCGGCGCCTTGCTCCAGGAAAATCCTGAGGTCGTATTCCGACGCCGCATCGACGATGACAGGCACGCCCCTGGCATGGGCGATCTCGACGAATTCCTTGAGATTCAGCAGGCCGTAATCAACGACATGGTGGGAGACGACATAGACGGCAGCGGCGGTCTTCTCGGTGATGGCCTTTTCCATGTGGAAGCGATGCGTCGAGGTCGCCTGTCCCACAAGCACGACCTTGCCGCCGGCCAGCCGAATTGCCTGGTCGACGGGGGCGCCGTAGCTCACAACATGGCCCATCTGCACCAGCACTTCGTTCTTCTCGGGCACCGCATCCGGCAGTTTCTCGATCGCCAGCAGATTGTCGCCGGTGATCGCGCCGGCGACGGCGAGCGAAATGCCCGCCGAGCATGAGGCGGTGACGAAGCCCGCCTCGCCGCCGGTCAGCCGGGCAATGACGCTGCTCGCCTTGCGCTGCAGATCGTTGATCTCGACGAAGTGCGGCAGAATCGACGCCATCGCTTCGATCGCTTCCGGCACGACGATCGACGCACCCAGGCTGGTCATCGTGCCCGATACGTTGATGACGGGGCGGAGGCCGATCGATGGTCTCATATCAGTGGACATGAAGTTCTCCAGAATTCTGGGTCGGGGAGCAGGATATGGGGAAACGCTGCTCCCAATATGAAAATTCCCGTCAGCCATGCAAGGCGACGATCGCCTCGATTTCGACGGTGATGTTGCCCGGCAACGAGCCGAAGCCCACGGCCGAACGGGCATGTTCGCCGGCCGGCCCGAAGACTTCGATCAGCAGATCCGAGCAGCCGTTGATGACGCTCGGATGATCCTCGAAGTCGGGCACGGCATTCACCATGCCGAGCAGCTTGACCACCCGCTTGACGCGGGAGAGATCACCCAGCGCATCCTGCATGACCGACAGCAGGTTGATGCCGGTCAACCGCGCGTGACCGTAAGCCTCTTCGACACCAACGCCACCAGCGCCGACCTTGCCGGCATGCAGGAAGCCATCGGCCTCGCGCGGCCCCTGGCCGGAGAGATAGAGCATGTTACCTTCCAGCACATGCGTCACGAAATTGGCGATCGGCGGCGGCGGCGGCGGAAGCGTAATACCGAGAGCGGAAAGCCGTTCGTAAGGCGAGTTTTCGACCTTGCCGGCGGCGGTGGGAAACTGATTCACGCAAACTCCTGTCATGCAATTTTTGATCTGGCGAATTGGATACCCGGCATTTCGCCGGCGGATTAAAGGTCCTTGCGAAGTCTTGGGTCGAGCATGTCCCTGAGGCCGTCGCCGACCATCTGCAGCGACAGCACCGAGAGAATGATTGCAACGCCGGGAAACAGCGTCATCCAGTCGGCCTGGCCGATATATTGCCGGCCGGCGGCGATCATCGTTCCCCAGGTCGGGATCTCGGGACTGACGCCGAGGCCGAGGAAAGAGAGGCCCGCTTCGGCCAGCATGGCGCTGGCGAAGAGGAACGTGCCCTGCACGAGGATCGGCGACAGCAGATTGCGCAGCACATGCCGCGTCATAATGTGGAAGGTCGAGATGCCGAGCGCCCGCGCGGCCTCGACATAGGGAAGCTCGCGAATGACGAGCGTCGAAGCGCGCACGATGCGGGCAAGGCGCGGCGCATAGACGATCGACAGCGCGATGATGACAGTCGTCAACGAGGGCCCGAGGGCGGCGACGAGCGCGATCGCCAGCAGAATATCCGGAAAGGCCATCATCGCATCGATCAGCCGGGCGATCGGCGTGTCGAGCTTCTGGAAGAAGCCGGCAAGCAGGCCGAGTGTGACGCCGATCAGCGCCGAAAGGGCGACGACCGCCGCACCGACCAGCAGCGACAGGCGGCCGGCGAAGATGGTGCGCGAGAAGACGTCGCGGCCGAACTCGTCCGTGCCGAAGAAGAAGATCTCGCTCGGCGGCTTTAGCCGGTTGACGATCGAAAGCTTGGAAGGCGAATAGGGCGCCACGACGGGCGCGAAGGCCGCAAGCAGCACGAAGATCGTCAGGATCAGGAGGCCGCAGGCCACAGTCTTGCGCTTCAGAAGGCGGCGAACGAATTTGCTGCCCTCGCTTTCGACCGGTTTGATTGCGATATCGGCCATCAGTAGCGCACCCTCGGATCGACCAGCAGATAGAGCATGTCGATTGCAAAATTGATCAGCACATAGAGCGCGGCGATGACGAGCAGCGCGCCCTGGATGACGGGGTAGTCGCGGCGCAGCACCGCCGAGACGACGAGATTGCCGACGCCCGGCAGGCCGAAGACGGTCTCGGTGACGACAGCGCCCGAGATCAACACCGCCGCCGTCAGGCCGATCACCGTCAGGATCGGGATCAGAGCATTCTTCAGCGCATGCTTGAGGATGACCTTGCGTTCGACCAGCCCCTTGGCGCGCGCCGTGCGGATATAGTCGTCGCCAAGCACATCGAGCATCGAGGCGCGGGTGAAGCGCAGGATCAGCGCCGAGGAGACGATGCCGAGCGCAAAGGCCGGCAGCGTCAGATGATACATCCGCTCCGCGAAGGTCGAGCCCGGCCCGCCATAACCCGAGACCGGGAAGAGATTGAGCCGGACGGCGAAGAACTGCATCAGGATGAGGCCGAGCCAGAAGCTCGGAATGCTGGCGGCGAACATGGCGAGCGTCGTTGCCGCCTGGTCGACGAAGGAGCCGCGCCGATAGGCGGCATAAATGCCGATCGGGAGCGCGATAATGCTGGCGATGGCAAGCGAAAACAGCGTCAGGAAGAAGGTGGGCTCGGCGCGGTCAAGCAGCGCCGACGTGACCGGCATGTTGAGGAAGATCGACTGGCCGAGATCGCCCCTCAGCAGCTGGCCGATATAATAGAGATATTGCAGGCCGAGCGACTGATCGAGGCCGAGTCGGGTTCGGAGATCGGCAACATCCTGCGGCGTCGCATCCGGCCCGAGCATGACGGCGGCCGGATCACCCGGGGTCACCCGCACGATGACGAAGACGATCGTCACAACGAGAAACATCACGACGATCATGCCGAACAGGCGCTGGAGGATGTAGCGGATCATCCGAACTCTGCTCCTACCATCGGTGTATGAAGCACTGCAACGGATACTGCCTCTCTCCCCTCATTCCTGTGCTCGTCACAGGAATCCAGCGCGCCCAAGTCCTTGGGCGCAGAAGACTCCTTGACTGAATACAGGTCAATCACGGCGCAGACGCGCCGTGGCTGGATCCCTGTGTCATCCCTCGGGTCAAGCCCGAGCACAGGGATGAGGGGGCAGGTAGCAGCCATCGAAATCACTCCATCACTTCTTGATCGAAGCGTTCCAGAAATACGGCCACGGAGCCGGATCGACGCCGTCGAGCTTGACCGATTTCGCCGAGACGGCGTTGAAATCACCGATCTTCATGAAGGGCGCATCGGTATAGATCGCCTTCTGAACATCCGCCCAGAGCGCCACCCGCTTCTTCGGATCGACTTCCGAGGTGAAGGCATCGACGGCAGCCTTGCGGGCCGGCGTATCCCACCAGCCGGGCGAGCTCGTCGAGAGCGAACCGATCAGCGCCGGCTCCGGCAGGAACGGGCTGTGGGTGATGTAGATATCCCAGAGCTTCGGATCTGTGCGGCGCTGCGTCAGCGTCGCCCAGTCGACCACCTGCATATCGACGGTGAAGCCGGCAAGCTTCAGATATTCGGCGGCGACCTGCGCCATCTTGTAATGGAATTCGTACTGGCGGCTGGTCAGGATACGGATCGGCTCGCCATTATAGCCGGCCTTCTTGGCGGCAGCGGCCGCCCCTTCCGGATCGGCGACATTATAGGCGCCTTCGACGCCGGCATCCGTCGACCAGGCAAAGGTCTTCGGATAGATCGAGCCATCGAGCGCATAGAAATCCGTGCCGCCGAACGCTGCGGCCAGCATGTCTTCCATGCTGAGCGCCTGGCGGATCGCCTTGCGAACCTCGACATGCGCGGCAGCGCCTTCCTTCGTGTTGAAGACGAAGACCGGATAGCCGAAGGGCTTCAGCATGACCGGTTGCGAAGCGGTCGAGCCCTTCAGCTTGTCGTAGGATTCGACCGGGATCGAATCGACATAATCGTACTGGCCGGAAACGGCGGCCTCGACGCGGGTATTCGGATCCGGCACCGGCACGAAGCGGATTTCATCGAGATATTGATGGCGGGCGCCGCCATAACCATCGCCCTCGCCTTCGCGTGACTTGTAGCCGTCGAAGCGGACGAGCTGGATATACTGGTCGGCCTTGCGCTCCTTCAGCATATAGGGACCGGTGCCGATGAACTCCTTCATCGGCTCGTCCTGCTTTTCAGACGGGATGATGATTGCCGCCGAATTGTTGAAGGCAAGCAGCGAGGTCAGTGGCGCATAGGGCTGCTTCAGCGTAATCGTCACGGTCGCCGGATCGGTCGCGGTGATCTTGTCGATGAAGCCGGCCACCTGCTTGCCGCGCGAGGCGATCTTCATCCAGCGGTTCAGCGAGGCGACGACATCCTCCGACGTCATGTCGCTATTGTCGTGGAACTTGATGCCGGTCCTGAGCTTGATCGTATAGGTTTTGCCGTCGGCGCTGATCTCGGGCAGGCTTTCGGCCAGAAGCGGCGTGACATTCCAGCTCTTGTCGAAAGTGTAGAGCGTTTCGAAAATATGCTGCGTGACGATGCCGACGAGATCGGCCGTCGACGACATCGGATCGAGCGTCGGCGGCTCGCCGATCGTCGCGACATTGATGACGCCGCCCTTTTCCTGGGCAAAAAGGGTCGAAGGCAGGGCGACAAGCGCAGTGCCGAGCAGAAATGCGACAAGCGTTTTCATATGAGGGCTCCCGGTTAAGTTCCACAATTATGTAATTCATCTTTTTGTAACAGAATAAGAGATGAAGTAATCGTGTCAAGCGGAAGCCGCGGATTATATCGTGAGACGAAGGTCGGAACGGCGGAAACAGCGCCACACCATCGGCCGCGGCTAGCCGTCCAGGACAAGGTTGCGCATTATGCGAGCGCGAAGAATCGGCACCGGCAGAGCTTCAACCAAGCGAGGATGGAATATGAACATCGATTTCACCGATGGAAAATGGCTGAACGAACCGGCCAGCTGGCAGGCCGACGCAACCGGCCTGACGCTGACAACAGGCGAGAAGACTGACTTCTGGCGGGAAACCTATTACGGCTTCACCCGCGACAGCGGCCACTTCCTCGCCTTCCCCACCGCCGAGAGCTTCACCGCCCAGATCCGCGTCCAAGGCGAATTCCGCACCCTCTACGACCAGGCTGGCCTGATGGTGCGCCTCGACGAAAACCGCTGGGTCAAGACAGGCGTCGAATTCACCGACGGCGAAGCCTTCCTCAGCACCGTCGTCACCGACGGCCAGTCCGACTGGTCGGTCTCACAACCCTTCAAGGAACTGGAAGATTTCCACATCCGCGTCACCGTCGCGGGCGGCGCCCTGCGCATCCAGGCCTCCCGCGATGGCAGCCGCTGGCCGCTGCTGCGGTTGGCGCCCTTCCCGATCGCCGACAGATACGAGGTCGGGCCGACCGCGTGCACGCCGGAGCGGAGTGGGCTGAGTGTGCGGTTTTCGGAGTTTTCGATTGGGCCGGCGATTACGACGGATCTGCATGATTTGAGTTGAGCGGGCTCCGGTGGCGGTGCGCTCGACCAAATTTGCGACGAGATATCAAATCCCGGGCCGGATTAAGGGCTTCAGGTCGGTTCGTAGCGACAACTCTCGTCCGTTGAAGATTGCAGTACCATTTCAGTTTCGTGGACGGCTCATGTGTGAAGAGAACGTATTCCTCAGAGAAAAGATACTCGTTAAGACTGAAATCGCATCCCGCTAATCTCCGAAAATGCGACAGGCCATTTGCCGGGCAGCGCACTCACAAATACAGAGCTGTATTTTAGAAATACATTGCACCCACGGTTGCTGCTGGTATTCTTTCTCGAAAAGGGAGGGAGCAGCGAATGGCGAGACGACCGCGGCCGGGGCAGCCCGGAAAAGAACCCGAAGACGACTTCCGGGAAAACCTGGTCAAGACTCGGATCGGAGGCGATCTCTCCTCATTGATGAAGGATGACGCGGATCGCCCCAGGAAACCCGCCAAGGCGCCCCCTGAAAGCTTCGATGTCGTCATCGAATTCAATCGCGATTTTCCAGGCGGCGTGACGGCAGCGCGGCAATTCCTGTTCGAGGCGTATCTTTTGTATCTCAACCGGGTCGGAGCGACCGACGACAGCAACAGCCTGCGACGTTTCGGCATGTCGCTACCGCTCGGCATGCCTGCGGTTCCGGAGGACGGTAAGCTGAATCTCTCGCAGATTTTTTCGAATGGCAGCAGGATCGCCGCCAAATCCCTCTGGACCGACAGCTACGCCTTTGCGACCCTGACTCGAGAAGCCATCGACCGGCTTTCGACCTGGATGATGACCCAAAAGAAGGATGGCAAAAAGCAGAAGGACGTTCCGCTCGTCTACAAGATCTGGCGTGATCATAAGATTGATCGCTGCGTTTACGAATCCGTCAGGACGATCAAATGCGATGCGGCCTATGCATCCTTTGCGGCCAGTGGAAAAGGCATCGTCTGGGCGGTCGCCGATACCGGAATTGACAAAAACCACCCACATTTCAAAACGCTTGGCACGCTCGATCTGCCGGACGGCCTTTATCACCGGGATTTCACCATCGACGATCCCGATCCCGACCCGGTCGTGGCGTCGGATGCGGCGTTGATCGACACGGCCGGCCATGGAACCCACGTTGCCGGCATCATCGCCGGTCGCACCTCCGTAAAAGAAGTACCGAAAACGAAAGCGCTAAAGACTATTTGCGTGACCTCGCAGATTCGCAAGGAGGATGGAACAAAATCAACGGTCAACGATCCGCACGAAGGCGTCATCACCGGCATGGCGCCGCACTGTAAGCTGATGAGCCTGAAAGTGCTGATTAACGAGAAGCAGGGAAAGCTCAGCAATCTGCTGGCTGCGATCAATTACGTCCAACGCTCGAACGATTATGGGCGTAACCTCAAGATTCACGGCATCAATCTCAGCCTCGGCTACACCTTTGATCCGGCCTGGTTCGCCGCCGGGCAAAGCCCGCTTTGCGTGGAGGTCAACCGGCTTGTCCGCTCGGGCGTCTGCGTGGTGGTCGCAGCCGGCAATGCCGGCTACGGCACGGTGACGCAATTTTCCGGCGCGCCGGAACGCGCCGCCCATGTCGGCACGATCATGGATCCCGGCAATGCCGCGCTTGCCATCACTGTCGGCTCGACGCATCGCGACATGCCGCACACCTATGGCGTCTCCTATTTCTCCTCGAAGGGACCGACGGCCGACGGGCGCATGAAGCCGGATCTCGTCGCCCCCGGCGAACGCATCGTCTCGTGCGCACTTCCCGACCGTGACAAACCGAATGAAGCGCCGTTCCGGGAGGATACCGGCACGAGCATGGCGACACCGCATGTTTCCGGCGCGATCGCCGCCTTCCTGTCTGTCCGGCGTGAGTTTCTCGGCCAGCCGGAACGCGTCAAGGAAATCTTCGTCGGCGCGGCGACCGACCTCAAGCGCCGGCCGGAGTTTCAGGGCGCCGGCCTCATCGATCTGATGCGAACACTGCAAGCTGTGTAGGAGGACACATGGACACGCTTGGACCCTCGCCATTCCTATGGCTCGAATTCGACAAGGACGGCGCGATCGATCCCGCGCGGGCGGAGAAACTCGCCGCCCTGCTGAACCAGCCCGGCAGGACCGATCTCGTGGTCATCTCGCACGGCTGGAAGAACACCAAGGACGATGCCCGCACGCTCTATGGAACGCTCTGGGCCAACGCCTGCAAGAAACTGGCACCCGACAAGGCGCGCCGCACCGTCGTCGCCGGCATCGTCTGGCCGGCCAAGGCCTATCGGACGGATTTCGACACGGAAACGCTGGTGGCCTCAGGCGGCGGCGCCCAGGCAGCCGACGGCGCAGCGGCGCCGGTCGAGGATCTCGACGAGGCAGCTTTCAAGGACGTGCTGGCCGATTTCGAGGATCTTTTCGGTCCGGATGGTGCTGGCACGGCCGAAAAGGCGCGGGCCGCAGCCGAGACACTTGATGAAACGACGTCACTTTTCCTCGTCAGGAAAGGCAAAGAGGCAATCGGCTCTCCCCAATCCGATACCGAGCTCAAGGCGGATGCCGAACCGATCGCGCTCGCGACGGAGGATGCCAATAGCGCGAAGGTGCTGATGGAAGGTCTCGTCCCGCCGCCAACCTTCAGTCTCGAAAGCTCGGTCGGCAAGGCGCAGGGTCTCGGCGACGTCGTCTCGGGCTTGATCTCCGGCCCAAGAGCGGCGGTGGCGCGGTTCCTGAACCAGCTCACCTATTACGAAATGAAGAAACGCGCCGGCGTCGTCGGCGAGGCACTGACCAAAAACGTCCTGTCGAAACTCGTGCTGCAGCAGCCGATCCGGCTGCATCTCATCGGCCACAGCTTCGGCGCCCGGCTGGTCTCGGCGGCGGCGAACAAGCTCGCCCCGGTCCCGAAGCTGGAATTCTTCTCGCTCACTTTGCTGCAGGGCGCCTTCTCGCACAATGGGTTCGCCAAAGAGATCAAGCCGGGCCTTGCCGGCGCTTTTCCCGATGTGGTCGGCAAACCGACTGGCCCGATCTGCGTCACCCATACCCATAACGATCTCGCCTGCACCCTCGCTTATGCGCTGGCCTCGCGCCTGTCGCGCGATATCGCCAAGAGCATCGGCGATGCCAACGACGAATTCGGCGCGATGGGGGCGAACGGTCCTCAGCACCTGAAGACTGGACAGGCGGTCGAGGACGATGCGGATGCCGTCTTCGCGCCGAAAGCCGGCAAGGTGAACACCTTCCTGGCGGACAAATATATCATCAAGACCGCGGCGTCGGATGCCCACAACAATGTCGCGAACGAGGAGGTCGGCCGGCTGCTGGCAAAGATCGTCGGCTGATCGTCTTCGTGATTTGGCCACACCGCACGCTTCGCGAATTGTCATTTTCCGGGTGACATGCGCCCCGTTCTCTGCGAAAACAAACCCGATGAGAGACAGGGGCGTCCGCCGGCAGGCGGGCTGAGAAGCACCCTTCGAACCTGAACCGGATCATGCCGGCGGAGGGAGTCGCTCGGGGTTGGGCCTTGCCCGCATAAACCGCCCCGTGCCCTGCCCCCGCCTGAAAGGGGCAACAGCAGATGAAGACCACGTCGGGAGCAATGCTGAAGGCGATGCGCGAAAAGCCGCCGCTCGTTCAGTGCATCACCAATTGCGTCGCCATGAACATTGCGGCAAACGTCCTGCTCGCCGCCGGCGCCTCGCCGGCTATGGTGCATGCTGCGGAAGAAGCCGGCGAATTCGCCGCCATTGCAAACGCATTGACCATCAATATCGGCACGCTTTCGCCCCAATGGATCGAAGGCATGCAGGCGGCTGCCAAGGCAGCGAACGCAGCCGGAAAACCCTGGGTGCTCGATCCGGTCGCGCATTACGCCACCGCCTTCCGCCGCAAGGCGGTCGCCGATCTCCTGGCGCTCAAGCCCACGATCATTCGCGGCAATGCGTCCGAGATCATCGCGCTTGCCGGCGGAGAGAGCCGCGGCCAGGGCGTCGACAGCCGCGACCCCGTCGAGCAGGCCGAGGATTCGGCGCGGCGGCTCGCGGAGCGGCAGCAGTCGATCGTTATCGTCACCGGCGCGGTGGATTTCGTCACCGACGGTCAAAGGGCCGTGCGGGTCGCAGGCGGCTCTGCCCTGATGCCGCAGGTCACCGCGCTCGGCTGCTCGCTCACCTGCCTCGTCGGCGCCTTCGCCGCGACCGCACCCGAGGACCTCTTCGGCGCGACGGTCGCCGCCCTCGCGACCTTCGCCGTCGCCGGCGAAGATGCGGCACTGGGTGCTGCGGGCCCGGGCTCCTTCTCCTGGCGATTGCTCGATGCGCTGGCTGCCATCGATGCCGAAACGCTCGACGCCAGAGCAAGGGTATCGGTCGTATGAAGCGCTTCGACCTCTCGCTCTATCTCGTCCTCGATCCCGATCTCTGCGCCGGGATCGGCATGGTCGAGACGGCGCGCCTCGCCGCTGCCGGCGGCGCGACGATGGTGCAGCTGCGTGACAAACATGCGGGCACAGCGAGAATGATCGAAACCGGCCAGGCCTTGAAACAAGTGCTCGACGGCACAGGCGCCCTCCTCATCGTCAATGATGACGTCGAGGCGGCAATCGCCATCGGTGCCGACGGCCTGCATATCGGCCAGGACGACATGGATGCGCGTGACGCGCGGCAGATGATCGGCCCCGGCATGATCCTCGGCTTGTCGGTGGAAACCGCGCAGCTCGCCGGCGCCGTCGATCCTGATATCGTCGATTATACCGGCGTCGGACCGGTGTTTGCGACACCGACCAAGGCCGACCACAAGCAGCCGATCGGCTTTGACGGGCTTGCCAGGCTGGTACAGTCCTCACCGGTGCCGTCGGTCGCCATCGGCGGGCTCAAGGCGGAACATGTGGCAGGCGTATTTGCCGCAGGAGCCGAGGGGCTTGCTGTCGTCTCCGCAATCTGCGGCGTGCCCGACCCCGAAGCGGCAACACGTCGCATCGAAGCAGAAATCCGAAAGGTCCGCCCATGATCCGCAACGTTCTCTCCATCGCCGGTTCCGATCCCTCGGGCGGGGCCGGCATCCAGGCCGACCTCAAGGCCTTTTCCGCCCGCGGCGTCTATGGCATGGCGGTGTTGACGGCGCTGACGGCGCAGAACACGCAAGGAGTGAGCGGCGTGCATCTGGTGCCGCCGGAGTTCGTCGCCGACCAGATCAATGCCGTCTTTGCCGATGTGCGCGTCAATGCCGTCAAGATCGGCATGATCGCCAATGCCGGGATCGCCGAAGCCGTCGCAGCAGCCCTCGCGGGCCGGCGCGGCATTCCCATAGTCATCGATCCCGTCATGATCGCCAAGGGCGGCGCGGCCCTGCTTGCGCCCGAAGCGATCGACGTGCTGACCCGCCGGCTGCTGCCGCTCGCAACCCTCCTCACGCCGAACCTGCCCGAAGCCGCAGCGCTGCTGCACCGACCGGTCGCAAGCAGTCGCGAAGAGATGGCGGCACAGGCCGAGCAGCTGCGCGCGCTAGGCCCTGCCGCGGTGCTGGTCAAAGGCGGCCATCTCGACAGCGATGAGAGCCCCGATGTGCTTGCCACTGTCGGCGGCCTGCACTGGTTCGAGGCGAGGCGCGTGCCGACCAAGAATACGCACGGCACCGGCTGCACGCTCTCCAGCGCGCTGGCGGCCGAGCTTGCCAAGGGCGCCTCGGCCGAGCAGGCCGTCGCCATTGCGAAGGATTATCTCGCCGATGCGGTCGCCGCCGCCGACAGCCTCACCGTCGGCTCCGGCCACGGCCCGGTGCAGCATTTTCACGCGCTGTGGAAGCACGGGGAATAACCGATCTCGCCGAAAGCGGCGCAGGCATCAGGATTGCGAGAGAAAAACGGCCCGGACCCCCGGGCCGTTTTCGTTCGTACCCTCGGCCGGCACTGAACCGAAGCTGCCGGGGCCGAGCGCACTGCTCCATTTGAAAATCCCTGTTGACAAGCCCGGCCAGATGGCCAAGTCTATAACACTAAAAGGGGATAAATTCCGTAATAACGGAATAATTGGAGGAGAGACAGGTGCCAGACCTGCTTGTGAGCTTATATTCCGCCAAGCTCGCCGAACTGAAAGAACGGGCCGATATCGTCGGCGCCTCCATCCGCCCGGCCCTCCCCCCGGAACTGCATCTCGTCGTCAATTGGGCTCGCGAACACTTCAGTGAGAACTGGGCAAGCGAGGTCTCGGTCGCCTTTTCCCGCCAGCCTGTTGCCTGCCTGATCGCCGTCGAAGACGGCAAGCTGCTCGGTTTTGCCTGCTACGACACCACCGCACGCGGCTTCTTCGGTCCGACCGGCGTCGCCCCGGAAGCGCGCGGCCAGGGCATCGGGCTCGCTTTGTTTTCCGCTTGCCTTCAGACCATGAAGTCGCTCGGCCATGCCTATGCCGTCATCGGCGACGCCGGCCCGGTCGATTTCTACGCCAGGACCGCAGGCGCGATCGCCATCCCCGCCCCCGACAAGGGCATTTACGAAGGCATGCTCAGAAGCGCGCCGAAATGACCATCTGATACCGGAGCACCAGAATTGTCCTCGACCCCGCTCGCCCTTTTCGTCGGCCTCCCGAACCCCACGATTTCGGATGACGAATTCGCCCTCTTCCGCGAGACCAATCCGCTCGGCCTCTTCGTCGGCCGGCGCAATCAGCGCGAGCCGCAACAGACGAGGCGGCTGATCGAACGCTTCCGCGAAGCCGTCGGCCGCGACGACGCGCCAGTCTTCACCGACCAGGAAGGCGGGCGCGTCCAGCACCTCGATGCCGGCCCCTGGCCGCTCTTTCGCAGCTTCGGCCAGTTCGCCGAACTTGCGCGCCGCGATTTCGATCTCGGCAGAAAGGCGCTCCGCCTTTCCTCCCAGGCCATGGGCGCGATGATGACGGAACTCGGTCTTTCCAGCGGCTGCTCGCCCGTTCTCGACCTCGTCTTCGAGACGACGAGCGCGGTCATCGGCGCCCGCTCCTTTGGCCCCGATCCCGATGTCATCGCCGCCCTCGGCCGCGAGGTGGTCGACGGTCTGCTGGAGACCGGCAACATGCCCGTCATGAAACATATTCCCGGCCATGGCCGCGGGACGCTCGACTCCCACAAGGAGCGTCCGGTCGTCAGTGCCTCCCGCGAGACGCTGACCACGACGGATTTCAAGCCCTTCGTCGTCCTGAAGGACACGCCCTGGGCCATGGTCGCCCACGTCGTCTATTCGACCTATGACGCAGAACTTCCGGCCTCCGTGTCGCCTGTCATGCACGACGTGATCCGCAAGGATCTGGGTTATGAGGGCGTGTTGATTTCCGACTGCATCTTCATGGAATCGCTCTCCGGCACGCTGCCGGAACGTGTCAGCCAAGTGCTCGACGCAGGTTTCGACATCGCGCTCCACAGCCATGGCGACATTCACGAAAGCGAAGCTGCCGCGAAAGCCGCCCGCCCGCTGACGGACGCGGCCCTGAAGCGGATCGCCGCCGGCAAGGCCCGGCTCGGCAATCTCAAGATCGATGTCCGCGCCGCACACGCTGAAGTCGAAGACATATTTGCCAGCGCATCGGTCTCCTGACCGGCGCGCCATCTCTCACCGCATAAAAGAAGGGGAATAAAACATGAAAAAATATCTTCTTGCCGCCGCCGCGCTGACGCTGCTTTCGGGTTCCGCCATGGCGCAAACGGTCCTGACGGCCAATATCGAGCCAGCGACGACCTGGGTTCGCAACTTCAACCCGTTCAACCAGACCTCGGCGCGCCAGTCCACGCTCGATTTCATCTATGAGCCGCTTGTTCTTTTCAACCGCTTCGACAGCAACAAGCCGGTCTATCGCCTGGCCGAAAGCTTCAAGCTCTCCGACGACCTGAAGAGCATCGAATTCAAGCTGCGCCCGAACCTCAAATGGTCGGACGGTAAGCCGCTGACCGCAGCCGACGTCAAGTTCACCTATGACTATCTGAAGAAATTCCCGGCGCTCGATTTCGTCAGCATCTGGACCTTCGTTACCGACGTCCAGGCCGTCGACGGCCAGACGGTGCGCTTCACGCTCGCCAATCCGAGCTCGCTTGCTGCCGAGCAGATCTCGCAGCTGCCGATCGTTCCCGAGCATGTCTGGAAGGATGTCACCGATCCCGTCACCTTCGCCAACGAGAGCCCGGTCGGCAGCGGCCCGCTGACGGAAGTGCCGCGCTTCACCGGCCAGACCTACGACCAGTGCCGCAACCCGAACTACTGGGACAACGCGCATCTGAAGGTCGATTGCATTCGCTTCCCGCAGCTTGCCGACAACAACCAGATCCTGACGGCGACCGCCGACGGCACGCTCGACTGGGGCGTCTCCTTCATTCCCGATATCGACAATGTCTATGTCTCGAAGGACCCGGCGCATTTTCACTACTGGTATTCGCCGAGCAGCATGGTCGCCTTCCTGTTCAACCTGGAAACAGCGAACGAGAACAACAAGAAGGCCTTCGACGATGTGAAGTTCCGCCGTGCCCTCGGCATGGCGCTCGACCGCAAGACGATGATCGACGTGGCCGGCTACGGCTATCCGACGCTGAACGAAGATCCGGGCCTGATGGGCGAGCTTTACAAGAGCTGGGCGGACCCTTCCGTCAAGGCCGACTTCGGCAAGTTCGCAACCTATGACGCCGATGCCGCCAAAGCCCTGCTCGATGAGGCGGGCTACAAGGACAAGGATGGCGACGGCTTCCGCGACAATCCCGACGGCAGCAAGATCTCCTTCTCGATCATCGTGCCGAACTCCTGGACGGACTGGGTCGACACCGTCAACATCGCCGTCGAAGGCATGCAGGCGGTCGGCATCGACGCCAAGATCGAAACGCCAGAGGAGGCCGTGTGGACCGGCAACCTCATCAACGGCAGCTTCGATGCGGCGATCAACAGCCTGCCGGCATCGGCCTCGCCCTATTACCCCTACAAGCGCGCCTTCAGCGCTTCGGACAAGGGCAAGACCCGCTTCACCGCGCAGCGCTGGTTCAATCCTGATGTCGAGAAGCTCGTCACCGAGTTCACCCATACCGCGGATCTCGCCAAGCAGAAGGAAGCGATGAACAAGGCGCAGCGCATCGTCGCCGAGAACATGCCGATGATCCCTGTGTTCAACAATCCGAACTGGTATCAGTACAACACCAAGCGCTTCACCGGCTGGTCGACCAAGGAAAACCCCTTCGTCAATCCGTCGATTTCGCGAACGAACCCGGCGCGTCTCTTGAACCTGCTCGCACTCGAGCCGGTCAAGTAAAGGCATTGATCTCGGGAGCGGTACTTTCAACGCCGCTCCCGTCACGACGGAGTTCCCATGGCTTTCCTGCTTCGCCGCCTCGTCTTCTACATGGCAGCCTTCATCGCGGCAGCGACGATCAACTTCTTCCTGCCCCGCCTGATGCCGGGCGATCCCGTGCAGATCATGTTTTCGAGCGCCGGCGCCGAATTGCCGCCGGAAAGCCTGCAGGCGCTGAAGCTCACCTTCGGTTTCGTCGACGGACCGCTCTGGCAGCAATATCTCACCTATCTCGGCAGCATCTTCACCGGCGATCTCGGCCGCTCGATCAAATATTTCCCGCTGCCGGTCACCTCCGTGCTCGGCTACGCCCTCGTCTGGACCGTCGGCCTGATGGGAACCGCGACGATCATCAGCTTCGCGCTCGGCACCTTCCTCGGCATCCTCGCCGCCTGGCGCCGCGGCAGCAGGTTCGATGTCGTCGTCTCCGTCGGCGCGATCTTCGCAACCTCGGTGCCGGCAGTCGTCACCTCGCTGATCGTGCTCTTCATCTTCGGTTTCACGCTCGGCTGGTTCCCGAACGGCTATGCCGCCGACCCGTCGCTCGATCCGGCCTTCAGCCTGCAATATATCGGCAGCGTCGCCTATCACGGCATCCTGCCGATGGTGACCCTCTGCACGGTGCTGATCGGCGGCTTCACCGTCACCATGCGCAACAACATGATCAACCTGCTCGGCGAGGACTATATCGTCATGGCCCGCGCCAAGGGCCTGTCCGACCGGCATGTGATGCTCTGGTATGCGGCGCGCAACGCCCTGCTGCCGACCGTCTCCAGCCTTGCTATCGCCATCGGCACCATCCTCGGCGGCTCGCTGGTGACGGAGGTCGTCTACAACTATCCCGGCCTGGGCAACATTCTCTACCAGGCGATCCTCGCCCGCGATTATCCTGTCATCCAGGGCCAACTCCTGATCATGACCGCCACCATGCTGATCGCCAATTTCATCGTCGACGTCAGTTATGTCCTGCTCGATCCCAGGCTGAAGGGAGCATGAGATGAAGAGCCTGCTTCGAAACCGCAAGGCGCTGGCCGGCCTGCTGATCATCGCCTTCATCATCGCCGTCGCGATCGCAGCCCCGCTGCTGACGCATTACGATCCCGCCGCCCGCACCGGCAGGCCGCACCAACCGCCGTCACTCGACCATCTGCTCGGCACGACCCGCATCGGCCAGGATGTCTTCGCCCGCCTGCTCTACGGCGCCCGCACCTCGCTCGCCGTCGGCTTCGGCGCCGGCCTGCTGATCACGCTCGTCGGCACAGCGCTTGGCATCATCTCCGGCTATCGCGGCGGCAAGACGGACGAGATCATCAGCTTCTTCACCAACATGGTGCTCGTCGTGCCCAACCTGCCGTTGCTGCTGGTGCTCGCCGCCTTCATCGGCCAGGCGAGCCCGCTCGTCATCGCCCTCATCCTCGGCGCCACCTCCTGGGCCTGGGGCGCCCGCGTCACCCGCGCCGAGACGCTCTCCGTCAAGCAGAGGGATTTCGTCAAATCGGCCGAGATGATGGGCGAGCCGCAATGGCGCATCATGACATTCGAGATTTTCCCCAACGTGATCTCCATCGTCGGCATCAATTTCATCGGCAGCGTCATCTTCGCGATTATTACCGAGGCGACGCTGGAATTTCTCGGCCTCGGCGATCCGAAAGCGATCTCCTGGGGCACGATGCTCTATAACGCGCAGAAGGCTTCCGCCCTTTCGGTCGGCGCATGGTGGGATATCCTCACCCCCTGTTTCGCGCTCGCTCTCCTCGGCATCGGCATGTCGCTCCTGAATTTCGCCGTCGACGAGATCGCCAATCCGCGGCTGCGCACCGGCAATCATCTGAAGCGCTGGTCCCTGTTCGTCCGTTCCGGGGAGGGCCGCCTGTGACCCAGCCGCTGCTTTCTGTGAGGAACCTCACCATCGATTATATCGGCGAGCAGAAGGATTTCCGCGCCGTCGATGATGTCAGCTTCGACGTGGCGCCGGGCGAGGTTTTCGGCCTTGCCGGCGAATCCGGTTGCGGCAAGAGCACCATCGCCTTCGCCATCAGCCGCCTGCACAGACCGCCGGCGCTGATCCGCAAGGAGAGCCGCATCCTGCTCGACGGGCGCGACGTGCTCGGCCTCGACCGGCAGGCGCTCGCCGCCTTCCGCTGGCGCGAGGTCGCCATGGTCTTCCAGAGCGCCATGAACTCGCTGAACCCCGTGCTGCGCGTCGAGGCGCAGTTCTACGACGTGCTGCGCACCCACAAGAACATGAGCCGAGCGCAAGCCCGCGAGCGCACCGCCGAGATGCTGACGCTCGTCGACATCGCGCCGGATCGCATGCGCGACTATCCACATCAGTTTTCCGGCGGCATGCGCCAGCGCATCGTCATCGCCATCTGCATGGCGCTCGATCCGAAGCTCGTCGTCATGGACGAGCCGACGACGGCGCTCGACGTCGTCGTCCAGCGCGAGATCCTGCAGCGCATCAACGAGCTGCGCCGCCGCTTCGGCTTCTCGGTTCTCTTCATCACCCATGATCTCGGGCTGATGGTGCAATTCTGCGACCGCATCGGCATCATGCTGTCAGGCAGGCTGGTGGAGCAGAACGCCGCCGAGGCGATCTACAGGACGCCGGCGCACGATTACACGAAGAAGCTCTGGGCCTCCTTCCCCTCGCTGCATGGAGGGGTGCTGCTATGAGCGACGCCATCCTCGCGCTCGATACGGTGACGAAGACGTTCGGCCATGGATCCGCGGCCGTGCATGCGGCCCGCGCCATCTCGTTTTCGCTGCATGCCGGCCGGGCACTGGCGCTCGTCGGCGAATCCGGCAGCGGCAAGACCACCTGCGCCCGCATGGCAATGCGCGAATATACGCCGACATCCGGGCGCATCCTCTACAAGGGCGGGCCGGTCGAAGCGGCGAATTCCGCCGAGATCGCCCGCTACCGCCGCTCGGTGCAGATGATCTTCCAGGATCCCTTCGCTTCGCTGAACCCGGCCCACACCATCGCCCATCACCTCAAACGGCCGCTGAAGCTGCATCGCCCCCACATCAAAGGGACCGAGATCGATGCGACGGTCCGCGAACTGCTGCAGCGCGTCAGGCTCGACCCCGATCTCGTCGCACCGAAATATCCGCATGAGCTTTCCGGCGGCCAGCGTCAGCGCGTCAACATCGCCCGCGCGCTTGCCGTCAAGCCGGAGGTGATCGTGGCGGACGAGCCGACGTCGATGCTCGATGTTTCGGTGCGGCTCGGCGTGTTGAACCTGTTGAACGAGATGAAGCGAGAGATGAATCTCGGCCTGCTCTACATCACCCATGACATCGCCACCGCCCGTTACGTCGCGGAAGATATCGCCGTGATGTACGCCGGCCAGATCGTCGAATGGGGGAGCACCGCCCGGGTGATCGACAATCCGCTGCATCCCTATACCAGGCTGCTGCTCTCGGCCGTTCCCGATCCGGATGTCCGTTTCGAGGATCCGAAGGCCCGGCTCCGGCCCGAGGAGGTGGAGAATATCCGCCGCCGTTCCGCCGCGCCGCAGGACAATGTCGTCGAAGTGGAGCCGGAGCATTTCATGCGGGTGATCTGACAATGTGATCGAACTCAGCCGAGTTCCTGGGCAAGTCCGAGAAGAAGCCCTTCGGGTCCACGGATGTAGCAGAGATGATACGCGTCCTTATACTGGACGACTTCCCCGACAAGCTCAGCGCCGCGCCTGCGGAGCCTTTCAAGCATTTCGTCGATGTCATCGACGGTGAACATGACACGGAGATAGCCGAGCGCGTTGACCGGAGCGTTCCGGTGATCTGCAACGACATCCGGCATGAGGAAGCGCGAGAGCTCCAGCCGGCTGTGTCCATCCGGTGTGCGCATCATGGCAATCTCGACCCGCTGGTCGCCCAGTCCCGTGATACGCCCGGCCCATTCTCCTTCGATCGTCGCCCGTCCTTCCAGTTCGAGGCCGAGTTCGCCAAAGAAATCAATCGCCCGTCCAAGGTCTTCGACGACGATGCCGACATTGTCCATCCGCTTGAGCGCCATGTTCCAATCTCCAAAGTGTCGTTGCAATCTACGAGGTGTCGCCTCGTCTCACAAAGGACGTTTGAGCAACCTCAGCACCGACAGCTTCCAGCTCAATTTGCTTCTGTCCACATCAGAGGCCTGAATCCGGATCGCCTTACACCGCTATCAGTTTTCAAGCGGCCCCAGAGGCCGGCTTGCTGGCCCCGCTCATCGCCCTATGCTAGGGACGGCTCTTTCATGTGAGGCGAAACCATCATGCTGCCCTGGATCCAGCTCGATTCCGCGACCATTCCCGGCGAAGGCGGCGAGCTCAGGCTGAAGCAGCGCGGCAGCGAGTTCTCGATCATGCTCGGCGCCAACGAGCTGATGAACAGCCGCCTCAGCGGCTCGGAGGAGGCGCTGGCGACACTTTCCTGGGAGCGGATCAAGGCGCATCCAAAGCCGAGGATCCTGATCGGCGGGCTCGGCATGGGTTTTACTCTGCGCGCCGCTCTTGCCGTTCTTCCCGGTGATGCGTCGGTGACTGTCGCCGAATTGGTGCCTGCCGTCGTCGCCTGGGCGCGCGGGCCGATGGCCGAGGTTTTCAAGGGCTGCCTCGATGATCCGCGCGTCGGCATTCATGAAGGCGACGTCGGCGAGGCGATCCGTGCCGGCAAGGGCGGCTATGACGCCATCCTGCTCGATGTCGACAACGGCCCTGACGGGCTGACGCGGGAATCCAACGACCGGCTCTATGATTTCGCCGGCCTCCGCGCCGCCCGCGACGCTCTTCGCCGCGGCGGCGTGCTTGCCGTCTGGTCGTCCGGTCAGGATCCCGATTTCACGCGACGGCTCAGGGATAGCGGCTTTTCCGTCGATGTCGTCAACATCCGCGCCAACCGCAAACGCGGCGCCCGCCACGTGATATGGCTTGCGGTCAAATCGGCCGCGTGACGAAGATCAACTCCCCGAAGCGATCCTGCGGGCGGCATTGATGGCGCGGCGGGCGCCGGCGCGCAGCTGTATGGTCTCGGCGCCGGCGATGACCAGATCGAAGCCGAACTTCAGCAGCTCGCCGGCCCGCTCCCCATCGCCGGCATAGGCACAGGCGAATTTGCCGTGGGCGCGGCAGCGCGCAACGGCATGCTGCATGGCGCTGTCGATCTCGGCTGCATTCGGCGCCACCTGATCGCCGTTCGACAGCGCGATCGAAAGGTCCGCGGGGCCGACGAATATGCCGTCGATGCCGGTCACGCCGAGAATGCCGTCGATGGCATCGAGAGCGGCGCGGGTCTCGACCATGGCGATGGCGACGGTGAGGTCGTTGGCAGTCTTCAGATAGGCGTCGGCCGACAGGCCGCTATGGTTCAGCGCCAGAGACGGTCCCCAGCTGCGCTCGCCGAGGGGCGGATATTTCGTGGTCCTGACCAGGGCTCGCGCATCTTCGGCCGAATTGATCATCGGCGCGATGATGCCGGAGGCGCCGGCATCGAGCAGCCGCGAAGCGGAAGCAAAATCGCCGACTGGAATGCGCGCGATAGCCGGCTTGCCGGCAAGACGTGCCTGAGCAACGGCATTTGCCGCCGACTGCATGTCCCACATGCCGTGCTGCATATCCAGGACGACGGCATCGAACGCTTCTTGCGCCAAATGGTTGACGAGCATGGCGTCGGGGATGCCGACCCAGGCGGAGATCATGCCGCCCTGATGCCTCCGGATGCGGTCGGCAAAACCGTCGATTTCTGCTGCGCTCATGCCATTCTCCTCATTTCGACAGGCCGCCTGCGGCCGGATTACCGCCAAACGGCAGCAGCCATTCATCCTCTGCGGCGAAGCCGCGAGATGGTGACCATCACGACGATGCCGGCCGCTGCCAGAATGGCGCCCCAGAGCATCCAGATCTTTTGGGCAATCATGAAACTCGACGCCGGATAGGGAAAATAGCCGCTTCCCTGCCCGATCCAGATCAGGCCGAACACGACCATGAGCAGTCCGATGACATATCCGATGGTTCGCATGCTTCAGCCCCTTCACTATGGATTCGCTCCACAATGTCGATCGTCATCGCTGATGACAAGGCTTCTGCGGAGGAGAAATGCAACCACCGCTAATCATTCTTCTTCACCTCATCCGACAGCCAGGTGCTGAGCCTCTCGCTGTGGACGTTTGGAGATCGCGGAGGCACCAGCCAGTAGCCGCGGTCGCCCGCCTCCAATGGCGGACCGGCTTGCATCAGCATGCCTGCCGAAAGGAGCGTGTCGACGAGCCCCATCCAGCCGAGCGCCACGCCCTGCTCGCTCAGCGCGGCCTGAACGACCAGAGAATAGGTGTTGAAGCTGATATCGCCGCGGCCGGCTTGGGCGTCGCGCGGGATGGAGAATTCGGCAAAATAGCTGCGCCAGTCGAACCACGGCGATGGCAGCGGCGCGTCGAGATGGATCAGCCTCGCCCCGGCTAGATGCCTTGGATCGCCGAAGGGTCCGTTGCGCTCCAGGAATCCCCGCGTACAGACGGGCACGACCCTCTCCGGCAGCAGAAGCGTACCGACGGCGCCGAACTCCGCCCGCGTCCCGAAAACGACCGCGACATCGGCCTCGTCGCGAAATCCGGCCGCAAGCCTCTGGGTCGCGACGATCTGTATATCCGTCTCCGGGTGCAGAAGACGAAAGCTCTCCATGCGCGGGATCAGCCAAAGCGCCGAGAAAGCATAATCGGTTCTCAGTCTGACGACCGGCCTTTGGGCTTCGGCGCGGAAACTGCGGGCGAGCGCATCGATGTCGCCGACCGCCTTGGCGGCCACGTCGAGAAGCCGCTCGCCTTCCGCGGTCAGTTCGACACCGCGATGCTGGCGGCGCAGCAGGCTGACGCCGAACTGCTCTTCCAGCCGGCGGATCTGATAGCTGACGGCAGGCTGGGTCAGTCCGAGAAGCGTCGCGGCCGCCGAAAAGCTCCCGAGCCTGGCGATCTCGACGAAGACGCGCATCCATCCGAGCTCAGGCGGGCGCTCTGGCATAAAAATCCTTTTGGGCAAACATCAAAAAAAGCTGTCTTTACAGCTGAGATGATAGGCGTTTCAATCGCATCTTCAAATAGCAAAAGGTAATTCCCATGGCGCGCCCGAATATCCTCATCCTGATGGTGGATCAGTTGAACGGCACCCTCTTTCCCGATGGCCCCGCCGGCTTTCTTCACGCGCCGCACCTGAAATCGCTGGCAGAGCGCTCGGTACGCTTCGCCAATACCTACACGGCAAGCCCGCTCTGCGCCCCGGCGCGCGCCTCCTTCATGTCCGGGCAATTGCCGAGCCGGACGCGCGTCTATGACAATGCGGCGGAATTTGCCTCCGATATCCCGACCTATGCCCACCATCTGCGCGCAGCGGGATACCAGACGGCGCTATCAGGCAAGATGCACTTCGTCGGCCCCGACCAGCTTCACGGCTTCGAGGAACGCCTGACGACGGACATCTATCCGGCCGATTTCGGCTGGACACCCGACTATACCAAGCCCGGCGAACGCATCGACTGGTGGTATCACAATCTCGGCTCGGTCACCGGCGCCGGCGTGGCCGAAATCACCAACCAGATGGAATATGACGACGAGGTCGCCTATCACGCCACCCGCAAGCTCTTCGATCTCTCGCGCGGCCAGGATGAGCGCCCCTGGTGCCTGACCGTCAGCTTCACTCATCCGCACGATCCTTACGTCGCGCGTCGCAAATTCTGGGATCTCTATGAGGATTGCCCGGCGCTCGACCCTGCCGTAGCTCCGATTCCTTTCGAGCAGCAGGATCCGCATTCTCAGCGCTTGATGAAAGCCTGTGAGCACGATGCGTTCGACATCAGCAGCGAGCAGATCAGACGGGCAAGGCGCGGCTACTTCGCCAATATCTCCTATGTCGACGAGAAGATCGGCGAGATTCTCGACGTCCTGGAACGCAGCCGCATGGCCGAGAACACCATCATCCTCTTCGTTTCCGACCATGGCGACATGCTTGGCGATCGCGGCCTTTGGTTCAAGATGAACTTCTTCGAAGGATCGTCCCGCGTTCCGCTGATGATCGCGGCCCCGGGCTGGAAGCCGAAGCGCATCGACCAGCCGGTCTCCACCCTCGACGTAACGCCGACACTCGCCGGCCTCGTCGGGATCGATATTGCCTCGCTGAAGCCGTGGACCGAGGGCGAGGATCTCGCAGCGCTCGCCAGCGGCACCGGCAGGCGCAACCCGGTGCCGATGGAATATGCCGCCGAAGGCTCCGAAGCGCCGCTCGTCTGCATCCGGGACGGCCAATACAAGCTCTCGCTCTGCGAGAAGGACCCGCCGATGCTGTTCGATCTCGAGGCCGATCCTGAAGAACGCAACAATCTGGCGACCGATCCCTCACATGCCGAAGCCTTGGCGCGGCTCACCGAGCAGGCAAGCCAGCGCTGGAACCTTGCCGATTTCGATGCGGCCGTGCGCGAAAGCCAGGCGCGCCGCTGGGTCGTTTACGCCGCGCTTCGCAACGGCGCCTATTATCCATGGGATTATCAGCCGCTGCAGAAAGCGTCGGAGCGTTATATGCGCAACCACATGGATCTGAACGTACTCGAGGAAAACCAGAGATTCCCGCGCCAGGAATAATCGTCCGGCTAGAGCATGATGCCGAAAAGTGTGAGCGGTTTTCGGACGACATCATGCTCTAACTATTTAGTGTAGAACGGGATTCAGATTTTAGGCCCACTCGGCCAAAATCATCCCGTTCTAAGCCCTCCTGCGCGCCGGCGCATCGCGCAGGAAGTCCTCGATGAACTGCTTTTGCAGCAGGATGCCGTCCCACTCATCTGGGAAGAAAGGCGAGTCGTAGATCAGCGTGAAAGGACCGGCATAACCGGCCTTCTCGCACATCTCCAAGCACTTGCGATAATCTTCGGCATCAAGGCCGGCAGCGGCGTAATCGGCCTTGGCGTGGCAGATTTCCGCCCGGCGCATGATATCCGCAAGGCCCTCATATTTTGCCGGCGCCGCCCAATTGCCGAGGTCGCCGTTCAGCCCGACCCTGCCGTCCAGCCGGTCCAAAAGCCAGTTCATCTCGATGGGCGACGGCAACAGATCGAACCAGTTTTCGACCACGACACGCACACCGCTGCCTTCCGCCTTTTCCGCGAGCCAGCCGAGGTGACGAGCGGCGCGGCTGAGATTTTCCTCGGTCGGTTGCTGCTTGCCGGCAATGACGCGCATCCTCTGCGCCCCGAGGGCGGCGGCAATGCCGATCCACTCCGCCATCCATTCGACGTCGCGTTCGCCCGTTTCGGGATGGCTTGGATCGCCCTCCTCGACGAGCAGCGTCTGGAAGAGCACGTTCGACGCCGCCATGGCGTCGCGGAGGTCACTGATGTAAGCGGCGTCTAGGCTCGGCAGATGGAAAGAGCAGACCTCCAGCCGGTGGATGCCGCGCGCCGCAAGCGCCGCCGGCGTGTCGATCAGAGCCGCCGCACCCGGGCCGTAGGGCTCCTTCGGTGCCGCACTTTTCTCGGGATCGGGACTGTAGGCATAAACGGCTCCGAGCAGCCGATGCAGCGACCATGTCGAAACCGCGAAGCGTCCGTTCTGCAAGCTCTGCACGCGCCGTCCTCCTGGATCTTCTCATGCCATCAATGGCAACAAAAGCCCGGCGGTTCAATTGCGAATTCAGGCGAAATCGTCGCGGATGACCGCCTCGGCAGCAAGAGCTGCCCCGAGCAGCGCCTCGTCGCGGCGGCCGATTGCCGAAAGCAGCAGGCCGACCGGCATGCCGGCCTCCCCCGTGCCGCAGGGGATGGAGACGCCGCACCAGTCGAGGAAATTGCCGAGCATGGTGTTGCGCAGCGTCTTGTTATTCGTGGCGAAGAAAAGTTCGTCATCCGCTTCCAGCGGCGCGATCGGCGGGGCGACATGGGCGACCGTGGGGAAGGCGATGAGGCGATCGCCGATGAAGCGGTCGACATCGGCGATCAGGCGGCTGCGCGCTTCGAGGATCGCCATATAGTGGGGCGCCGTCGTCTTCGCTCCCAAGCGTGTGCGCATGACGACGCGATGATCCATGCGGTCTGCCTCCGGGCCCGCCAGCCGCTCCTGATGCAGCGCGAAAGCTTCCGCGGTGACCAGCGGACCATATTTCGTCAGCAGCTCGATGATCGCGTCGAAGGCGGGGATCGTGGTGCGCGAGACACGCACACCGGCCTTTTGAAGGCGTTCCAAAGCCGCCTCGAACGCGGCGATCACCCCCGGCTCGGCGCCGTCGAAGACGATATTTTCAGGCGCGAGCAATTCCTGCCCTTGCAGCGAGCGCTCGGCAACGTCAGGCGCCGTCCGACCGCGCATCGCTGCATCGATCCAGACCGCATCTCTCACGGTGCGGCAGAGCGGCCCCAGCGAATCGAGGCTCTTCGACAGGGGGTAAACGCCATCCATCGCATATCGGCCGCGGGTCGCCTTATAGCCGACAATGCCGTTGAGGGCGGCAGGAATGCGCACCGAGCCGCCGGTATCCGTGCCCATTGCGACCGGCACCAGGCCGGCGGCAACGGCGACGCCGGCGCCGGAGGAAGAGCCGCCTGGAATGCGCGGGAGGTCGGCGCTTCGCGGATTGACCGGCGTGCCGTAATGCGGATTGATGCCGAGACCGGAAAAGGCGAATTCGCTCATATTGGTGCGGCCGACAGCGATCATGCCCGCCTGCCTGAGGAGGCCGACAACGGCTGCATCGCGCTTGGCCGGCGCATCGGCGGCGAGCACGACCGAGCCCGCCGTCGTCGGCATGCCTTCGATATCGAAAAGATCCTTCCAGGCTATCGGAATGCCGTCCAGCAATCCGAGCGAACGGCCCTCCCGCAAACGCCTGGAGGAGGCACGCGCCTCCTCCATCGCCCGGCTTTCGGTCAGCGCGGTGAAGACGGCCTTGTCGCCATAAGCCGCAATGGATTGGAAGACCGCCTCGGTCACGTCGACCGGATCGGCCGCGCCTGCCTGAATGAGGACGGAAAGCTGGGCGACGGACATCGCGCCGAAGGATTTGCTCATGGGACGGTCCAGAAGATGATGATCCTTTCGACTACCCCGGATCATTCCGGCGAGCCAGAGCTTCACGATATTTTGCATTTGTTAGGACGATTTTTTGAACACTGAGTTTGCAGATTGCCCCTTCAATTGCCACGATCGAAGACACACATGCTGCTCGCGTGTGGAGTGGGATTCGGCATGAGGGTGAAAGTTGCTCTTTCAGAACCGGCTCCGCATGCGTTGCAGGAGTACACTGAAATGTCAGATTGTGAAACTTTGAGCCGCCGCCAGGATATGGTGATCCTCCATGCGAAGGAGGATGAAACCATCGGCCTGGGCGAGCGCGACTATGTGGAACATGTCAGCGCCCAGAAACTTTCGGGCTTCGAACGTCTCGTCGTGGTCGGGGCGCTGGTTGTGTTGAGCTTTGCCGGTTTCGCCGCATATTCTTCCGGCGATACCGATCCGATGACGACATCGGCCATTGCCGCTACATCAGGCGACAGCACGCCGCATCATCAGCCCTACGGCCATTGCCGTGACAGCAGCCCCTACGCTGAAAGGGTTTGCTGAGGGCGAGCGCGGCTCGCCCGAACCAGTTCGCCGGGCATGGAAACCTTGGCCCAGGCTGCATCAAATGCAGGATAAGGGAAAAGAACCATGGCCGGCGATGTCGATTATAACCTCCACCGCTTCATCGACGCCCAGAACGGCGTCTATGAACGGGCGCTTTCGGAGCTGAAGGCCGGGCGCAAGACCTCCCACTGGATGTGGTTCATCTTTCCCCAGATCGCTGGTCTCGGCACCTCGCCGATGGCGGAAAAATATGCGATCCGCTCAGCCGAAGAAGCCGCCGCCTATCTTGCCGATCCCATTCTCTCCAGCCGGCTGCTGCGTTGCGTCGAGGCCGTTCTGTTGGTTTCCGGCCGGTCCGCACACGAGATCCTCGGCTCGCCCGACGACCTGAAGCTGCGCTCGTCGATGACCTTGTTTGCCGCGATCAGCGATCATGGCTCACCGTTTCACCAGGTGATCGATCATTTCTACCAGGGGAAATTCGATGAGCGCACGCGGGAAATTCTCAGCGCCGGCGATTAGGCTGCGCCTGCGCGAGGCCGCTTCAGCTCAATTCAGCTTGCCTTAGCCACCCGGCCGCTCTCCAGCGCCGCTATGTCATCGGCGATTTCGCTCAGCCGCTGACGCAGATCGCTGTCGGTGCCGTCATCGACCTCTTCCTCGCCGAAACAATAGCGCGCATCATGAAGCTCCAGCTTTGCTTCGAGCTCGGCGCGTTTGGCATACAGGCGTTTGAGATAGACGTAGTTCATCTCCGGTCTCCACATCGCCGTCCGGTGATGGGAAAACGGTAGGGACGAGGTAAGGTTCCCTAAAAGATCGATTCAGGCGAAGGAAGCGATCGCAGCCCTACATGCCTTGGCGAAATGACCGCAGCAGCCGGCGGCGCCCATGGCCTGACGGCTGACGCGCGCGCCTTCGAGCAGCAGCGTCAGCGTATCGGCAAGCAGTTCGGCTTCGCGCGCACCGGCCGCCGAACAGAGCGCAGCCAGGCGATCACGCTGTTCGGCCTTGTGCCGCTCGATCATTTCGTGCGCCGGATGGCCCTCACCCTTCAATTCAATGGCGGCGTTGGCGAGATCGCAACCGGCGGGCTCGCCGTTCAGACATTGCGCCCGCATTTCCACCCAGGCATCGAGCTGGGCGCGCGGATTGCCGGGATGGGCCGCCTCCAGCTCGCGCCAGATGGCGCCTGCCTTTTCGGAGGCGCGGCGCAGCGTCTCGCAGACGAGCTCGTCCTTCGAGCCGAAATGCCGGTAGAGCGTCATCTTGTTGGTCAGCGCCGCATCGGCGATGGCATCGACACCGATGCCGCGGATGCCGCGCTCGCGGAAAAGCTCCTGAGCCGTAGAGACGATGCGCTCCCGTGGCGGGATGCGATCTTCGGGAACGGCTGCGGCAATTTCATTCGAAGTTTCGGATTTTTTTGCGGACGAAGTCCTTGACATCAATGTGACCGATCGGTAACAACTGTATTGTTACTTACCGGTAACACCACATGCCGCGAAAGTCAATGCCGAGGGCATGGCTAGGGAATGTGGAACACGGGCGACCGCCCACGAAAGGAGGACAAGCCATGAAGACCAGAGACGACCTGACCATATCCGAAGCCCTTCGCGACCCCCTGATCGCCATGGTATTGCGCGCCGACGGCGTGAAGCTTGAAGATTTCAAGCAACTCCTTGAGACGGCTGCCGGCAAACGCGAACCGCGCCCGACGCCTGTGGGCAAGATGATCGGAGCGCTCGCAAGCCGCGCCAATCTTCCGGCCATGCCCTGCTTCGGCTGAAAAAAACCGCCTGAACACCGGGGGATCTCTCCCTGCCCCCGACAAGGGCTGTCGTCATAAAGAGGCGGCGGCCCTTGCTGCTTGATCATAGTGGCCGGAAAGCGCCCTGAGTGTCGCCGCCACTGCCGATGTCGCCGCCGGATCGAGCCCAAGCCCCTTGACCGAATCCACCAGCAGCGCTTCGCGCACCGCCCGGTATTTCAGGCAGGTTTCAAGGCCTTTGCCGGTGGCGGCGATCAGCTTCTCCTTGCCTGCCCGCGTGCTTTTCACGAGACCGCGCTTTTCCAGCTTCTTGATCGCATAAATCACCAGATGCGTGTCCTCGACGCCGAGCACGCTGCAGAGATCACCGAGCCGTTTCGGCCGCTGCCGGTGAGCCACCGAATGCAGCACCAGCACGTCGATCGCCGCGCATCCGGGCTCGCCCGCTGCCGTCATGCAGCGTATCATCCAGCGGTCGAAGGCATTGCTCGCAAGGATGAGGCCGAATTCCAGCTCCGAAAGAGCGGGAAGCGCGCCGTCCGCCAGATGTGCGGAAGAGACGATCGGCCCGATGTCCTGTCGTGCGTGCTGATCCGCCATGCCCAGTTCTCCAACATCCTGGAGGAAACGTTGACATTTTATCGATAAATCGTCAATAAATTTTCAGTTCAACAGGAGGTCGGACGATGGGCAGTCAGTGGGATTTCTGGATCGATCGCGGCGGCACCTTCACCGATATCGTCGCGAGGCGTCCCGATGGTTCGCTCGTCGCCCACAAGCTGCTTTCGGAAAATCCGGAGGCCTATCGCGACCCGGCCGTTCACGGCATCCGCGAATTGCTCGGCCTCAAAGCCGGCGATCCGATCCCCTCCGAGCGCATCGGCGCGGTGAAGATGGGCACGACGGTCGCCACCAATGCGCTGCTGGAACGCAAGGGCGATCCGACCCTGCTGGTGACGACGAAGGGTTTCCGGGATGCGCTGGAGATCGGCTACCAGGCCCGCGCCGATATCTTCGCCAAGAAGATCGTCAAGCCTGAGCTGCTCTATGCCGACGTCATCGAGGCCGACGAGCGCGTGCTGGCGGACGGCGCGGTGGAACGCCCGCTCGACGAGGATAATTTGCGCCAGGCGCTCGAGACCGCCTATGCCGGGGGCCTACGCGCCGTCGCCATCGTCTTCATGCACGCCTATCGCTATCCCGAGCATGAAGAACGGGCCGCCGCCATCGCGCGCGCGATCGGCTTTACCCAGATCTCGCCCTCGCACGTCGTTTCCCCGCTGATCAAGCTTGTCGGTCGCGGCGACACCGCCGTCGTCGATGCCTATCTGTCTCCCGTGCTCCGACGTTATGTCGACCAGGTTGCCGCCGAGCTCGGCGCGACCGAAGGACAAGGCCCGAAGCTGATGTTCATGCAGTCCTCCGGCGGGCTGACCGATGCGCATCTCTTCCAGGGCAAGGACGCGATCCTCTCCGGCCCCGCCGGCGGCGTGGTCGGCGCGGTCGAGGTCTCGCGCATCGCCGGTTTCGACAGGATGATCGGCTTCGACATGGGCGGGACATCGACCGACGTTTCGCATTACGACGGGGAACTGGAACGGGCCTTCGAGACGGAGGTTGCCGGCGTGCGCATGCGCGCGCCGATGATGAAGATCCACACGGTTGCCGCCGGCGGCGGCTCGATCCTGAGCTACGACGGCTCGCGCTTCCGTGTCGGCCCGGAATCGGCCGGCGCGACACCCGGCCCGAAATCTTATCGCCGCAACGGGCCGCTTGCCGTCACCGACGCCAACATCATGACCGGCAAGCTGCTGCCGGAATTCTTCCCCGCGATCTTCGGGCCGGAGCAGGATCAGCCGCTCGATGCCGAGGCGGTGCGCGCCGCCTTTGCCGAGATGGCAGAGACGATCGGCGGCGGACGGACGGCCGAGGATGTTGCCGACGGCTTCCTCGCCATCGCCGTCGAGAACATGGCGAATGCCATCAAGAAGATCTCCGTCCAGCGCGGCTATGATGTTTCCGGCTACGCGCTCACCTGCTTCGGCGGCGCGGGTGGCCAGCATGCCTGCCTCGTTGCCGACAGCCTCGGCATGAAGACCGTGCTGATCCACCCCTTCTCCGGCATCCTCTCCGCCTATGGCATGGGGCTTGCCGATATCCGCGCCACCCGCCAGCGCGCAGTCCTAACGGAAATCGCCGAGGCGCTGACGACGATCGGCGGCACCAGAAGCGAACTGGAGAAAGATGTCCGCGAGGAACTGGCGCTGCAAGGCGTCGAGGTCGCCGATATGGAGATCGTCACCCGGCTGCACCTGCAATATAAGGGCACCGACACGGCCCTGCCCGTCGCCTTCGGGCCAAAGGAGGAGATGGTCCAAGCCTTCGCCATCGCCCACAAGAAGCAGTTCGGCTTTATCTTCGAAGACCGTCCTGTCGTCGTCGACTCCATCGAAGTCGAGGGCATCGGCGGCGGCGCCGATATCGAGGAAGCAGAGACACAGGCACAAGCCTTCGCACCGCAAGCGCTCCGCAAGACCCGCTTCTTTTCCGGCGGCGCATGGCATGAGGCCGGCATCTTCAAGCGCGACGCGCTGAAGCCGGGCGCGGTCCTCAAGGGCGCTGCCCTCATCATCGAACCGCACCAGACGATCGTCGTCGAGCCCGGTTGGCAGGCGAGACTCACCGGCCTCGATCATATCGTCCTCACCCGCGAAATCGCGCTGGCTCGCAATGCCGCGATCGGCACGAATGCCGATCCCGTCATGCTCGAAGTCTTCAACAACCTCTTCATGGCGATCGCCGAACAGATGGGCGTGACGCTGCAGAACACCGCCCATTCGGTCAACATCAAGGAACGGCTCGATTTCTCCTGCGCCGTCTTCGACCGCACCGGCGCGCTCGTCGCCAATGCGCCGCATATGCCGGTGCATCTCGGCTCCATGGACCGTTCCGTCGAAACCATCATCCGCCTCAACGAGGGCCGCATCCGCCCAGGCGACGTCTTCGCGCTCAACGCGCCTTACAATGGCGGCACGCACCTGCCCGACATCACCGTCGTCACCCCGGTCTTCGATGACGCCGGAAAGACCATCCTGTTTTACGTCGCCTCGCGCGGCCATCACGCCGATATCGGCGGCAAGGCGCCGGGCTCGATGACGCCGCGGGCAACCAAGGTCGACGAGGAAGGCGTGCTGATCGACAATTTCCTGCTGGTCGATGAAGGCCGTTTCCGCGAGGCCGAATTCGCGGCCATGCTGCGGGACCATCTTTATCCCGCCCGCAATCCGGCCCAGAATCTTGCCGACGTCAAGGCACAGATCGCCGCCAACGAAAAGGGCGTGCACGAACTGCGCAAGATGGTCGCCCATTTCGGGCTCGATGTCGTCGAGGCCTATATGGGCCATGTCCAGGACAATGCCGAGGAGAGTGTCCGCCGGGTGATCGCCCGCTTGAGCGACAGCGAATTCACCTATCCCACCGATCAGGGCGCCGTCATCAAGGTGAAGATCACCGTCGACAGGCAGGCGCGTGAAGCGACGGTCGATTTTACCGGCACGAGCGCGCAGCAGCCGACCAATTTCAATGCGCCGGAACCGGTGACACGCGCCGCCGTGCTCTATGTCTTCCGTGTCATGGTCGAGCAGCCGATCCCGATGAATGCCGGCTGCCTGCGGCCGATCCGGATCATCGTGCCGCAGGGCTCAATGCTGCGCCCGGCTTATCCGGCCGCCGTCGTCGCCGGCAATGTCGAGACCAGCCAGCACGTGACGAATGCCCTGTTCGGCGCGCTCGGGACGCTGGCGGCGGCCCAGGGCTCGATGAACAACCTGACCTTCGGCAATGCCGTCTATCAATATTACGAGACGATCTGCGCCGGCGGGCCTGCCGGCCTTCTCAACGACGGCAGCGGCTTCGGCGGCGCCGACGGCGTGCACACGCACATGACCAATTCCCGCCTGACCGATCCGGAGGTGCTGGAATTCCGCTTTCCCGTCGTGCTCGAGGATTTCCACATCCGCCGCGGCTCCGGCGGCAAGGGCCAATATAGTTCCGGCGGCGGAACCGAGCGCACCATCCGTTTCCGGGAGACGATGGATTGCAGCATTCTCTCCTCGCATCGCGCGATCAGGCCGTTCGGCCTTTTCGGGGGGGAAGACGGGCAGTTGGGGAAGACCGAGATTCGCCGCGCGGATGGCAAGGTCGAAAGGCTGGAAGGCTGCGACCAGGCAATGCTCGCCGCCGGCGACGCCGTGATCGTCACGACGCCGACCGGCGGCGGCTACGGCAAGCCGGATTGAAGCGCATCGCATCAGATTTTGAAGATACGCTTCAGTTCCTTGTGTCATGCATGTCCTTGCCCCGGAACCGCCAATCCCGGGCGACCTGCATCAAAGGATCGGCTTGCCGCCGGTGACCGCGATTGTCGTGCCGGAGACATAGCTCGACAAAGGGTCGGCCAGCATCACATAGGCTGTCGCAAGCTCGGCCGGCTGGCCGGGCCGCTTCATCGGCACCTGCTTGCCGAAATTGCTGACGCTGTCCTCGGGCAGCGTCGACGGGATGAGCGGCGTCCAGATCGGTCCCGGCGCCACGGCATTGGCGCGAATGCCCTTTTCGGCCAGAAGCTGGGCAAGGCCGGCGGTGAAATTCTGGATCGCGCCCTTGGTCGTCGCATAGGCAAGCAGCGTTGGGTTCGGACTGTCAGAGTTGATCGAAGCCGTGTTGATGATGGCGCTGCCGGGTTTCATATGGGGCACCGCCGCCTTGGTCAGGTAGAACATCGCGTGGATATTGACCTTGAAGGTCAGTTCCCACTCCTCGTCGCTGATTTCGTCGATGCTCTTGAAGCTCGCCTGATGCGCGGCGTTGTTGACGAGAATATCGATGCCGCCAAGCTCCCTGACCGCCGTCTCGACGATCTGCCGGCAATGGTTCGGATCCTGAATGTCGCCGCTGATCAGCACGGCCTTGCGGCCGGCCTGCTCGACCAGGCGCTTCGTTTCGTCGGCATCCTCATCCTCGTCGAGATATGAGATGACAAGATCGGCCCCTTCCCGGGCATAGGCGATCGCCACCGCCCGGCCGATACCGCTGTCACCGCCGGTAATGATCGCCCGCTTGCCTTTCAGACGGTCGGAGCCGCGATAGCTTTTTTCGCCGTGGTCGGGAACCGGGTCCATCTGTGCGGTAAAGCCCGGCATCGGCTGCTTTTGAGACGGGAAAGGCGGTGTCGGGTAATTTGTCATGATGACCTCCTGGGTTCGGGATCAAACTCAGGCTGACGCTTGTTGTTCCACGTTTTGCCATGACGTTTTTCGGGGCAGGCGTACCGCTGCGGGCGATCCGGCTGACTATCCGCGCACGATCAACCTACAAGATGTTGCGATTTGCCACAGCGAGCTCTATGCCATAGTAATGTAACATAATCGCAGTGTTCATGAGGTGCGTGGATTTGGACGGAAAGACATCACCCGCAGTTTACTCCGAAGATGAGGACCTTGCGAGCGAGGCCGGTGGCAAGGGTGCGCGGCGCGCACGTGTCAGCGGCATCGACCGGGCGCTTCAGGTGATCGATCATCTCTACGAGACCGGCTCGCCGGCCGGCGTCTATGCCATCGCCAAGGCGGTGAAGGCGCCGCTGTCGACCGTCTACGTCATCGTCGACGATCTGGTCGAGAAGAACATGCTGACGCGCCAGGCTGATGGTTCGATCTGGCTCGGCGCCCGGCTCTACCATTACGGCCTCGCCTATGCGCGGTCGCTGGATTTCATGAGCATCGCCACCCACGAAATGCACGACCTCTGCCGCCAGGCCGGCGAAACCGTGCAGGTCTGCGGCCGCGACGGCGATTATATGCTGGTGCTTGCCATGGCCGACGGCCCGAGCCACTTCCAGGTGGCGTCGCGCGTCGGCACCCGGGTGCCGCTGAACTGGACGGCATCAGGCCGTCTGCTCGTCGGCCATCTGCCGGAAGAAGAGCGCATCGAGCTCTTCAAGCGCTGCGCCCGCTCGTCCCCGACCGGCCGCGCCGAGATCGATCCCGGCACGCTGTCGGAAGCCGCCGGCAAAGCCTTCGAGGCGCGTCTGTCGATACAGGCAGGCGAATCGGATTATGCGGTGGCCTGCATCGCCTCGCCGATCTGCGACCGCGACGGCCAATGCGTTGCCACCATTTCCATCGTGCTGCCGGAGCAGAAGGCCTTTTCCGACGAGAACCACTATACCGCGCATGTGCGCAATTCGGCGGAGCGGATCGAAAAGCTGATGGGCTGGCGCAACCGCTGAATGTTCAAACCTTGCAAGCTGACTGCACGGTAGATATATTGCTGTCATTGACAGCATTTGCGGGGTTTTGATATGGCCGTTCTGACAGTTCGAAATGTGCCCGATGAAGTACATCGCGCGTTGCGTGTACGCGCGGCGATGCATGGCCGCAGCACCGAGGCGGAAATTCGTGAAATCCTGGAAAGTGTTGTGAAGCCCGAACAGCGCATTCGCATGGGGGAGGCGTTGGCAGAACTTGGTCGGCAGTTAGAGCTAACCAATGCTGATTTCGCAGTGTTTGATCAGTTACGTGATAGGACGCCGGCGGAGCCGTTGAGGTTTGAATGATCGTCCTGGATACCAATGTCCTTTCCGAGGCGATGAGGCCAACCGCCAATTCGGCAGTGCGCGCGTGGCTTAACGAGCAGGTCGCAGAAACCCTGTATTTATCGAGTGTGACGTTGGCGGAATTGCTGTTCGGCATTGGTGCATTGCCGGACGGTCGGCGCAAAGCGACTCTGACCGAAACCCTCGGCGGCGTGCTCGAGCTATTTGAGGGTCGGGTATTGCCATTCGACGTCGGAGCGGCCCGCCACTATGCCGATCTTGCTGTCCGGGCTCGAACGGGCGGCAAAGGCTTCCCGACCCCTGACGGATATATCGCCGCCATTGCCGCTTCGAAGGGCTTTATTGTCGCAACGCGCGACGTCAGCCCCTTTGAGGCGGCTGGACTTACTGTCGTAAATCCCTGGAACCACCAAACAGCTGACGCCTCTCGGGCCGATTGATGATCGAACCAAGTCGGTAGTCCTACCGGTAGGAATAACCGTGGCTGTGGCGCACCAGCTTGCGCGCCCGCGGCACGTAGCGGCTGGCAGCGAAGGCCTCGGCGCCGATCACCGCGTGGCGCGGCTCGAACAGCTTGTTGAGGATCGACACGTCACCGTTGGAATCCGTCGCTTCGAGTTCGGAATCGACGAGATCGAAGATGGTGAATTCGGCTTTTGCGCCGACGGAAAGCCGGTTCTGCATCGGCAGCTTGATGACGGACGCCGGCGCATGGGTGACGGCTTCGACCACCTTGTCGAAGGGCATGCCGACGCTGAGCAGCTTCGACATCGTCGTCGCCAGATCCCAGACGGGGAAATTCATCGAATGGCCGTGCAGGTCGGTCGAGATCGAGAACGGCAGCAGTCCACGCGCGATCGCCGCTTCCGCCACCTTGAAGGAGAAGGAGGCGCCGCCATGGCCGATGTCGAGGCGGATGCCCTCGGAGGCGCAGCGTTCGGCGAGATAGAAGAGGTCCTCGTCCTCCATGATGCTCGAACCGGCCTTGCCGTTGAAGCAGTGGGTGACGACATCGCCAGGGCCGAGAACTTCCAGCACTTCATCATAAAGCGCCGGCGGCTCGCCGACATGCACCATCATCGGCACTTTCAGGATCTTGGCGATTTTCTTGCCGAGCTTGACCGGGGTCACGCCCCAGGAGCCGGTGATGACGTGGCTGGCGCGCACCTTGATGCCGACGATGTGCTCGCTGTTTTCGGCATAGACTTCAAGAATGCGGTCGAGGTCGATATCTCTTATATCCCTGAGCTCCGCCACACGGTTGCAGGCGACGAGACCGATTGAGCCGAGATTGAGGAAGGCCTTGATGCGCTCGCGCGAGGGCTCGATGATATATTCGCGGAAACCATGGAAATTCGCCTCGCCGGCCGAACCGGCATCGACCAGCGTGGTGACGCCGCGCTCGACGCCGCATTCTGAAGGGCGGATGGAAATATCGGTGCCGCCGTGCCAGATATGCACATGCAGGTCGATCCAGCCGGGCGAAATGAAGGCCCCCTTGCCGTCGATGCGCGTCACCTCCTCAGAGACCGCGAGCGACGGACCGATCTCGGCAATCCTGCCATCGGCATTGACGAGAATGTCGATCGCCCCCTCGCCTGCGCCGGCCCCGAAAGCCACCGGTTTGACATTGGTAAGGAGAAGCGGCTTCTTCGCCTGGTCGCCGGACATGATATGCTTTCCTTTCGAGGTCTCGGAACGGAATCGCTCCCGATCATCCGTCTGCGGTCACTGTGGAGAGTGATGGGGAACCTGAAGATGGGGGCCTCATCTCCGACGCGATTACATAACTATGATATATGAGGCTTTATAATAGAATAAAGGCGCAAGCCTCCCTGTCAAGGAAAATGACGCCGGCTTAGCCCCCGCGCAGGCGCGAGGGGTTTCCTGCAAACGCGCGAGATCCGGACATTTTCAATCCCGAAGAATCGAATAGTTTATCCCTTGCAGATGCTCCGGGTCGGCGACGGCGTCGATCGCGACGATCCTGCCATCGTCGATCGTCAGCGTCACCGCGACGCGAATCTGGCCGCCGATATCCACGACAAATCCAAGTTCGCCATCGACGATGGCGATCTCCGCGGCCTGCGCCCGACCCTTGAAGGCCTCAGCCACACCAGCCGCGCCGCGCATGGCGCCGATACCGTAGCGGGCGGCCGTCGCATCCGGCCGGAAGGCGACGTCGGGGGCGAGCACCGCAAGCAGCGCCTCCAGATCGCTGTTGCGGGAAGCTGCCAGAAAGGCCTCGGCGATCGCCCGCTTGTGGGTAAAATCGACATCAGGCGCCTCGTCCACGCCCTGCACCCTGCGGCGGGCGCGGCTTGCGAGCTGGCGGGTGGCGGCGGACGTGCGGCCGATGATCGGCGCGATCTCGTCGAAGGGCAGGTCGAACATGTCGTGCAGCACGAAGGCGACACGCTCGGCGGGCGCCAGCGTCTGCAATACGACGAGCAGCGCCAGCCCCACGGAATCGGCGAAGGCTGCTTCGCGTTCCGGATCCTTGGCTCGATCGGCAATTCCGGCATGCGCGGGCATATCCAGCGGCTCCTCGCGCCGGGTCTTGCGCGCCCGCAGCATGTCGAGGCAGATGCGCGCCACAACAGTCGTCAACCAGCCGCCGAGATTGCCGACGTCGCTCGTATCGGCGCGGCTCAGCCGCAGCCAAGCCTCCTGAACGGCATCATCCGCCTCGCTGCGCGAGCCGAGCATGCGATAGGCGGCGGCGCTGAGATGCGCCCTGTTCGCCTCAAATTCATCGGCCAACCATTTTTTCTCGTTCATCCGTCACATTCCTTCGCTGCGTTCCGTCAAGGCTATGACGAATGAAAACCGGCCGATGTGACAGCGCCGGCGGATCGTCGAACCGTAAACGCATCAAGGAGACATATCATGCAGGAAAGAATGGGAAATCCCGCCCTCGTCCTTCCCGGCGCCATGCAGGCGCTGAATGCTCTCGGCAAAGTTCCGACCGAGACCGGCCTTTCGCCACAGCTCATCGAACTCGTCAATCTCCGCGCCAGCCAGATCAACGGCTGCAGCGTCTGCATCGACGGCCATCCACGCATCGCAAAGAAGCTCGGAGAAACGGATGAAAGGCTGTTTGCCGTCAGCGCCTGGCGCGACACGCCCTATTTCAGCGACGCCGAGCGAGCGGCGCTGGCGCTGACCGAGGCGGTGACCCGCGTGAGCGACCGCGCCGATCCGGTGCCGGATGAGATCTGGGACGAAGCGACCCGGCATTATGACGGCAAGAGCCTCGCGGCCCTCGTCATCGCCATCGCCAATATCAATGTCTGGAACCGGCTGAACATCGCGACCCGGCAGATCGCCGGCGCCTGGAAGCCGTAAACGATGATTGCCGGCAGCGCGTCACCCCTGCGCCGCCGGCAACTCAAGCTCAGATGATACCGCCGCCGCCGGCAGCGGAAGCCGGGCGCTCGGCGGCCACCTTTTTGCGGTAGCCGCTGGCGCGATAGGCGGCAACGGGATCGATCGCGCCGCCAGCTCTGCGGCGGGCCTCGGCGAGGATCGGCTCGACATCGGCGCGATAGGAGCGCTTCAGCGTTTCCGATGCCATCAGCGCGTCATTGTCCTGCTGGTAGCCATCGAGCGCCTTGCGGTCGACGATCAGCGCCTGCGCATAGGCGCGGCGGATTTCGTTGGCGCTGTTGATCAGGCTCTCGATCGGGTCGGTGATATTGTGCGACTGGTCGATCATATGGGCCGGATTGAAGTCGTTGACGCCGCGCTGCTCGGCATCGACCAGCTCGTTGAAGACGAGGAACAACCGGTAGGGATCGATCGCGCCTGCGTCGAGATCGTCATCGCCATATTTCGAATCGTTGAAGTGGAAGCCGCCGAGTTTGCCGAACTGGATCAGCCGGGCGACGATCATCTCGATATTGGTGTTCGGCGCATGGTGGCCGAGGTCGACCAGGCAATGGGCCTTGGGGCCGAGCGTCTGGGCGATCAGGTAGTTGGTGCCCCAATCCTGCACGATCGTCGAATAAAAGGCCGGCTCGTACATCTTGTGCTCGGTGAAGAGCTTCCAATCATCCGGCAGCGCCTTGTAAATGTCGGCCATCGAAGCGAGGTAGCGCTCGAACGCCTTGGTGAAATTGCTCTGGCCGGGGAAGTTCGAGCCGTCGCCGATCCAGACGGTCAGCGCCTTGGAGCCGATCGCCCGGCCGATCTCGATGCATTCGAGATTGTGCTCGACCGCCTGAGCGCGTGTTGCCGCATCCGTATGGCTGAGCGAGCCGTATTTGTAAGAATGGGCCTGTCCCGGCGCATCGGAAAAGGTATTCGAATTCATCGCGTCGAAACCGAGGCCGAGCGCATCACCCTTGGCCTTCAATTCCCGTGCATCCGCCTTGTCCCAGGGAATATGCAGCGAGACATTCGGTGTCGCCCGCGTCAGCTGGTTGATGACTGCGCAATCGTCGAGCTTGTCGAAGATGCCGCGCGGTTCGCCGGTGCCGGGAAAACGAGCAAAGCGGGTGCCGCCGGTGCCCACGCCCCAGGACGGAACGGCGACAAAAAATTCGCTGACCTTGCGCGTCACCGCCTCGATATCGACGCCGCGGCGATCAAGCGTCGCACCCAATGCGTCGTAATCGGCTTTCAGCGCCGCCGCCCGCTTTTCATTTTCCGCCGCGACCAGATCCGGCGCAATCCTGAATTCAGCCATTGTTTCCTCCCACGTCGCGAACCACAGAACCGTGGTTTGCGTTCTAACGCTTGTATGTCTTCAAAACTCAGGAGCTACGATGGACATCGTCCGCATTCTTCTTGCGATCATCCTGCCGCCCCTTGGCGTATTACTGCAGGTCGGGATCGGCCTGCATTTCTGGCTCAACATATTGCTGACGCTTTGCGGCTATTTGCCAGGGATCATCCACGCGATATGGGTGATCCTCCGAAAATAGTTTTCCGTTGCTTAGCGCAATTCCGGACGCAAAACCGCTGCACACTTTTGCTGGAATTGCTCTAGCGCGTAAAACTCTGCACGTTGCCGGCATCGACGTTGATGATGTTGCCGGTCGATTTGGCCGAGAGATCGGATGCCAGGAAGTAAACCGCCTCGGCGATGTCTTCCGGGAACACGTTGAGCTTCAGCATGGAACGCTTGCGGTAATGTTCCTCCAGGTCGTCCACCTCGATCTTCGAGGAGGCCGCACGCTGTTCGCGCCACTCGCCGCTCCAGATCTTGGAGCCGCGCAGGACGGCATCCGGATTGACGGTGTTGACGCGGATGCCGGCATCCGCGCCTTCCAGCGCCAGGCAGCGGGCGAGATGGATTTCGGCAGCCTTCGCCGTGCAATAGGCCGATGCGTTCGGCGAAGCGGCGAGGCCATTCTTCGATGCGATGAAGACGACATTGCCGCCGAGCGCCTGCCGGCGGAACAGCCGGAAGGCCTCGCGCGAGACGAGGAAGTAACCGGTCGCCAGAATGTCGATATTGCGGTTCCACGTCGACAGCTCGGTCGTTTCGATCGGCGCCGAGGAGGCGATCCCGGCATTCGAAATGAGGATGTCGATCCCGCCGAATTCGACGCAGGATTCGGCGAAGGAAGCGATAACGGCGTCTTCCTTGGTGACGTCGAGCTTCACCGTGCGCACGGCATCCGCGCCGTATTTCTTCACGAAATCGGCTTCGGTCGATTCAAGCGCCGCCTGGTCGATATCGGCGAGCACGACGCAGGCGCCCTCGCCGACGAGGCGTACGGCCGTGGCGCGGCCGATGCCGCCGGCGCCGCCGGTGACGAAGGCGACCTTGCCGGCAAGGCTCTTCGGCTTCGGCATGCGCTGGAGCTTCGCCTCTTCGAGCAGCCAGTATTCGATATCGAAGGCCTCCTGCTCCGGCAGGCCCTGATATTCCGAGACGCTCGAGGCGCCGCGCATGACGTTGATGGCATTGACGTAGAATTCGCTGGCGATGCGGGCTGTCGCCTTGTCGCGGGCGAAGGAGAGCATGCCGACGCCGGGAACGAGGAAGATGACGGGATTGGCGTCGCGCATGGCGGGCGAATTGTCATGCTTGCAGTCGTTGTAATAGCGGGCGTAGTCGGCGCGGTAATCTTCCAGCGCTTTGTCGAGACCGGCGACGATCGCATCGACATCCGGCTTGGCAGGGTCGAATTCGACGATCAGCGGGCGGATCTTGGTGCGCAGAAAATGGTCCGGGCAGCTGGTGCCGAGCGCGCCGAGCGGACGCAGGTTCTTCGAATTGACGAATTCCAGAACCGCATCCTGATCATCGAAATGGCCGAGCTTGCGCTCCTGCTTGCCGATGCGGCCGCGAATCTCCGGCATCAGCCGGGCGGCGATGGCGCGGCGTTCGGCAACGGGAAGGCTCTGGACGACGGCGCCGCCAAAGATCGTCTTGCCTTCGGTCTGGCCGGCAAACCATTCGATCGCCTTGTTGATAATATCGAGCGTCAGCTCGTAGCAGGCCTTGGCGTCGTTTGCCCAGGTGAAGAGACCATGGCTTTCGAGCACGACGCCCTTGGCATTCGGGTTCGCCTTGACGAAGGCTTCGAGATCGAGGCCGAGCTGGAAGCCCGGGCGGCGCCACGGAAGCCAGCCGATCTCGTCACCGAAGATCTGCTTGGTCAGTTCCCGGGAATTCTTCGAAGCGGCGATTGCGATGATCGCGTCGGGATGCATGTGGTCGACATGGGTGAACGGCACGAAACCGTGCAGCGGCGTATCGATCGAGGCGGCGCGGGCATTCAGGTTGAAAGTGCAATGCGGCAGGAAGCCGACCATGCGGTCTTCATCCTCGACACCCTTATAGATGCCCTTCAGCGCTTCCAGCTTGTCCTGATAGAGGGTGGCGAAACCATCAAGCTTGATGGTGCCGACATCGCCGCCGGAGCCCTTGACCCAGAGCACCTTGACCTTGCCGCCGGTCAGAGGGTCGGTTTCCATCACCTTCGCCGAGGTATTGCCGCCGCCGTAATTGGTGATGCGCTTGTCGGCGCCGAGCAGATTGGAGCGATAGAGAAGCTTGCCGGGCTCGTCGAGGCCTGCCGCGTAACCCTCATCCCACCGGTTTTCCAGAAGCCGGACGTTCGCCGCCATGTCATCCTCCCATAAGAAATCATCATTGGGACGCGAGGGTTCGCGCCCCTTTTCGCTGACGGTATCGCTCATCAAAATGGAGTTTGTCAATCGAAAACGATCAAATTCGATTATTGTGCAGCGCAATATGAAAATTTATGATCGTTTGTGATTGACAGCTTTTAACGGATACGAAATAAATACGACAAGAGGAGGAGCCCAATGCACGAACGCGAACGTCATCGCATCATTCTAAGCGCCGTTCAGGAAAAGTCCGTGGTCACGATCCAGGACATTTCCGAGCTGACGGAAGCATCTGAAGCGACAATCCGGCGCGATATTGCGGCTCTTCACGTCCAGGGCAAGATCCGCCGTGTGCGCGGCGGCGCCGAAGCGGTGCACCCGCCGCAGCTCGGCAACCTCGCCGGCCGGCCGTTCCGGGTTTCAGAATCAGTCAACATCGATAAAAAACGCGCAATTGCACGCGCAGCCGTCGATCTCTGCGAGGCGGGCGATGCCATCATTATCAATGGCGGCACGACGACCTTCCAGATGGTGCATTACATGGCCGGCCACCGCATGCAGGTCATGACCAATTCTTTCGCCATCGCCGAACATCTGGTGAAGCATTCCAAAAATACAGTGACGGTGCCGGGCGGCGCGATCTATCGCGAGCAGAGCCTCATCCTGTCGCCTTTCGACAATGACGCGATCCGCAATTTTTATGCGCGGCGCATGTTCATCGGCGCCCAGGGCGTCGGCCCGCTCGGCATCATGGAGGCGGATGCCCTCATCATCCAGAGCGAGCAGAAGCTGATGCACCAAGCCGATGAACTCGTGGTCATGGTCGATTCAAGCAAATTCAATCGCCGGTCGAGCCTTATTCTCTGCGCGCTCGACCGCGTTTCTGTGGTCATCACCGATGACGGGATCTCGGAAGAGGCGGCTCGCATGGTCGAGACGGCCGGCGTCCGTCTCGTCGTCGCCAGCCCGGTGGCCCAGCTTGTGAAGGAGGATTCCTCGTCGGTCGCATGAGGCGCCGCCGGGGTGTGGAAGTCTAATCTTAATGGGAGGAAAGTGACATGAAACTCGCAAAGACACTTGCGCTCGGCGTAGCGCTCGCCGTCGCCATGATGGCAGGCACCGCCAGCGCCAAGGACATCAAGATCGGCCTAGTCGTGAAGTCGCTCGGCAACGGCTTCTTCGACGCCGCCAACAAGGGCGCCCAGGAAGCCGCCAAGCAACTCGGCGGCGTTGAGGTGATCTATACCGGCCCGACGTCGACGACGGCCGAAGGCCAGATCGAAGTCATCAACTCGCTGATCGCCCAGGGCGTCGACGCCATCGCCGTTTCGGCCAACGACCCCGACGCGCTCGTTCCGGCGCTGAAGAAGGCGACCCAGCGCGGCATCAAGGTGATCTCCTGGGATTCCGGCGTTGCGCCCGAAGGCCGCATCCTGCAGCTCAACCCGTCGTCCAACGAGCTGATCGGCAAGATGTGCCTGACGCTCGCCAAGGACCACCTGGAAGGCGGCAAGGGCGACTTCGCCATCCTGTCGGCAACGACCACCTCGACCAACCAGAACATCTGGATCGACCAGATGAAGAAGCAGCTCAAGGATTTCCCGGGCCTCAACCTCGTCACCACGGTTTATGGCGACGACCTCTCGGACAAGTCCTATCGTGAAGCCGAAGGCCTCCTGAAGTCGAACCCGAACGTCAAGGTCATCGTCGCTCCGACGACGGTCGGCGTTCTCGCCGCTTCCAAGGTCGTCGAAGACAAGGGTCTCGTCGGCAAGGTCTACGTCACCGGCCTCGGCCTGCCGTCCGAAATGGCCGGCGCGATCAAGTCCGGCGCCACGAAGGAATTCGCCATCTGGAACCCGATCGACCTCGGCTACTCCGCCACCCAGATCGCCTATCGCCTCGTCAAGGGCGAAACCGACGGCAAGCCGGGCAGCGAAATCGAAGCCGGCCGCATGGGCAAGATCAAGGTCGGCGACAACGGCGAAGCCGCCATGGCCGATCCCTTCGTCTACAATGCTTCGAACATCGACCAGTTCTCCAAGGTCTTCTGATCGGAAGCACACACATAAGAGCCCGGCGGCTTCGCGGCCGCCGGGATTTCCCATTCGACATTGGTAGAAGCTGATGAACGCCGCCTTTCAACAACCCGCCACGGACAGCAAAACCGGCGATGCGCCCGCCATTCTGGAAATGCGCGGCATCTCGCAGATCTTTCCCGGCGTAAAGGCGCTGGACAATGTCAGCATCGCGCTCCATCCCGGCACGGTGACGGCGCTGATCGGCGAAAACGGCGCCGGAAAATCGACGCTCGTCAAGATCCTCACCGGCATTTACAGGCCGAACGAAGGTGAGATTCTGGTCGATGGCCAGCCGGTGACCTTCGCCAGCGCCCAGGCCGCCATCGATGCCGGCGTCACCGCCATCCATCAGGAGACCGTGCTTTTCGACGAACTGACGGTCGCCGAAAACATCTTCCTCGGCCATGCGCCGCGCACACGCTTCCGCACCATCGACTGGACGGCGATGAACAGCCGCTCGAAGGCGCTGCTGACCGCGCTCGAAAGCAATATCGACCCGACGATCCGCCTGAAGGACCTCTCCATCGCGCAACGCCATCTGGTGGCAATCGCGCGCGCGCTGTCGATCGAGGCCCGCATCGTCATCATGGACGAGCCGACGGCTGCCCTCTCCCGCAAGGAAATCGACGACCTCTTCCGCATCGTCCGGGGCCTGAAGGAACGGGGCAAGGCGATCCTCTTCATCAGCCACAAGTTCGACGAGCTTTACGAGATCGCCGACGATTTCGTCGTCTTCCGCGACGGCCGCGCCGTCGGCCAGGGACGTCTCAAGGAAACGCCGCAGGACGAGATCGTCCGGATGATGGTCGGCCGCGACGTCGAGAACGTCTTCCCGAAGATCGACGTCGCTATCGGCGGCCCGGTTCTGGAGATCCGCAACTACAGCCACCGCACCGAATTCCGCGACATATCCTTCACGCTGCGCAAGGGCGAGATCCTCGGCATTTACGGCCTGATCGGCGCCGGCCGCTCGGAACTCTCGCAATCGCTCTTCGGCATCACCAAGCCGCTCTCCGGCAGGATGGTGCTCGAAGGCCAGGATGTCACCATCCATTCGCCGCAGGATGCGATCCGCGCCGGCATCGTCTACGTGCCGGAGGAGCGCGGCCGCCATGGCCTGGCGCTGCCGATGCCGATCTTTCAGAACATGACGCTGCCTTCACTCGCCCGCACCTCCCGCCACGGCTTCCTCCGGGCCGCGAACGAATTCGCGCTCGCCCGCAAATATGCCGAACGGCTGGACCTGCGCGCTGCCGCCCTGTCCGTGCCCGTCGGCACGCTGTCGGGCGGCAATCAGCAGAAGGTCGTCATCGGCAAGTGGCTGGCGACGGCGCCGAAGGTCATCATTCTCGACGAACCCACAAAGGGTATCGACATCGGCTCGAAGGCCGCCGTGCACGGCTTCATCAGCGAACTCGCCGCCGAGGGCCTGTCGATCATCATGGTCTCCTCGGAGCTGCCGGAGATCATCGGCATGTCGGACCGCGTCCTCGTCATGAAGGAAGGCCTGTCGGCCGGGATTTTCGAACGCGCCGAACTGTCGCCGGAAGCGCTGGTGCGCGCCGCCACCGGCAACGCATGAGGTTAAGAGCATGGCAAGACTGATCAGAAAACGCGAAACCCTGCTGTTCCTCATCATCGTCGTGATGATCGCGGTCTTTTCGACCCGCGCTGCGGATTTCGCCACGCCCAGCAATCTCGCCGGCATCTTCAACGATACCTCCATCCTGATCATCCTGGCGCTCGCCCAGATGACGGTCATCCTGACGAAATCGATCGACCTTTCCGTCGCCGCCAACCTCGCCTTTACCGGCATGGCGATCGCGATGATGAACGCCGCCTATCCCGGCCTGCCGCTCGTCGTGCTCATCCTTACGGCGATCGTCATCGGTGCCGCGCTCGGCACGATCAACGGCCTCCTCGTCTGGCGTCTCGAAATCCCGCCGATCGTCGTCACGCTCGGCACGCTCACCATCTATCGCGGCATGGCCTTCGTGCTCTCGGGCGGCGCCTGGGTCAACGCGCACCAGATGACGCCGACCTTCCTCGCCGTTCCCCGCACGCCGATCCTCGGTCTGCCGGTGCTGAGCTGGGTCGCGATCATCATCGTCGCGCTGATGTACATGCTGCTGCGCTACAGCCAGTTCGGCCGCTCGGCCTATGCGACCGGCGGCAATCCGACCGCGGCCGTCTATGCCGGCATCGATACGGGCCGGACGAAATTCCTGGCCTTCGTCCTGTCGGGCGCCTTGGCGGGTCTCGCGAGCTATCTCTGGGTGTCGCGTTACGCCGTCGCCTATGTCGATATCGCCAACGGCTTCGAACTCGACAGCGTCGCGGCCTGCGTCATCGGCGGCATTTCGATTGCCGGCGGCGTCGGCTCGGTCGCCGGCACAGTGCTCGGCGCGCTCTTCCTCGGCGTCATCAAGAATGCGCTGCCGGTCATCGGCATCTCACCCTTCACGCAGATGGCGATATCAGGCACCGTCATCATTCTCGCCGTCGCCTTCAACGCCCGGCGCGAGCGCAACCGCGGCCGCATCATCCTGCGCGACCGCGCCGCAGCCGACACCAGAACGGAGGCCGCAGCATGAGCGCCGTTTCAGCACAGCCCGAAAAGCGCACCATTCCGGACCGCCTCGGCACGCCCTTCCGTCGCATCATCGCAAGCTGGGAAGTGCTGCTCTTTGCCGTCGCCGTCCTGATCTTCATTTTCAATTCCCTGGCTTCGCCCTATTTCCTCGATGCCTGGAACCTCTCGGACGCCACCTTCAATTTCACCGAAAAGGCGATGATCGCCTTTGCGATGGCGCTGCTCGTCATCTCGGGTGAGATCGACCTCTCGGTCGCCGCGATCATCGCACTCGCCTCGACGGCGATGGGGGCGGCAGCGCAGCTCGGCATCGGCACACCCGGCCTTGTGCTGATCGGCATCGGCACCGGCCTTGCCTGCGGCATCTTCAACGGCGTGCTCGTCTCGGTGCTGAAGCTGCCGTCGATTGTCGTCACCATCGGCACGATGAGCCTTTTCCGCGGCATTTCCTATATCGTGCTCGGCGATCAGGCTTACGGCAAATATCCTGCCGATTTCGCCTATTTCGGCCAGGGTTACGTCTTCTGGGTGTTTTCCTTCGAATTCGTGCTTTTCATCGTCGTGGCGATCCTCTTCGCCATCCTGCTGCATGCGACGAATTTCGGCCGGCAGGTCTATGCGATCGGCAACAATGATTTCGCCGCCCGCTTCTCCGGCATCCCGGTCGAGCGCGTCAAATTCATCCTCTTCCTGCTGACCGGCATCATGAGCGGTGTCGCCGCCGTCTGCCTGACCTCGCGCCTCGGCTCGACCCGGCCGTCGATCGCCCAGGGATGGGAACTCGAGGTCGTCACCATGGTCGTGCTCGGCGGCATTTCGATCCTCGGCGGCTCCGGCAGGATCGGCGGCGTCGTCATCGCCGCCTTCGTCATGGGCCTCGTCACCTTCGGCCTCGGCCTGTTGAACGTGCCCGGCATCGTCATGTCGATCTTCATCGGCCTTCTCCTCATCATCACCATCGCCATCCCGATCATTGCCCGCCGCATCAAGATCATGAGCTCCCGATGACATCAGAAAAACACGCCTTCAAGATGCAGCTCCATCCCGGCATGGAAGCCGAATATCGCAAGCGCCATGACGAGATCTGGCCGGAACTGGTCGATCTCCTCCATAAGTCCGGCGCCAGCGACTATTCGATCCATCTCGACCGCGAGACCAACACGCTGTTCGGCGTCTTGACGCGGCCGAAGGACCACACGATGGCGAGCCTGCCGGAACATCCCGTCATGAAGAAATGGTGGGCGCACATGGCCGATATCATGGCGACCAATCCGGATAATTCGCCCGTCCAGAGCGACCTCGTCACCCTCTTCCATATGCCATGACCGCCAGCTCCTATCGCCGCATCGCCGTTCTCGACATCGGCAAGACCAACGCCAAGGTCGTCGTGCTCGACAGCGAAACGGGCGCCGAGATCGCCGTCTTGAAACGGCCGAACGTTACGATCAAAACCGGCCCCTACCCGCATTACGACATAGAGGCGCTCTGGTCCTTCGCGCTCGATGCGCTGAAGAAGCTGGCGCGGGAACCCGGCTTCGACGCCATCTCGATCACCACCCATGGCGCCGCCGCCGCTCTGCTCGACGGCGATGGGACGCTCGCCATGCCTGTGATCGACTATGAGCACGAATATCCCGAGGCGATCCGCGATGCCTATACGGCCCTCCGTCCGCCTTTCGGCGAAACCTTCTCGCCGCGCCTCGCAATGGGGCTTAATGTCGGGGCGCAGCTGCACTACCAGAAGAGCGCCTTCCCCGAGGAGTTCGCCAAGGTCACTGATATCCTCACCTATGCGCAATATTGGACGGCGCGGCTGACCGGCGTTGCCGCCAACGAGCTGACCTCGCTCGGCTGCCATACCGACCTCTGGAATCCGAAGACCGGCAGCTATTCCTCGCTAGTCGACAGGCTCGATATCCGCGGCCTGATGGCGCCGATCCGCTCCGCCTTCGATGCGATCGGCCCGGTTCTTCCCGAAATCGCCGCTAAACTCGGCCTTGGCGAAGCGGTGCCGGTCTATTGCGGCATTCACGATTCCAATGCCTCGCTGCTGCCGCACCTCATCCATCGGGAAGCCCCATTCGCCGTCGTCTCCACAGGCACATGGGTCATCAATTTCGGCGTCGGCGGCAATCTCGATCATCTCGATCCGAAACGCGACGCGCTTGCCAATGTCGACGCCTATGGCCGCGCCGTTCCCTCGTCGCGTTTCATGGGCGGCCGGGAGTTCGAAATTCTCTCAGTGGAAATCGGCGCCGTCGACGAAAAATCGGCTCAAGCGGCGATCGCTCCGGTGATCGACAACGGCATTCTGCTGCTGCCGAACATCGCTCCCGGCTCCGGCCCCTTTCCGGGAAAGACAAGCCGTTGGATCGGCGCGGAAAAGGCCAGCCGCGAAGAGCGTCATGCTGCCGCCTGCCTCTACCTTGCGCTGATGACCGATGCCTGCCTCGAACTGATCGGGGCCAAAGGCGCCATCATTGTCGAGGGTCCCTTCGCTCTGAACGAAACCTATCTGAAGCTGCTGGCCGCGCTTGCCGGCCGCGAGGTCATCGCCCTTCCCGGCACGACCGGCACCAGCCAGGGCGCGGCCCTTCTTACCGGCATCCGGCCGGTGGCGGGCGCCGAGACGCATTTTCCGCCGGCCGATATCCCGGGTCTCTCCGCCTATCGCGATCGCTGGTACGCGACGATGGAATAGGAGTCTTTCCAAGATCGGGCCAAGATCGGGCTTGTCCGTCCCGGCCTTGCGGTTAGTGTGCACCTCGAAAATCATTCGAGGAGTTATCATGACAGAGACATTCGATCCGCGCGGTCTCGCATCCAGGCTTCACAGCCTGCACCAGGCCGGCCGGCAGGAGGAAACGGGCACCTTCGCGCTGCCGGCCGATCTGCACCAGGCGATGGAAGCGCAGAACTTTCTGGCAGCGGCGGACGGTATTTCCAGCAATGCCTGGAAGGTGACGGTCTCCCCGCAGGGCCAAGCAGTCACCGCCCCTTTGCATCCCTATGTCGAAGCCGTCTCGGATGCGAGCATTCCCTGGTATCCGGGCCTGAAATTCGAGACGGAGATCGCCGTTCGCCTCGGCAAGGACCTGCCGATCCGGCAAGGCGTCCCCTACAGCCGTGCCGAAGTGGTCGAGGCGATTTCCGCGGTCTATCTCGGCGCCGAGCTGCTGGTCAGCGCCGTCAAGGAAAGCGGCGGCGTTTCCTTCCTGTTGTTTCTCGCCGACCGGCTCGGCAATAGCGGCTATGTGCTCGGCCCGAAGGTCGACAAAAGCCTTGTCGATACCGCCGGAGGCACGCCGCTCAAGGTCACCCATGCCGGCCGCACCATCTATGATGGCCCGGCGCAGCATCCGAAGGGCGACGTGCTGACCTGGCTCGTCGATTACGCCAATGACGGGCTGCGCCCGCAGACATCGCTCAGTACGGGCGCATTGATCACGACCGGTACCCTGAGCGGCGCCATCGAGCTGGCCGAGCCCGGCGAAATCGACATTCTGCTCGGCGACATCGGACTGCGTTTCTCGGTGTCGAAGACCTGATTCACCGGCGGTTCACCGCCGGATTTGGTGATTGTCATCCGCTTCCGCCTATTGTAATAAACTTGAGTGTTAATTGAAGGTTTACTCCCGGCGCATGGCCGGGGGCGGAAATGCAAATGACGTTTCAACCGCGGATGCAGAACAAGATCCAGGGCTTTTCGGTCATAGGCGGCGTGCATCGCCGCCTGTGGAACGGCATCGTCGCCGATGTCTGGGACGTGGAGTGCGCCGCTTATGCCGGCGGCTACTATGTCTCGCGAGATCCCCGGCTCTTCATCATGCTCGACCAGCGCGGACCGGGCAATTCGCGCATCAAGCTCTCGCCGAAGGCCCAGGGCGCCGTTCAGGACACGGAAAAGCGGCCGATCTCCTATGTACCGGCCGGCATGGAAGTCTGGGCCGATCTGACCGACGTGCATTCGGTGCGCCATCTCGACCTCCATTTCGATGCCGACACCATCAGCCGCAGGCTGATGGAGGATATCGATCCGCGCCGCCTGGAAAGCCCGCAGCTTCTCTTTTCCGATGACCGGGTGCTGGCGCTGGCGCAGCTGGTCGCCCGCGAATGCCTCAATCCGGAGCCGCTGCACGCTCTCTATGGCGACGGCCTCGCGCTGGCGCTGATCATCGACGTTCTCAAGCTTTCCAAGGCCATGCCGCGCAAACGCAGCAAGCTGGCCTCCTGGCAGCTTCGCCGCGCGACCGATTTCATCGAGGAGAATTGCCTGCGCAATATCCGCCTCGAAGAACTTGCCAGCCTGACCGGCCTGTCGCAATCGCATTTCAGCCATGCCTTCAAGGCCTCGACCGGCGTCGCTCCTCATCAATGGCAGACCAATGCCCGGCTGAGCAGGGCCAAGCGGCTGCTCGTCGAGAGCGAATATGCCTTGACCGCGATCGCCGCCGAAACCGGCTTTGCCGATCAGGCCCATTTCACCCGCGTTTTCCGCAAGCATGTCGGCACCACGCCAGCGAGCTGGAAAAAGGCACAAGTTGCCTGATTGCAACGCCTCCTGGGCAATTATTTGCGACGCGGAGAATTGCCCAAAAACGTTCAATTTTCCCCGATTGCGACAAGCCCACCCGATAAAACTGAGTTAAGCACTCATCTTATTCAAGGCGTCGCCGCGCGTCAGCGTCGCGGCATGAGTGGGGTAGATAAGACATGCGTGGGCAGACCAGGGGTCCCGTTTTCAAGGCAAGTTTGTTGGCAGGCGTTGCGGTCGCCGGCCTGATGGCGGGTTCCGTCTCGGCACAGGACGCGACGTCGACCGAGCTCGAACCGATCGTCATTCAGGGCAGCGGCGACACCGCAACCAGCCCTGTCAAAGGTTATGTCGCCAAGAAATCCTCCGCCGGCTCGAAGAGCGACACGCCGCTCAACGAAATCCCGCAATCCGTATCGGTGGTCGGCACAGAGGAAATGGACGATCGCGGCATCACCAACAAGATCGACGAGGCGCTGCTTTATACGCCGGGTGTCACCTCGCAGCCCTTTGGCAATGACGCCGACACCGACTGGTTCTACATCCGCGGCTTCGACGCCGGCCAGACGGGCGTCTTCTTCGACAATCTGACGCTTTTCAGCTACGGCTTCGGCGGCTTCCAGCTCGATCCGTTCATGCTCGAGCGCGTCGAGGTGTTGAAGGGCCCGGCTTCCGTGCTTTACGGCGGCGCCAATCCCGGCGGCATCGTCAACCTCGTTCGCAAACGCCCGCTCGACGAGCCGCTCTTCTACACGGAGATCGGCATCAACAGCAACGGCAACGCCTTCACCGGCTTCGATGTCTCCGACAAGATCGGCTCCAGCGGAACGATGAGCTACCGCATCACCGGCAAGGTTGCGGGCGGCGACAATTATTCGGATTTTTCCGAGGATCTGCGCGGCTTCATCATGCCGCAGCTGACGATTTCACCGGATGACGCCACGAGCCTGACGGTCTGGGGCAGCCTCGCCGGCCTTGATCAGGTGCATACCGGCAACGGCTTCTTCCCCTATGTCGGCACGGTCGAGGATGCGCCGTTCGGCAAGATCGACCGCGACGCCTTTTATGGCGAACCCGACCTCGACGACGGCAGCTATGTGCAGAAGATGATCGGCTACGAATTCGAGCATGAATTCGACAACGGTATCAAGTTCTCGCAGAGCGCCCGCTACGGCCGGCTCGACAAGCATGAAATCGGTCCCTACCTGAATGGCTGGGTCGGCGGTGTTCCGACGGGTCCGGACTATCAGCTAGCGCGCATCGGTTTCGAGGGCCGCTCGGGCGTCGATGCTTTCTCGATCGACAACCGGCTCGAAGGCGAAACCGACATCGGCGGCGCCACACACAATCTTCTCGTCGGGCTTGATTACACCTATTACCGTCTCGACAATTGGCAGGCCTGCTGCGGCTCCAATCCGATCAGCGCCACCGATCCCGTCTACGGCACGACGCAAGGCGCTAATTTCGTCTATGCCGACAATGTCATCACCAAGAACCAGATCGGCGTCTATGCCCAGGACCGCATGCATTTCGGTGACGGCTGGCTGCTGACGCTGAACGGCCGCTACGATTATGTCGACATCAACCAGGATGCCGTGATCGGCACGACCTACAGCACCAATGACAGCGCGCTCAGCGGACGCATCGGCCTTGCCTATGAATTCGACAACGGCCTGACGCCCTATGTCAGCGCCGCGACCTTCTTCAACCCGCTGATCGGCACCGGTGTATCAGGCGCTCTGAAGCCCGAGGAAGGCGAACAGTTCGAAGGCGGCATCAAATATGAGCCGAGCTTCATCGACGGCTCGCTGACCGCGTCGGTTTTCCACATCACCAAGCGCAACAACACCGTCACCAATCCGGCGACCTTCGCCCAGAGCCAGCTCGGCGAAGTCGTCTCGCGCGGCGCCGAACTGGAAGGCAAGGTCAACATCAACGAGAACTGGAAGGTTCTCGCCTCGCTTGCCTATACGGACATGGAAGTGACCGAGAACGAGGCCAACCCGGCCCTCGTCGGCAATTCACCCTATATCGTGCCGAAGGTGACCGCCTCCCTCTGGGTCGAATACACGCTGACGACCGGTGCCTTCGAAGGCATGAGCTTCGGCGCCGGCGTGCGCCATCAGGGCTGGTCCTGGGCCGATGAGGCCAATACCGAGAAGGTGCCGGCCGCAACCCTCGTCGATGCCGCGATCCGCTATGAGCGGGAGGATTGGGGCGCCTCGCTCAACGTCACGAACATTTTCGACAAGGAATATGTCAAGGGCTGCGGCGGCTTGACCGTCTGCGGTTACGGCGATGCCCGCACCGTCACCTTCAAGCTCAGCAGAAAGTGGTAAGTTGACAATGTGAGTTTAGTTTTGCAGGAACCTGCGGGGAAAGGGAGGGCTTGCCCTCCCGAACCCATTTGCAGCGCCGAATCTGGAGCAGACCATGCCTTCGCCTTTCCTTGCCCTGTCGGGAATCGACTATGCCATCGGGCCGAAAACCATTCTGTCCGGCATCGACCTGACGCTCGAGCGCGGCCGCATCTACGGGCTGGTCGGTCCGAACGGTTCCGGCAAGAGCACGCTGCTGAAGATCATCGCCCGGCAGATCGCCCCCAAATCCGGGGCCATCGCCTTCGGCGGCAAGCCGGCGGCCGACTGGGGCGCCCGGGAATTCGCCCGGCACGTCGCCTATATGCCGCAATTCACGCCGGCGACGGACGGGATGACGGTACGGGAGCTTATCGCCCTCGGACGTTTCCCTTGGCACGGCACGCTGGGCCGCTTCACGGCGACGGATCGCAAGATGGTCGAGGAGGCGATCACCCGCACCGAACTCGAGGATTTCGCCGATCGTCTCGCGGCCAACATGTCCGGCGGCGAGCGCCAGCGTGCCTGGATCGCCATGATGCTTGCCCAGGACGCCCGCTGCCTGCTGCTCGACGAGCCGACATCGGCGCTCGACCTCGCCCACCAGGCAAGCGTCCTCTCGCTGGTGCAGGAACTCAGCCACGAACGCGGGCTGACCGTCGTCATCGTGCTGCACGACATCAATCTTGCCGCGCGCTACTGCGACGCGATCGTCGCGCTCAATCGCGGCCGGATCACTGCCGAGGGCACGCCCGCCGAGATCATGCAGGCCGACAAGCTGCGATCGATTTTCGGCGTCGGCATGGGCGTCTTCCCGCATCCGGTTCGAAACGAGCCGGTCAGCTATCTGTTGTAGGTCATGGCTTTTTTCTCCCGCAGGCAGTTTCTGGCCGGTGCGGCGGCCTCGCTCTCCGTCCCCTCGCCTATGCGGGCGGCGGAGAAGGTACGCGTCGCAACGCTCGACTGGGCTCTGCTGGAAACCCTGCTGGCAATCGGCGCCAACGTCGTGGCGGCAACCGAACTGCGGCAATTCCGCGAAGTGGCCGTCACGCCTGAGGTGCCGGTAACAACAGCCGATCTCGGCCTTCGCGGCACACCGAATTTCGAGGTGCTGAGGCTTTCGCGGCCGGACCTGATCTTCAATTCGAACTTTTATGCCTGGGCGGATGATCGCATGCGCCCGATCGCGCCGGTCGAAAGCCATGCGATCTACAAGTCAGGCGAAAGTCCCTTCGCGCTGGCCGAACAGGTCACGCTGGCGATCGGCGAGCGCCTGCAGCTTCCCGCCGCCAAACGGCTGACCGAGGAGCTTTCAGCCCGGCTCGACCGTTACCGGTCTATTTTTGCTGCCGGTGACGGCCGTCCGGTGATCCCGATCAACCTCGGCGATGCCAGGCACTTCCGTGTCTTCGGCTCCGACAGCATGTTCGGCGAAGTGCTGAGGCGCGTCGGCCTCACCAATGCCTGGCAGGGTGCGACCAGCTATTCGGCAGCAGCGCCCGTCGGCATCGAGGCATTGGCGTCGATGCCCGATGCCTGGATCGTCATGATCGCCCCGCATCCGGCTGATGCGGTCGTGACACTTTCGGCGAGCAGCTTCTGGAATGCCTTGCCGGCCGTGCGCGAAAAACGGGTACTGACACTTGGCGCGGTCAATCCCTATGGCGCGCTGCCGGCCGCCGGCCGCTTTGCCGATCTCCTGGCGGAGGGGCTTGCCCATGCATGGAATGGTTAGCCGCGTCCGGCCGACACCAAGCGTCAACATGCCGGGCATGATACTCGCCATGCTCTGCATCGCTGCCTTTGTACTCCTGATCTTGACGCGCCCGCAACTGCCGCACCAGGATGCCGACGCAGCCGTGCTGACCGGCGCGCTGCTCTGGAGCGGCATCATGCCCCGCGCTGCGCTGGCCCTGATCGCCGGCGCCGCCCTCGGCCTTTCCGGCGCTTTGCTGCAACGCGTGCTACGCAACCCGATTGCCGATGCCTCCACGCTCGGCATTGCCTCCGGCGCGGAATTGGCGATGACGGCGGCCATGAGCGTCTCGCCCCTGCTCATGGGATTGTCGCGCGAGATGACCGCCTTTGGCGGCGGACTCGCGGCGATCGCCCTCGTGCTGGCTCTCAGTTGGCGCCGCGGGCTCGATCCGGTGACCGTCGCGCTTTCCGGCCTGATCGTCAGCCTGATCGCCTCGGCGCTCAGCGTCACGCTCATCCTGGCGCGCGGCGAATATGCCATGTCGATCTATATCTGGGGCGCCGGCTCGCTCAGCCAGCAGGATTGGAACAGCGTGCTCTCGCTTGGCCCACGGCTTGTCCTCGGCTTTGCGGCCGCCCTGCTGCTGGTGCGGCCGCTGCGGATCCTCGCGCTCGACGATAGCGGCGCGAGAAGCCTCGGTCTTGCCCTGCATTCGACCCGACTGGCGATCGTCGCCCTTGCCGTTTGGCTTGCCGCCTCTGTGACATCGGAGGTCGGCATCATCGGCTTCCTCGGCCTTGCCGCTCCCACAATCGCAAGATTCTCAGGCGCGCGCAGCACGGAGAGGCTGATGATCATGGCACCGCTGACCGGCGCCGGCCTGCTCTTCCTAACCGATTGCCTGACCCAGATCCTTGGCCCGGGCTTTACCGATCTCGCCCCGACCGGAGCCGCGACCGCTCTGCTCGGCGGGCCGCTGCTGCTCCTCCTGCTGCCGCGCGTGCATTCCATTTCGACCGTTGCCACCCAGTCTGCCGCAGCCTTGAAAAGGCTCACGAAGCCGCTCCAAACCCTTGCAGTGCTTTTCGTGGCCCTCGCCCTGCTTTTCGCCGTCGTCCTGACCTTCGGCCCGGCCGATGACGGCTGGCATGTCGCGACCGGCGCGCTTCTGAGTGACCTCCTGCCCTTCCGGTTGCCGCGGACGATCGTGGCCGCAGCCGCCGGCGCCATGCTGGCGGCCGCTGGCTTCATCATGCAGCGCATGACCGGCAATCCCATCGCCAGCCCCGAGGTGCTTGGCGTCAGCGGCGGTGCCGGGGCAGGCCTGACCGTTGCGCTCTTCCTTTTCGGCTTCCCCTCTCCCGTCATCATGCTCTTGGCGATGGCGATCGGCGCATTGGCGGCTTTCCTCGCGATGATCGCCATTTCCGCCCGCGCGCAATTTTCGCCGGAGCGCATGCTGCTGGCCGGTGTCGGCATCGGTGCCTTCGCCATGGCGATCGTGACCATGGTGCTCGCCCAGGGCGATATGCGCGGCTATATCCTGCTCACCTGGCTGTCCGGTTCGACCAACCGCGCCGGCGCCTTCGAAGCCTGGACGGCGGTGATCTCGCTCGTCGTGCTGACCGCGCCTCTGCCTTTCCTCAGCCGCTGGCTGACGATGCTGCCGCTTGGCGCTGTCTCCAGCCGCGCCCTCGGTCTTCGCGTCGGTTCAAGCCGTCTTGTGCTCGCCATCCTCGCTGCGCTGATGACGGCGATCGCCTCGTTCCTCGTCGGCCCGCTCAGCCTCACCGGCCTCATTGCGCCGCATCTCGCACGTCTTGCCGGCTTCCGCGCGCCGGGCCACCAGCTTGCGGCGAGCCTCATCTTCGGCGCCGGCGTGCTGACGGCGGCGGACTGGCTGTCGCGCGTCGTCATCTATCCCTACCAGGTGCCGGTCGGTCTCTTCGCCGCCCTGATTGGCGGCCCCTATTTCATCTGGCTGCTGTCGCGTTCGAGCGGGCGAGAGTAGCGAGCACCGTCTACTTCTTTTCGCGGAACATCTCGATGATGGCGGAGAAATCCCGTCCGCCATTGCCCTGCTTTTCGAAGAGCCCAAAAAGCTGGGCCGCCTCCGCGCCCATCGGCGTTGAGGCGCCGCTCGCCAGCGCCGCTTCCTGCGAAAGCCTGAGATCCTTCAGCATCAGTGCGGCGGCAAAACCCGGCTTGTAGTCGTTGTTGGCCGGCGAGGTCGGCACCGGGCCGGGCACCGGGCAATAGGTATTGATCGACCAGCACTGGCCTGACGAGGTGGAGGCGACGTCGAACAGCGCCTGATGCGAGAGGCCGAGTTTTTCGGCGAGCACGAAGGCCTCGCAGACGCCGACCATCGAAATGCCTAAGATCATGTTGTTGCAGATCTTCGCCGCCTGGCCGGCGCCCGCCTGGCCGCAATGGACGATCTTCTTGCCCATGCCTTCGAGGATCGGTTTTGCCCTGGCGAAAGCCTCGTCCGAGCCGCCCGCCATGAAAGTGAGCGTGCCGGCGGCAGCCCCGCCCGTGCCGCCGGAGACGGGCGCGTCGAGCGACAGGCAGCCTGCGGCCCTGGCCATCTCATGCGCCTTGCGGCTGCTCTCGACATCGATGGTCGAGCAATCGATAACAAGCGTGCCCTGCGCCGCGGTCTGCAGGATATCGCTCCAGGCCGTCAGCACGTGCTTGCCCTGCGGCAGCATCGATATGACGATCTCCGTATCCTTGACCGCCTGGCTGACATGGCTTGCCGGCTTGACGCCACTCTCTTCGGCCGCCTTCAGCACCGAGGCCGCGAGATCGAAGCCGAGCACCTCGTGACCCGCCTTGACGAGGTTGGCCGCCATCGGCCCACCCATGTTGCCAAGCCCGATGAATGCGATCCTTGCCATGGTCTTCTCCTATCGGTTGTCTTCGAGGATCATCGCCGCCGCCTTTTCGGCGATCATGATCGTCGGCGAATTGGTGTTGCCCGAGGTGATCGACGGCATCACCGAGGCATCGGCGATCCTGAGCTTGCCGAGCGCCCTGAGTCTCAGCCGGGGATCGACGACGCTCTCCCGATCGGCGCCCATGCGGCAGGTACCGACGGGATGGAAGATCGTCGTGCCGATATCGCCCGCCGCCCGCGCCAGATCGGCCTCGGTCTGATAGTCGGGGCCGGGCTTGAATTCCTCCGGCCGGAACCTTGCGAAGGAAGGCTGCGCGACGATCTTGCGCGTCAACCTTATGGAACGGACAGCTATGTCACGATCACGCTGCGTCGAGAGGTATTTCGGGCTGATCGTCGGCTGCGCGGCAAAATCCGGGCTCGACAGGTGCACCGAACCCCGGCTCTCCGGCCTCAGATTGCACACGCTCGCGGTGATCGCCGGGAAAGGATGGACGGGATCGCCGAACTTCTCCAGCGATACCGGCTGAACGTGATATTGCAGATCAGGTGTTTCACGGTCCGGACCGGAGCGCGTGAAGATGCCGAGCTGGCTCGGCGCCATCGCCATCGGCCCGGAGCGGCGAACGAGATATTCGAGCCCGATCGCCGCCTTGCCGATCAGCTTCGTCGCCTTCTCGTTCAGCGTCGGAACGCCCGTCACCTTGTAGGCCAGGCGCAGCTGTAGGTGATCCTGCAGGTTCTCGCCAATGCCCTTCACCTCGGCAACGACATCGACACCCGCCTGCCGCAGCACCTCGCCTTTGCCGATGCCGGAAAGTTCAAGAATATGCGGCGAACCGATCGCACCGGCGGACAGGACGGTTTCCCGGGCAGCATAGGCGCGTTTGGCCATGCCATTATGCTGGAACTCGACGCCGGCGACGGCTCCTTCTTCCACCAGCAGCCGCCGGACCTGGGCCTTGATCAGAACCGTCAGATTGCGGCGTCTGATCGCCGGGCGCAGGAAGGCCTTGGAGGTGTTCCAGCGAATGCCGGAACGCTGGTTGACGTCGAAATAGCCGGAACCTTCGTTGCTGCCGCGGTTGAAATCCGCCGTCTCCGGAATGCCGGCCTCCTTCGCCGCCTGCTGGAAGGCGTCGAGCACGGCCCAGCGCACGCGCGCCTTCTCGATGCGCCATTCGCCGCCGGCGCCATGCATCTCGTCTTCGCCGCGATAGAAATCCTCGGACTTGCGAAAGAACGGCAGAACATCGTCCCAGCCCCAGCCGGTGCAGCCCATCTGCCGCCAGAGATCATAGTCGCGCGCCTGACCGCGCATGTAGATCATGCCGTTGATCGACGAGCAGCCGCCGAGCACCTTGCCGCGCGGATAACTCAGCGCCCGGCCGTTCAATCCCGCTTCCGGCGCGGTGGTGAAACACCAGTCGGTGCGCGGATTGTTGATGCAGTAGAGATAGCCGACCGGAATATGGATCCAGTGGTAATTGTCCTTGCCGCCGGCTTCGAGCAGCAGCACCCTGCTCCTGCCGTCGGCGGAAAGCCGGTTGGCAAGCACGCAGCCGGCGCTGCCTGCCCCGATGATGATATAGTCGTAACGATCCATGTGCCCTGCACGAAGCCCCAGATGCCTCCCGCTTCCCTCTCCCCGCGGAACGGGGAGAGGGAGAGTCGCATTGCCGCCGCCATCTCTTCGCCGGGAAGGAAATCGCCCTGGGAAAGAGAGGTCCGCCCGTTCAGCGGCGATAGACGAAGCCCAGTTTCCGCCCGAGCCGCGAAGCGTAGAATTCGCCGATGATGCCGCGGCGGAAGATCAGCACGCAGATCATGAAGACGACGCCGGTGATGATCGTCACCGGGAATTCCGACGTGGCGAGGTAATTTTGCAGCGCCACCACGAGCCCCGCGCCGAAGAGCGGCCCGACCAGCGTGCCGATCCCGCCGAGCAGCGTCATCAGGATCACCTCGCCCGACATCTGCCAGGCGACGTCGGTCAGGGTCGCGAACTGGAAGACGAGCGATTTCATCGCGCCCGCCAGCCCCGCAAGCGCTGCCGACATGACGAAGGCGCCGAGCTTGTAGCGCGCCACGGAGTAGCCGAGCGAGGTGGCGCGGTTCTCGTTTTCACGGATCGATTTCAGGATCATGCCGAACGGCGAATTGATGAAACGCCAGATGATCAGGATGCCGATGAGGAAGACGGCCAGCACGAAATAATACATGTTGGTCGAGTTGCTCAGGTCGATGAAACCGAAGAGATGGCCGCGCGGCACCGACTGGATCCCGTCCTCGCCTTCGGTGAACTTCGCCTGCAGGCAGAAGAAAAAGAACATCTGCGACAAGGCCAGCGTGATCATCGCGAAATAGATGCCCTGGCGCCGGATGGCGAAGAAGCCCATGACCAGCCCGAGGAATGCCGCGCCCGCCACGCCGACCAGGATGCCGAGTTCCGGCGGCAGCCCCCATGATTTCACCGTATAGGCGGTGAAATAGGCCGCCCCCCCGAAGAAGGTGGCATGGCCGAAGGAAAGCAGGCCGGTATAGCCGAGCAGCAGATTGAAGGCACAGGCAAAGAGCGCGAAGCAGAGCAGCTTCATCAGGAAGATCGGATAGAAGAAGAACGGCGCCAGCAGCAGGAACACCAGCCCGGCAAGCAGGAAGCCCGCCTGCACCGAAAAGGCGGTCCGGCTTTTTTCCGTTCGGATGGTTTCGGTGATGTCAGCCATGTCAAGCATCCCGACCGAAGAGGCCCGCGGGCCTGATGAGAAGCACGATCGCCATGATGACGAAGATCACGGTGTTTGAGGCTTCGGGATAGAAGACCTTGGTCAGGCCCTCGGCAATGCCGAGCACATAACCGGTCACGATCGCGCCCATGATCGACCCCATGCCGCCGACCACGACCACGGCGAAGACGACGATGATCATGTTCGAGCCCATCAGCGGCGAGACCTGGTAGATCGGCGCGGCCAGCACGCCGGCAAAGGCCGCGAGGCCGGCGCCGAGCGCATAGGTGAAGGTCAGGAGCATCGGCACGTTGACGCCGAAGACCTGCACCAGCACGGCATTCTCCGTGGCGGCCCTGAGATAGGCGCCGAGCTTGGTCTTCTCGATCAGCAGCCATGTGCCGAGGCAGACGACGAGCGAGACGATGACCACCCAGCCGCGATAGATCGGCAGGAACATGAAGCCGAGATTGGCCCCGCCGGCAAGGGCGGGCGGCGTTGCATAGGGCTGGCCGGACGAGCCGTAGAGATAGCGGAAGGTGCCTTCGACGGCGAGCGCCAGCCCGAAGGTGAAGAGCAGGCCGTAGAGCGGATCGAGATCGTAGAGCCGGCGCAGAAACAGCCGCTCGATGACCGCGCCGGCAAGACCGACGATGACGGGCGCCAGGATCAGCGACGGCCAGTAGCCGATGCCGGCATAGGTCAAGAGCAGATAGGCGGCAAAAGCGCCGAGCATATATTGTGCGCCATGGGCGAAGTTGATCACCCGAAGCAGGCCGAAAATGATGGCAAGGCCGAGGCTCAGCAGCGCATAGAAGGAGCCGTTGATCAGGCCGATCAAGAGCTGGCCGAGCAGCGCCTGCAGGGGAATGCCGAAGATCATCGTCATCTGGTCACACTCCCAGAACCTTGTGCAGCGTATGCATGCGCTGCGGCAGTTCGCCGACCGGGAATTCCGACACCATCTGCCCATGATCCATCAGATAGAAGCGATCGGCAATACGGCTGGCGAAACGGAAGTTCTGCTCGACGAGCAGGATTGTCATGCCGCGCTCCTTGAGTTTCTTCAGCACGTCGCCGATGCGCTGGACGATAACGGGGGCAAGCCCTTCCGTCGGTTCGTCGAGAATGAGCAGCCTGACGCCGGTGCGCAGGATGCGGGCGATCGCCAGCATCTGCTGCTCGCCGCCGGAAAGCTTGGTGCCCGGGCTGCCGCGGCGCTCATAGAGATTGGGAAAGAGCTCGTAGATCTCATCGAGCGTCATGCCGCCATCCGCCACCACGGGCGGCAGCAGCAGGTTTTCCGACACGGTGAGCGTCGAAAAGATGCCGCGCTCCTCCGGCACGAAGCCGATGCCGCGATGCGCCGTCTTGTGCAGCGGCACCTGGATCATGTCGCTGCCGGCGAAGCTGATCCTGCCCTTGCGAGCGCGCACGATGCCGGTGATGGTGCGAAGCGTCGTCGTCTTGCCGACGCCGTTGCGGCCGAGAATGGTGATCGTCTCGCCTTCGCCGACATGCATGTCGACTCCATGCAATATGTGGCTTTCGCCATACCAGGCGTTGAGGCCCTGAACTTCGAGAAGAGCGGCCATCAATGCTCCTCCGTGCCCATATAGGCCTCGCGCACGCGCTCGTCCTGGCTGACGGTGGCATAATCGCCCTCGGCGAGAATTTCGCCGCGCTGCAGCACGGTGACATGCTGGCAGATATTGGCGACGACGGAGAGATTGTGCTCGACCATCAGCACCGCCCGGTCGCGGGCGACGTCGCGGATGATCGACGAGACGACGCCGACATCCTCATGGCCCATGCCGGCCATCGGTTCGTCGAGAAGCAGCACCTTCGGGTCCAGCGCCAGCGTCGTGGCGATCTCCAACACGCGCTTGCGGCCGTAGGAAAGGTCGGCGGCGATATGATCGCGCTCCTTGGACAGCCCAACGCTGGCAAGCAGCTGCTCGGCGCGTTCGTTCAACCGGTCGAGCGCCGACAGCGGCCGCCAGAATTGGGTGGAGAGGTTGTTCGGACGCTGCAGCGCCACGCGCACATTGTCGAGAACGGAGAGGTGCGGGAAGACCGCCGAGATCTGGAAGGAGCGCACCAGCCCCATGCGGGCCACCCGGTCGGGTGCGGTTCCAGTGATGTCTGTCCCCATCAGGGTGATCGTGCCCGCCGTCGGCTGCAGGAACTTCGTCAGCAGGTTGAAGACCGTCGTCTTGCCGGCGCCGTTCGGGCCGATCAGCGCATGCACGCTGGCATCATGCACGTCGAGATCGACATTCTTGACGGCCGTGAAGCCGCCAAAATCGCGGCGCAGGCCGCGGGCGGACAGGACCACCCGCGGCTTCGCCTGAGGTTCAATCGCGGAAACCGCCATTTGCTTACTTCACCAGATCGCAGCCGCTCTTGGCGGGATCGATATAGGCTTCCTTGCCGGGAATGGTGGCGAGCACGTTGAAGTAATCCCACGGCTCCTTGCTTTCGGAAGGCTTTTTGACCTGCAGCAGGTACATGTCGTGGATCATGCGGCCGTTGGCGCCAACCGTGCCGCCGCGGCCGAAGACGTCGTCGACCGGCATTTCATGTAGCTGCTTGGCGACCGCCTCCGTTTCGTCGGTGCCGGCCTTCTGCACCGCCTTCAAATATTGCGTCACCGCCGAATAGGTGCCGGCATGGATCATGTTCGGCATCTTGCCGGTGCGGTCGAAGAATTTCTTGGCGAAGGCGCGGCTCTCGTCGTCGCGGTTCCAATAAAAACCTTCCGTCAGCGTCAGTCCTTGAGCCGCTTCGAGGCCGAGTCCATGGACTTCGGCCAGCGTGAAGAGCAGCGCCGCCAGATGCTGGCCGCCCTGGGTGATGCCGAATTCGGCCGCCTGCTTGATGGCGTTCGAGGTGTCGAGGCCGGCATTGGCAAGGCCGATCACCTTGGCGCCCGAGGATTGCGCCTGCAGCAGGAAGGACGAGAAATCCTGCGTCGACAGCGGATGGCGAACCGAGCCGACGACCGTGCCGCCGCTCGACTTGACGTAATCGCTGGTCTGCTGTTCCAGGGAGTAGCCGAAGGCATAGTCGGCGGTCAGGAAGAACCAGCTGTCGCCGCCTTGCTTGACGAGCGCGCCGCCGGTGCCGACGGCCAGCGCATGCGTGTCGTAAGCCCAATGGAAGCCGTAGGGCGAGCAGGCCTTGCCGGTGAGATCGGTCGTCGCAGCACCGGTGACGATGTCGATCTTCTTCTTTTCCTTGCCGATCGCCTGCACGGCGAGCGCCACCGACGAGGTCGTCAGTTCCATGATCGCATCGACCTGCTCGGTGTCATACCACTGGCGGGCGATGTTCGATGCGATATCCGGCTTGTTCTGGTGGTCGGCATCGACGATCTCGACCGGAACGTCGAGCACCTTGCCGCCGAAATCCTCGACCGCCATCTTGGCGGCTTCGACGGAGGACTTGCCGCCGAAGTCGGCATAGACACCCGACTGATCGTTGAGAATGCCGATCTTGACCTTGCCGTCGGTCGCGCTCTGCGCAAACACCGCCGTGCTGCTTGCAAGCAGAAATGCAACCGATGCAATGAGATTCTTTCGCATATTCTCTCCTCCCAGAGATGAGCCAGCTTACGGATCTGTTCAGATTTGGCCAGCCGCACTCCTCAGAGCGGCCGACCCTCAGCTTACGATCAAGGAAATTCCGCCTTGAAGCAACGGGTGGTTTACAACTAATTCCAAACAGTATCTGTTCGTTTTTGAACAGACAGGGATCGCGATGAACAACCCACCGCAGTTTACTTGGGACGATCTTCAGTTTTTTCTAGCCGTTGCCCGCACCGGGCAGCTTTCGACGGCGGCCCGTCAGCTGCGCTCCAGCCATGCCACCGTTTCGCGCCGCATCGACCGGCTGGAATTTGCCCTCAAGGTCAAGCTCTTCGAGCGCAATCCGCGCGGTTACGTGCTGACCGCCATGGGTACGCGTTTCATCGAGACGGCCGAGCGGATGGAGCAGGAGACCGAGCGGCTGCGCGCCGATCTTGCCGACGGCTCGATGGCGCAGCGCGGGCTCGTGCGGCTCAGCGCGCCGGAGGGTTTTGCCAACTTCTTCTTTGCGAGCGTGCTGCCGCGCTTTGCCGCCCAGCATCCGCATCTGTCGCTGGAGCTGGTGACGATCCAGCAGATCATGTCGCTGTCGCGCAAGGAGGCCGATCTTTCCGTCGTGCTCGACGAACCGAAGGGCGGACCTTATTTTGCCGAGAAGCTGACCGACTACCACCTGCAGATCTACGGTTCGCGCGACTATCTCGCAAAAGCGCCTGAGATCACCTGCCGGGAGGACCTGCTCGGCCATCCCTTCGTCAGCTATATCGAGGAGATGATCTTCGCGCCGGGCCTGGATTACTTGAGCGATGTGCATCCGCGCATCAAGCCGCAGTTCCAGAGTTCCAGCATCTTCGCGCAGCTCACCGCCACCCGGAACGGTCTCGGCCTCTGCATCCTGCCCTATTTCTTCGCCAGCCGTTATCCCGAGCTGGTGCGCGTGCTGCCCGAGGAGATCGACCTCAAGCGGCACTACTGGATCACCTGCCACCGAGACCTGAAACAAGCGCCGCGCGTGCGCGCCGTCATCGACTTCCTGCGCGAGGCGGTCCGCGGCGAGGATGCCCGTTTCGTGCCGCCCTATGTCACCGCCGCCGGCCCAGCGGCCGGAGGCCGAAATCCGGCTATTTGAGGAACTCGGCCCGGTGCGGCGTGAACGTATCGATCAGCCGGCCCTTTTCCAGCGCCTTGACGCCGTGGATGAGATTGGGGGGCACGATGAAGCTGCCGCCCTGGCGGAGCACCTCGGTCCGGCCGTCGATCGTCACTTCGAAACTGCCTTCCGCCACATAACTTGCCTGGATGTGCGGATGCGAATGGGCAGCACCGACGGCGCCGCTTTCGAAAGCCACTTCCACCATCATCATCTCGGGCAGATAGGTCATGATGCGCCTGGTGACGCCGGGCTCGGGATTGACCCAATCGGCGCCTTCGGCCGATACGAACAGATCGCTTGACGACATTTCCGCCTCCTCTTTGCAGAATCGAACGGGCGCAAAGTGGATCATGCCGCCGCTTTTGAAAAGATGAAGCGGCCGTCTTTTCGCCGGATCACCCTCGGTTGACGCGATCGGCTGTCAGGTCTATCCCGAACCTGACGAGGCAAGCCTGAATGCAAGGGTGAGGAGACGCCGCCATGCAGCATACGCGCGAGGTTTTCGACTGGACCGACCCCTTCCGGCTGGCGGAGCAGCTCACCGACGAAGAGCGCATGGTGCAGGCGACCGCCCATTCCTACGCGCAGGAGAAGCTCGCTCCCCGCGTTCTCGACGCCTTCCGCAATGAAAAGACTGATCCTGAAATCTTCCGCGAAATGGGCGCACTCGGCCTGCTCGGCCCGACGATCTCGCCCGATTACGGCGGCGCCGGCCTCGGCTATGTCGCCTATGGCCTGATCGCCCGCGAAGTCGAACGGATCGACAGCGGCTATCGCTCGATGATGAGCGTGCAGTCCTCGCTCGTCATGCTGCCGATCGACAGTTTCGGGTCCGAGGCGCAAAAGCTGAAATACCTGCCGAAGCTTGCGACCGGCGAATGGATCGGCTGCTTCGGCCTGACCGAGCCCGATCATGGCTCCGACCCCGGCTCGATGGCGACACGCGCCAAAAAGGTCGACGGCGGCTACAGCCTCACCGGTTCGAAGACCTGGATATCGAACGCGCCGATCGCCGATGTCTTTGTCCTCTGGGCAAAGACCGAGGACGGTCTCATTCGCGGCTTCATCCTCGAAAAGGGCTGGAAAGGCCTTTCGGCACCCGCCATCCACGGCAAGGTGGGCCTGCGCGCCTCGATCACAGGCGAAGTGGTGATGGACGGGGTCTTCGTGCCCGAGGAAAACCTGCTGCCCGGCGTCACCGGCCTCAAGGGGCCTTTCACCTGCCTCAACTCGGCCCGCTTTGGCATTGCTTGGGGCGCGCTCGGCGCGGCCGAGGATTGTTACGCCAGGGCGCGGCAATATACGCTCGAGCGCAAGCAGTTCGGCCGGCCGCTCGCCGCCAATCAGCTCATCCAGAAGAAGCTCGCCGACATGGCGGCGGAAATCTCGCTCGGCCTGCAGGGCTGCCTGCGGCTCGGCCGCATGAAGGAGGAAGGCCATCCGCCGGTGGAGCTGACCTCGATCCTCAAGCGCAACAGCTGTGGCAAGGCGCTGGAGATCGCGCGTGCGGCCCGCGACATGCTCGGCGGCAACGGCATTTCCGACGAATTCGGCATCGCCCGCCATCTCGTCAACCTCGAAGTGGTCAACACCTATGAGGGTACGCACGACATCCACGCCCTGATCATCGGCCGCGCCATCACCGGCATCGCCGCCTTTGCGAACTAACCGGCCCGCCAGGCAAGGCGAATTGCCACGTGCCTGACAATGTGCAACCTTCCCTCTCGCGGCACAAAGCCGGCAAAGAGGGGGATCGTGCATGTTTCTGCTTCTTGCATTGCTGATCGGTGTCATCGCAGGCCTTCGCGCCATGACGGCGCCGGCCGCCGTCGCCTGGGGTGCGGCGCTCGGCTGGTTCGATGTCTCGCAAACGCCGCTTGCCTTCATGGGTTATCAGTGGACGCCGTGGGTCTTCACTATCCTCGCCGTCGTCGAATTCATCACCGATCAGCTGCCGTCCACGCCGTCGCGCAAGGTGCCGGTGCAGTTCGGCGCCCGCATCATCATGGGCGCGCTCTCCGGGGCGACGATCGGCGCGGCCAGCAGCCTGCTCTCGGGCGGGCTGATTGCCGGCGTGATCGGCGCCGTCATCGGCACCTATGGCGGGGCCGCCGTGCGCGGCAGACTTGCCGCCTCCTTCGGCAAGGATCTGCCGGCCGCTCTCATCGAGGATGCCGTCGCCGTCATCGGCGCGGTGCTGATCGTGGGGGCCGTCGCATGAAAAGCTTCGACGCCATTGTCATCGGCGCCGGCCAGGCCGGCCCGTCGCTTGCCGCCCGCATGGTCGAGAAAGGCATGAAGGTGGCGCTCATCGAGCGCAAGTACATCGGCGGCACCTGCGTCAATGCCGGCTGCATGCCGACAAAAACGCTGGTCGCCAGCGCCCGGGCAGCCCATGTCGCCCGGACCGGCGCCGCCTACGGCGTGAAGATCCCGGGCGAGATCGCCATCGACATGAAGGTGGTCAGGGCCCGCGCCGAGACCGTGACCATGAACGCCCGCAACGGCCTGATCGGCTGGCTGGGCGGCATGGACGGCATGTCCGTGATCTCAGGCCATGCCCGTTTCGAAGGCGCGAAGACCGTCAGCGTCAATGGCGAGACGCTGACTGCGCCGCGCATCTTCCTCAATGTCGGCGCCCGGCCTGTCATCCCCCCTCTGCCTGGTATCGACGATATCGATTACCTCACCAGCACCTCGATCATAGGGCTCGACACGCTGCCAAGGCATCTCGCCGTGATCGGCGGCAGCTATATCGGGCTGGAATTCGCGCAGATGTATCGCCGCTTCGGCGCCGAGGTCAGCGTCGTCGAACACGGGCCGAAGCTCGCATCGCGCGAAGACGAGGATGTATCGGATGCGATCGCCGATATTCTGCAGGCCGAGGGCATTGCCATTCACACCAATGCCGGCAACATCGCCTTCGCCAGAAACGGCAGCGGCGTCAGCGTCACCGCCGGCGCCGCAAAGATCGATGCGAGCCATGTGCTGATCGCTACCGGACGCAAGCCGAACACAGACGATCTTGGCCTCGATGCCGCCGGTGTCGCCACGGACGAACGCGGCTATATCAAGGTCGACGAGCGGCTCGCCACCAATGTGGAGGGCATCTGGGCGCTCGGCGACTGCAACGGCCACGGCGCCTTCACCCATACCTCCTACAATGATTATGAGATCGCCGCCGCCAACCTCGTCGACGGCGAGGACCGCAGGGTCTCGAGCCGCATCCCGGCCTACGCGCTTTATATCGATCCGCCGCTCGGCCGCGTCGGCATGACGGAGAAGCAGGCGCGCGCCTCGGGGCGCAGGATCATGGTTTCGACGCGGCCGATGAGCCGCGTCGGCCGCGCCAACGAACGCGGCGAGACCAAGGGCTTCATGAAGGTGGTCGCCGACGCCGAGACCAAGGAAATCCTCGGCGCGGCAATCCTTGGCATCGAGGGCGACGAGGCGATCCACGGCTTCATCGATGCGATGAATGCGGGAACGACCTATCCGACGCTGCAATGGTCGGTGCCGATCCATCCGACGGTGTCGGAACTGATCCCGACGCTGCTTGGGGATTTGAAGCCGGTTCAGCCGTGACCTGATCTCGGGACGACTGGAGGCGGGCATGTCTATCGAAGCGCTGATCGAGAATTACGGCCTGCTGGCAATCTTCCTGGGCGCAGCCTTCGAAGGCGAAACGGCCGCCTTTCTCGGCGGCGTGGTCGCTCACCGCGACCTGCTGACCTATTGGTCGGCGTCGCTTGCGGCCACCGCAGGCTCCTTCGCCGGCGATCAGTTCTGGTTCTTCGCCGGCCGCTACGCCGCGCGATGGCCCCTCGTCCGCCGGCTGATGGAAAAACCGGCGCTCGCCCGCGCAACCAGGCTTCTGGAAAAATACCCGACCGGCTTCATCCTGGCCTTTCGTTTTTTGGTGGGCTTGCGGACCATCAGCCCTGTCGTCATCGGCACCACGCGGATATCGACCGGAAAATTCGTCTTTCTGAATGCCCTGGCCGCACTGCTGTGGGGACAGCTTTTCACCGCGCTCGGCTATTTGTTCGGGCACGGCATCCAGCAGACATTGGGCCACCTTCCGCTTCACCGCCATCTGCTGATCGCGGTCGCGGCCGCGGCTGTCGTCGCAGCCGCCGCTTATGCCTTTCACAAGATGAGACCCAGTGCAGGCCACTCATAGAAGTGGCGTGTCCTACTCCATCACGATCTGCAGCTTCACGTCGCTCGGCCGCGCCTCGACGGCGCGATCGAAAGCCTTGATCGAATCTTCGAATTTGAAGGTCTCCGATATCAGCGGCTTCAGATCGACGCGGCCCGACGCCAGGAGAGCGATCGAGCGCTCATACTGGTGGGCATAACGGAACACGGTTTCGATGCGGATCTCCTTGGTAGTCGCGGTCGAGACGTCGAAACCGACAGGGTTGACCGGCAGGCCGACGGCAACGATGACGCCGCCCGGGCGCGGCAGCGCCATGATCGTTTCCCATGCCTTCGGCGAGCCGGAGCATTCGAAAACCACGTCGGCGCTCCAGCCATCGGTGAGCCGGCCGACTTCCTCGATCAGGTTCTTCTCGCGGATGTTGACGGGAATGACGCCCTGATATTGCGCTGATATATCGAGCTTCGGCTGGGCGAGGTCTGCAACGATCGCGCGGGCGCAACCGCCGGCAAGGGCGGCAATCGCCACCATCGTGCCGATCGGCCCGGCGCCGAGAACGACGGCGGTATCACCCGGCGAGATCTTCGCCTTGGCCGCCGCCTGCATGCCGACCGCGAAGGGCTCGACCATCGCGCCTTCGGCAAAGCTGACATTGTCCGGCAGCTTGAAGGTATAATTGGCGGGATGCACGACCTCCGACGTCAGCACGCCATGGATCGGCGGCGTCGCCCAGAAGGTGACGGCGGGATCGATATTATACATGCCGAGCCGGCTTGCCTTGGAGTTCGGATCGGGAATGCCGGGCTCCATGCAGACGCGGTCGCCGACCTTCAGATGCGTCACGCCAGCCCCGACCTCGACCACCGTGCCGGCCGCTTCGTGGCCGAGCACCATCGGCGCGTTGACGATGAAGGGGCCGATCTTGCCGTGGGTGTAGTAGTGCACATCCGAGCCGCAGACGCCGACGGTGTGAATCCTGATCTTCACCTGCCCCGGTCCCGTTTCCAGAGGCAGATCGATATCGCGAAGCGCAAGCTCATGCTGGCGCTCCAGTACCAGCGCACGGACTTTGGTCATGATCGGTTTCCTTCCCTGTGGCGCCCACGATTCATCGAGCGCCGCTGGCCTGACTATAAGACCGGAAGGGGCGGCAATTCAATCGCGCCAATCAAGCTTTTGCTCAATGGTTGATGAAATGCCCATTTTCCATAATCCAAAAGATTCACCGTCCAAGACCTCCGTATGATTTCACCCGGGGCCGCCGGAGAGTACATTACCAAATCGAGATATGCGGCAACGAGGACAGCCAGAGAAATGAAGTACGATCGCAAGAATACCGGCCTAACCCGCCCTTACGGCTCGACGATATCAAGGTCGTTCCGTGCCCTCTGGCATCGGCTTATGGAGCCGATCGCCGCGCTTTGGCAAAGCCGCCAGCCGCAGCCGATGCGCGTTGTCGCAGAGGCGAGGGATCGAAATCGTCCCCGACAGCGTTATTAGCCGTGCGCCGGCATGGCGCTAAGGAAGCATGAAGGCTCCGGGGCACCATGCAGATCGGCAAGATAAGGAAGACCATCATGAAGTCGATCGTGTCATTCTGCCTGTTCGCATCCCTTCTCTTCGCGGCAAGTGAAGCGTCTGCGGCGCTGGAACAAGCATCGCTGCCGCCACAGGAGCAGGAAGAAAAGCTGGTGCCGGCCAATCTCGAGCTTAGCTTCACCGGCCCGGTCGATCTTGCCCGCTCGACAGCCGTCCTCATGGATGCCCAGGGCATGGTGCTTCCCACGGGCAAGCCGTTTCTCTCCGGCCCTGAGGGATCCATCTTCAAGGTCCCGCTCGATCCCTCCATGGCGCCCGGCCTCTATACCATCGATTGGCGCGTGCTCTCGATGGACGGCCACAGCGCCGAAGGCCAATACCAGTTCCGGGTCGATCCCTAAATTGCTCGCTGAAAAGCATTTATAAGATTTTTATATTGACGGTCGCTCGTCCGTCTCGAACCTTTATGCGCTCCGGCTCCATATTGATGCCCGAGAGATCGAAAGGTCATCTCCACGCCAGAAAGCATGAAAGGCGGCCTTCCCGAGGGAATGGCGCCCTTTGTCTTGTCTGACTCCCAGAAGAACAACAGGAGTCACGATCATGATGGATATCATTCTGCTCGGCACCGCGATCATATTCTTCGCGCTGTGCTTTGCCTACACCAGAGCCTGCGACAGGCTCTAGCCGGAGAAACGACGATGACCCTGGACTATGTCCTGAGCGGTGCCGTGACCGTGTTTCTCACCGTTTACCTCACCTATGCTCTCCTTCGCCCAGAACGCTTCTGACTCCCACGCGGCCGGGTATTGAAAGTTTAATTCCATGACCCTCAACGGATGGCTTCAGATCCTGCTTTTCTGCGGGATCGTCCTCGCGCTCGTCAAACCGCTCGGCGCCTATATGACACGCGTCTTCAGCGGCGAGCGCACTTTCCTGTCACCGGTCCTCGTTCCGATCGAACGGGGGCTCTATCGCATCGCCGGCACCGGTGAGCGCGAGGAGCAGCATTGGACCTCCTATGCCTTCGCCATGCTGCTCTTCAACCTCATCGGCGTCATCGCGCTTTACGCGCTGCAGCGGCTGCAGGCCGGTCTTCCCTACAATCCGGCCGGCATGGCCGCGATCCCGCCCGAGCTTGCCTTCAACACCGCCGTCAGCTTCGTCAGCAATACCAACTGGCAAAACTACGGCGGCGAAAGCACGATGTCCTACCTGACCCAGATGGCCGGCCTCACCGTCCAGAACTTCGTTTCGGCGGCAACGGGCATTGCCATCGCGCTCGCCTTCATCCGCGCCTTCTCGCGCGCCTCCGGCAAGGCCATCGGCAATTTCTGGGTCGATATGACCAGGGCAACTCTTTATGTGCTGCTGCCGATCTCGATCGTGCTGACGCTCGTCTACGTCTATCTCGGCGTTCCGCAGACGCTCGGCCCCTATGTCAATGCGACGACGCTCGAAGGCGCGCGGCAGACGATCGCCGTCGGACCCGTCGCCTCGCAGCTGGCAATCAAGATGCTCGGCACCAATGGCGGCGGCTTCTTCAACGCCAATTCCGCCCATCCGTTTGAAAACCCCGATGCGATCTCCAACCTCATCCAGATGGTCTCGATCTTCGCGATCGGCGCGGCCCTGACCAACGTCTTCGGCCGCATGGTCGGCAACCAGCGCCAGGGCTGGGCGATCCTCGCCACCATGGGCATTCTCTTCATTGCCGGCGTCGCCATCACCTATTGGGCGGAAGCCGCCGGCAACCCGCTGATGCATGCCTTAGGACTTGAGGGCGGCAACATGGAAGGCAAGGAAGTTCGTTTCGGTGTCGCCCTGTCCTCCCTCTTCGCGGTCATCACAACGGCCGCCTCCTGCGGCGCGGTCAATGCGATGCACGGCTCGTTCACCGCTCTCGGCGGCCTCGTCCCGCTGATCAACATGCAGCTCGGCGAAGTCATCGTCGGCGGTGTCGGCGCGGGTTTTTACGGCATCCTGCTCTTCATCATCGTCGCCGTCTTCGTTGCCGGCCTGATGGTCGGCCGCACCCCGGAATATCTCGGCAAGAAGATCGAGGCGAAGGAAATGAAGATGGCCGTTCTCGCCATTCTCTGCCTGCCGCTCGCCATGCTGGTCTTCACCGCGATCGCCACGGTGCTGCCCTCCGCCGTCGCCTCGGTCGGGACCGCCGGCCCGCACGGTTTCTCCGAAATCCTCTATGCCTATACCTCCGCAGCGGCCAACAACGGCTCGGCTTTCGGCGGCCTGACCGGCAATACGCCCTGGTACAATGTAACGCTCGGCATCGGCATGCTCGCCGGCCGCTTCCTGGTCATCATCCCGGCGCTCGCCATCGCCGGCTCGCTGATCGCCAAGAAGTCGGTTCCGGCCTCGGCAGGCACCTTTCCGACAGACGGCCCGCTCTTCGTCGGCCTGCTCGTCGGCACCATCCTGATCGTCGGCGGCCTGACCTTCTTCCCGGCGCTCGCGCTCGGCCCCGTCGTCGAACACCTGGTCACGATCGCCGGGCAAACCTTCTGAGGCGATGCCCGACCCTGCATCGCCGGGGTCCTTCGCCATTCTCGTTTCAACGCTGGAGTCTCTTATGAGCCAGGCAAAATCCGCGAGCATCATGGATTCTCGCATCCTCATTCCGGCCGTGGGCGCCGCCTTCAAAAAGCTCGACCCGCGCGCCCTTGCCAGAAACCCGGTCATGTTTGTCGTGGCCACGGTTTCCGTGCTGACGACCGTGCTCTTCCTGCGCGATCTCATCGCCGGCAACGGCAATCTCGGCTTTTCCTTCCAGATCAATCTCTGGCTCTGGTTCACCGTGCTCTTCGCCAATTTCGCCGAAGCCGTCGCCGAAGGCCGCGGCAAGGCGCAGGCGGATTCGCTGCGCAAGGCGCGCACCGAGACCCAGGCCAAGCTGCTGACCGGCAATAATGGCAGCGATTACCGCATGGTGCCCGGCACCAGCCTCAAGGTCGGCGATATCGTGCTCGTCGAAGCCGGCGACATCATCCCGTCGGACGGCGAGGTCATCGAGGGCGTTGCCTCCGTCAACGAAGCGGCGATCACGGGCGAATCCGCCCCCGTCATCCGCGAATCCGGCGGTGATCGCTCGGCGGTCACAGGCGGGACGCAGGTGTTGTCCGACTGGATCCGCGTGCGCATCACCGCGGCCGCCGGCTCCACCTTCCTCGACCGGATGATCTCGCTGGTCGAGGGCGCGCAGCGCCAGAAGACGCCGAACGAGATCGCGCTCAACATCCTGCTTGCCGGCATGACGCTGATCTTCGTGCTCGCCACCGCGACCATTCCGAGCTTTGCCATCTATGCCGGCGGCTCGATCCCGATCATCATTCTCGTCGCCCTCTTCGTCACGCTGATTCCGACGACGATCGGCGCGCTGCTGTCGGCGATCGGCATTGCCGGCATGGACCGCCTGGTCCGCTTCAACGTGCTCGCCATGTCGGGCCGTGCGGTCGAAGCCGCCGGCGACGTCGATACGCTGCTGCTCGATAAGACGGGCACGATCACGCTCGGCAACCGCCAGGCGACGAGCTTCCGCCCGGTGCGCGGTGTTTCCGAACAGGATCTCGCCGATGCCGCCCAGCTCGCCTCGCTCGCCGACGAAACGCCGGAAGGCCGCTCCATCGTCGTGCTCGCCAAAGAAAAATATGCGATCCGCGGCCGCGACATGGCGAGCCTCAAGGCGAGTTTCGTGCCCTTCACGGCCCAGACCCGCATGAGCGGCGTCGATCTCGAAGGCGCCTCGATCCGCAAAGGCGCGGTCGATACCGTACTCGCCTATGTCGCCGGCGATGCCCCCTCGAAGAATGGCGGCGAGGTCGTCCGCGAACTGCAGTCGATCGCCGACGAGGTCGCCAAGTCGGGCGGCACGCCGCTCGCCGTCGCCCGCGACGGCCGGCTGCTCGGCATCATCCAGCTGAAGGATATCGTCAAGGGCGGCATCCGCGAACGCTTCACGGAGCTGCGCCGCATGGGCATCCGCACCGTGATGATCACCGGCGACAACCCGCTGACAGCAGCGGCCATCGCCGCCGAGGCCGGGGTCGACGATTTCCTCGCCCAGGCAACCCCGGAGATGAAGCTGGCGCTGATGCGCGAGGAACAGGCCAAGGGCAAACTGGTCGCCATGTGCGGCGACGGCACCAATGACGCCCCCGCCCTTGCCCAAGCCGATGTCGGCGTTGCCATGAACACCGGCACGGTCGCCGCCCGCGAGGCCGGCAACATGGTCGACCTCGACTCGGATCCGACCAAGCTCATCGAAATCGTCGAGATCGGCAAACAGCTGCTGATGACGCGCGGCGCGCTGACGACCTTTTCGATCGCCAACGACATCGCCAAATATTTCGCCATCATCCCGGCGATGTTCCTGACCTTCTATCCGCAGCTCGGCGTGCTCAACATCATGGGCCTGTCGACGCCGCAAAGCGCCATCCTCTCGGCGATCATCTTCAATGCATTGATCATCATCGCGCTGATCCCCCTGTCTCTGAAGGGCGTGCGCTACCGTCCGATCGGCGCCGGTGCGCTGCTGTCGCGCAACCTGCTGGTCTACGGCCTCGGCGGCATCATCGTGCCTTTCATCGGCATCAAGGCGATCGACATGGCCGTCGCGGCCCTCGGCCTCGCTTAAAGGAGTAAGAACAATGTTGAAAGAATTCCGCCCGGCGGTCGTCATGATTATCGCCACCACCGCCATAACAGGCCTTCTCTACCCCCTCGCGATGACGGGTGCGGCCCAGGCCCTCTTCCCCAGCCAGGCGAACGGCAGCCTGATCGAGAAGAACGGCCAGGTGATCGGCTCGGCGCTGATCGGCCAGGCCTTCACGGCAGACAGATATTTCCACGGCCGTCCCTCCGCCGCCGGCGACGGCTACAATGCGGCCGCCTCCAGTGGCTCGAACCTCGGCCCGACCAGCCGGAAACTGATCGACCGCGTCAAAGGCGACTACGAGGCCGCCAAGGCGACGAACCCGAATACGCAAGTACCCGCCGACCTCGTCACGGCGTCCGGCAGCGGCCTCGATCCCGATATCTCACCCGAGGCCGCTTACTTCCAGGTGCCGCGCGTCGCCAAGGCACGTGGTGTGGATGAAGCCAAGGTCCAGACGCTGGTCGACGGCGCCGTTCAGGCCCGCGAACTCGGCTTCCTCGGCGAACCGACGGTCAATGTTCTGGCGTTGAACCAGAGCCTTGATGCTTCTATGAGTGAGTGAGTTTGGTTGGCTGGGCACGCCATCTCCTTCTCCCTCATCCCTGTGCTCGTCACAGGGATCCAGCAGCGCCGCGTCAGCGGCGCGGGAGACTCCTTTCACGCGAAGGACTTCGCGTGAAAGGATTCCTGTGACGGGCACAGGAATGAGGAGAAGGAGGCGTAGCGCCCATCCTCAAGCACAGGCATCGGCAGAAAGACCACACGCATGCCAGACGACAATCGCGACCAGGCCGGCAGGCCCTCGCCCGATGCGCTTCTCGAAAAAGCCCGGGCCGAGACGCGCGGCCGTCTGAAAATCTTCCTCGGCGCCGCTCCCGGCGTCGGCAAGACCTACGAGATGCTCATCTCCGGCCGCGCCAAGCTCGCCGATGGCCTCGATGTCGTCATCGGCGTCGTCGAGACCCATGGCCGCAAGGAGACCGAGGCGCTGCTTGCCGGCTTCGAGATCATTCCGCGCGTCGAAATCGACTATAAGGGCCGGCCGCTCGAGGAAATGGACCTCGACGGCATCCTTGCCCGCAGGCCCGATCTCGTGCTGGTCGACGAACTTGCCCATAGCAATGCCGAGGGCAGCCGGCATCCGAAGCGCTATCTCGACGTCAAGGAATTGCTCGATCGCGGCATCGACGTCTATACGACGCTGAACATCCAGCATGTCGAGAGCCTGAACGACGTCGTCTCGCAGATCACCCGCATCCGGGTGCGCGAGACGGTGCCGGATTCGATCATCGATCTTGCCGACGACGTCGAGATCATCGACCTCACGCCCGACGATCTCATCAAGCGCCTGCATGACGGCAAGGTCTACATGCCGAAGACGGCGGAGCGGGCGCTGACCAATTATTTCACGCCGGGCAACCTGACGGCGCTCCGTGAACTGGCATTGCGCAAGACCGCCCAGCGCGTCGACGATCAACTGCTCACCCATATGCAGGCGCATGCCATATCAGGCCCCTGGGCTGCGGGCGAACGCGTCCTCGTCTCGATCGACCATCACCCGCGTTCCGCTTCGCTGGTGCGCTACGCCGCCCGCATGGCGTCGCGGCTGCGCGCGCCCTGGGCCGCCGTCTACATAGAGACTGCCCGCTCGATCAATCTGACGGAAGCGGAACGCGACACGGTTGCAGCCACGCTGCGCCTTGCCGAGCAGCTCGGCGGCGAGGCGATCACCATTCCCGGCCGCGAGGTGGCCGAGGAACTCGTCCGCCACGCCAGCGCCAACAACGTTACCCATATCGTCATCGGCGCGCCGAAGAAGCCGACATGGCGCGACTGGTGGAGCCGCTCCATCACCGACGAGCTGATCCGCAAAACCGGCGAGATCAGCGTCCACGTCATTTCAGGCAACGAGAAGGACGGCACCACCGCGCGCGGCGTCAGAGCCGCCGCCATCGCGCCGCAGATAGATTTCTGGGCCTATCTGCTGGCGACAGCCTATGTCGCCGTCGCGCTCGGCGTCAGCATCGTGCTCGACCAGGTGCTCGACGTTCGCAACCTCGCCCTGGTCTTCCTGATGGCGGTGCTGACGTCGGCCGTCATCCACGGGCTGCGGCCGGCGCTTTACAGCTGCATCCTCAGCGCGCTGTCCTTCAACTTCTTCTTCCTGCCGCCGCGCTACACGCTGACGATCAGCGATCCGGAAAGCGTGCTTGCCCTCTTCTTCTTTTTGGGCGTCGCGATCATCGCCAGCAATCTGACGGCGACCGTGCAGCGCCAGGCCGCCGCCGCCCGGCAGCGGGCGCGCACGACCGAAGACCTATACCTCTTCTCCAAGAAGCTCGCCGGCACCGGCACGCTCGACGACGTGCTCTGGGCGACCGCCTTCCAGCTCGCATCGATGCTGAAGGTCCGCGTTGTGCTGCTGTTGCCGGAGGAAGGCACCATCGCCGTCAAGGCCGGTTACCCGCCCGACGACACGCTCGACGATGCCGATATCGCCGCTGCCCGCTGGGCCTGGGAGCACAATCACGCCGCCGGCCGCGGCGCCGATACGCTGCCCGGCGCCAAGCGCCTCTATGTACCGCTCAGAACCGGGCGCACCGCCGTCGGCGTCATCGGTCTCGACAGCGACCGCCGCGACGGGCCGCTGCTGACGCCCGAGCAGCAGCGCCTGCTCGATGCGCTGGCCGACCAGGCGGCCCTTGCCATCGAACGCGTCCAGCTCGTCGCCGATGTCGACCGGGCAAGGCTCGCGGCAGAAGCCGACCGGCTGCGCTCGGCCCTGCTGACCTCGATCTCGCATGACCTGAAGACGCCGCTTGCCGCCATCCTCGGCGCCGCCGGCACGCTGCGCGATTACTTCGCCTCCATGCCCGAGGAGGATCGCGCCGACCTGCTCTCCACCGTCGTCGACGAATCGGAGCGGCTCAACCGTTTCATCGCCAACCTGCTCGACATGACCAAGATCGAATCCGGGGCGATGGAACCGAACTCCGCGCTGCATTATGCCGGCGATATCGTCGGCAGCGCGCTCGCCCGCGCCGCAAAGATCCTCGAGCACCATAAGACAGAGATGCGCATTCCCGCCGACCTGCCGATGGTGCGGGTCGATCCCGTGCTGTTCGAGCAGGTGATCTTCAACCTGCTCGACAATGCCGCGAAATACGCGCCCGAGGGATCGGTGATCCATATCGGCGGCTGGGCCGATGCCGACCATGTCGTCCTGCAGGTCTCGGACGAAGGCCCGGGCATCCCGCCGGCCGACCTCACCCGTGTGTTCGACACCTTCTACCGCGTGCGCAAGGGCGATCAGGTGCGCGCCGGCACCGGGCTCGGCCTTTCCATCTGCCGCGGCTTCATCGAGGCGATGGGCGGCACGATCGCCGCCGGCAACCGGACGGGCCGCCCGGGCGCCGTCTTCACCATCCGGCTGCCGAAACCCAACGACATTCCCAAACTGGATGAACTCAAATGACCGGTTCAGCCGTCAAAGTCCTCGTCGTCGACGACGAGCCTCCGATCCGCAAGCTGCTCCGCGTTGGCCTGACCGCGCAGGGCTACGAGGTGCAGGAGGCGCCGAACGCCGCTAGCGCCCGCCAGTCGGTCGCCGCAGGTATGCCCGACCTCGTCGTGCTCGATCTCGGTCTGCCCGACAAGTCAGGCCATGACCTTTTGCAGGAATGGCGCGATGAAGGGCTTTCCATGCCCGTCGTCATCCTCTCCAGCCGCACCGATGAGGCCGGCATCGTCAAGGCGCTGGAAAGCGGCGCCGATGATTATGTCACCAAGCCCTTCGGCATCAACGAACTCGGCGCCCGCATCCGCGTGGCGCTGCGCCACCGGCTGCAGCAGCAGGGGGAAAAGGCGATCTTCCAGACCGGCGGGCTGTCGATCGATCTCGTCAAGCGCATCGTCAAAGTAGATGGCGAAGAAATAAAATTGTCGCCGAAGGAATACGACATCCTGCGCGTGCTCGCCCAGCATGCGGGCAAGGTGCTGACCCACCAGTTTCTTTTGAAGCAGGTATGGGGGCCGGCGGCTGATGTGCAGTATCTGCGCGTCTACATCAGGCAGCTGCGGCAAAAGGTCGAGCAGATTCCGGATCAGCCGCACTATATCACCACCGAGACCGGCGTCGGCTACCGGCTCAGGGAACCGGATTGACCTTCCTTCCCGCCCGCTGCCCGAACAGTATCGAGCCAGAACAGCATTGAGCCAGAACAAGCATTGAGAATGACATGAATCTTCCCAGCATCATCCGGCCGGAACACACCTTCATCGGCGTGTCGGCGCTGACGAAATGGCGCGCGCTGCAGACGATAGCGGACAAGGCCGCCAAGGCTTTTTCCGTCGACGGACCGACCATCCTGAAGGCGCTCGAAACGCGCGAGAAACTCGGCTCCACCGGGATCGGCAACGGCATCGCCATCCCGCATGCGGCGATCGACGGCATGACCAGCCCGCGCGGCCTCCTCATCCGCTTCACCCAGCCGCTGGATTTCGAGGCGATCGACGACATCCCGACCGACATCGCCTTCGTGCTGCTCTTCGGGGAAAACAATCGCGGCGAATATCTGAACGTGCTGTCCGCCATCGCGCGGCGGCTGCAAACGGACGGCGTGCTTGCCGCCATGCGCAAGGCAAGAACGGTCGACGAATTCTATTCCGATTTCATCGCCGATTCCCGGGTATGAAAAAGGCGCGTCCCGAAGGCCGCGCCCGTTCGTCTGCAATCAAACGATCTTAGAAATCGCGCTGAAAGCGCAGGAAGCCGAACACTTCGTCGTCGCCTTCGTCCTCATCGTGATATTGCACGCTGAGCTTCGAACGCAGGTCGTCGACGATGCGGTAATCGATCGTGACGCCGGTGGTGTATGCGCTGCCGCCGGTAAAGCCGTTACCGTCAGCCTCGAGCGCAATGTTCTCGAAGTACTGGAAGCCGGGGGTGACCGACCACTTTTCGTTGATCTTCAAGGCGTATTCCGCTGCGATCGTCCATTCGGACTCTTCGTAGTAGTAGTTGGCGCCGCTTGCCCATACGCCGGCGATACCGAGCGTGCCGGGACCGATGTCGGCATAGACGATGCCGCGGACAGCGACTTCGCTGGTGTCGGTGTCGTAGCCGGCAAGCAGGTAAGCGCTGATGGCGCCGGCCTTGTAGGAGACCTGGCCTGCGACGCCGAAGTTGTTCGGGCCTTCGCCCGGCTTGGTGGCGTAGTCGTCTTCCAGCTCGTCGATCGAGAGGCCGGCCGCGAAGGCACCATTCTCGTACTGATAACGGATCGAGTTGTGGGTCGTCTCGTTGCTGGCGAGCGTATCGGTCTCGCCGCTCATGTCGTCGTCCCACCAGCTGTAGAGCTTACCGACGCGGAAACCGGCGATGTCGATGTAGCCTTCGTCGAGCAGCGCTTCCTGGTCAGAGGCGTTGTCGACATTGTAACGCAGCGTGATGACGCCGGTCAGCGTGCCGTACTCGGTGTCGTTCTTGGCCTGGAAGGTGACCTGACCGCGAGTCCAGAAGTTTACGTCGGAATCGCCAGCGATATTATCGCCGAAGCGGACTTCGGTACGGATGTAACCGCCGATCGAAAGGCATGTTTCCGTTCCCGGAATATAAAAATAGCCGGTACCGTAGGCGTCGCAAACGCGAACATATTCCACGGGCTCGGGTTCCGCCGCCACGATGGCGTCGGCAGCGCGGGCTCCGGATGCCGCGGCAAGGGCGGCAACGGAAGCAAAAAGGATAGTTCTGATATTCATTTTAATGGCCCTTAACAGGTTTGGAATGTGAGGCGCATTTCAAGGATGCCCCCACGTAGCGGTCGGCGAATACGGCCGCACCGCCGCTATATAGGAATCCGCAAATGTCATCGCGGCGAAAACCGGGCAAAAATCCGCGCGGCGCTCGCCTCTTGTGGAGGAACTGTGGCAGAAAAAACACGGATCTGCGGCGGGACCGCGGCAGGGCGGAAATTGGCCGCGGCCAACTTCGGCACGTCCATTTCAATAAACGCCCTCAAATGGAATGACATTCTACGAGTAGCCGAGGAACCGGAAGAACCTTCGTTTCATTATACGACTGACTTGATAGAGTTAAGACAGGTAACAGGAGGGTTCCCATGCAGACACAAAGGCTCACCCGGCTCCTCGCGGCCGCGGTCATGGCAGGCAGCTTCGCAATCGGGAGCGTAGCTCCCGTCTTCGCGGACCAGTCGCTGCTCAATGTTTCCTATGATCCGACCCGCGAATTGTACAAGGATTTCAACGCCGCCTTTGCCGCCAAGTGGCAGAAGGACACGGGTGAAACCGTTACGATCCAGGCCTCGCACGGCGGCTCCGGCGCCCAGGCCCGCTCGGTCATCGACGGCCTCGACGCCGATGTCGTAACGCTGGCCCTCGAAGGCGACATCGACGCCATCGCCAAGGCGACCGGCAAGATCCCGGCCGACTGGAAGACGAAGCTCCCGAACAATTCGACGCCCTATACTTCGACGATCGTCTTCCTCGTCCGCAAGGGCAACCCGAAGGGCATCAAGGATTGGGGCGACCTGATCAAGGACGACGTGCAGGTCATCACGCCGAACCCGAAGACCTCGGGCGGCGCCCGCTGGAACTTCCTGGCTGCCTGGGCATGGGCCAAGCAGGCGAATGGCGGCGACGACGCCAAGGCGCAGGATTACGTCGGGAAACTGCTGCAGCACGTTCCGGTTCTCGACACAGGCGCGCGCGGCGCCACGACCACCTTCGTCCAGCGCGGCCTTGGCGACGTGCTGCTCGCCTGGGAAAACGAAGCCTATCTTTCGCTTGAGGAACTCGGCCCCGACCAGTTCGAGATCGTAACGCCGACCTTTTCCATCCGCGCCGACCCGCCGGTCGCCGTCGTCGACGGCAATGTCGACAAGAAGGGCACGCGCAAGGTCGCCGAAGCCTATCTCAACTATCTCTATTCGGACGAAGGCCAGAAGATCGCCGCCAAGCATTACTACCGGCCGATCAAGCCGGAAGCTGCCGATCCGGCCGACATCGCCCGTTTCCCGAAGCTGACGCTCGCCACCATCGACGACTTCGGCGGCTGGAAGGAAGCCCAGCCGAAATTCTTCGGCGATGGCGGCGTATTTGACCAGATCTACAAGCCGGCCCAATAATAGACTTCATGAAAGCACATAGCCCCACACGGTGGCGGTTCAGACGGCCGAGCGTCATTCCGGGTTTCGGAATGGCGCTCGGCCTTACCTTGACCTGGCTCACCCTTCTGATCCTCATCCCGCTCTCGGGCCTTGCCGTCCGGTCGAGCGCGCTCGGCTGGGAGAAATTCTGGTCGATCGCGCTCGATCCGCGCACGCTGAACGCACTGCGCATCAGCTTCGGCAGCGCCTTCATCGCCGCGATCGTCAATGCCATCTTCGGCATCATCCTCGCCTGGGTGCTGGTGCGCTACCGCTTCCCCGGCAAGCGCGTCATCGATGCCATGGTCGATCTGCCCTTCGCGCTGCCGACCGCGGTCGCCGGCATCGCACTGACGACCCTCTACGCGCCGAACGGCTGGATCGGCCAGTTCCTGACGCCGCTCGGCATCAAGATCGCCTTCACGCCGGCTGGTATCGTCGTGGCACTGATCTTCGTCGGCCTGCCCTTCGTGGTGCGCACGGTGCAGCCCGTCATGGAGGAGATCGACAAGGAAGTGGAAGAGGCCGCGGCCACGCTCGGCGCCAACCGCTTCCAGACGATTTTCCGGGTGCTGCTGCCGGGGCTGGCGCCTGCCGTGCTCACCGGCTTCGCGCTGGCCTTTGCCCGTGGCGTCGGCGAATATGGCTCTGTCATCTTCATCGCCGGCAACCTGCCGTTCAAATCGGAGATCGCGCCGCTGCTGATCGTCATCAAACTCGAAGAATATAATTACGCGGCAGCGACCGGCATCGCGGCGATCATGCTGATCATCTCGTTCGCCATGCTGCTTGTCATCAATCTCATCCAGAGCTGGAGCAGGCGGAGGTATGGCTATGGCGCTTGATGCGACCGTTCAACCCGTCAAGCTGCGTTCGGTGACGACCGAACACAGGATCGCGCGCTACAGCCTGATCACCCTCTCGCTCGTCTTCCTGCTGCTGATCCTGCTGCTGCCGCTGACCGCCGTCTTCGTCGAAGCCTTCCGCAAGGGAGCCGGCCCCTTCATCACGGCGCTTGGCGATGCCGAAACCTTCTCGGCGATCCGCCTGACGCTGATCGTCGCCGGCATCAGCGTGCCGCTGAACCTTGCCTTCGGAGTCGCCGCCGCCTGGGCGATCGCCAAGTTCGAGTTCAAGGGCAAGGCGTTTCTGACAACGCTGATCGACCTGCCTTTCTCGGTTTCGCCCGTCATATCGGGCCTGGTCTTCGTGCTGCTGTTCGGGGCGAACACCTATCTCGGCCAATGGCTGAGCGCCAACAACATCAAGATCCTGTTTGCCGTACCGGGCCTGGTGCTCGCGACCATGTTCGTCACCTTCCCCTTCGTCGCCCGCGAATTGATCCCGCTGATGCAGGAACAGGGAACGGCTGACGAAGAGGCTGCCCTTTCGCTCGGCGCCAGCGGCTGGCAGACCTTCTGGTACGTCACGCTGCCGAACATCAAATGGGGCCTGCTCTACGGCGTGCTGCTCTGCAACGCCCGCGCCATGGGCGAGTTCGGTGCCGTCTCCGTCGTCTCCGGCCACATCCGCGGCCAGACGAACACCATGCCGCTGCAGGTCGAGATTCTCTATAACGAGTATAATTTCACCGGCGCTTTCGCCGTCGCCACGCTTTTGGCCTTGCTGGCACTCGTAACTCTTGTTTTGAAGACGCTGCTGGAAATGCGCTACAGCGCTGAAATCTCCGCCAGCCGGCGGCACTGAAGGATCTGGAATGGAAGTACGCGTTCAAAACATCCGCAAGGAATTCGATCGTTTTCCGGCGCTGCACGATGTCTCGCTCGATATCCGCTCCGGCGAGCTGATCGCACTGCTCGGTCCTTCGGGCTCCGGCAAGACGACATTGCTGCGCCTGATCGCCGGCCTGGAAAGCCCGACCGAGGGACAGATCTTCTTCGGCGACGAGGATGCTTCGAAGAAGTCAGTGCAGCAGCGCAATATCGGCTTCGTGTTCCAGCATTATGCCCTCTTCCGCTACATGACGGTGCTCGACAATGTCTCATTCGGCCTGAGAGTGAGAAGCGGCGCACGACGTCCTGCGAAAGCCGATATCCGTCGGCGGGCGCTGGAACTGCTCGAACTGGTGCAGCTTTCCGGTCTTGAAAAACGCTACCCGGCCCAGCTTTCCGGCGGCCAGCGCCAGCGCGTGGCGCTCGCCCGCGCCATGGCCGTCGAGCCGAACGTGCTGCTGCTCGACGAACCCTTCGGCGCGCTCGATGCCCAGGTGCGCAAGGATCTGCGCAAATGGCTGCGCGAGATCCACGACCGCACCGGCCACACCACCGTCTTCGTCACCCACGATCAGGACGAGGCACTGGAGCTCGCCGACCGGGTCGTCGTCATGAGCCAGGGCGCGATCGAACAGGTCGGCACGCCGGACGAGGTATACGACTATCCCAACTCGCCCTTCGTCTTCGGCTTCATCGGCCAGTCGAATTGCCTGCAGGTCGATATTTCAGACGGCGACATCCGCTTCGAAGGCCGCTCGCTCGGCCTCAATGCCGAGGGTGAGCCCGATGGGCCGGCGCAGCTCTATTTCCGCCCGCACGACGTCAGGCTCTGCGAATCGGCGGAAAACTGCATCGCCGGGCACCCGGTTTCCAGCCGCCGCGTCGCCGGCACCCGCCATATCGAACTCGATATCGGCAACGGCCGCCCGAATATCGAAATCGAGCTGCCGCCGAGCGAGGCCGACAGGCTCGACCGCAACCGGGTGGCCTTCAAGCCCACCCGCTGGAAGCTGTTCCGTGGCTGATGGAAACGGATCCTCGCCGGAATCGTATTCGGCGAGAGTCCCTCAGGCTTTTTGTGATCCTAGGTTGTTTGTATTTTTGTCACATGCCGAGTAAAACGTTTTCGCGTTAATCATAAAGGGCTGGACTAATCCGATAGGAGGCACCTGGCGTTGAGGGCGGAGATTTCCTTTGCAAAATCCCTGGGCGGGATTTTGTTCGTAGGACTGGCAGCCGCGAGCTGCACGACAACGACGAAGCCGGCGGCAACGGCGGCGAAGACAGCACAGGTTCAACCGGCGAAAGTCACTTTCAACTATACGGCCAAGGATCGCGACTGCCTGAAGCGCGCGATGTATTTCGAATCGCAGCATTCGGATGAAGACGGCTATCTGGCCGTCGGCACCGTCGTCATGAACAGGCTCACTTCAGGGGCCTATCCTCAGTCGATCTGCGGCGTTGTCGCCCAGGAGAAGCAGTTTGCGCCGGGTGTGATGACGCGCGAAGTCAAGTCGCAGGCCGAGCCGCAGCTTGCCACCGCGGCCGACGCCATCCTCATGAAAGGTGCGCGCCATCCTGCGGTGAAGGATGCGATGTTCTTCCATACCGACGGGCTGAAATTCCCTTACAACAACATGCATTATGTCACGGTTGCCGGCGGCAACGCCTTCTACGAGAAGCGCGATCCCAATGGCACGCTCCAAACGCCGGCGCCGCTGCCAGCCTATGAGGTGGCAATGAATTATGTTCCCGGTGAGAGCATGCTGCCGCCGCAATTCGAGGCGCTGATACCTTCGGCCGTTCCGGTTCCGCTGCCGGCTCCCGACCCCATGTCTACGGCAAGCACGGCACAGATGCACATCACCGCGCCGGTGACCCAGCCGGAAACTTCGATCGAGCCCGAGCCGGGGATGCCGATCGCGATCCCCACTCCCCGCCCCGCCTATGACAGCGTAATGCTGCGCGGCGACATTCCGGCGATCGGCGGCTGACGCCGCCAGGCCGGAAAATCGAACAAGAAGCGCGTTTAAGCGCGCTCTTCCCAGACCTTGGCAAGCTCAACGATCGTCCGAACGGCCTTCTCCATGTCCTGACGGCTGACCCATTCCAGCGGCGAATGGAAGGCATGGCCGCCGGCGAAGATGTTCGGGCACGGCAGCCCCATGAAGGAGAGGCGCGAGCCATCCGTGCCGCCGCGGATGCTGCCGCGCACCGGCGTCATGCCGGCCCGCCGCACGGCTTCGATGGCGTTGTCGACGATCTCGGGATGACGGTCGAGCACCACCTTCATGTTGCGATACTGCTCTTTCACCTCGAAGCGATAGGTCGAGCCGGGATAGGCCGATAGCACGTCCTTCACGATGGCTTCGAGCATAGCCTCCTTTTCCACGAGCCCCTCCTCCGTGAAATCGCGGATGATGAGGCTCAAGGACGCTTTCTCCATCGAGCCGTTCAAGTCGACCGGATGGATGAAGCCCTGCTTGCCCTCTGTGGTCTCGGGCGCAATATCCCTCGGCAAGCGATCGATGATGGCGCCTGCGATCTTGATGGCGTTTTCCATGCGGTTCTTGGCAAAGCCCGGATGGATCGCCACGCCTGAAATGTCGATCTCCACACCATCGGCCGAAAAGGTCTCGTCCTCGATATGGCCTGATGTCTCGCCGTCCATCGTATAGGCGAAGTCGGCGCCGAGTTTCTGGAGATCGACCTTGTTGACGCCGCGCCCGACTTCCTCGTCTGGCGTGAACAGGATCTTGATCGTCCCGTGCCGGATCTCGGGATTGTCGACCAGGATCTGCGCCGCCGTCATGATTTCCGCCAGTCCCGCCTTGTCGTCGGCGCCGAGCAATGTCGTTCCGTCGGTCGTCACGATGTCGTTGCCGATCTGGTTCTTTAGCTCTGGGTGTTCAAAAACGCGGATCACCCGGCTCGGGTCGCCGGTGAGTTGGATATCCCCGCCCGCATAATTCCTGACGATCTGCGGTTTGACATCCGTGCCGCTGAAATCGGGCGCCGTATCCATATGCGAGCAGAAGCAGATGACCGGAACCGGCTTGTCGCTGTTGGCGGGAATCGTCGCATAGACATAGCCGTGCTCGTCGAGATGCGCATCCGCAACGCCGATCTTCAATAATTCGTCAACCAGAACCCGTCCGAGATTCTTCTGTTTCTCGGTGGTCGGCTGCGTCGACGAGGAAGGGTCGGATTGCGTGTCGATTACGACATAACGGAGAAAACGGTCGAGAACGGTATCGGTCATGGCATCCAGTCCAGCAAGGTTATCTGACGATATAGCCCTTGCGGGCGATGTGGCAAAAGCTTTTTCCGCTCGGCGAATGCCTGGCGCTGCAATCGTTGATGCGCGATCATAAAGTGACGAGACAGTCGGTTCGTGCCAGCCTGGCGGCAGACGCCCCCTCCTTTTCAGGGATTCGGCCATCGCTCGGCGTTGGAACAACGATGACCGCTATTTCGTTTGAGGACCGAATGCCCGGGGACAGCCATGGCCAGCGACAAGCTATCGAACTACCGATCAAAACGCGATTTTCAAAAGACCGCTGAGCCGAGCGGGGAGCGGCGCATCGAAAAGAGCAACCGCCGCCGCTTTGTCATTCAGAAGCACGATGCGACACGGCTGCACTACGACCTGCGGCTTGAGCTCGACGGCGTGTTCAAGAGCTGGGCCGTCACCAAAGGTCCATCGCTCGATCCGCACGACAAACGCCTGGCTGTCGAGGTCGAAGACCATCCGCTCGATTACGGCGACTTCGAAGGCACGATTCCGAAAGGCCAGTATGGCGGCGGCACGGTCATGCTGTGGGATCGTGGCTATTGGGAGCCGGAGGGAAAAAAGAGCCCTGAGCAAGCGCTTTCCAAGGGCGACTTCAAGTTCACGCTTGAAGGCGAGCGCCTGCACGGGAGCTTCGTGCTCGTGCGCATGCGCAATGATCGCGAACGCAGCAAGCGTACCAATTGGCTGCTGATCAAGCATCATGATGATTTCTCCGTGGAGGAGAACGGTGCTTTCATCTTGGAAGAAAACATCACCTCGGTGGCCTCAGGGCGCAGCATGGAAATGATCGCAGCCGGCAAGGGTCGCAAGCCGAAACCCTTCATGGTGGAAGGCGGCAAGGTCCAGGCGGACGCCGTCTGGGACAGCAATCATGGATTGGCCGCCGAGGAGCGGCAGGAGGCGGGCGGCGGAAAGCGCGCCCGCACTGCTACGGCGGTGGATCTTCCGGATTTCATCCCACCGCAGCTTTGCGAGAAGCTGGAGCGGCCGCCCGGCGGAGACGGCTGGATCCACGAGATCAAGTTCGATGGATACCGCATACAGATGCGCGTGCGCGATGGCGACGCGACGTTGAAAACCAGGAAAGGTCTCGACTGGACGGCCAAGTACACCGAAATCGCCGGGGCGGCGTCAACGCTTCCTGATTGTATCGTCGATGGCGAAATCTGCGCGCTCGACGAACACGGTGCGCCGAATTTCGCCGCGCTACAGGCTGCGCTATCGGAGGGCAAGACCGGCAACCTCGTCTTTTTCGCCTTCGACTTGCTCTATCACGGCGGCGAGGATCTCCGCTCGAAGCCTCTCATCGAGCGAAAGCGGCGATTGCAGGAGCTCCTCGCCGGCGCCGGCAACGATCCTCGCATCCGCTACGTCGAACATTTCGAAACCGGCGGTGACGCCGTCCTCAGGTCGGCATGCAAGCTCTCGCTGGAAGGCATCGTCTCAAAACAGGCAGATGCGCCCTATCAATCCGGACGAACGGCAAGTTGGGCGAAGTCGAAATGCCGAGCGGGGCATGAGGTGGTCATCGGCGCCTACGCCAAGACCAACGGCAAGTTCCGCTCCCTTCTCGTTGGTGTTTTTCGCAGCGACCATTTTGTCTATGTCGGCCGTGTGGGCACCGGCTACGGCGCCAGCAAGGTGGAAACGCTGCTTCCGAAACTGAGGGCGCTGGAGACGGCGAAATCGCCGTTCACCGGAATCGGCGCTCCGAAGAAGCAGGCGGAGGTCGCCTGGGTAAAGCCCGAGCTTGTCGCCGAGATCGAATTCGAGGGCTGGACCGCGGACGGTCTCGTCCGGCAGGCGGCCTTCAAAGGATTGCGCGAAGATAAGCCGGCCAGGGAAGTCGAAGCGGAGCGACCGCTGAGACCCTCTAGAGCTGAAGTTGCGGAGCCGGCTGGGAGGTCCACACAGAAACCGACGCGCCGCAAGGGTCAGAAGGCCGATGTCATGGGCGTGCTCATTTCAAATCCGGACAAACCGTTGTGGCCGGATCATAACGACGGGGAGCCGGTAACAAAGGAAGAATTAGCCCGCTATTACGAGGCGGTCGGGGACTGGATGATCGACCACATCAAGGGCAGGCCCTGCTCGATCATCCGTGCCCCGGATGGGATTGGTGGCGAGCAGTTCTTCCAGCGTCATGCGATGGCCGGACAATCCAACCTGCTGGAATTGGTCAAGGTATTCGGCGACAAGAAGCCATATCTGCAGATCGATCGCATCGAAGGGCTTGCCGCCGTCGCCCAGATCGGAGCGGTCGAGCTCCACCCGTGGAATTGTGAACCCGGGCAACCGGAAGTGCCTGGCCGCCTTGTATTCGATCTCGATCCCGGCCCCAATGTTCCTTTTTCCACCGTTGTTGCTGCTGCCCGCGAAATGCGCGACCGGCTGGAAGACCTCGGATTGATCAGTTTCTGCAAGACGACCGGCGGCAAGGGCCTGCATGTCGTGACCCCACTGGCAGTCAATAAGCGAAAGCCATTATCCTGGCCCGATGCAAAGGCCTTCGCGCATGACGTCTGCCAGCAGATGGCCCGCAACAATCCCGATCTCTATCTTATCAAAATGACGAAGAGCCTGAGGGGCGGTCGCATTTTCCTTGATTATCTGCGCAACGATCGCATGGCGACGGCCGTGGCGCCACTTTCTCCTCGAGCCCGCCCAGGAGCGATGGTGTCAATGCCTCTGACGTGGACGCAGGTGAAATCAGACCTTGACCCCAAGAGGTTCACGGTCCGGACCGTGCCTACTTTGCTATCGAAGTCAGCCGCATGGAAGGATTATTGTGAGGGGCAGCGTTCCCTGGAGCAGGCTATCAAGAAGCTCGGCCGGACCGGCAAGCATGCCGCCTGACACGGCCATGACGGGCACAGGGCGCCGCTGGACTCTGCGAGGTCTTGATCGCCCGCAGGACTTCATGTGATCGCAGCGGCATCAGCCATATCGAAGACGGCAGCATTATCCTGAATGTCACGAAGGCCCTTATATGAGGCGTGGCGGAGGCTACCTTCGCGCGTCCAGCCGCGAAACTCGATTTCGGCGATCAGGGTCGGTTGGGAAAAAACAAGCCGCTTTCCTTTCAGAGGCACGGCAGGCTTTTTCGTTTGGAGGCGGTTCAGCGTCTTGCGCAAATATTCTGCCTCCTCCCGATTGAACCCCGTGCCGACGGAGCCGACATAGATCCAGTCTTGGCCCTTCCGACCCGCAAGCAAAAGACTGCCGAGCCCGCCGCGGGTGCTGGCCGATTCCTCGTAACCGACGATCATGAAGCTGTCGCTTTGAACGCATTTGATCTTCTGCCAGTCCCCCAGACGACCGCTTCGGTAAGGGCTGTCCCTGCGCTTTGCAATGATCCCTTCCAGGCCCAGATGGCATGCATGCTCGAGCAGTTCCTCGCTGCCGAGATCGAGCTCTTGCGAGAACCGAATGGCAGCGTCGTCGGTCTCAGGCATCAGATCTTCCAGAAGATGGCGGCGGACCGAGAGCTCGGTGCGCGTCAGGTCGTGACCATCGAGGTACAATAGATCGAAGGCGCAGAAGATGGATTCGGTCGAAATGCGCTTGCCGCCCCTGCCGCCGAGCGAGCGCTGCAACGCTCCAAAGTCGGAGCGGCCCTCTTCATCAAGGACGACAGCTTCTCCATCGAGAATGCAGGTCGACACACCAAGTTCTCTTGCACCTGCGGCGATAGCCGGAAAGCGATGGGTCCAGTCATGGCCGCCGCGGGTGAGAATACGAATGCTATTTGGTTCGATGTGGATCGCCAATCGATAACCGTCCCACTTCACCTCATAAAGCCAATCCGGCCCCTGCGGCACCGTTTGCTTCAGCAGCGCCAGGCAGGGCTCCACTCTGGACGGCATTGCCTCGAAAGGCAGGTTTGGCTGGTCGGGGTCACGCCGGCGCACGGGTCGCGATTGTATCGAAGAATTGGAGTCGCGCAGGAGGGGGGCGGAGGGGCGCCGTGGTCTGGTCATCGCTCAATGCCTGCCGGATCGGTTCTCCGCATCGACGGATTTGCGGAGCGCCTCCATGATGTTGATGACATTGCTGGGACCCGGCTCTGCCTTCTCCCTGCCCTTCGCTTTTGCCCTGACAGGCTTCTTCATCAGCTTCTTCTTGGCCTCGATAAGCTCGAGCAGCCTGTCCTGCACCGGGTCGGAGATCATCTTCGGGTTCCAGTGCTGCGTCTGCTTCTTGATGAGCTGCTGGACGAGCGGCATCATCTGGCTGTCCACCGGTTGATCGTCCACACGTTCGAAATAGCTCTCCGCGCCGCGCACTTCGTCACCGTAACGCAGGGTCCAAAGGACGATGCCCTTGCCACGTGGCTCCAGCATCACCGCGCGCTCGCGGCGCGCAATCACCAGTCGCGAGATGCCGACCATGTCCTCGGCCGCCATCGCATCGCGGATCACCGAGAACGCCTCCTGGCCGACCGGATCGTCAGGTGAAAGATAGTAGGGAGTGTCGAGCCAGATCCAATCGACACCGTTGCGCGGCGTAAAGACCTCGATATCGATCGTCTTGGTGCTTTCGAGCGCGACGTTCTCCAGCTCATCGTCTTCGAGCATGACATATTCGTTCTCACCGCGCTGATAGGCTTTCACTTCGTCTTCATCCTTGACGTCCTTGCCGGTGACGGCGTCGACATAATGGCTGATGACGCGGTTTTGAGTTGCGCGATTGAGCGTGTGAAAGCGCACCTTCTCGTTTTCGGAGGTGGCCGGCATCATCTGCACCGGGCAGGTGACGAGCGATAGCTTCAGGTAGCCTTTCCAGTATGGGCGGATCGCCATGGCAACCTCCGATCATCCGGCGCGGCGCTGGTGAGCGCGGCCTGGGCTGCGTGATTTCGGCGACGATGCGCGTGCGGCCTTCTGCCTGCTCTTGCCGGCATTGGCGTTTGCAGCGGTGCGCTTCGTCTTTGCTGGCGTCGTCATGCCGGCGCTTTCGCGCAGTGCCTGCAACAGATCGTTTGGTTTCGCAGCCGGCGCCGCCTTTTTCTTCGGAAGCGTGCGACCTTCGATCTTGGCTTTCACCAATTCGGCGACGGCCGCTTCGTAACGGTCGTCGAATTGTTTCGGATCGAACTCGCCCTTCTTGGTATTGATGATGTGCTTGGCAAGCTCCAGCATCTCGCCTCCGATCTTGAGATCCGGCATCTCGTCGAATGCCTTGTCGGAGGAGCGGACTTCATAGTCGAAATTCAAAGTGGCGCCGACCAGCCCTTTGCCATGGGGGCGGATGAGGAGCGTTCGCAGGCGCCGGAACAGCACCGTCCTGGCGATGGCCGCGACTTTGGCCTTCTTCATGCCGTCCCTCAGGAGTTTGAAAGCGTCACTGCCCATCGTGTCGGGAGCCAAATAATAGGGCTTGTCGAAATAGACGTCATCGACCTCGTCACAAGGGATAAACGCCTCCACCTTCAGCGTCTTGTCGCTCTCGGGAATGGCGGCCGCGATCTCCTCGGGCTCGAGGACAACGTAACGACCGTCCTCGATCTCAAAACCCTTGACCTGGTCCTCACGCTCGACCGGGTCACCGGTCTGGCCGTCGACGAATTCTCGGCGCACCCGGTTGCCGGTCTTTCTGTTCAGTGTGTGAAATGCGATCCGCTCGGATGTGGAGGCGGCGGTATAGAGCGCCACCGGGAAAGCCACCTCCCCGAACTTGATAAAGCCTTTCCAATTCGCTCTCGGGGCAACCATTTCGCACGCGCTCCTGCCGCAACCAGTGCGAGTCAACCGAATCACTTTACGATTGGTTCCGAGTCAAAACGAATCAAATTTCAAGGGCTTAACCAGAATGATTCACGCGTTTTTTGAGTCTTGTTCATCCCCTTGAATCCGATAGACCTTTTCCTCGCCGGCGTGCTTTTTACGGTGAGGACAACCAAGAGATATCGCCGCCTTAGGGGGCGGTCCTCGACTTTTTCACTCGACGCGTTGTCCTTCGCCATCGAACACATGCAGATATTGCGGAGGGAAGGCGACGTTGACCTTCGGCCCCGCCCTCAAGGTATCGCGATCGAGCGTGAAGATTTTGAACGGCAGGCCGTGAAGGGCGAGGTGCACGATGATGCCGAAGCCGGTGGGTTCGACGAGCTCCACTTCGGTGGCAAGCCCGGTCCCGTCATTGGTCATCTGCACATGCTCCGGCCGGATGCCGAGGGTGACCTCTGCGCCGTCGGCAAGTGGCAGCGGTTTTGCGAGCGGCACGATCGTGCCGTCCTTCAGCCTCACGCCGCCTGCGTCATAGGTCGCGTCGAGGAAGTTCATCCCCGGCGACCCGATGAAGCCGGCGACGAACAGGTTGGCGGGGCGGTCGTAGAGTTCCAGCGGACTACCGACCTGCTGGACGACGCCGCCATGCATGGCGACGATGCGGTCCGCCAGCGTCATCGCCTCGATCTGGTCATGGGTGACGTAGATCGAGGTCGCCTTGAGGTCGCCATGCAGCTTCTTGATTTCAGCACGCATCTGTTCACGCAGGCGCGCGTCGAGGTTGGAGAGCGGCTCGTCGAACAGGAAAGCCTTCGGCTGGCGCACGATGGCGCGGCCCATGGCCACGCGCTGGCGCTGGCCGCCGGAAAGCGCCTTCGGCCTGCGCTCGAGCAGCGGATCGAGGCCGAGCTTGGCAGCGGCGGCGGACACCGCGCTTGCGATCTTTTCCTTGGCCGTCTTCCGCAGCCTTAGGCTGTAGCTCATATTGCCGGCAACGTTCATATGCGGATAGAGCGCGTAGGACTGGAACACCATGGCGATGTCGCGGTCCTTGGGATGCAGCTCGTTCACCCTGGCGCCGGCAATCCGGATCTCGCCGCCGGTGACGTCCTCCAGTCCGGCGATCATGCGCAGGAGCGTGGACTTGCCGCAGCCGGAAGGGCCGACCAGCACGACGAATTCGCCGTCCCGGATCTTCAGGTCCACGCCGTGCAGCACCTGCACATGGCCATAGGCTTTGCGGATATTCTGGATATCGATCGATGCCATTCTGTTTAACCCTTGACCGCGCCGGCCGTCAGGCCCTGGACGAGATAACGTTGGATGAGCAGGAAGAAGAGGCCGGCCGGAATGAGCGCCATGACGCCCGCTGCCATCATCTGCCCGAAATCCACCGAGAATTTCGAAACGAAGGTGAGAAGCCCGACCGGGAAGGTCGCCGCGTCATTGCCGTTGATCAGCATCAGCGCAAAGAGCAACTCGCTCCAGGCGGCGGTAAAGACGAAGCCGAGGGTGGCGGCGATCCCGGGCAGCGTCAGCGGCAGGATGATCTGCCGAAACGCCGTGAATTGCGTCGCCCCGTCGATCATCGCCGCCTCTTCCAAATCCTTCGGAATGCCGTCGAAGAAGGACTGCATCAGGAAGGTGGCGAAGGGCACGTTGAAGGCGGTGTAGACGATGACGAGCCCGGTCAGGCTGTTCGTCAGATGCAAGGGCGACAGGATCTTGAAGATCGGCGCGACCAGCATGACGAGCGGGAACATCTGGGTCAGCAGCATCAAGGCGACGATCCAGTATTTCGCCCGGAAATTGAAGCGCGACAGCGCATAGCCGGAGAGCGAGGCGCAGATCGTTACCGTCACTGCCGTCGAGGCCGACACGATCAGGCTGTTCTTGAAGAAGGTCGGGAAGGCGCTGTGCTGCAGCACGAAGGCATAATGATCCCAACTCGTGCGCGACGGCCACATGCGCACACCCTCGGTATAGAGCAGGTCGTTCGGCGTCACCGACACCTTGAGCAGCCAGAACAGCGGGAAGAGCGCGAAGGCGATATAGCAGAGGATCGCCAGACGGTGCGCGATCGTGGGAAGGACGGATCGTCTCATGGTCTCAATCCTTGTTCAGCAGCGTCTGCCGCAGCAGGATGATCAGCATCGAATAGGCGAGCAGCAGCACCAGCAGCACCAGCGCGATTGCCGAGGCATAACCGAAATCGAGCCGCTTGAAGGCCGTCGTGAAGATGTAGCTGGCGACGATCTGCGTGCGGTCCGCCGGCCCGCCATTGGTCATAACGACGATGAGATCGGCGAAATTGGAAATCCAAACGGTACGCAACAGCACAGTGATCGCAATGGTCGGCGCCAGAAACGGCAGGGTGATTGAGCGGAAGCGCTGGAACCAGCCGGCCCCGTCGATCGACGCTGCCTCGTAAAGATCGCGCGGGATCGCCTGCAGGGCCGCCAGCAGCGTGATCGCAAAGAAGGGAATGCCCCACCAGACATTGGCGACGATCGGCCCCCACATGGCATAGTTGGGATCGGAGAGGATATTGCCCGGCTCGTGCATCAGCCCTAGCGCGAAGAGCCAGTGCGGGATCGGCCCGATGACGGGGTTGAACAGCCAGGCCCAGTTGAGGCCGGCGAGAAAGGAGGGCACCGCCCAGGGCAGGAAGACCAGCGCCTGCGCGATCGCCCGGCCGCGGAAGGGCTTGTCGAGCAGCAGCGCTAGAATGAGCCCGAAGATGAACTGCAGGACGACGGAGGCGCCGGTCCACCAAAGCGTGTTCCTCAAGGCGCCATAGAAGGCCACGTCGCTCGAAAGCGCACGGAAATGATCGAGCCCGATGAAGCCGCCGGAAAACGGATTGAGCAGTTGGATATCGCGGAAGGCGTAGGAAACGCCCAATGTCAGCGGCACCAGCATCACCGCGACGATCAGGATCAGCGACGGCGCGCTGTAGAGATAAGGCTCCGAAGCATCGGCAAGGCGACGCAGCCACGGCCTGCGGTCGCGACGCATGTCGATCGTGTCGGCGGAAATGGTCATCGGATTGCAGTTTCCATTATATATACCGCTGGGAGGTAGCCCCCTCATCCGCCTGCCGGCACCTTCTCCCCGCTGGGGAGAAGAGGGAATGAGGCGCCGCCGCGAATCTCTTCTCCCCTCGGGGAGAAGGTGGCGGCAGCCGGATGAGGGGCTGCCGCCACAAAGCCCTGGGCCACTTACTTCTTGCTCAAGAACTTCTGCTGCGCCTTGGTCAGATAGTCCGCCCACTGGTCGGCCAGGTCCTTTGCCGGGATGTCGCCGAGTAAGGCCTGCTGCGAGGTCTTGATCGCCAGCGAATCCTTGAAGAAGGCGAACTCCTCGAGGTAGGTTGGCATCACTGTCGGCACCGTGTTCGGGTCCGCCAGTTCCTCGAACCAGCCCTTGAACTGATCACCGGCATAGAACGGATCCTTCTCGGCCGACGTATAGGCCGGCAGGGCGCCGATGCGCTTGTTCCATTCGAGATTGCCTTCCGGCCCTTCGAGGGTGGCGATCAGCTTCCAGGCAAGGTCCTTGTTTCCGCTCGTCGTGAACATCGACCAGCCGCCGTAACCGATGGTCGGGAAGGACTTGCCGTCAGGGCCTTTCGGCAGCGGCGCGACGCCGAAGTCTTCCTTCTTCATGCGCTCGGCGATGGCGATCAGCGCATCCGGATCCTGGTCGAGGAAGGCGCAGGTGCCGGAATAGAAGCCGGCGACGACTTCGTTGAAGCCCCAGTTGACGCTGTCCTTCGGCGCATAACCCTTCTTGTAAAGATCGACCATCCACTCGATGCCCTTGGCCCAGCCGGGGCTGTTCATCGTCGAGGTGCCGTCTTCGTTGAAGTATTTGTTCGAGCCGGCCATGGACGCGGCGAAGATCATCCAGCCGTTGAGGCCGCCCGGTCCGCCGCGCATGCAGTAGCCGTATTTGCCCGGCAGCTTGGAAACCTTTTCCGAAGCGGCGGTGAACTCTTCCATCGTCTTCGGTGGCTCGGCGACGCCGGCCTCCGAAAGCAGCTTCTTGTTGTAGAACATCGCCCTCAAATAGAAGCCGTAAGGCAGCATATAGGCGGTGTCCTTGACGTCGCGGCCGAGTTCGAGCGCGCGCGGCGTCAGCTCCTTGGTGTGCTCCCACTTTTCGAGGTAGGGCTCCAGGCTTTCGAGCATGCCGTTATTGGCATAGAGCGACAGCCAGGTATCGGGCATTTCCATCACGTCGGGCACGTCGCCGGCCGATACCATGGTCGCGAACTTCTGGAAGGCCTCGTTCCAGGGCAGCGAGATGATGTCGACCTTGGTGCCGGGATTGGCGGCCTCGAACTTGCCGACGATCGATTTCAGCGTTTCGGTGCGCTCCGGGCTTGTGATGACTTCGACAAGCTTGAGCGTGGTGTCGGCAAAGGCCGTACCCGCCATCATCGAAGCGAAGAGCGTCGAGATTATTAGTTTTTTCATGCTCAGTTCCCCCTTTTAGGTTTCTCTCGGGTTTCAGGATTGTGAGGCGGCGGCGAGCGCCTCCTCGATGTCCCTCCACAGCGCCTCGGTTCCTTCGAGGCCGACATGGAGGCGTACGGATCGCGCATGGATGCCGAACGCATGCGCGGAATTCGGCTGCGCCTTCTGCTGCAGCACCACCTCGCCAGGTACGATCAGGCTTTCGTGCCCACCCCAGCTTACACCCAGTTTGAAAAGCTTGAGATGGTCGGCGAAGGCGCGGATATCGACGCCTTCGCGGAAGATGAACGAGAAGAGGCCCGATGTGCCGTTGAGCCCGGGCGGCAGGCTGTTCGCGAGGCCGGGATGGCAGACCGTCTCCACCACCTCAAGCCGCTGCAGGCGCTTGGCAATTTCCAGGGCGGAGGCTTCGTGTGCTTTCATGCGCAGCGGCAGCGTGCGCAGGCCGCGGATCAGCAGCCATGCATCGAAGGGCGAAAGCTTACCGCCGAGATAGGGATAGGCCTCGGCCTTGATGCGCGCGATCATGTCCTTCGAACCGGCGACGATGCCCGCCACGACATCGCTGTGGCCGCCCAGATATTTCGAGGCCGAATGGATGACGAGATCGACGCCGAGCGTCAGCGGCCGCTGGAAGAACGGGCTTGCCCAGCTGTTGTCGATCATCGAGACGGCGCCGTGCCGTCTCGCAAGCGCTGCCAGCGCGCCGACATCATGGGCTTCCATCACCCAGCTCGTCGGACTTTCCAGGTACAGAACCTTGGCGCCGGGCAGCGCCTTGGCTACCGCCTCCTCGTCGCGCCCATCGACGTAGGTCACCTCGACCTTCATCCGCTTCAGAATGGTGCCGAACAGCCGGAAGGCATCGGGATAGACATGCTTGACAGCGACGATGCGGTCGCCCGGCTCGACGAAGCTTAAGACCGCCGAAGAGATTGCCGCCATTCCGCTCGCAAAACCGAGCGCATCCTCGGCGCCTTCGAGCTTTGCCAGCATTTCCTCAAAGGCGCGCACCGTTGGGTTCAGCCCGCGCGTATAGATCGGCCGCACCTTCTCGCCGCGATAGGAGGCAATCATCTCGTCATAATCGGAAAAGGTGAAAAGCGATGTCTGAAAGATCGGCGGCACGACGGCCTCGGCGAAGTTGCCTTCGTCGTGGGCGGTGATTAGGGAAGCAAGATCGAACGGTTCTGCGCCGCTGCTCATTTGGACATTTCCTTGATGTCTTCCTCGACGATTTCGAGAATCTTCAATGTTTCCGCGCGCGCCGCCTCCGGGTCCTGGGCAGCGATCGCGTTGAAAAGCGTTCGGTGAAAGGGAAAGGACCGCCGGGCGAAATCCTGCCGGTCGAACGGATGCTCCCAGAAGCGCTCGAAGGTCTCGCGCATCTGCTCGAGAAGCTGGCGAAACAGCGGATTGTGGGCTGCGTCGTAGACGGCGAGATGGAAGGCCAGATCTTCCGGCCCTGATGTGCCCTTCTCCAGGTGCACCCGCTCCATTTCGTCGAGCTTTTCCTCGATGACGACAAGATCCTTCTCGGTGCGCCGCCGCGCCGCAACCATGCCCGCCTCGCATTCGATGCCGCGGCGAACCTCCAGCGTCTGCAGCAGCGCGTCGCGCAGATGAGCGGCATCGAACGACAGCGGCATATGGATCGTCGCCCTGGACACCGGTTTCAGAAGATAGGTGCCGCTGCCCTTGCGGGTCTCGATGACGCCTAGCGCCTGGAAATGGCGGATCGCCTCGCGGATCGTCGAACGCCCAACGGCAAGTGCGGCCATCAGCTCGCGCTCGGCCGGCAGCCGGTCCCCCGCCCGCAAGCTGGCTTGCTCGACATAATCCGCCAGCGCATCGGTCACCTGACGCGCGCGGTCGATCGCAGGAAGCGGCCGGATGACCGGCCTGTCGCTACTGTTTGCCTTCATGGTTCCCCATTTTCTTATCAGGCAGCCAGCCTTAAAATTGGTCTGACATCTTAGCATTTCTCAAACAGCGGGAGCCGTCAAGCCGGCGACGTCAATTTCTGCTCTCGCCCCTTCAGAATGTCCCTTTCGTCTCTCTGAAAGCGCGCAGGTATCTTCGATCCCGGAACCGACTGTCGTTCCGAAATGCCGTTTAGCTCAGCCGTTACATCAATGAGCGTTGGAGCAGGTGTGCAATTGTCCGCCCAAGCTTTGCCTGACGGTCGAGGTCGGCCGGTTAGCGGATACGCCCGATCCGCGACAGCAGAATGGCCGGCAGAATGCCGATCAGCACGATGGCGAGCGCGGCAATCGAGGCTTCCTCGTAAGTGCCTCTCGCAGCCTCTCCATAAAGATGAGTCGCGAAAGTCTCGACATTGAGTGGCCGCAGGAGAAGCGTCGCCGGCAGCTCCTTCACGCAATCGACGAAGACCAGCAGGGCTGCAGCCGAGATTGCCGCCTTCGAGAGCGGCAGATGCACGTATCGCAGGGTGCCTGCGGTGGATTGCCCCAGCGAACGCGAAGCATGATCAAGCGACAGGGAAATGCGCGAGAGACCGGCTTCTATGCCGCCGGCGGAGATCGCCAGAAACCGCACGATGAGCGCATATAAGACGGCAGCACCCGATCCCATGAGGAGCAGGCCAGTCGACACACCAAACAAGGAAAGCGCGGCGCGATCGATAAACTGATCGAGTCCGGCAAGAACGATCAGCACACCGATGGCGACCACGGTCCCGGGAGCAGCATAGCCCATTGTCGAACAGCGCAGGAGCCAGGAGGACGCCTGGCCCGGGCGCAGGCGGGTCGCGTAGGCAGCGAGAAGCCCAAGGATGACGGTCGCCGTCGTCGCAAGGGTGGCAATAACGAGCGTATTCACGGCCTCATCGATGATGCGAGGGGATATGCCGGCGAACCGATAGCGTTTTGCCGCTTCGATCAAGAGATAGAGCGCGGGCGCGGCGAAGCCGAGGATGACCGGCAGAAGACCGCCGAGAAACAGCAGTATGCCTTTTCCCAAAGATACCCGCCGCGGTTGGAAACGCCGCATCCGGCGAACATCGATCGAGTAGCGCTGCTTGCGTCGCGCCCATCGCTCGACCGCAACAAGCGCGACGACGATGAGAAGAAGGGCAAGGGCGATCTGCGACGCCCCAGATAAATCGGAGCGGGTGATCCAGGTCGTGTAGATGGAAACGGTGATCGTGCGGACACCGAGGAATTCGGCGGCGCCGATATCGTTCAACGTTTCCATCAGAGCGAGGCTGATACCCACGGCGACAGCCGGGCGCGCGAGCGGCAGGGCGATCTGCCAGAAGACCGCGCGGCGAGATGTGCCGAGCGTGCGGGCCGCATCGACGAGATTACCGGATTGGGTCAGGAACATCGCGCGGGTCGGGATGTAGACATAGGGATAGAGTACGATTCCGAGAAGCAGGATGCAGCCGGCCATGGAACGGACGTCCGGAAGGCGAAACTGGCGCGGGCTCTCGTAGCCGAGCAGCCAGCGCACGGCATCCTGCACCGGGCCGATCGGATGCAGTATATCCAGATAGGCATAGGCGACGATGTAGGTCGGAACGGCAAGCGGCAGAAGCAGCATCCATTCCAGAGCGCGCCTGCCGGGAAAATCATAGGCCGTCACCAGCCATGCCGTCGTCGTGCCGACCACAGCAGTGATGACCCCGACCCCCGCAAGGAGGATGACGGTGTCGAGAAGCGCGACCGGAAGGATGGTCGAGAAGAGATGCCCCCAAAGACCGGCCGAGCCCTTCGAAGCTTCGAGAAGCAATCCCGCGATCGGCAGAATGGCAATGAGGGCGATAGCAGCGGCAATCGCCAGCCATGCGCTGCCAGTGCGCTTTGCAGAGCGGGCGGGCGCCTGGCTGGGAAACATCACTCGATCCATTCTTGGGGAGGAAGGCGCCTCTCAGCGGCGCCTTCCTTGTTCTTTAGTTGTCGAAGCCGACCTTGTCCACGAGCTCGCTCGCCTGCTTGCGATGGCTGACGATCTCGGACAAGGGCTTGCTGTCGATCCTCAGTTCGCCAAAGGATGCGATGATCGGATCGGCCGCGACGCCCGCCTTCACAGGATATTCGTAATTGGCCTCGGCATAGATCTTCTGCGCTTCGTCAGAGACGAGATATTCGAGAAGCTTGACGGCTTCAGCCTTGTTCGGTGAATGCTTGGCGATTGCCGCGCCGCTGATATTCACCTGCGTCCCGCCGTTCTTGAAGGTCGGCAGGACGACCTTGATGGCGTCGCCCCATTTGACCTGCTCTTCGCCACCCTTGCCGGATCGCATCAGGCCAACATAATAGGAGTTGGCGATACCGATATCGCAAATGCCGCCGAGGATATCCTTAGCGGCATCGCGATCGCCGCCGGCTGCCTTGCGGCCGAGGTTGTCCTTGACACCCGTCAGCCATTTCTCGGCTTCTTCCGCGCCGTAGTGGGCGATGTAGTCGGCAAACAAGGCCGTATTATAGGGGTGCTGGCCCGAGCGAATGCAGATCTTGCCCTTCCACTTGGGATCGGCAAGCTCCTCGTAATTGAACGTGCTGATATCAAGATCCTTGGCCGCGTAAAGCACGCGGGCGCGCATCGAAAGTGCAAACCAATTGCCCTTGGCATCACGCAGCTGTTCCGGGATAGCCGAGGTCAGAACAGATGATTCCACCGGTTGCGTTACGCCTTTATCGACCAGATCGACAAGGTTGCCGGCATCGACGGCCATCAAGATGTCAGCCGGCGAGCTGGCGCCTTCGGAGCTGACACGCTCTGCCAGGCCATCCTTCAGGAAAATAGTATTCACCTTCGTACCGGTCGCTTTGGTGAACGCCTCCAGAAGAGGTGCGATCAGAGCCGGTTCTCTCGTCGTGTAAAGGTTGATTTCTGCGGCGGCAGCCATGCAAGGCGACATCAGCGCCGAAGCAGCAAGCAGTATGGATGTGAGGATAGAGCGCGAATTCATTATGTCCCTCCGCGAATGAATGCGCATTGCTTGCAGCAGTTCATGACCGTCAGAGTCAAGTTTTCCCGGGAAGCTGAACCCGGATATCACGGAAACTTGATGAGAAGTTCAGCAGAATGCGCTCACACGTCAGCTGTCAAAAAGCCAGCAGACGCTCAGGAAGGATCGAGATCTGGATATTCTCGGCATCAGCGGGCAGACGCTCCAAGGCTCTCGCCTTAAGCGGCGCCTCGAGGCCATCGACCTTCACCGTGATCTGCTCGAATTCGCCATGCAAAACACGATTCTCGATACGAGCGGGGATCCCCGAGGTGGAGGACAGCGCGATAGCATGCGGCCTGACATAAACGGTCACCGCGCTTGCCGGCGGACGATCGAGCGTATGGGCGAAGTTACCGATCGCGGTCTCGATCCATCCGCCACGGTAAACGCCGGGAACTTTGCTGGACGCGCAAAAAAACTCTGCCGCATAGGCATTCGTTGGACGGTCGTGCAGATCATAGGCGGAGCCGGACTGGACAATTTCACCAGCGCGCATCAGGACCACCTGGTCGCCGACGGAAAGTGCTTCCTGCGGATCATGCGTCACGATGATCACGGTCGTGCCAAGTGCCCGCAACAGGTTCAAGGTGTCGCTGCGTACCTTTCCGCGCAGACCCTGATCCAGATTGGAAAAGGGCTCGTCCATCAGAACGATGCTCGGCCGGGGCGCCAGGGCGCGGGCGAGTGCGACGCGCTGCTGTTCGCCGCCGGAAAGGGTGTGCGGATAGCGATGCGTCAGATGTTCGATTCCGACCTTGCTGATCATCTCCTCTGCCTGGGCGATCGCTTCACCCTTCGGATGTCGCTTGAGACCAAAGAGGATATTGTCCCGTACAGTCAAATGCGGAAAGAGCGCATAGTCCTGGAAGACGAAGCCGACGCCGCGCGCCTCCGGTTCGACGAAAGCGGCCGAACCTGCCACCTCGCGACCTTCGAGGAAGATGCGGCCGGATTCCGGTACCTCGACACCGGCAATCATGCGCAGGAGCGTAGACTTGCCGCAACCGGAATGGCCCACGAGCGAAACCGCGTCTCCGCGCCGAATATGAAGAGAAAGATCGCGCACGGCTGGAGTGATGCCGAAGCGGCGGGTAACATTTTCCAGTCGTACTGCGATTTCGCTCATTTCAGCTTTCATGCTCGCTGGCGGTTCCAGTGCAAGTCCTGGAACACTCCTAGAACACACCGAGGCGATTGGGGACAAGCGCAATCTGTCCTTCAGGACGCCAATCTGCGGCCACGTTCACCCTTGAGGGCGTGGGCGCGATCAACTGTACCGATCTCGATATTGTCCCGGGCATTTGCAGAAGGCCAGGCATTGTCCCTTTGGTCAGGTCATGACATCCTCCGGAAGTTGCAGCCAAAACATAGGCTCTGAAGCATGCGCGACTATATAAAAAGCAAAGACTTTCACCGCCATATGCGGTCGCTGCTGGCCTCGCGATTTCAGGAATTGGGCTGGGAATCGCAAGCAACCGGCAAATGCAGCTTTGTCCTTGGCAGAAGGGTTTTCTGGTTACAAATATCCCAATATTCGAACAGCGTGACCGGCGCCAAATTTACCATCAACATGACCGAGGGCGCCGGGGCCGCCAGCGACACACGCATCTTGCGTCAGCTCTACGACTCGGATCGAGCCGCCGGCAAAGCTTTGGAAGAACGCATCATCGCGCGTCTTCCCCGGCCGGATCCCGATCCAGACGTTGAAGTCGTCGGTGACCACGGTGAAACCGTCCTGGTCAAACTCGGTGACCTGGCGAAGGCAAATCCGAGACAATGGGATGGCCCCGCCGACGTCTGGCTGCCTTACTTCAGCAGATCCGATCTCGACGATTGGGCCGCCTTTCTTCTGCCTCGCCTCGACCGGCTGGTCGCGCCTTGGTCGCCCGAAGCCACCGATCCATCCCTGTGGGCTCAGCGGCTTCGCCGGTTCACCGGTCTATTTCGCTCGAAGTGAAACTTCGCCGACCTGATCAACATCAGGCACCTTAAGAAGACCCTTTGCCGATCTCGTACCCGCTGACGTCGGCACCTTCCATCATGCAGGAACGAAAACTCTTGGTCACCCACCCACCATAGGCTTCAGATCGACCAACGCCTTGATCGGCAGATGATCCGAGGCAATGCGCGCCAGCGGCGTATCATGGGCCTCGACGGTCGAGATAATCCCCTTGCGGTTGGCGATGATGCGGTCGAGGGCGAGCAGCGGCAAGCCGGCGGGAAAGCTTGGCACGGCGGGCGGCAACTCTCCGAAGGCGGATTGGAAGGTGTTGAGCGAGGAGCGGTCGCCGAGCCGCCATTCGTTGAGGTCGCCGAGTAGGATGGTCGGCATCTCGTGCCTGTCCTTGATGAGTTCGACCAGCGTATGAGCCTGCTGGGCTCTGTTATGGCGCAGCAGGCCGAAATGGGCGGCGATGATGCGCAGCACCCCGCCCTGCTCCAGCTCGATCTCGGCGACGAGGGCGCCGCGCGGCTCCAGCCCCGGCAGCTTGACCTGGTGCACGTCGTGCACCAGCCCCTTCTTGAAGAGCACGACATTGCCGTGCCAGCCATGTGCCTTGGCCATGCCGGCAACCGGCACCGGGATCAGCCCCGTCTCGCGCTCCAGCCGGCCGAGATCGAGAATACCCGTACGTTCGCCGAAACGCGTGTCGGCCTCCTGCAGCGCGATCACGTCCGCGCCGATTTCATGGATCACCCGGCTGGTGCGCTCCGGATCGAAACGCCGGTCAGTGCCGACGCATTTGTGCACGTTGTAGGACGCGATCAGCGTTCCCGCGCTGCGCGGCCTTGCCTCCGTATAGGCCGGATCGAGCCGCTTTTTCCTGTTCCTGATCGAGGCGAGAATGCTGGCGGGAAGATTGTCTTTTCTGGCGTGCATCGGACGGCGCACTTGTTCCGTTGATCAAAAAGCTTCTTGCGGGGAGTATAGGCAAAGCGGCGGAACTTGCCATGTGCCATCGCAGAAAAATCCGCTCAGAGATAGGGCGAGCCCAGCCACAGCACCTTCTCCAAGAGCCGCACTGGAAAGGGTCGCGCGCGCAAGCCCTCGAGCGTCACCGGCGTCGCCGATTTCAGGGTTTCCTCGATATGCTCGTCGATCTCGGCGACGAAGCCTTCGTTCAGCACTTCGAGATCGACCTCGAAATTCAGCCTCAGCGAACGCGGGTCGAGATTGGAAGAGCCGACATAGGCCCAGGTGCCGTCGATCGTCAGCAGCTTCGAATGGCTGAAGCTGCCGGTCGAGCGCCAGATGCGGCAGTAATTCTTGAGGATCTGGTCGAACTGCGCCGTCATCGCCCGGTCGACCAGCAGCAGGTTGTTGACCGCTGGCACGACGATATCGACTTCGACGCCGCGCCGCGCCGCCGTCACCAGGGCGCTGATCAGCTCGCGGTCCGGCAGGAAATAGGGCGACATGATGCGGATCGACTGGCGCGCCACGGAAAAGGCGCCCATCAGCATCTTATGGTTGGTTTCCAGGCTGCGGTCGGGCCCCGAGGCGACGACGCGCATCAGGATGGGATCGCCGGGGCTGCGCTGCGGCGGTTCGATGCGCCAGGCCTCGTCGTTCAACAGCTCGTCGGTGGTGAAGCGCCAGTCTTCGGCGGCAAGATCGAAGAGATCGGCGACGACAGGACCGGTGACGCTGAAATGCGTGTCATGGGCGAAGCTCTCTCCTATCGCCTCTTCGCTGAACCCGGCCCTGATGTTCATCCCGCCTGTCAGCGCAATGCGCCCGTCGACGATCAGGATCTTGCGGTGGGTGCGAAGATTGGCATAGGGCAGCCTCAAGCCCATGATGACGTTGCCGTTGAAGACGGCGACGGTGACGCCGCCTTCCTTGAGATGGCCGAGAATGCTCGGCACCGAATACCGCGCGCCGACTGCATCGATCAGCACCCGAACCTCCACGCCGCGTTTGACCGCCGCGATCAGCGCATCGGCGATGCGAAGGCCGACAACATCGCGGTCGAAAATATAGGTTTCGATCAGGATGCTGCGCTGCGCCTCGTCGATGGCTAATTTCATCGCCGCATAGGCTTCGTCGCCCGTCTCCAGCACATCGATCGTGTTGCCTGAGGTCAGCGGATTGCGCGTGACCCGGTCGCCGAGCGTCTGCAGCGCTGCAAAGCGGCGGCCGAACTGGCTGATCACCGTCTCGGCCTCGGCGTCGAAGGTTTCCAGTTCATCGATTTCGGCTGCGCGTAACAGCGCGTCGCGGCGAATGCCCAGCGATTTCCGGCGGATGCGGTTGATGCCGGCAATCGCATAGAGCACCGCGCCGATGATCGGGGAAAGGATGATGACGCCGACCCAGCCGATCGCGGCGCGCACCTCTTCCTTGGTCATGGCGGCGTGGATCGCCGCCGCGGCCCCCATGGCGATCGAGACGACAAAGAGGATATGCGGCCAGTAGGTCGACAGAAGATAGAACATCGCCGGCAAATATAGCTGGGAAACGGCCGCGTTCAATCACGCCGCCCTTCTCCCATGACGCGAAATTTTTCGCCGTGATCATTTTACCTTCCGCTGCGCCGTTCGACTGCGGGAACAATCCCCGCGCGGATCGATTGACCTCGAAGAGATGAGGATCGCCCCATGAACATCGCAGCCATTGTCGGTCCCGCCTTGGCGCTCGACGTCGCGGATGCGGAAAGCATCGCCGAACTCCGGCACCAGGCCGAAGGCTGTACCCGCTGCGATCTCTACAAAAACGCCACGCAGATCGTCTTTGGCGAAGGCCCTGGGAAGGCCGAGATCGTCCTTGTCGGCGAACAGCCGGGCGACCAGGAGAATCTGACCGGCAGGCCTTTCGTCGGCCCCGCCGGACGCCTGCTCGACCATTGCCTTGAAGAGGCCGGTCTCGATCGCCAGCGCTGCTATGTCACCAATGCGGTCAAGCACTTCAAGTTCACGCCGCGCGGCAAGCGGCGGCTGCATGCAAAGCCGAATGCCGGCGAAGTCAGGCGCTGCGCCTGGTGGCTCGGCGCCGAGCTCAACATCCTGCGGCCGAAACTCGTCGTGTCGCTCGGCGCGACCGCGCTTTACGCCCTGCTCGGACCGAAGGCGAAGCTGACGCCGGAACGCGGGCATATCCTTTATCCCGCGAACCATCCGCCCGTTCTCGTCACCATCCACCCCTCCTATCTCCTGCGCATCCGCGACGAGGCGGACCGGCACCGGCAGCGCCGGGATTTCGTCTCAGATCTGCACAAGGCGGCGGAGTTTCGGCAGCAATGAACGCCGATTCATAACCCTGATATGCTGCAACGCGAAATATTTGCGGTTGCAGCGTGATTTCACTTGAATCGGTCCCGCTGCTCTGGAACCATCTAACCAGTATCGCGTTCGAACGACGGCATCATGTGACTGGAGATCAGCGATGGCAGAAACTCGGGAAGAGTGGATCAAAAAACGTGCATATGCCCTCTGGGAAGAAGAGGGTTATCCGACAGGGCGAGATTCAATCCATTGGGAACAGGCACGCCAGGAGCGCGAAGCGCTCGATGGTTCCGCCGGAGCTTCTGACGGGAAGACAGCCAAGCCCAGGGCAAAACGCACCGTGACCGGCACCAAGACGACGAACGGCGTCGTCACGCCGGCGCCAAAGCGGACTGCGAGCCGCAAGACGGCATCCTGAGACCGGAATACCAAGCCACATCAACAAAAAAGGGCGTCGCGGCGGCGCCCTTCGATCCTTTTTGTCATATGCCTGAATTAGTTGCGCTTTATTAAATTGTGGGGTTGGCTTCTACACGGGGGTAAACAGAGGCCGGATGACGCAGCAAGTTTTGACGCTTCCAAAAAAATTGAGCCTGCGCCCCTACCCCTGGAACAAGAACAGGCAATGGCTATTTATGGGCAAACAGGGGAAGCTGCCATGAATGATGCTCGTATCGACATCCTTTCCGTCCCGCGCTTCTCCATCGGCGCCCGCGTTTTTACCGCGGTCATGTGAGGAATGGAAATGTCGCTCCTCATCGTCGCCGCGCTGCTCTATTTCGGTCTCGCACTCGGCTTCATCCTGGTCGTCGACAATCTCGTTGGATTTATTTTCCGCGACCCGCGCGCGCCGGTACAACCGCCGCTGTTCAATATTGTGCGCGCTTTTGCTGCATCGCAAAAGCTCTATCGGAAGTAAGAGCTCAAGGGGGCGTCTCCAGACCGATTAAACTGTTGAACGCCTTGAGTTAAGGATATTTCCAGCCCGCCCTTTCCCTCTCTTTGCAAGCCTCTATGTTGACGGCTTTTGTTCCGAATTTCCTGCCCCTGCGTCCGACAGCCATGGGCCGGAACTTTTGGAAGACGTGCCGGTTCGACTCCTTTACCCGCAAGAGGAGGCGAAGATGCCGAGAGGTGACAAGTCCGACTACACGGACAAGCAGAAACGCAAAGCCGAGCACATCGAAGAGAGCTACGAGGACCGCGGCGTTTCCGAGAAGGAGGCCGAACGGCGCGCCTGGGCGACCGTCAACAAGGAAAGCGGCGGCGGCAACAAATCCGGTTCCGGCCGCGGCAAGAAGGATACCCATCAATCCTCCAGGAAGGGCGGCCGCGCCGGCGGCGCTGCATCCGCCGCCCGCTCGAAGGAGGAGAAGTCGGCCTCCGCGAAGAAGGCGGCCGCGACCCGCAAGCGCAACGAGCACCACAGCCACCATTAACGAGGGAGATCCGGCAAAGGATTTCAGCCATGGCCAAATCGAAGAAGAAATGGTCGCAGGACGTTACCGAAAACAGCGACGCGATGGATCTGAAGGACGGTGTTTTCAAATCGGACGATCCGAAAAAGATCGCCCGTTCCGTCAAGCACTCCGCCGAGGAGAGCCATCGCCGCAAATCGAGCCCCTTCCGCGCCGCCATGTCGATGCTGACCTTCTATATCAATCGCGCGGGTGAGCAGTTGACGCAAAGGCGTCGGGACACACTTGAAAAAGCCAAGGACGAATTGCGAAAAGATTTTGGTCGGAAACCGAAAGGTTAGGGCGTAGATGGCATATGAGCTTTATTACTGGGACGGCATCCAGGGCCGTGGGGAATTCGTTCGCCTTGCGCTGGAAGAAGCCGGCGCCGACTACATCGACGTCGCCCGTGATCAGAGGCGCGGCACAGGCGCCATGGTCGAGATCATGGAAAGCGACAGCGAGCCGCATATCCCCTTTGCGCCGCCCTTCCTCAAGGACGGCGACCTTATCATCCCGCATGTCGCCAACATCCTGTTTTATCTCGGCCCGAAGCTCGGCCTCGCGCCTGAGGACGATGGCCTTCGCCACGTCGCCAACGGCCTGCAGCTCACCATTACAGATTTCGTTGCCGAAGCGCATGATGCGCACCACCCGATCGATCTGTCGCTTTATTACGAAGATCAGAAGCCGGAGGCGAAAGCCCGCTCCGCTGCCTTCATCCGCGACCGCATTCCGAAATTCCTTGGCTATTTCGAGCGCGTGCTGCAGCAGAACCCGAAAGGTTCGAACCATATGGTCGGCGGCGCGCTGACCTATGTCGATCTCTCGCTCTTCCAGGTGATCGCAGGCCTGCGCTATGCCTTTCCCAAAGCCATGACAAAAGGCGAAGCGGAATATCCCGGGCTGCTCGCTCTGCATGATGCGGTGGCGCAGCGCCCGAACATTGCCCGCTATCTCGCCTCCCCTCGCCGCCTCGCCTTCAACGAACAAGGGATCTTTCGGTATTACCCCGAACTCGACAGCGCCGAATGAGTTGAGAGCCGTTCATTCGAGCGGCACCGCCGCTTCGAAGAAATCGCCCCAGGGGTCCTTCGGCCGTGTCTCCAATCGCTGCGGCACGTTGGCAAGCGTGAAAGCAGCCGGACCGCTCACGCCACTCAACTCCTCCCAATCGAGCGGCATCGAGACCGGCGCCCCCGGCCGCGCCCGCGTCGAATAGGCAGCGGCGGCGGTGTTGCCGCGGCCGTTGCGGAGATAATCGATATAGATGTGTCCACCGCGTTTTGCTTTGGTGGCGGTCGCCAGATATTTCTCCGGCGCGTCGGCCGACATGCTCTCGGCAAGCGAATGGGCAAAATCCTTCACCTCGCTCCAGCCGGCCTTCGGCGCAAGCGGCGCCACCACATGCAGGCCCTTGCCGCCTGACGTCTTGACGAAAGCCGCAAGGCCGCGAGTTTCCAGCCGCGCCTTCACGTCAAGCGCCGCCGATATCACCGCGCTCCAGGCGACGTCCTCGCCGGGGTCGAGGTCCATGGTGATCATGTCCGGCTGTTCCCAATTGCCTGTTGTCGTACCCCAGGGATGGATTTCGAGCACGGCCGATTGCACCAGTGCCACGAGGCCATCGAAATCGCCAATGCGCAGCAGCTTTTCGCCGTCCGCATCCTGCGGATCGGCGATCTCCTCGATATGCGGGTTCATGCCCTTCCAGGCATGTTTCTGGAAAAACCGCTGGTGGCTCTTTATCCCGTCCGGCAGACGTAGCAGCGCCAGGGGCCTATTGACGACATGGGGCGCCATGAAGCGCCAGACCGCGGCGTAATAATCCGCCAGCCCCTGCTTGGTCACACCCTCGTCCGGCCAGTAAAGCCGGTCGGGATGGGTCAGCGATACATCTGATCTGGGCGAATTGCTCGGGCTCATCCTTCGATCTCGCGTGTCAGGAAATCAAGTAGCCTGTTTTCCTCGGCACGCAAGCCGCGCAATGGTTCATTGCCGCTCTCGATCAGCGGATGATCGTTGCCGGCCAGCGCAATGATCGATGGATGGATGTAACTCGATCGCGAGATCGCCGGCGTGTTGTGCAGCGCTTCAGCCGCCGCCTCCGACATTTCCTTGACCGTCGGACGGCCGCCACCAATAATCCTCTCGCGCGCCACGCCGAAGGCCGCAAGCGATCCGGCCCAGGTACGGAAGGTCTTTGCCGAAATGGGAATGTCCGATATTTCGCCGAGATAGGCATTCAATCGGCCGGAATCGACCGGCTTCAGTGCGCCGCTTTCATCCTTCCAGACGAAGAGCTGGCGGCCGGGCAGATCCGCTATTTCCTCCAGGATCTTCTGCAGCCTGGGATGCCTGAGGCTACGCTGGACGCGCTTGCCCCCCTTGGCTCTAAATTTCAGCTCGATCTGCCCGTCGACGATCTTCAGATGCCGTTTGAGCAGCGTCGTTGCGCCATAGGTGCCGTTTTCCCTGACATAGGCCTGGTTACCGACGCGTAAATGCGCTTCATCAAGCAGCGTCGTCAGAGCCGCGAGCACGCCGTTTATATCCTCCGTGCCGGTGTCGAGATGACGCAACACCGTGCGGCGTATCTTCGGCAAAGCCCGGCCGAACTCGATCAGCTGGTGAAATTTTCCGGCACTGCGGAAGGATTGCCATTCCTTGTGATAGCGATACTGCTTGCGTCCGCGCGCGTCGAAACCGGTCGCCTGAAGGTGCCCGTTTTCGTAAAGGCAGATCCAGACATTCTCATAGGCCGGCGGCAGTCCAAGGGAACGGATGCGTGCGCGCTGCAATTCGTCCGTGATCGTGGTGCCGTCAGGCATCACATAGCTGAACCCCTTACCCTTCCTTCGCCTTCGAATGCCAGGCTCGGTATCGCTGACGTAAACAAGACCAAGTTCGGTGATGGTTTCGGCATTCATGCTCTACGCGACCTGCTACTTGCTGCGACGACCGAATTGGAACCACCGGCGGCGCTGGGCCTTGGTCGCGCCCTCCGGCGGCTGGGTCTGGCCTGTCGGCGCAAAGACCGCCACGCTCTGGGTATAGACCATCACGGGGTTATCGTGATCGTGCACGTCGAAAGCGCCGGTTTCCGCACCGGTGTCGAGAACCCGTGACCACTGCGTCAGGCCGTTCACCTCCGGCAGGTGGACCTCGCAGTCGCCGCCGGCATTGAAGACGAGAAAGAGGTCATCCATCGTCTCGGTATCCGGCGCCTGCGCGCTCTTCGAGACGTAGACACCGATCACGCGCAATTCGTCGTCGTTCCAGGCGCCGTCATCCATGAAACTGCCGTCCGGCTTGTACCAGGCAATCTCGATGCGGCCGTCATCGCTGGTCTCGCCGGTCAGGAAGCGCTCCTGCCGCAGGACAGGGTGGGCCTTGCGGAAGGCGACGGCCTGCCGGCAGAAATCGAGGAATGGATCGTCGAGCCCTTCCCAGCCGGTCCAGCCGATCTCGTTATCCTGGCAATAGGCATTGTTGTTGCCGCCCTGGCTGTTACCGAGTTCGTCGCCGGCGAGGATCATCGGCACGCCCTGCGAAAGCATCAGCGTCGCCATCATGTTGCGCCGCCGCCGTGCCCGCGCCGCATTGATATCGGCATTATCCGTCGCGCCCTCGGCGCCCATATTGTCGGAATGATTGTCCGAATGGCCGTCCCTGTTATCCTCGCCATTCGCTTCGTTGTGCTTGTCGTTGAAAGACACGGTGTCCATCAGCGTGAAGCCGTCGTGGGCCGAGAGGAGATTGATCGAGGAGGTCGCTCCTCGATCCGAATGGTTGAATTGCAGCGCCGAGCCGGTGACGCGCGCCGCCAGCTCCGACACCATGCCGCCATCGCCCTTCCAGAAACGGCGTACGTCGTCCCGGAACTTATCGTTCCACTCGCGGAAAGGATGCGGGAAACCACCGACCTGATAGCCGCCCGCACCGATATCCCAAGGTTCGGCGATCAGCTTGACGCCGGCAAGGATCGGATCCTGGCGAATGGCGCCGAAGAACAGGCCCTGACGGTCGAACTCGAGATCCTGCCGTCCGAGCGTGCTGGCGAGATCGAAGCGGAAACCGTCAATATGCATGACGCCGACCCAGTAACGCAGGCTGTCGAGCACCATACGCATGACCATGGGATTTGCGACGTTCAGCGTATTGCCGGTGCCCGTCGTATCGAAGGTGTGGCGCGGATCATCGGGGGAAAGAATGTAATAGCTCGCATTATCGAGCCCGCGAAAGGAGAGCGTCGGCCCCTTCTCGCTGCCTTCGGCGGTGTGATTATAGACAACGTCCATGATGACCTCGATGCCGGCGGCATGGAACCGCTTCACCATGGTCTTGATCTCGGTGATCTTGTCGCTGGACATGTAGCGCGATTGCGGGGCGAAGAAGCCGAGCGTCTGATAGCCCCAATAGTTGCTCAGGTTCTTTTCCAGGAGATAACGATCGTCAAGGAAATACTGGATCGGCAGAAGCTCGATCGCCGAGATGCCGAGCTTCAGGAGATGATCGATGATCGGGTCGCTGCACATGCCGAGAAAGGTGCCGCGCAGCCGGTCAGGCACTTTCGGATGCGTCATCGTCAAGCCGCGGACATGCGCCTCATAAATGATGGTATCAGGCCAGGGACGACGGATCGCCTCTTCACCCGCCCAGTCGAAATCCGGATCCTGGACGACGCTCTTGACCATGAAGGGGGCGCTGTCGCGCTCATCGAAAGAGAGATCGTCCTCGCCGATCCGATAGCCGAAAAGCGCGTCGTGCCATTCCAGATCGCCCGTCACCTGTTTGGCGTAAGGGTCGAGCAGCAGCTTGTTCGGATTGAAACGATGGCCGGCCTGCGGATCGTAGGGGCCATGGGCGCGATAGCCGTAGACCGTGCCGGGACCGACGCCGGCGATATAACCCGACCAGATGTCTCCCTCGCGCTTCGGCAGCGGCAGCCGGGCGACTTCTTCCTTTCCGTCTGGCGAGAAGAGACAAAGCTCTATCTGTTCCGCATGGGCCGAAAAAACGGCGAAATGGGTACCTGAACCAATGTATTCCGCCCCGAGTTCCGGTTTGAGGAAGTCGAGTTCCGAGAATGAAAAGCTCATGGCGCCCCGCTTGAAAATATGACCAAGCAGGAAACGTGATGGTGGTTCTAAAGTTCCCCTCGGAAAGGGAAAAGAAACGGACGCCTTTCGGCGGCAGTCCTACGGCATCAGCTGGCCGCCATTGACCTCGATGATCTGACCGGTGATGTAACCCGAAAGCGTCGGCGAGGCGAGGAAGAGATAAGCGCCGACGCAATCCTCCGACGTGCCGACGAAGCCCATCGGGATCGACTTGCGCTGCAGCTCCATCTGCTCGTCATTGGTATAACGTTCGTGGAAGGGCGTGGCGATGACACCGGGCGCCACCGCGTTGACGCGGATCCTGTCGGCGACGAATTCCTTGGCATGGCCGCGCGTGATCGTCGAGACGAAGCCCTTGGACGCCGCATAGAGGATCGCGCCATTGCCGCCGCCGTTGCGCGCGGCGATCGAGGTGGTGTTGATGATGAAACCGCCCTGCTTCTTCAGCCAGGGATGCGCCGCGCGCGTCGCCGCCAGCACCGAGCGGGCGTTGAGGTCCATCACCGCGGCATAATGTTCGTCGGTATATTCGGAGGTCGGCTTGCGCCCGAGCATGCCGCCGGCATTGTTGATGAGGCCGTCGAGATGGCCGAAGGTCTTCGCCGTCTCCTCCACGACCCGCTCGGTCTCGCCTTCCCTCGACACGTCGCCCTGGATCAGATGCACCGTGCCGCCGGCAGCGCGGATTTCCTCGCCGAGCTTCTCCGCCGGCTCGCGGCTGGCATTGTAATGCACGCCAACCTTGGCGCCCTGCGCCGCAAAGGCGCGAGCAAGCGCCGCCCCGATGCCGGTCGAAGCGCCGGTGATCAGCACGGCCTTGCCGGCGAGATCCGGCAGTTTGATGGATGCAAGCAACTGAGCAAGTTCTGCCATGGCTAAGATAGCCTCCCAAAATCACGGACATAGGTGATGAAACAGACCGGGGAAGTCTATCAGGCGAAATCCGAGAAGGGCAATGCACGAAAAGGCGAGGATTGGTATGCGGGGGATGCGATGCTGTCTTGCTCGTCCCGCAAATTGCCCCTCACTCTAACCCTCTCCCCGTTCTGGCGGGGAGAGGGGACGTACCCTGCGAGAGGGGAGCGGGGGAATGGAGAGGCCGCGGCTTGTCTCCTTCTCCCCGCAAGCCTATGACATTCACACATTTAGAATTGCCTATGGAATGGCGTTCTGATTCTGTTGCCGCAAGCAGGAGAATTGAGCGATGGATGATTTGCGACTGGGGCGGTTTGGCGACCGTCGCCTGGAAAAAGGGGGGCGTTCTTGCTGGAGCGCCTTGTTTCGACGGCAGGCCAGGGCGTGCGGGTGCGCAAGCTCGGCGGCAATCGGGCCGGAGAGATCCGCTTGAGCCGGTTCTTGCGCAATGGAGCGGTTGATCCGCAGGCGATGATCGATGAGGCGGCCTTGCGCACGGCGGGCGGCTGCACGGATCGGCATATCCTGGCCATTCAGGATACGACAGTGGTCCGCTCCGACGGCGGTGGCGGTCTTTATCTGCATGCGATGATCGGGGTCGACGCCGACGATGGCGCGATCGTCGGGGCGATCCACGGACAGTTTCTCAGCCGCGACCAGGGCAAGCGCGGCACGCAACGTGCGAGTCCGATCAAGGAGAAGGAGAGCTATCGCTGGCTGGAAGGCGCCGACCAGGCGGCAAAGGTTTGTGCGGCGGCGCGCCACATCACCGTCATTGCCGATCGCGAAAGCGATATCTACGAGGCCTTCACCCGAAGGCCTGCCAATGTCGAGCTTGTCGTACGCGCTGCCAAAGACCGCAGTTTCGGCAAAGACCAGCCGTCGCTGTTTACCATGGCCGATGCCTTGCCGGTTGCGGCAAAGCTTGCCTTCACCCTGCCGGCCAAGCCGGGCCGCAAGCAGCGCGACACGCAGCTGGCGATCCGCTTCAGTCCGGTGGCATTGCCGCCCCCGAAGAACGGCATCTACAAGAAGACCCCGGATGGGGTGCGGCTTTATCTGGTGGATGTGCGCGAGACCGCCGCACCAGCGGGCGAGACGCCGATCCATTGGCGGCTGCTGACGACTTACGCGGTGTCGGATGCCGACGAGGCGGCGGCGGTCATCGCCCTTTATCGCCGCCGCTGGACGATCGAGCAACTGTTCCGCACTCTGAAGACACAGGGCTTTGATATCGAAGGCCTGCGCATCGAGGACGAGGGAGCGCTGAGCAATCTGGTGATGGCCGCCTTCGTCGCGGCCGTCATCGTACAGCAACTGGTGCATGCCCGCGACGGCGCCCCGCCCGGCGCTGCCTTGCGCCCCATCGAGGACGCCTTCGCGCCAAGCGACCGGCCGCTGCTGGAAGCCTTCTGCGCCAAGCTGGAGGGCAACACCGCCAGACAGAAGAACCCGCATCCCAAAGGCTCGCTTGCCTATGCCGCCTGGGTCTGCGCCCGCCTCGGCGGATGGACCGGCTACTACGGAAAGCCTGGACCAATCGTCATGCTCGACGGATGGCACCAGTTCCAGGCCGCTAAACGCGGCGTAGACCTCCTCTTATCCGCTTTCGACAATGTGTGAATCTAATAGCCCCGCAAGCGGGGAGAAGGTGGCGGCAGCCGAATGAGGGGCTGACCTCGCCAAGCTCCATCCAATCAAGAAGTTACGCCGAGAACCGGCTGTGGCTTCCGCCCGGCGAGAGGCGGAAAGGCCAGCGCGATCGCCGCCGCGCCCAGCCCGACCATGGCGGAGCCGATGAACAGCCAGGAATAATTGGCGTAGGTGTCGAAGATCCAGCCGCCGATCAGGGGACCGAAAGCCATGCCGAGGCTGGAGAGCATCGTCGCCGCGCCGAGGACCGTACCGATGATGCGTTGACCGAAATATTCCCGCGCCAGCACCGCATAAAGCGGCATCACGCCGCCATAGGCGCTGCCGAAGACGATGGCGAGCGCATAGAATTCGCCGAGCCGGCTGACGAAGAGGTAGGTCGCCAGTGCCGCTGCCTGCACCGTGAGGCCGGCAACCAGTACCGGCTTAACGCCGATCCGGTCGGCAAGGCTGCCATAAAGCAGCCGGCCGCCCAGTCCCGCCAGGCCCTCGACGCTGTAGATGCTGACGGCGGCCATCGGGGCGACGCCGCAGATCGTCGCATAACTGACCATATGAAAGATCGGCCCGGAATGCGCCGCGCAGCAGGCAAAGAAGGTCAGACCGAGCACGATGAATTGCGGCGACCGAAAGACTTTCGACAGCTGCGGCCGGGCGCCTTCCGCGGCAAATTCGGTGCTGGCATCGACAGGCTCGGCGGGCGGACGCTTGACCAGGAGGGCGGCGGGCACCAGCAGCACCCAGGTTGCGATGCCGATGATGAGCATGGCGGGGCGCCAATCATAGGCGGAGATAAGCCAGCGCGCGAAAGGCGAAATGGTCATCGGCGCGACGCCCATGCCGGCGGAGACGAGCGACACGGCAAGGCCGCGGTTCTCGTCGAACCAGGCCGTCGTCGCCGCGATCATCGGCGCGAAAAAAGCGCTGGCGGCCAGTCCGACGAGGATGCCGTAGGTGAGCTGAAACTGCATGAGCGTCTCGGCGCGGCTTGCCAGAACCAGCGCCAGGCCGAGCAATACCGAGCCGATCAACACGACCGGGCGCGGGCCGAAGCGGTCGCTTGCCGCGCCCCAGACGAAGCCACCAAAACCCATCACGATGAAATTCAGCGTCATCGCGCTCGCGATGCCGACATAGGACCAGCCGGTGGCGGTCGCGATCGGTTCCTGAAAAATTGCCAGTGAGAACATCGCGCCGATGGCAACGCACGACATCAAAGCGCCCAAGGCGACGATGACCCAACGATAGGGAACACTCATGGCTTCATAACCTCCATGCCGACAGAGTGATCGCGAAGCCTGCGGCCAACTTGCCGCATTCTGCGCCTCGCGATCTAAAGACGTTCGAGCCGCTGCGATTTCGACAGCGTCCCCGCATCTTTTTTTCGCGCACCCTTTATCAGCTGCACCCATCCCCGCGGGCGCAGTCGCGCGCGCAGCTTTGCTCGATATTAAGTCGATGCTAAAGTAATGCTCAATTATCAGTTGACCAATTCGAAGCAACATCGAGCGTTTGATCTCGTGACGACCTTGGGGGAGGTAATCATGATGCGAATGTGCCTGGCATGCCTGGCCTCGATCCTGTTGAGCATGGTCGGAACTTCGGACGGGACCGCAGCGGAAGGCGGCCGGCGACTGGCGCTCGTGGTCGGCAACTCGGCATACGAAGCCGCCGGCACGCTTCCCAATGCAGCGCGCGACGCGCGAGCGTTCGGGACGTTTCTATCCAATCTGGGATTTGACACGGACATCGTCATCGATGCGAACCGCAGCCAGCTTGCGGAAGCCGTCGCGCGTTTTTCGCGTAAGATCACCGCGGATGACGTAGCGCTCTTCTACTACGCGGGGCACGGCATGCAGCTTCGCGGCGAAAATTATCTGGTCGCCACCAACGCCCGGCTTACCAGCGAATTCGACGTGGCGGCAGAGACGCTCGCTCTGGAAGACATGGTGCGTGCGATGGAAGGGAAAGCAAAGATCGTCCTCGTCTTCCTGGACGCCTGCCGCAACAACCCGTTGGCCAATCGCCTCAACGAAGAGATCGAAGGCACAACCAGAAGCCTTGCGACGCGGGGGCTGGCACCGATAGAAACGCAAAGTGCAGGCACCATGGTTGCGTTCGCAGCTGCACCAGGGCAGGTCGCAGCCGACGGACGCGGGGAAAGCTCACCTTTCACCACGGCGCTGGTAAACCATCTGGCGAGCCCGGGGATTGAAATCGGCACTGCGTTCAAGCGGGTGATCCGCGATGTCCGAACGGCGACAGACGGCAAGCAATCGCCGCAGATCCTGTCGTCGCTATCGCTCGAATTCTATTTCGCTCCTGCCCTGCAGCAACCCGAGCAGGCACCGGTCGCTGCACCGGCGATCGATCCAGAGGCAATAGCGGCCGAAGCTGATTTTCAGAAGGCCTTGCGGATCAACACACCGCGCATCTGGACCTCTTTTCTTGCGAAGCACCGCAGCGGCGAAAAGGTCGATGTCGCCCGACAGATGTTATCCGTGATGCAGCCGAACGCTATTGCCTCGCTGTTGTTTCCGACGCCGGAGCAGCGCGAGAACGAACTTATCCTCGATAGGGCGAAGAGAAGCGAAGTCCAGCGCGCGCTTGCCGCAAAGGGTTTCGGCACAGGAAATGCCGACGGCGTGTTTGGCTCACAGACCCGCAAGGCGATCACCGACTACCAGAAATCCACGAACCTCACCGGCACCGGCTACTTCAATGAACCGACGGCGCAGGCGCTCGGAATCGGTGTCGTCAGCGCAGCGGATGGTCTCTATTCATCGCCTTTGGCGCGGCGATACCTGCCGAAGGATTTCGTCGGCTTGGAAACAGATGAACGCGTCTGGAAGGCAATCAATTGTAATCCATGGCATGAAAAGGTCTACGGCTCGTTCCTCGGGCATATGTACGTGGTGATATATTCGCAAGGAACGACGTGGAAATTGGCGGACTTCAATGCCAAACGCTGTGGCGGACATTTAGCGACGATTACCTCGAAAGAGGAAAATGATTTCGTCGCCTCGCTCTTCAACAAGGACGAGCGCTTGTTCGATTCCGAATATGAAGCATCGTGGAACGGCACATACAAGAATGGGCCATGGATCGGCTTGATCCAGGACGAACACGGCCGGGAACCCAAACAGGGTTGGCGCTGGTAACCGGCGAAGCGATGACGTTCACGAAATGGCTACAAGATATGCCAAACGAACATAAGCGCGGCGACGATTTCGGCATGTACTACAACCATAGCTCCGGAAAACGCCATCCGAAGGAATTGCGGGTCGAAAGCTGGGACGACATGGGACCGTCGGATTCGTCGCATAGCTTCGTGATCGAATTCGACTAGGCTACAGAGTTCGAAACATCACCAGTGCGTCGACATAACCCTCGCTCGGATGGAGGAAAACGCCGGGAAGGCGGCCGACGATCTCGAAGCCGAGCGATTGCCAGAGCTCAACGGCGCGGCGGTTGCTGCTGACGACGAAATTGAACTGCATGGCGCGAAAGCCTTTCGCGCGAGCATGCTCCAGGGAATGTTCATGCATCCGCCGGGCGACGCCGCGGCCGGCCGCGGCCGGATCGGTCATGTAGCCGCAATTGCAGACATGGCGCCCGCCGCCCGCCTGATTGGCCTTGATGTAATAGGTGCCGAGGATCGCGCCATCCTCTTCGGCGACGAAGGTCTCGCGGTCCGGCCCCATCCAGTAGGCGAGCGCATCGGCTTCGGAGAGATCGCGGTCCAGCGCATAGGTCTCGCCGGCACGGATCGTCGGGCCGATGATCCTCCAGATGGCACTTCGGTCGTCGTTATTTGCAGGTCGGATCAGCATGCCCGATTTCTACAGAAGCCCGACATGGCGCGCAACGGGCCGAGCGCTCTCAAACCCTTTCGAGCGCGATGGCGATCCCCTGCCCGACGCCGATGCACATGGTCGACAGCGAATATTTCCCGCCGGTTTCCTGAAGCTCCAGCGCCGCCGTGCCGGTGATGCGGGCGCCAGACATGCCCAAGGGATGACCGAGCGCGATCGCGCCGCCATTGCGGTTCACCCGCGCGTCGTCGTCGGCAATGCCGAGCGCGCGCAGCACCGCCAAGCCCTGGCTGGCAAAGGCCTCGTTGAGTTCGATGACGTCGAACTGTTCCTGGGTCATGCCGAGCCGGGCCATCAGCTTGCGCGAGGCCGGGATCGGGCCGACGCCCATCACCCGCGGCGGAACGGCGGCAGCCGCGCCGCAGAGGATGCGGGCGATCGGCGTCAAGCCGTATTTTCGCGCCGCTGCCTCCGAAGCGACAATCAGCGCGGCCGCCCCGTCATTAACACCGGAGGCATTGCCTGCGGTCACCGTGCCGCCTTCCTTCTTGAAAGGCGTGGCGAGTTTCGCCAGCGTCTCCACCGTCGTCGCGCGCGGATGCTCATCCTTCTCGACGATGACAGGATCGCCCTTGCGTTGTGGGATGGTCACCGGAGTGATCTCCTTCGCCAGCCGTCCGCTCGCCTGGGAGGCCGCCGCCTTCGCCTGGCTGCGCACCGCAAAGGCATCCTGATCCTCGCGGCTGATCTTATAATCCTCGGCGACATTCTCGCCGGTCTCCGGCATGGAATCGACGCCATACTGCTTCTTCATCACAGGATTGACGAAGCGCCAGCCGATGGTGGTGTCATGGATTTCGGCCGCGCGCGAAAAGGCCGTCTCGGCCTTCGGCATGACGAAGGGCGCGCGCGACATGCTCTCGACGCCGCCCGCGATCATCAGTTCGGCCTCGCCGGCGCGGATGGCGCGTGCGGCCGTGATCACCGCATCCATGCCGGAGCCGCACAGCCGGTTGATCGTGGTGCCCGGGACGGCGATCGGCAGACCGGCCAAGAGCGCCGACATGCGCGCGACGTTACGGTTGTCCTCGCCCGCCTGGTTGGCGCAGCCGAAGATCACGTCGTCGACGGCTTCCCAATCGACGCCGCCGTTGCGCTGCATCAGCGCCTTCAGCGGGATAGCGCCGAGATCGTCGGCGCGCACCTGCGAGAGCGAGCCGGCGAAGCGGCCGATCGGCGTCCTGATATAGTCGCAGATAAAGGCTTCGGTCATGGCTTTTCCTTCAGAGTTTCGGAACGACGAGATCGGCAACAGGCCCGTCGAGATGCAGCGGCGCACCGGTCATCGCCTGCAATTCCTCCAGCGACATCGCAGCCAGCTTCTCCCGCAGGACGAAGCGCCCATCGACGATGTCGATGACGGCATGGCTGGTATAGACGCGCGTGATGCAGGCGACGCCGGTCAGCGGGAAGGTGCATTTCTCCACCAGCTTCGGCTCGCCCGTCTTGGTTACGTGCTCGGTGATCACGCAGACCTGCTTGGCGCCGTGCACGAGGTCCATGGCGCCGCCGACCGCCGGCACGCCCTTGCTGCCCACCCGCCAGTTGGCGAGGTCGCCGTTTTGCGCAACCTGATAGGCGCCGAGGATGGCGACGTCGAGATGGCCGCCGCGCACCATGGCGAAACTGTCGGCGTGGTGGAAGAAGGCCGCGCCCGGCTTCAGCGTCACCGCCTTCTTGCCGGCATTGATCAGATCCCAGTCCTCCTCACCTTCAGCCGGCGGCTCACCGAAATTCAGGATGCCGTTTTCGGTGTGGAAGATCGCCTCGCGGCCGGGCGGCTGATAGCGGGCGACCATTTCGGGAAAGCCGATGCCGAGGTTCACATAGGCGCCGTCGGCAATATCCTGCGCGGCGCGCCAGGCGATCTGCGCATTGGTGAGCTTGATGTCTTCACGAGTGTTTATAGGGCGGGTATCGACGGTCATGCGTAGGCCACTCCGGCTCGAATGAGCTCTTCTTCCTGCTGGGGATTGGGAACGGCGACGACGCGGTCGACGAAGATGCCGGGGGTCACCACATGCTCGGGATCGATGCCGCCGGCCGGCACGATCGATGAGACCTGGACGATGGTCTTTGCCGCCGCCATGCACATCAGCGGATTGAAGTTACGGCCGGCCTTCTTGTAGGTGAGGTTGCCATGGACATCGCCGACCTCCGCCTTGACGATGGCGAAATCGGCCTTCAGCCAGCGTTCCTGCACATAGTGGCGGCCGTCGAATTCGGCGATGACCTTGCCCTCGGCGAGTTCGGTGCCATAGGCCGTCGGCGTGTAGAAGGCCGGAATGCCGGCCCCGCCGGCGCGGATGCGTTCGGCGAGCGTTCCCTGCGGCACCAGTTCGAGCTCGATCTCGCCGGCCAGATATTTGTCCGTGAAAGCGCGCGGATCCGACGAGCGCGGGAATGAGCAGATCATCTTCCTGACCATGCCGGCATCGATCATCGCGGCGATGCCGATGCGCCCGTTGCCGGCATTGTTGTTGATCACGGTGAGGTTCTTGCTGCCCTTGTCGATCAGGGCGTGGATTAATTCGATCGGCGCACCCGAACCACCGAAACCACCAATCATGACGGTGGCGCCGTCACCGATCCCGGAGACGGCCTCTGCCGTGCTCTCGACTGTCTTGTCCATGTGGGGTCTCCTCGCTCGTTCTAACGTCAGGGATAAAACGCGGTTGCCGCAGCGGCAAGATATTTTGTGCGTTATTTGACATTTGTTCATATATCGCACAAATTGCGACTGATTGGAGACTTGAATCATGCGCGAAACGGATTTCGTCAACGGCTTCGCCCGCGGCCTGAAAGTCATCGAAGCCTTCGGCGAGACGCGGCAGCGGCTTTCGATTGCGGAGGCCTCGAAGCTGACGGAGCTCGACCGCGCCACCGTGCGCCGATCGCTGCTGACGCTCGCCGAGCTCGGATATGCCGATTATGACGGCAAGTTCTTCACGCTGACGCCGAAGATCCTGCGCCTTGGCCATGCCTATCTCGCAGCGACGCCGCTTCCGGCGCTGTTGCAGCCGCATCTCGATCTTCTCTCGGAAAAGGCCGGCCAGAGCGCCTCGGCCTCGGTGCTCGACGACACCGAAATCGTCTATATAGCCCGCGCCTCGCAGCGCCGCGTCATGTCGATCAATCTCACGCCCGGCAGCCGCCTGCCCGCCTATTGCGCCTCGATGGGCCGGGTGCTGCTCGCTGCCCTTCCCGAAAGCGAGGCGCGCGCCATCCTCGGCCGCAGCGGGCTGAAGCAAAACACACCGAATACCAAGACCGACCCTGAGGAACTCATCGCCGAGTTCCGGCGCGTACGCGCCGAGGGCTACGCCATCATCGATCAGGAGCTGGAGATCGGCCTCTGCTCGATCGCCGTGCCCGTCGAAAACGACCGCGGCCAAACGGTTGCGGCAATCAATATCGGCGCGCCGGCCGCCCTCGTCCCGGCTGCGGAGATGAAGGAGCGTTATCTCAAGTTGCTGAAAGAAACGCAGGCTGCGTTGCGGCCACTGCTGCGGCGGTAGCCGGGCCGGCTCCGCTGCCATAGCGAAAAGGTGCTTGAGATCTGACAATAACAAAAGAATCCCTCGCGCCGATCGAAGACGGCTTGATGTATCAAATTTCTCGATATACATCATAACATCGGAAATGATGGGGAAATGATGGAACGTTCGTTTTTGACGATTGCCGCTGGCGAGAATAGTGACGCGATACGCGCGCTTTCTGCCCCGGCGCGCATCGAGATTCTCAAGCTGCTCTGCGCCAAAGGGCCGATGAATATCAACGATATCGCCCGCGCGCTGTCCCTCCCCCAATCCACGGTCGCCACCGGCATTCAGATTTTGGAAGATGCGCGGCTCGTCGACTCGCAACTGGCCAAGGCCCGCAAAGGCAACCAGAAGATCTGCTCGGCGATCTACAGCGAAATCCTGATCAGCTTCGAGGAAAGTGCCGCCCAGCGGGCCAACAATATCATTGAAGTCGAGATGCCGGTGGGCCTGTACACCAGTTGCGACGTGCATGCGCCATGCGGTCTTTGCTCCACCGAGAGTGTCATCGGTCCCCTTGATGTGCCGGACTATTTCCTTGATCCGCAGCGCATGCAGGCCGGACTCGTCTGGTTCGGCAGAGGCTATGTCGAGTATAAATTTCCTAACAATGCCAAGGTCTTGAACAAGGATATCCGCGCCATCGAGTTTTCCCTGGAGCTGTCGTCTGAGGTGCCCGGCACCAATCCGGACTGGCCGTCCGACATCACGCTCTGGGTCAACGGCATGGCGATCGGCACCTGGACGTCGCCCGGCGATTACGGCGACAAGCGCGGCGCCTTCACGCCGGCCTGGTGGAAGCTCGAAGGTTCGCAATATGGGGCGATGAAGACCTGGCGCATCTCGACGCGCGGAACCTTCATCGACGGTGTCGCCGCGTCGAATGTTACGCTCGCCGATCTCGCGCTCGGTCAGCATTCGTCCATTCGGCTCCGCGTCGGCATCGCGGAGAATGCCGGTCATACCGGCGGCGTCAATATTTTCGGCCGCGGCTTCGGAAATCACGGCCGTGATATCATCATGCGGCTGCACGTGTGATCACATACTATCGGAAATTCTGATTTATAAAAAGCGATCCCATCAAGTTTCAACGGCGAAAAAATCGATCCAACATATTGTTATTGAACTGTTTTTATCGAAATTAAAATTAGTATGATAAAAAGCCTGACTCGGTTGACAGCACGACATTCCTGATATCAAGTTAGAGGCAAGAAAACAAAAATCTTGATATATAAACGGGAGGATCCGTTGAAGACGAATGTCGTTGCCCACCGCGATTTTCGCATCGCGACCATTGACGCCAGGCTCTACAGTTCATTCCTCGAGCATCTTGGCAGAGCGATCTACGGGGGCATTTATGAGCCCGGACATCCGACGGCCGACGAAGACGGATTTCGCCGCGACGTGCTCGATCTGGTCCGCGATCTCGACACGCCCTATTGCCGTTATCCCGGCGGCAACTTCGTCTCGGCCTATAATTGGGAGGATGGCGTCGGCCCGCGCTCCGAGCGCCCCGTTCGTCTCGACCTTGCCTGGCGCACCCGCGAAGCCAATCAGATCGGCGTCAACGAATTCGTCGACTGGTGCAAGAAGGCCAATACCAAGCCGATGCTCGCCGTCAATCTCGGCTCCCGCGGCCTCGATGCCGCCCGCAACTTCCTGGAATATTGCAATCATCCCGGCGGTACCTATTGGTCGGATCTGCGCCGCAAGCACGGCTGGTCCAATCCGCACGACGTCAAATTGTGGTGCCTCGGCAACGAGATGGACGGACCCTGGCAGGTCGGCCACAAGTCGGCCTATGAATATGGCCGGCTGGCGGATGAGACGGCCAAGGCCATGCGCGGCTTCGACAAGTCGCTCGAACTCGTGGTCTGCGGCTCGTCCAATTCCGATATGAAGACCTATCCCGATTGGGAGGCCCAGGTTCTCGAGCAGTGCTATGACAGCGCCGATTACATCTCGCTGCATATGTATTTCGCCAACCGCGAAAAGAATACGCTGAACTACCTCGCCCGCGCGACGAAGCTCGACCGCTACATCACCACGATCGGCGGCGTGATCGATTACATCAAGGCGAAGAAGCGCTCGAAAAAGACGATCGGCATTTCCTTCGACGAATGGAACGTCTGGTACCATTCAAACCAGCAGGACAAGGAGATCCTGGCGCGCGACGAGTGGCCGGATGCCCCGCATCTGCTGGAAGACGTCTATAATTTCGAGGACGTGCTGCAGGTCGGCGGCATCCTGAACACCTTCATCCGCCGCTCCGACCGGGTGCGCATCGCCTGCATCGCCCAGCTCGTCAATGTCATCGCTCCGATCATGACCGAGGATGGCGGCGCTGCCTGGCGGCAGACCATCTATTACCCGTTCTACTATGCCTCCCGCTATGGCCGCGGCGCGGCGCTGCAGCTGGTCATCGACAGCCCGACCTATGACGGCGACGAAGAGAACGACGTTCCCTATCTCGACGTATCGGCGGTTCATTCCGAAGACGGCAGGACGCTCACTTTCTTTGCCGTCAACCGCCATCCGCAGACAGCACTCGACCTCGATGTCCGGCTGGAAGGGTTCGGCGCCGCCCGCCTGATCGAACAGATGGAGATGACCCATGGCGATCTCGAAGCCGTCAACACGGCAGCACGGCCGCAGACGGTCGCTCCCGTCAATGTCGAGAGTGCCAAGATCGAGGACGGAAGGTTGCGGACGGCGCTGAAGCCGCTGTCCTACAACGTCATCCGGCTGTCCGTGTGACAGCCGCCGCCGGATAGATGACCGGCTGAGAGATTCGGCTCACCTGCGAGGAGGCAGGCGGGCCGGAGGGATGGTTCGCTGGAGCGCTGGACTTAAGGTCCCGATGCCTCCGCAAACCGACAACCGCGACGTGCCCACGCGTGCCTTTGCGGCCGCCAGATCGTCGCTTTCTAGGGAGGAGTTCATGCAACAGTGGAAGAGGCTCGCATTTGGCGTCGCGCTGGCCGCACTCGGCCTGACGGCGGCGGCCAAGGCCGATGACTACACCTCCTTGCCGCGCAAGGAGACGCTCATCGTCGAAAATCCGGAAGGGACGATCAAGAATCCCGGCTGGTTCAATATCTGGGTCAATGGCGGCGGCGGTGTTTCGACCGGCCTGCAGCAGCTGACCATGGATACGCTCTGGTACATCGACCCCGAACAGGGGCTCGGCGGCGCGGCCTGGGACAATTCGCTCGCCGCCGACAAACCGCAATACAATGCCGACTTCACCGAGATGACCGTGAAACTGCGCAAGGGGCTCTTCTGGAGCGACGGCGTCGAGTTCACGGCCGACGACGTGGTCTATACCGTCAAGACGCAGATGGACCACCCCGGCATGGTCTGGAGCGCGGCCTTCTCCGTGCAGGTGGCGAGCGTCGAGGCGACCGATCCCCAGACGGTCGTGTTCAAGCTGAAGAAGCCCAATTCGCGCTTCCATGCCATTTTCACCGTGCGCTGGAACGGCGCCTGGATCATGCCGAAGCACGTGTTCGAGAAGGTGGAGGATCCGCTTCGTTACGATTTCGCAAACCCGGTCTCGCTCGGCGCCTATAAGCTGAAGGCCTATGACCCTCTGGGCAAATGGTATACTTGGGAGAAGCGCGACGACTGGCAGCGCACCTCGCTTGCCCGCTTCGGCGAGCCGGCCCCGAAATATGTGACCTATACCGATCCCGGCCCGCCGGATAAGCGCACGATCGCCCAGCTCGAGCACAATCTCGATATCATTCACGACAACACGCCGGAGGGCATGTTCACCCTCAAGGAGAAGTCGAAGACGATCGACACCTGGTTCCCGGGCTTCCCCTTCGCCCATCCGGACCCGACGCTGCCGGCCGTCATCTTCAACACCCAGAATGCGCCCTTCGACAATGCCGATGTTCGCTGGGCGCTGGCGCTCCTGATCGACATCAAGGCGGTCGACATGGCGAGCTACCGCGGCGCGGCGACGCTGTCTGCGCTCGGCGTGCCGCCGACGGCGGCCACGATGAAAGACTATCAGGCGCCGATGCAGGATTGGCTGAAGGACTTCGAGATCGATACCGGCAAGAGCAAGATCAAGCCCTATGACCCGACCATCGGCCAGCAGATCGCCGATATCCTGCGCAAGCAGCCGAAGTTCAAGGACCAGATCCCGACCGACCCACAGGCGATCAGCGGTGCCTTCGGCTATGGCTGGTGGAAACCGGATCCGAAAGCGGCCGGCGAACTTCTGGAAAAGGCAGGCTTCAAGAAATCCGGCGGCAAATGGCTGACCCCTGATGGACAGCCCTTCAAAATCCGGATGACGGTCGAAGGCGACACACGGTCGGTCTTCACCCGCGCCGGCACGCTGATTGCCCAGCAATGGGCGGCCTTCGGTATCGACGCGAAAGCCGTGCCCGCCGCGAAACTTTGGCAGACGGCGCTGCAGCCCGGCGATTTCCAGGTAGCGATCGCCTGGAGCGTCGAAACCTGGGGCGGCGATCCCGACCTCTCCTTCTTCCTCGACAGCTGGCACTCGCAGTTCGTCGCCAAGAAGGGTGACGTTCAGCCGCCGCGCAACTGGCAGCGCTGGTCCAATCCGGAGCTCGACAAGATCATCGAGAACATCCGCGGCATCAGCGCCGACGATCCCAAGGGCATCGAGCTCGGCAAGGATTATCTGAAGCTGGTCGCCCGCGAAATGCCGACGATCCCGCTGATGTCCTATAACGTCTTCACCTCGATGGATACGACCTATTGGACCGGCTATCCGACGATCAAGGATCCCTATACCGATCCGGTGCCAAATTGGGCGAATTCCAGGCTCATGATGGTCAAGCTGAAGCCGGCACAACCGAAATAATCCTCCCAAAGCCGGCGCGCAGCCATCGCGCCGGCCCCCTTATCGACGGGCAAATGCCCGTCGATCCTTTCCTTGCTTTGAAAGGGAACCTGAGAGGAACCAACGCCTTATGACGCCCTATCTGATCTTTGTGCTGAAGCGGTTCGGTCAGTTTCTGCTCGTCGTTTTTCTCGGCGTGACGATCACCTTCTTCGTCACCCACCTGACCCCGATCGACCCGGTCGAAGAAAGCATAGGCGCCATCACCCAGATGGGCCAGTCCGATCCGAATGCGATCGAACTGATGCGCCAGTCGCTGCGCGAGCTATATGGAATGCAGGGCTCGATCTGGGAGCAATATCTGCATTTTTGGTTGCGGCTTGCGACCGGCGATCTCGGCCCCTCGCTCTCGGCCTTTCCGACCCCTGTCTCCACCATCATCCTGCGATCTCTCCCCTGGACGATCGGCTTGATGACGGTGTCGACGCTGATCACCTTCGTGCTCGGCAACGCCATCGGCGCGCTTGCCGGCTATTACCGCAAGGATATGGTGCTGAAGGCCGTCAGCCTCGTCTTCATCGCGCTGCTGCCCATCCCCTACTATATCCTCGCCTTCGTGCTTCTCATCGTCTTCGGCTTCATCTGGCCGGTGCTGCCGATCAATGGCGGCTATGAGATGAACGCCAATCTGGACCTCTCCTTCGCGCTCGTCCTCGATATTCTCAAACATTCCATCCTGCCGGCTTTGTCGCTGATCCTGGTCGGCGCCGGCAGCTGGCTGATCGGCATGCGCGCGTTGGTTTCCAACATCATCACCGACGACTATGTCGTCTTTGCCGAGCTCGGCGGCGTGCCGAAGGGAAAAATTCTCCGCTCCTACATCGCCCGCAACGCCATGGTGCCGCAGTTCACCGGCCTTGCCATGTCGCTCGGCGCGATTTTCAACGGCACCGTCATCACCGAAATCGTCTTCGGTTATCCCGGCATCGGCAATCTGCTGATCGAAGCGGTGCATGCCGGCGACTACAGCCTGGTGCTCGGCCTCAGCGCCCTGTCGATCGTCGGCGTCGCCGCCGCCGTCTTCATCATCGACGTGCTCAGCCCGCTGATCGATCCGCGCATCAAGGTGGAATAGAACATGTTTACCATCGTCCGCGACCTCTCGCGCCACAACATGGAATTCCTCTGTGGCCTGCTGCTCTTCGCCGTCATCGTCGGCCTGGTGATCCTGTCTTATTTCTCGCCTTATGGCGCGACGGACATCTATCTGCTGCCGCCCGACATGCCGCCCGACGGCGAATATTGGCTCGGCACGACATCGCGCGGCCAGGATGTGTTCTGGCAACTGACCACGGGGCTGCGCAACACGCTCTATTTCGGCATCGGCGTCGCCTTTCTCTCGCGCATCATCTCGCTGGTCGTCGGCCTCGTCGCCGGTTATGCCGGCGGGACGGTCGACCGGGTGCTGATGGCGATCAACGACAGCGTCATGGTCATCCCGCAATTTCCGCTGCTGATCCTTTTCTATTTCGTGCTGAAGGATAACATGACCTGGGTGACGCTGATCGTCATCATGGCCTCGCTCGGCTGGTCCTATGATGCCCGCCTCATCCGCTCGGTGGCGATCGGCCTGAAGACCAGGCCGTTCACCACCCAGAGCGTCTATTCCGGCATGAGCACGAGCAAGATCCTGGTCGAAGAGCACCTGCCCTATGTGCTGCCGATCGTCTTCGCCACCACCATGAACAACATGATCTGGTCGATCGGCATGGAGATCACGCTCTCGGTGCTCGGCTTCACCGATATCGAGACGCCGACCATGGGCATGATGATCTACTGGGCCAATGCGCATTCGGCGCTGATCTCGGGAATATGGTGGTGGGTGGCCGCCCCCGTCGCCGTCATCGTCATCCTCTTCCTGGCGCTCTTCCTGCTGTCGATGTCGATGAACGAATACAATGATCCGCGCAGCCGGCTGAACCGGATGGGAAGTTAGCATGGAGAATTTGGTCGAAATCCAGAATCTGAAAGCCTATTACCGCGCCTTCCTTTACGGCGTCGATCGCGAGGTGCGCGCCGTCGACGACATCAGCCTGACGATCGGCCGCGGCGAGGTCTACGGCGTCGCCGGAGAATCGAGCAGCGGCAAGACGACCCTGATCAAGACCATCGCCGGCGCGATCCGGCCGCCGCTTAGGGTCGTTTCGGGCAACGTGAAATTCCATTTTGCCGGCGGCACCCAGGATATCTATGCGATGAAGCCGGAGGAGCGCATGGCGCTGCGCTGGCGGCATCTGTCCTATATCATGCAGGGCTCGATGAACGTGCTCAATCCGGTGCGCCGGATCCGCCACTCCTTCACCGATTTCGCCTTCCGCCACATGAAGGTGAGCAAGAGCATCTTCTTCGAAAAGGTGGCCGCGCACCTGCAGAGGCTGAAGCTCGATCCGCAGCTGCTCGACGCCTATCCGCACGAGCTCTCCGGCGGCATGCGCCAGCGCATGACCATCGCGCTCGCGACGATCCTGACGCCGGAATTCATCATCGCCGACGAGCCGACGACCGCGCTCGACGTCATCGTGCAGCGCGATGTGCTGACGATGATCCGCGACATCCAGCGCGAGATGGGCTCGTCCTTCCTGTTCGTCACCCATGACATGGGGGTTCACGCGACGGTCTCCGACCGCATCGGCATCGTCTATGCCGGGCGTCTCGTCGAGGAAGCGCCGACCGCCAAGCTCTTCAGCATGCCGCTCCACCCCTATACGCAGCATTTGGTCGGCAGCCTGCCGAAGATCGGCGACCCCACGACACGTCCCTCGCTGGAAGGCCGGCCGCCGAACCTCGCCATGCCGCCGGAAGGCTGCCGGTTTCACCCGCGCTGTCCGAAGCGCATGGAGATCTGCTCGCAGAAGGTTCCGCCGCTCGTCACCGTCGGGCCGCAGCGGCGGGTGGCGTGTTTTGCCGTTACGGGAGATCAGGTTTGACCGCTCTGCTCAGCCTCTCGCATGTCACGAAAATCTACCGCCAGGGCGGCATGCTCGGCCGGCGCCTGATCACGGCGGCCAAAGACGTCAGCTTCGAACTCGGCGAGGAGCCGGAGATCCTGTCGATCGTCGGCGAATCCGGCTCGGGAAAATCGACGGTCGCGGCGATGATCCTCGGCCAGACCGAGCCGACGGAAGGAGAGCTTCAATTCGCCGGCAGCACCGTCGCCATCCATAACAGAGCCGAACGCAAGGCCTTCATGAAAGAGGTCCAGCCGGTTCTGCAAAACCCCTTCGAAGCCTTCAATCCGCTGAAGCGGGTCGACCGCTACCTCTTCGAAACCGCCCGCAATTTCTCGGCGTCCGGAAAACGGCCGGACAAGCAGGAGGCCGAACGCATGGCGGACGCCGCCCTGGTCCATGTCGGCCTCACCCTCGAAGAGGTGAAAGGCCGCTTCCCCCACGAACTCTCCGGCGGCCAGCTCCAGCGCGTCGCCATCGCCCGCGCCCTCATCCCCCAACCCCGCCTGCTGGTCGCCGACGAACCCGTCTCTATGGTCGACGCATCGCTGCGCATGGCCATCGTCAACCTCTTCGGCCGCCTGAAAAACGAACTCGGCCTCTCGATCATCTACATCACCCATGATCTCGCGACGGCTTATTACGTCAGCGACAATATTATCATCATGAGGAAGGGCGAGATCGTCGAGCGCGGGCAGGCGCGGGCGGTGCTGGATGATCCGCAGCATGAGTATTCACGGGCGCTGAAGGATGCGGTCCTGGCGGCGGAGTTTGGTGAGGCGGTGTAGGCGGTGGGGAAGATGTGGCAAATGCCTGCGGGCGCTAGGACGCTAGGCCATGCGCCATAATCCGGCAGCACTTGGCAAATGCAGCGCCCGCCATTCACGCCTAATAGGAGATGAGGGCATGATCCTCTTCCGCAAGTTCGAACATCGGCAGCGTCGTCGGCAGAGCGTTAATCCCGTAGATTTCCGTGATGATCGGGCTTTCTCCGATGATCACCGAGCCGCAAGGTGCGCCTTCAGGCTGAAAAATGGTGATTACGTCGGTCAATTGCCAGCGCAGCACTAGGCAAGCCTGATCGGTGTAAGGATTGGTCAGCTCGTCGGCAAAATAGGCAGTGTTCTGCTCGCTCACGGTGACCTGCTGGAAGGAGCGCGAAGTCATGCTCAGGCTTGACGAAACGCTCGCCGAGAACGGTCCGAAACCGACGTTCGCGTTCATACCAAGGCTCGCCGCTAAAGTGCTTTCGTGGGTAGAGGTTTCTTGTCTGCCTGTCGTCACTGTGGTGGTGATCGTCTTTTTCTCGCCTGGCGCCAGCGTGCATGAATCTCCCTGCCGATCCCAGAATTGTTCGCGCACGACGATCTTGCCGTCAGCGAGCGTCGAGCAGCCGACCAATATACGGGGGGAATCCGGCGGTACGAGCATGGTTGCGGTCGGTTGCGGCACCGGGCCGATGTCATTAGGCGACGTCAGCAACATGTAGTTGACTGTTATTGCTTCGCCTTCGGTCTGCATGACAATCGAGCACATGAATGAACCCGTTTGGGCTGCTTGTACAATGCAGACATCATCTTGAGTAAAGGTTAGTTGCGCGAAAGCTCCCGGAAGGACGTATGTCTTGTTTATCGGCAAGAGCATTGTGCTCAGATAAATGGGGATGTCGAAGCCGTTGACGACCGTGAAACCCATTACTGGCGGCGCCGGATCATTCAGAGTTCCATCCGAATGCAAACCAGCCGGTCGTGCGGGCCAGCTGCTATACAGCGTTTTCCTATAGAGCGAGCGCATGCGTCACCTCCGTTGCCTTTCTGAATAAACAACCATATATTGCATTTAATTGCAATACTACCTGGATTGGCAACGATGAGGATCGTCGGCATCAATATGCAAGGCTCGAATGTCGGAACGGGCCAAAGCAAGTTCGTTGGGGTAATTTCGCAATTCTTCCTGGACCAGAGGGTCGCAGCCGACATCGTCTGCATTCAGGAAGCCGGGCCGTCTCCGCCGACTGGTGGCTCCTTTACCGCGTACAATCCCGCCAATTATCCGCCTTGGCTCGGAGGGGTGGCGCCGTTTCCCCCGGTGCCGATGTTCGTTGGCAGCTGGGCGATTGGGAAAGAGCCCATGATCGTCAAAGTCTTTTGGCTAGAGACTGATCCGGGAGGCCATCGCTGCAATCTGTGCATCTGCATCCGCGACGACATCTCAACCCCTCATATGATCTATATTCCCGGGGCGGGCGTCGCATCGTCGCGCGGCGCCATTGGGTTTGAAGTGAAGCTCGCGGGCGGCGCCATTGGCCGCATCTATACGTTACATGCCCTGAGCGGCGGCGGAGCTGACGCGCCCGCTCTTATGGCTGCTATATCAGTTGCACCTTTACCCCCGGGTGCTGCGGCGGCACCCCCATGGATTGCCGTTGGTGACTACAACCGCGCTCCAGCTGCGGTGGCATGGCCCGTGCCGCCGCCGGGCACCATTTGCCCGCCCAACGGAGCGACACTGCCTTCTCACGATTCGAAGCTGGACTATGCCATCTGCTCGCCGGGGCTAGGACCCGCCACGGTCGTCGTCCAGCCCGCCGGAAGCGTCTCTGACCACCAGTATATCGTCTGCGATGTTTAGGCGCAGCTAACCAGCTTCGGACCGCTCCTATCTAATGCTTGAAGCAATTTTCGCGATGCCACTGGAGAAAATGAGGATGGGGTCGCTCGAACGGCCGTGAAGGCACGATCGCCTTTCCAGCCTTGTTGATCAGGCCTCGGATGCTCTCCGGATCGTTGGCTTGTCGCGAGATCAGGATATCGAGATCATCCGAGAGGCCGATTAGTCCACGGTCGAACATCCGGTGTGCGGTGCCTGACAGAGCAATGCCGTTGGTGAGGATATCAGGTCCGTTTGCCTCCACGGGGCGGATATGCGCAGCATCAACTTCAGCACGCCCACCACCGTTTATCAGCTTCAGACCAGTGATCGCACACCGCTTGTCATAGGCCTGCAGAACCAGCCGGCGAAATAGTCGATTGCGAACGATCCGTGATGAGAGTTGCGTAACCCGGTCGCGCTCCTGCTCAAATGTGAACGGCGCTTGAGCACCGTCGGCAAATCCGTAGGCAGGGAGCGTTACTCCCGGCAGCCGAGGCAGTTCGAGCTCGCGCTCGTCTAGCCCAATCGACACGATATGATTGAAATCCGCTACGGATAACGGGCGCACCGCAGCTTGTGCTCTACCGGAAATCCGCCCCTCCTCATTCAAAACGCCTCGCTCAATGACACCGTCCGGCCCACTGAACGGAACAGCGTTGATGAAATCGAGGTAGCTGCCTGGCTCGATAAGTGCCAGATACATGCCGGGCGCCTTCGGATCCGGAATGACTTGGGCCACCTTGGCGATGGCGAAATAGCCGCGGCTCGCCGCAACCTTGCGCGGCTCGTAGTAAATGATCCATTCTCCGAGGCAGGCTTGCACACGACCGAGATACTGGCGCGGGAACTGATATTGTTCTGCCGGGCTGTCGTCATAGATCGAATCTGAGCGGTGGATGAAAACCCCGAATCCCATGTCCGATGCGTAGCACGGCCAGTTCGGTTCAGATACGCGCTTGCATCCTCCATTTGAAGAGAATTGATCAGCAATGGCTGGGTGAGGAACGATCGGATGCATCACGGTTGAGCATCAACAAGCGACGGGGGTTCGCAAAGTTTCAATTGACCGTTTCCGATAGCGAAGCGACACTTCAACTCGCAGCAAGGCAGGAGGAAGCAATGGACGACCCAGACCGCTGGCGCCAGATGGCAAGCGCACCAAAAGACGGCAGCCGGATTCTGGTGACGATCCGCGCGTCCGAACAGGGGCCGGCGGAGGTCGATCTCGCCTATTGGTCGCATGGCGATCAGTTCGCTGGAGAAGGCTGGCGCGCCTCCGATTCCTCGCCTGGGCACATCATCGAATATGCCGAGCCGGAATTGAAGTGTTGGATGCCGATGCCCTCGGCCAATCGCACCTCGATGCCTTCACCCTGGGAAGGCGACGACGCCCAGCAGCTCGATGGCTCCGGAATCTAGAATTTCCTGCAATTGAATGCTGGCATTTGTCCCAAACAAAAGCCCCGCGGTCGTTGCCACACCGCGGGGCTCCTTGATGCCTAACCCGGGAGAAAGAGGTCAGGCGGCCTGAACTTTCTTGGATGTGCGCGCCCATTCCGGCAGCCAGTCGCCGTGGGTGGCGAGCAGGTCGTCGACCAGCGACCAGATCTGGTCGAGATCGAGTTCGGCTGCTGTGTGCGGGTCCATCATCGCGGCGTGGTAGATGTGCTCGCGATTTTCCGTCATCAGTGCCTGCACCGTCAGCTCCTGCACGTTGATATTGGTGCGGATCAGCGCGGTCAGCTGCGGCGGCAGGTCGCCGATGAAGGTCGGCTGGATGCCGGAGGCGTCAACGAGGCAGGGCACTTCGGCGGCGCAATTTTCCGGCAGCGAGGTGATGCAGCCATTGTTGCGGACGTTGCCGTAAATGACGGAGGGTTCGCCGGTCCAGACCGAGTTGATGATCGAGGAGGCATATTCCTTCGACGGCTGCACCTCGATCTTGTCGGCGCTGCGATAGGCTTCCGCCTGGCCCTTCCAGCGCTCGATCTGCTCGATGCAACGCTTCGGATATTCATCGAGCGGGATGCCGAATTTCTCGATCAGGTCCTCGCGACCTTCCTTGATGAAATAGGGCGTGTATTCGGCGAAATGCTCCGAGCTTTCGGTGACGAAATAGCCGAGTCGCGTCAGCATCTCGTAGCGCACCTTGTTCGGGCAGCGCGGGTTCCAGCCGGGCTTCGGCGCCCTGCCCTCGCGATAGGCGCGCAGGAGATCGGGATAGAGGTTGCGGTAGGAACCATCGGCCTGGCGATGCTCAAATTTGAGATAGAAGGCCATGTGGTTGATGCCGGCGGCGCGGTAGCGGATTTCCTCGTAGGGAATCTCGAGGTCGTGGGCCAGCTCCATCGCCGTGCCCTGCACCGAGTGGCAGAGGCCGACCTGGCGAATGGTCGGATATTTCTCCGATATCGCCCAGGTGTTGATCGCCATCGGGTTGACATATTGCAGCATGATCGCCTCGGGGCAGACGGCGAGCATATCCTCGCAGACCTTCCAGAGATGCGGCACGGTGCGCAAGCCCCGCATGATGCCGCCGACGCCGAGCGTATCGGCGATCGTCTGGCGCAGCCCATACTTTTTCGGCACCTCGAAATCGGTGACGGTGCAGGGCTCATAGCCGCCGATCTGGAAGGCGACAACGACGAAATCGGCGCCGGCGAGCGCCTTGCGCTGGTCGGAATAGGTCTCGGCCTTGGCCTTGACGCCGAGCGTCGAGATCAGCTTGTTGACGACGACGGCGCTTTCCTCAAGCCGCTGAGGGTTGAGGTCCATCAGTGCGATGGTGGCGCCCGAAAGCGCCGGACGCTGCAGAACGTCGCCGATGATGTTCTTCATGAAGACGGTGGAGCCAGCTCCGATGAAAGTGATTTTGGGATTTGCTGCCATTATAACCTCCGGCATGCGGGTCAATCACGCTACCTCGAAAGCGGCCTTGACGAGCCGTTCGGTGTAGGTGGTCTTGGGATGGGTGAGAACTTCGTTGACGGGTCCTTCTTCGACGATCCTGCCATGCTGCATGACGATGACGCGATGGCAGAGCGCCCTCACGACCTTCAGATCGTGGGAAATGAAGAGGTAGCTCAGGCCCCGCTCGTCCTGCAGCTTGCGCAGGAGCTCGATGATCTGGGCCTGGACGGAAAGATCGAGGGCCGATGTCGGCTCGTCGAGCAGGATGAATTCCGGCTCCAGGGCGACGGCGCGGGCGATCGCGATGCGCTGGCGCTGGCCGCCGGAAAATTCATGCGGGAAACGCGAGAGGATATTGCCCGGCATGCCGGCGGCGACAAGCGCCTCGCGCACCCGGTCCTGCCGCTCGCCACGGGTGGCGCCGAGCCGGTTGACGACGAGCCCCTCCTCGATGATCTGGCCGATCGTCATGCGCGGGTTGAGCGATGAGAACGGATCCTGGAACACTACCTGCATGCGGGCGCGCAGCGGCCGCATCTCGGCGCGCGAGAGGCCATGGATCGGCTGGCGGTCGAAATGGATTTCGCCGGCCTGGGCATTGTTCAGCCGCAGGATCGCCTGGCCGAAGGTCGTCTTGCCGGAGCCGGATTCACCGACGAGACCGAGCGTCTCGTGGCGGCGCAGCGTCAGGCCGAGACTGTCGACGGCGACGAGCTCGCGCATCTCGGGCTTGAGGAATGTGCCGTGGCGCATCATGAAGGAGACGCGCACGCCCTTGGCATCGAGGATAATATCCGATCCCTCCGGCAGCGGATTGGCCTCGCCGCGCGGTTCGGAGGCGAGCAGATGCCTTGTATAGGCGTGCTGCGGATTGGCGAACAGCGCTTCGGTCACGTTGTGCTCGCGCACCTCGCCATGCTGCATCACATAGACGTAGTCGGAAAACTGCCGCACGACCGTGAGATCGTGGGTGATGAGGATGACGGCCATCCCCAGCTCTTTCTGCAGGTTGCGGATCAGGTTGAGGATCTGCGCCTGCACGGTGACATCCAGCGCCGTCGTCGGCTCGTCGGCGATCAGCACGTCGGGATCGTTGGCGAGCGCCATGGCGATCATCACGCGCTGGCGCTGGCCGCCGGAAAGCTGATGCGGATATTGCTTCAGCCGCGCGGCCGGATCAGGGATCTGCACGTGTTCGAGCAGTTCCAGCGCCCGCTTTTCGGCATCCCTGCGGCTCATGCGGCGATGCACGCGGATCGCCTCGACGATCTGGCTGCCGATCGTATAGATCGGGTTCAGCGAGCTCATCGGCTCCTGGAAGATCATCGAGATGCGGTCGCCGCGCAGCTTGCGGCGCGCCCGCTCCGAGAATTTAAGGATATTGCTGCCGTCATAGGAGACCGTCGATTTCTCCGAGACGACGGCGCGCTTCGACAAAAGCCCCATCACCGTGCGCGCCGTCACCGATTTGCCGGAGCCGGATTCGCCGACGATGGCAATGGTCTCGCCGCGATAGAGCTGGAAGGACACATCCTTGACGGCTTCGACCATGCCGTCCTCGACCTTGAAATTCACCGCCACATTGCGGGCGTCGATGATCGGCGTCTCCGAGCGGCCATCATGATCATGGCGGACGGGCGGGGCGAAGGAATTGACCAATGCAAGAGCCATATCAATCACCTCAATAAGGATCGACCGCGTCGCGCAGTCCGTCGCCGAGCGCATTGAAGGCGAAGACGGTGACGAGCACGAAGCCGACGGGGGAGAGAATCCAGGGATAGGAGCCGATGACCGAATAGGTCGCCGTATCCTGCAGCATCAGCCCCCAGGAAATCAGCGGCGGCTTGACGGCAAAGCCGAGGAAACCAAGGAAGGATTCGAGCAGCACGACGCTCGGTATGTGCAGCGTCACCGCGACGATGACGTGGCTCATCACATTCGGCAGGATATGCTGGATGATGATGCGCCGGTCGGTGGCGCCGACCGCCATCGCCGCCCTGACATAATCGATGCGCGCGAGCGCCAGCGTCTTGCCGCGCACCTCGCGCGACATCTGCGCCCAGCCGAGCGCCGACATGACGAAGATGACGAAGGCGAGGAAGACGTTGGTCGGCGCGGTCACGGGAATGAGCGAGGTCAGCGCCAGATAGAGCGGCAATTGCGGGAAGGCGAGCACCAGCTCGACGAAGCGCTGCAGCCAGACATCGAAGGTGCCGCCGAAATAGCCGGAAACCATGCCGACCGTGGTGCCGATGAGTGTGACGATGAAGACCACGGTCAACGCGATCATCAGCGAGATGCGCGAGCCGATGATGGCGCGTGACAGCACGTCGCGGCCGAACTTGTCGGTGCCGAGGAAATGCACCGGCTGGCCATCGGTCGAGCCGAAGAAATGCCTGTTCGCGGGGATCAAGCCGAACAGCTTGTATTCCGCGCCCTTGACGAAGAAGCCGAGCAGGCGGGGATTGTCGTAATCCATGCCGACGATCGGCTGGAAGGTGACCGGATCGAGCTCCTCGGAATCCGACAGCGCATAGACGCGCGGCTGGAAGACGAAGTTGCCGTCCTTGTCGTGGAAGCTCATCACCTGCGGCGGCGCGAAACCGACATCGGTCGCCTTCGGGTCCATCGGCGCGAAGAAATCGGCAAAGACCGCCATGAGGAGCAGCAGCCCGACCAGGATGAGCCCGGCCATGCCGGTCCAGGAGCGCCGCAGCCGGCGCCAGACGAGCGCGAGATAGCTCTCGTTGCCGTGCGGCGGCTTCTTGATCGCGCGTTCAGCCGTCGGCGGCGTGTCGGAAGAGTCGAAAGCAAGCATATCAGGCTCCTCCGAATTGACGGACGCGCGGATCGAGCAAGGCGAGCAGCATGTCGGCGATGATATTGCCGACGATCAGCGTCGCCGACAGCACCATCATGAAAGTGGCGGTGACATAGACGTCGCCGATCGCCATCGAGCCGACGATGGCCGGGCCGACGGTCGGCAGCGCGAAGATGATCGCGGTTTCGATCTCGCCGGTCAGCATGTAGGGCAGCACGACGCCCTGATACATGACCAGCGGATGCAGCGCATTCGGCACGGCGTGGCGCATCACCACGGCGCCGCCGGACAGCCCCTTGGCCTTGGCCGTCTCGACATATTGCGCATTCAAAGTATCGAGCAGATTGCCGCGCATGACGCGCATGTTGTAGGCGAGCCCGCCGAAGGTGGCGATCGCCACAACAGGCCAGACATGGCTGACGAGATCGACGAATTTCGCCCAGGACCACGGCGCCCCGCCATACTGCGGCGAGAAGAAGCTGCCGATTTCGGTCACGTTGAACTGGAAGACCAGGAGATAGACGATGATCAGCGCCATCAGGAAGCGCGGCACCGTCATGCCGAGAAAGGAAACCGCTGAAAGCGCGCTGTCGATCCAGCTGTATTGGCGCGTTGCCGCCCAGATGCCGAAGCCGATGCCGAGCACCGAGGCGAAGATGTGGCAGACGAGCGCGAGAAGCAAGGTCCGCGGCAGGCGCTCTGCGACGACGTCGGCGACCGGCTTGTTGTAGAACATGCTGTATCCGAAATCGCCGCGCGTCACGATCCCGCCGATCCAGTTGACGTATTGGACGACCAGCGGCTTATCGAGCCCGTGCTCGATCCTGTAGGCCTGCGCCTGGGCTTCGGCCTGGGCGTAAGATGCGCCGCCCTGGTTGATCAGCTGCGATCTAATATAATCGGCGTAGTCGCCGGGCGGGGCCTGGATGATCGCGAAGGTCACCACGCTCAGGATGAAGAGAACGGGGATCGCGGAGGCTATGCGCACGAGCAGGAATCGTAACATCGAACGGTTCGCTTCTCCTTGCCGCCAGTCGCTCCTTGTCAGCGCGGCCGGCTCGTTGGTCTTGTCCGGCCGCGCGCCACGCGCGGCCGGAAGCTCACTTCAGCTGGGAGGGAGCTCTCCAGAGCGTCGCATAACATGCGACGCTTTTGCTCTTTATTTCCTGATGCGATGCATCAGTTTATCGGGCCTTTGTCGCCGGGCTTGCCGGGCAGCTGCTCGGGGAACAGCTCGTATTTGCCCTGCTTGTCGGCAGCCACCCACAGGCGTTCGCGGATGACCGAGTCTTCAGCCCAGTTGAACATCATGATCGGCGTTCCCTGCGGCACATTCGAGAAGCGCTTGTTGATGATCAGCGCGCCCGGATATTCCGTCAGGCCGACGGTATTGACGTGTTCCGTCGAGATCTTCTGATACTGCTTCATCAGATTGACGCGCTCGTCATTGTCCTGGCTCGTCCTGAACTTGTTGACGACATCGACAAGCTCGTTTTCGAAGGGCATCAGATCGAGCTGATCATCCTTGCCGGCGCGATGCTGCCAGCTGGTACGCGGGCCGACCGGGGCAAGCTGCTCGGTATTCTGCACCACCGACGACAGTTCCGTGGTGTTGCGCTGGATCAGCCAGTCGAAGCGGCCGGCATAATGCGCATCGTCACGCTTGGCTCCGTCGAGCGCATTGATGACGATCTTGAGGCCGAGCTTCTCCATCTGAGCGACGACACCTTCGGCAAGGCTCTTGTCGGTCGTGTACTGATTGTTGATCAGCATGACGATTTCGACATCCTTGCCGCCGGCCGTGCCGGCCGGGAAGTTCACGATGCCATTGCCGTCCGTATCCTTGAGACCGGCCTTGGCGAGCTCCGCCTTGGCGCCCTCGAGATCGAAGGGATAGTAGATGGTGGAGGTGCGGTCGTAGAAACTGGTGCCGGAGGAAAGCCCGCCCGGATAGATCGCCGTGAACGGCCCCTTGACCAGCGAGTCGCCGATCGCCTTGCGGTCGAGCGCCATGGTGACGGCCTTGCGGAAGTCCTCGTTGCGGTTCAGCTCGCGGATCGCCTGGCCGCGCTCATCCGGGTTGCCCCAGCCATTGGCTGAGAAGTTCATGCGCAGGTTATAGCCGATCAGGCGCGGGCCGAAAGCCAGACGGGCGGGCGCGGTCTTTTCAGCGGCGCGCTTCAGCGAGGCGACGAAGTTTTCCGGCTGCTCGAGGTTCGAGAAGTCGGCGGAGCCCGCCACCGCCTGCACGTCGCGGTCGGCCCAAGTCGAGAGCTTATAGTGCAACTCGTTGAGATAGGGCAGCTGGTTGCCCTTCTCGTCGACCTTCCAGTAGTAGGGGTTGCGGCGGAGCACGATGATGTCGTCGGAGCGATATTCCACCGGCACCCAGGCGCCCATGACCGGCATGTTCATGTATTCCGGCGGGAAGGCGTTCTTGAACTGGTCGTAGGTGTTCTTCGAATATTTCGGATGCTGGGGTTTCAGGATATGCGACGGACCCGGGCAGAAGTTCGGGTAGGCCATCGTATAGAGATATTGCTTCGGGAAGGCCTCCTTGAAGGTCCATTCGACGGTATAGTCGTCGATCTTCTTCAGCGTCGTGCCGACACCGAAAGCCTCAGGCGAAGCGCCGCCGCCGAGCGGCGAAACGTTCGGATCGATGACTTCGTCGTCCCAGTAGAACATGATGTCGTCGGCGTTGAACGGCGCGCCGTCGGACCACTTGGCGCCCTCGATCAGATGCATGGTCAGCTTGTGGCCGTCCTCGGACCAATCCCAGCTCTTGGCGAGGTTCGGCAGCGGTTCGGTATCCTTGGCTTCGACCTGGAAGAGTGGCGCGGTGCGGGTCAGGCATTCGGAAAGCCCGATATCGATGCCGCCCCAGCCCTGGGTCTGGCCAGCGCCATAATTCCAGCCTTCCGGCCGGCCGCCGATGACATGGCGCATCGTATCGCCATAGACCCCGATGCCGTCAGGCATATTGCCCGTCTTGAAGACCAGCGGCTCCTTCGGCAGGCGATCCTTGACCGGCGGCAGCTTGCCGGTGGAGACGAAATTCTTCGTCACCCAGTCGGGCTCGTGATATTCGGGCAGCGCCTTGAACTCCAGAATGGAGTCGCGCGCGACGTAATTGATCTTGCCTTCCGCCGGGAATTCCGGCGGCACCGGCGGATTGGTTGGTTCAGAGGCATAGGCGTTCAGCGCAGCGGCTGAGACGCTGAACGCCAGCCCGGCGAGAATGCCTGCTGTGCGGAAATTCATCATCGTTTCTCCCTCTTGTTCCGGAGCGCGGCTCACGCGGCTCCCTTCTCCTCGAACGACGTGAAAGCGGGCTTGCGCCATGGCCTTCCCTCCCGGAAAGCCATGGCGGCCCGTCCTCCACGAACTCAGACGGCCTGTTTCAGCGCCGCCTTTTCAGCGCGCAGCTCCTCGATGGAGCGGACATTGCGCCGCGCAGCCCCTGCCCAGTCGCGGGTCTGCACCTTCGATTTCGACAGCCGCTCCTTGGCGGCCGGCACGGCATCGGCATATTGCGGCAGCCAGCGGGCCTGGGCGACGACCATCTCGTCCACCATCTGCCAGACCTCTTCCGGCGTGGCGACGGCGCCGACCAGCGGATCATGCAGCACGGCAAGCTTCAACAGGTCGATGTCGCCCGTTATGGCGGCATGCACCGACATGCGCTGGACGTTGATCGAGGCAATGCAAGTGGCCGCACAGGCTTCCGGCAGCGTGACGCCCGAGACCATGTTGATGCCGAAGCGGTCGACGAAGCCGGGCGATTCGATGATCGCATCGGACGGCAGGTTGGTGATGACGCCGTTGTTCTTGACGTTGAAGTGGCCGCGATAGACCCGGTTGGTCTCCAGGGCTTCCAGAATGTGGCTCGCATGTTCGTTCGAGCGCTTGGCCGGATCGATCGGCTTCGAAGCGGATTCCAGGAACTGCGGGAATTCGGTCTCGAACCAGTTGCGCGTCTCGGTGGAATGGCGGAGATAGCCGCCGGTTTCGCCGTGGATCCAGTCCGACATATCGATCCAGCGGGTAATTTCCTCCGGCCGCTTGCGATACCAGGGCAGGTATTCCGAAAGGTGGCCGTTGCTCTCGGTCGAATAGACGCCGAAACGCTTCAGCACGTCGATGCGCAGCTTCTCCTGCTGGGAATAGACGGGGTGCGCCTCGAAGGCGGCGACCAGCTCGTCCTTGCCGATCTTGCGGCCGTTGAGGCGCAGGTCGATGAACCAGGTCTGGTGGTTGATGCCGGAGCAGACATAGTCGAGCTCCCGCACCGACTTGGCGCCGAGCACCTCGGCGATCTGTTCGGCCCCGTGCTGGACGCCGTGGCAGAGGCCGACCGTATCGACCTTGCCATATTCGATCGCGGCCCAGGTGTTCATCGCCATCGGGTTGGCATAGTTCAGGAATTTCGCACCCGGCTCGGCGACCTCTCTTATATCTTTGCAGAAATCGAGTATGACGGGGATGTTGCGCTGACCGTAAAGGATGCCGCCGGCGCAGATCGTATCGCCGACGCACTGGTCGATGCCGTATTTCAGCGGAATGCGGATGTCGTCGGCATAGGCCTCCAACCCGCCGACCCTGACACAGCTGATGACGTAACGCGCGCCTGCCAGCGCCTGGCGCCGATCGGTCGTCGCCGTCACCTTGGTCGGCAGCCCGTTCGCCTCGACGACGCGGTCGAGGATCGCCTTGATCATTTCGAGATTATGCTCGCTGAGATCGGTCAGCGCGAATTCAATGTCGCGGAACTCCGGAACGCACAATATGTCGGTGAACAGCTTCTTGGTGAAACCGACGCTGCCCGCACCGATGATAGCGATTTTGAAACTCATGATCTTCACCTCGACCCAATGGAATGCTAGAGAAAAGACGGGTTATGGAGGATCAGGCCGCATGCCGGCGCATGTGGTTGAAAAAGCCGAAAAACCTGCCTGTTTTCCTCCCGGCCGCTCATCCCGGCCGTCGTCCCTTCTTCTTGTCGACCGGGATTATGCCCGAATTCGGCAGGCCGACCAGAGAAGGATTATGCTTTCAGGGGTAATTTTGTGCTGCCGGATTTGATCGCCAACGGACAGTCGATGAGGACGGTTTCTCTGCCCCGCGGCCGCCAGCGTTTGCACGCCATGCCGACCAGCGCCGGCTATGAAGTGCGCGAGAACGAGCCGTATGACTGGGATGGCCGAAAGCGTGGCCAGACCCCTTTCACCGTGCTGCAGCACACGATCAGCGGCAACGGCCGGCTGCGCTACCAGAACCGTAACTATCGCCTGCAGGGCGGCGACACGCTGCTGGTGCTCGTGCCGCACAATCACCGTTACTGGCTGGAGAAGGGCGAGCGCTGGGAATATTTCTGGATCTCGATGAACGGCGAGGAAACCCTGCGCATCCATCAGCTGGTGTTGTCGACAGCCGGTCCGGTCCTGAAGCTGCAGCCTTCGACCGTCGATCATCTCGCCGATTGCAGTCTGCGTCTCGTCAAGGGCGCGACCTCGCCGGGGGCTGCCTCGGCGATCGCCTATGAAGCGGCGATGGCGCTTTATGACGATGTCTTCGGCTCGCCGGCCTTTGCCGCCGAGCTCAGCCTCATGCAGCCGGTGATCGACCATATCAACGCCAATCTCGACAAACCGCTGCCGGTCGGCGAACTCGCCGCCATCGTCGGCCTCAGCCGCGCGCATTTCTCCCGCAGCTTCGCCGAAAGCGAAGGCGTGCCGCCGGCCGAATTCGTGCTGCAGCAGCGCCTGCAGCGCGCCGTCAAGCTTCTGACCAAGGCGGACTTCCTGCCGGTCAAGGAGGTCGCCATCATGTGCGGCTTCGAGGACGCCAATTATTTCTCGAAGGTCTTCCGCCGTGTCTATGGCACCAACCCGACGGAATTCCGCACGACCGGCATGTATGCCAGCATCGGCAAGCCGAGATAGTCACGCCCGCACCTCGAACACCATGTTGAACGGCGTCTCCGTCGCCCGGCGGAAATGCTTGAATCCGGCGTCGAGCGCGACCTTCCGCAGTTTCATTTCTCCCGCCTGGGCGCCGAGCCCCAGTCCCACCTCCTGGGAAAGCGAAGCCGGCGTGCAGATCATCGTCGAGGCGCCGTAATAGACGCGGCCCACCGGATTGAGATTGTCCTTGAGGTGGTCATGGGCGAAGGGCTCGACGATCAGCCACGTGCCGTTCGGCGCAAGCGTTTCCCTGACATGCCGGCCGGCGCCGACGGGATCGCCCATATCGTGGAGGCAATCGAACATGGCGACCATGTCATAGCCGCGCCCCGGAAATTCGGCAGCCTTGCCCTGCTCGAAAGTCACGCGGTCTCCAACGCCCGCTTCTTTTGCGGCTTCCCTGGCTTTTTCGATCGATGGCCCGTGATAATCGAAGCCGGTAAAGCGGGAGGCGGGATAGGCCTGCGCCATCAGGATGGTCGATGCACCGTGACCGCAGCCGACATCGGCGACGCTGGCGCCGGCTTTCAGCTTTTCGTCCATGCCGGCAAGTGCCGGGATCCATTCGTTGACAAGATGGCTGTTGTAGCCTGGGCGGAAGAAGCGCTCGGTGCCGCGGAAGAGACAGGTGCTGTGCTCATGCCAGCCAAGACCCTGGCCGGTGCGGAAGGCTTCGGCCACTTTCGGCTCGTCCATCCACATGGATTGCACGACCTCGAAGGCGCCCACAAAGAAGGCCGGGCTGTTTTCTTCGGCAAACACCATCGCCTGCTCCGCCGTCAGGCTGAAACGATCGGTTTTCGCATCGTAAGTGACATAATCGGCCGCCGCCTGGGCGCTCAGCCATTCCCTGAGGTAACGCTCCTTCACCCCGGTTTTGGCGGCAAGCTGCTCAACGCTCATCGGCTTTCCGTCAGCCATCGCCTTGTAGAGACCTACCTTGTCCCCGAGCACGACCAAGGCGCCCGACATGGCTGCGCCGACGTCGCCGACAAGACGACCGACAAGCGCATCGAGTTTCTGCATATCCGGCTCACGCATCGTAGCCTCCCCTCGCGTGACAAAGAGACCTTAAATTAGGCCTTCATGATATTCAGTCAATCAACCCTGCCCATCGCCCAAAGAGGGTAGATATCAAGGCCGCAGGAATTTCGTGCCTGTTCAGCGCCCGGTTTTCACCCGGCCTGACGGGTGAGTAACGGGCAAGCAAGCACGATTCCGGATCGCGCAGGACAGTTTGCTTGTCTTCTTCACCTGCGGGCACATCTTGATAGTGCTGACCCAGCAAAGATCGAAATTTCAATGTCGGATGGTTATCTTGTCTCTACTTCCAGCTCAGTGCCGCGCCGCGCGTGCTCTCATCGGATGGTCTCTGGATGAGCTGTCTTCCGCCTCGAAAATCTCCACGCAGACGATTGCCGATTTCGAGGCCGGGATACTTTCCCCGCCCGAACGAATCCTGCAGGATATGAAGCGTAGCTTCGAAACGGCGGGCGTGCTTTTCATACTGGAGAATGGCGGCGGTGCCGGCGTTCGCCTGGCGAAACGCGCGAATGCCTCGATCGACACCAACGAAACCGAGACGGTTCAATACGAAGAACATCTCAAAAACGACGCCCCGCCCGGGGCTGGCGGATGAATGGCAAAGAAGCAGAAAATTGAGCACTCCGAACTGGCGGGGGAATTCACCGAGGACGGGGTTACGGTGCTCGTCGATATATTTCGAACCTCCGGCAGCAACGAGGACTGGACGATGGAAGTCGTCACCCAGGCGGAGGACCTGATCCGCTGGGACGAGCCCTTTGCGACCGATCGGGAGGCCTTCGACGAATTCCTGGCTGTGGTGGCGCGCGACGGCATCCGTTCCTTTCTCGAAGATGAAGAGCCTTCCGTGCATTGAGGGGCAGCCCCGTGAAAAGCATCAATGATCTCGTCGCCTCGGCGAAAACCGTCTGCGACCGATACCGGGCCGGGCGGATGGAGCGCGAAACCGTGCGCGAATGGGTCCTCGGACTGGGCGCCTATCCATCGCCTCATGGAGAGCGCGTGCGGGAGGCGATGGAATGGTTCCGCCTGCACAATCGCGAGCCGGTTTCGGAAGAGATCGTGCTGGTGGATATCGACCGGCTCAAGGCGATTTCTGCGCCGTGACGATGAAGCACTTTGCTTCAGCGGCGATCCGGACTGGCGTAATTGCGCCGTTACTCGGCGGCGTAGGACCAATGACGATTATGAGCCTTAGGCATAATGCCCTCATCACAGCTTCCATGCGAAGAGGCCTGGGGGGTTTGCAGCTTCGGTAAACGTGACACGTTACGAGGCTGACATGGCTCCTGGATCTCATGCGTGAAGCGCAACCCAGCGCGGCTAGGTTATTTTAATTCGTGCCATAAGTAGAAGGAACAGCACGTGGCAGCATTTCCGGAAAAGGCAAAGGTCGTCATCATTGGGCTCGGCGGCATCGTCGGAGCCTCCATCGCTCACCATCTGGTCGAGCGTGGATGGGACGATATCGTCGGCATCGACAAGTCGGGCATACCGACCGATATCGGATCGACAGCCCATGCCTCGGACTTCTGTTACACCACGAGCCACGACTATCTCTCGGTCTGGACCACGCAATATTCGATCGATTTCTACGAGAAGATGGGCCACTACGCCCGCATCGGCGGCCTCGAAGTGGCGCGCACCGGCGACCATGCCTGGATGGAGGAAATCAAGCGCAAGCTCTCCTCGGCCCGCGCTTTCGGCACGCGCGCCCATTATGTCAGCCCTTCCGAGATCAAGGAAAAGTTCCCGCTGATCGAGGAAGATCAGGTGATGGGCGGCCTTTACGATCCGGATGCCGGCCTCGTCATTCCGCGCTCGCAGACCGTTGCCGGCAAGCTGGTCGATGCCGCCGAAAAGGCCGGCAAGCTCAAGGTCTTCGGCAATACGCCGGCGAAGTCGCTGATCGTCGAAGGCGGCCGCATCAAGGGCGTCGTCACCCATCGCGGCACCATCATGGCCGACCACGTCATCGTCTGCGCCGGCCTCTGGGGCCGCCTGATCGCCGAGATGGTCGGCGAAGACCTGCCGGTCATGCCGGTCGATCATCCCCTCACCTTCTTCGGCCCCTATAACGAGTTCGAAGGCACCGGCAAGGAAATCGGCTTCCCGCTGCTGCGCGACCAGGGCAACTCCGCCTATATGCGCGATACCGGCGACCCGTCGACGACCGAGGGCGGCCAGATCGAGTGGGGCTATTACGAAGCCACCAATCCGCGCATGTGCCATCCGCGCGAGCTTCTCGAAAAACACGAAGCGCGCCTTTCGCCCTCGCAGCGCGATCTCGAGATGGAACAGATCATCGAGCCGCTCGAGCGTGCCATGGAACTGACGCCGATCCTCGGCGAACTCGGCTATAACGAAGGCCACTCCTTCAACGGCCTGCTGCAGGTTTCCGCCGGCGGCGGCGCATCCTGCGGCGAAAGCCAGAAGGTGCGCGGTCTTTGGTATTGCGTTGCCATCTGGGTCAAGGACGGCCCGGGCTACGGCAAGCTGATCGCCGACTGGATGACCGATGGACGCACCGAAATCGATCACAACAGCATCGATTATGCCCGCTTCTATCCGCACCAGTTGACCGAAGAATTCATCGAAGGCCGCTGCTACGAAGCTGCTCAGAAGATCTATTTCCCGGCCGTTCACACCCGCGAACCCTATCTATCCGGCCGCAACGCCAAGCGCTCGCCCTTCTACGAGCGCGAAAAGGAGCTGGGCGGCTACTTCATGGAACTGGGCGGCTGGGAGCGTGCGCATGGCTACGCCGCCAACGAGCACCTGCTGGAAAAATACGGCGACCGCGTGCCGGTTCGCGAGAACGAATGGGACAACCGCCATTTCTGGCGCGTGTCGAATGCCGAGCATCTGGCGATGAGCGAGGATTGCGGCATCGTCAATCTCAGCCACTTCCACATGGTCGATATCGAGGGGCCTGATCATGTCGAGCTGATGGAGTGGCTGTGCGCCGCCAAGGTCGGGGGCGATGCCAACATCGGCAAGGGCGTCTACACCCACTTCCTCGACGACGAAGGCATGGTCCGCGCCGACTTCACGGTCTTCCGCATGGCCGACCGCTGCCGTCTCGTCAACGGCGCCGATGCCGGCCCGCGCGACCTGCACTATATGAAGCGCGTCGCCCAGGACCGCGGCCTCGACGTCACCATCACCGACGTCTCGGAAAAATTCGTAACGGTCGGCATCTGGGGTCCGAACGCCCGCGACACGCTGAAGAAGGTCGTGGCCGATCCCGCCGGTCTCGATCAGGAAAACTTCGCCTTCGCAGCCATCAAGCCGATCGAAATCGCCGGTAAAACTGTCACCGCCTTCCGCATCTCCTATGTCGGCGAGCAGGGCTGGGAACTGCACATGAAGTACGAAGACGGCCTCGCCGTCTGGGATGCGCTGCGCTCGACCGGCGTGATGGCTTTCGGCGTTGAGACCTATGCAAACTCTCGGCGCATGGAAAAGAGCCTGCGCCTGCAGAATGCCGACCTGCTGACCCAGTACAACCTGATCGAAGCCGATCTCGCCCGTCCGAAGGTCAAGGAAGCCGATTTCCGGGGCAAGGCGAAGCATCTGGAATACAAGGCGCGCGAACACCAGCCGGCCATGCTCTGCACGCTTGTGATGACGGAGAATACCGACAAAGCGGGCGTCAAGCGTTATCCGCTCGGCAACCTGCCGGTCGTCGATCCCGCCACCGGAGAGGTCCTGATCGACGAGCTCGGCCGCCGGTCCTACACGACCTCGATCGCTTACGGCCCGACGGTCGGCAAGAACATTGCTCTGGCCTACCTGCCCTGGTCGCATTGCCAGGTCGGACGCAAGCTGAATGTCGAGTATTTTGACGAGACCTATCCGGTGGAAGTCGTCGGCGTCGGCTACAAGCCGATCTACGACCCGGAAAATCTGAAGCCGCGCACCTGATACATCGGCCCGAAAATCGGAATCGATTTTCGCAATGCATGAAGTGATGATTGAAAGTTTTGCAGCGCCGCGCGTCTGAAAGGATGCGCGGCGCTGCAATTTTACCTGTCGTCGCCGTTTCCGGTTCCGGCGGCATCGCTAGAGGAGCGGCTTGGAATGAACCGCTTCGAGATCAGCCAGCAGCCGAGCGCCCAGAGCGCGCCGGCGCACCATCCGGCGAAAACATCCGTCGGGTAGTGGACACCGAGATAGACCCGGCTGAGACCGACGATCACGGCCAGGAAGACGCCGGCGCCCATGACGAAGATCCGGGTCGAGCGGTAACGCTGCGTGCGGGCCACCAGCGCCCCCAGCGTCAGATAGGTCACTGCTGAGACCATGGCGTGTCCGGAGGGGAAGCTCAGATCGCTCACCTCGACGAGATGCGGCACGACATCCGGGCGCGGTCGCGCGACCAGGATTTTCAGCAGCGTGCTTGCCAGCCAGCCAGTCAGCACCGAAGAAAAGACGAAGAGCGCGATCTGCCAGCGCCGGTCGAGCAGAAGATAGACGGTAATGAGGACGGTCAGCAGCGTCAGCACGGTGACGCCGCCGAGGCTGGTGATATCATCGACGGCATGCGTCAGCCAAGCGGGACCGATCGGCACGGCAAGATTGCCCTGCTGGCGCAGCGCCAGCAGGATCGCCTCATCGAAACGAAAGGTCTCGCCTTCGAGAACCTCGCTCGTCAGCCGCTGCAGCACGAACAGCCCGCCTGCGACCGATGCCATGGTGATCAGCGTCAACGGCTCATAGGCCGTGAGTCGCGCCAAAAATCCGCGTCGTTGGATCTCGCTCATGCCGCCGTCGAACTCCCTTCACATCATGCCGATCCTCGCCAAATCGGCAAGGTGGGCCGCAAATTCAAGACCTTGCGTCGGTCAAGGAAACTTGCGGCCATCGGCGGCCGGTCTCGGAAACGCCCGGTAGCAAAGGCTAAACCTTCTTTTGCTATGGCTTGAACCGATTTGTCCTGGAGATGGTTCAGCGATGAAAATTCTGACCGCGATGCTTTTGATGGCGGCTGCCCTGCAGCCGGCCCCGGCTTTGGGCGAGACCGAATGGATGGGCGGCGCGAGACAATGGTCGGTCGGCTTTGAGGGCCAAGGCCCGCAGTCCTATTGCCGCCTGCGCTGGGACAGCGAGATTGGCAAGACCATGGAGTTCCGCCAGAGCGCGGCCGAGACCTTCTGGCTGGTCGCCAAGAACAGCTGGGACATTCCGGCCGGCACCAAGACCGAGGTGACGCTGACCGATCGCGACGTGACGAAAGTGGTCGCCGCCGAATTCTTCGACAAGACCACGCTTCGCCTCTGGCCCATGGGCAGCAAGGGAAGCGCCGGCCTGAAAAAGATCATCAAGAATTCCTTTGCCGGAACCCCCGACGTGCAACTGACCTTTGCCGGCGACGAGGGCGACTGGACGCTGCCGCTCTCAAGAGTGGACCAGCTCTACCCGACCTTCTCCCAATGCCTCAAGAGGCTGGAAGCCGGCGAAACGGCCAAGCAGGATTCAGCGACCAGCAAGCCCTTCTGACGTTCGGCTCAGCCGGCCGGCGGCGCTGTGTCGCGGACCAAGTTGCGCACCGCCTCGATATCCCCGTTGAGCGGCCGCTCGTCGCCGTAGTGAGGAACAAGGTCCCGCACGGCCTTGTAAATGACGTCGGTGCCTGCCGCCCGCGGCGCCGTCGCCGCCAGGAAATCATGGGCCTGCGCGGCGGCCATCAGTTCGATCGCCAGGATATATTCGGCATTGTCGATGACGGCGAGCAGCTTGCCGGCGGCGGCCGTCGGATGGGCGAGGAAATCCTCCTGCAGGCCGGAGGTCAGGCCGCCATCCATGGCCGCAGGCGCGGCAAGCCGGCGGTTCTCGTTGCTGAGCGCGGCTGCTGTATATTGGGCGATCATGAAACCGGAATGGCTGCCGGCATCGCTCGCGAGGAACGGCGGCAAGCCGCTTATCAAGGGATTGACCAGCCTGTCCATGCGCCGTTCGCTGATCGCGCCGATCTGCGCCAGCGCAATGGCGAGGCTGTCGGCCGCCTGCCCGAGCGCGGGGGCGACCGCATGCGCCTCGGAGGAGACGATCGGCTGCTCCGGCGTGCCTGACACAGCGGGATTATCCGTCACCGAAGCAAGTTCCTGATCGGCGATGCGGGCGGAGTTGTCGAAGACATCGCGGGCGGCGCCATGGGCGTGCGGCACCGAGCGGAGGCTGAGGGCATCCTGGGTGCGCCGGCCGAAGGCGGCGGCGACCAAGCCGCTGCCGTGCAGCCGGGCGCGCAGTGAGGCTCCGACCTTCTCGATTCCGGCAGACGGGCGCAGTGCGAGCACAGCCTCGTCGAAGGCGGCGATCTGGCAGCCAGCCGCTTCCAGCGTCAGCGCCGCAGTGGCATCGGCCCAATCAAGCAGCCGTTCGGCGCGAGAGAGCGCCATGGCGATGAGGCCGGTAGCGCAGGCCGTGCCATTGACGAGGCTCAGGCCTTCCTTGGCGCCGAGCACCAGCGGCTCGAGGCCGATCGCCGCCAGCGCCTCGCGGCCGCTCATGCGTCGGCCGGCAATCGTCGCGCTGCCTTCGCCGATCAGAACGAGCGCCGTATGGGCATTGTGGGTGAGATAACCGGCCGAGCCTTTCGACGGCACGTCGGGAATGCAGTCATGCTCCAGCATGGCCGCGAGATGCTGGACGATCTCGCGGCGCACGCCGGAATGGCCGTGAGAGAAATTGGCGATCTGAGCGGCGATGATGGCGCGGACTTCGCGCCCGGCCAGCAGCGGTCCCACACCGCAGGCATGGCTGAGCACGATACTGCGTGACAACAGGCTCTGCGAGGCACGGTCGACCACCGTATCGGCCAGCGCCCCGACGCCGGTATTGACGCCATAGGCGCGCACGCCCGTCTCGACGATGCTGGCGACGATGCGGCTTGCCTGCTCGACCCGCGCCCAGGCGGCCGGCGACAGCGCAAGCGCCTCCCCGGCCCCGACGCGTGCGACATCGCGCCAGGTCAGCACTCTATCGATGGTGATCGTCATTGCCCTGTTCCGAAATGGCCGATGAACTGGCGGAAGGCCGGCGACGCGCCGCCGCCGAACATATCGTCCGGCTTGCCGCTGCTTTCGACCAGCCCCTCGCGCATGAAGACGACGCGGTTCGAGACGTTGCGGGCAAAGCTCATCTCATGAGTGACGACGAGCATGGTCATGCCTTCCTCGGCAAGCGCGCGCATGACGCGCAGCACCTCGCCGACCAGTTCCGGATCGAGTGCGGACGTCGGCTCGTCGAAGAGCATGACCTTCGGCTTCATCGCCAGCGCCCGGGCGATCGCCGCGCGCTGCTGCTGGCCGCCGGAAAGATGGGCGGGATAGGCATGGCGCTTATCCGCGATGCCGACTTTTTCGAGCAGCGCTTCGGCCTCGGCGATGCAGTCGGCGCGCGGCCGCTTCAGCACATGGATCGGCCCTTCGATGACATTCTGCAGGATCGTCATGTGGGACCAGAGATTGAAGGACTGGAACACCATGCCGAGTTCGGATCTTATATGATCGACCTGCTTCTGGCTCGCCGGCCTTGTCTTGCCGTTCTTATGAACCATCTCGATGTGTTCGCCATCGACCCAGATTTCGCCGTCGCTGGCGGTTTCGAGCATGTTGATGCAGCGCAGAAAAGTCGATTTGCCGGAGCCGGAGGCGCCGAGCAGCGAAATCACATCGCCGTCCTCGGCATCGAGGGAAATGCCGCGCAGCACTTCGTGCGTGCCAAAGCTTTTGCGGATGTTGCGGACCGAAAGTCGGGTTACGCCTGGCATGGTAGCTCCAATCAGGTCAAATCGCTTATACCTTCAGCGCCTGCGGAATCGCACGGCGGTGCCGGGACAGCGAATATTCGAGCAGGGCCATGCCCTGCAGGATGATGAAGTTCAAAACGAGATAGATGATCGCCGCGCAGAGGAAGACTTCCATCGTGCGGTAGGTCTGCGAGATCAGCCGCTGGGCCACACCGGTGACCTCCCAGACGGTGACGAGGCTGGCGAGCGCCGTCGACTTCATCATCAGCACGATTTCGGTGGAATAGGCCGGCAGCGCGTGGCGGAAGGCAATCGGCGCCAGGATGCGGCGCACCAGCAGGAAGCCGGACATGCCGATCGAGCGCGCCGCCTCGATCTCCTTCGGGGACACGGCGCGGATGCCGCCGCGGAAGATTTCCGCCGTGTAGCCGGCGGTGCAGAGCGCCAGCGACAGCACGGCGCAGACCATCGGCTCGCGCAGGAAGGGCCAGAGGAAGGAATAGCGGATGACGCCGAACTGGCCGAGGCCGTAGAACACCAGGAACATCTGGATCAAGAGCGGCGAACCGCGGAAGACGAAGATATAGCCCTTGGCGAAACCCGACAGCAGTGGGTTGCCGCTGACCCGCATCGTGACGATGACGAGCGCCAACAGGCCGCCGAAGAAGATCGACAGCGAAAACAGGATCAGCGTCGTCGGCACAGCCTTCAGCAGCGTCACCATGGTCGAGGCGAGAAAGGTGAAATCCATCGTCGCCTCCTTACGCCTGGCCCATGGCGGATGCCGGCATGCTGCGGTTGGCGCGGCTTTCTGCGCCGTTGAAGATGCGGTCCGAAAGGCTGGTCAGGATCAGATAAAGGCAGCCGCCGGCGATGAAGAACAGGAAATATTGCCGCGTCGAGCCCGCCGCCACCTGGCTGGTGCGCATCAGTTCGGCAAGGCCGGTAACGGAGATTAGCGCCGAATCCTTAAGGCTGAGCTGCCAGACATTGCCGAGGCCTGGAATGGCCAGCCGCAGCACCTGCGGCATGATGATGCGGCGAAAGCGCATGGCGCGATGCATGCCGATCGCCGAGGCCGCTTCGAGCTCCCCCTTGGAAATGGCCAGGAACGCACCGCGGAACACTTCTGCCTGATAGGCGCCGGAGATGATGCCGACGGCAAGCGCGCCGGCGGCAAAGGACGGCAGGCCGAGGAAGCCTTCGTAGCCCATCGCCTTGCCGATCGAGGTGACGGCCGAGGAGCCGCCGAAATAGATGAGATAGATGATCAGCAGTTCAGGTACGCCGCGGAACACTGTCGTATAGACATTGCCGAGCGCGACGAGGAAGGGATTGCCGGAGAGTTTCGCGCCTGCCACGATCGCGCCCAGCACCGCGCCGATCGCGAGCGCCGTCGCGGTGACGGCCAGCGTCATCAAGGCGGCGAAAATGAGCAGCGCGCCCCACCCCGTCGAGCCGAAGCCAAGCAGTTCCAAACTTGCCATATCGTCCGTTCCCCGTCCGCGGCAGTGTTTTGTGGATTGACAATAACACGCAGTCCCCGGCGATAAAGCCGGAGACCCGTGTCTGCGGCCGAAAGGCCGAAACGCTTATTGCTGCGGGCTGACGTCCATCTTGAACCACTTCATCGAGAGGTCCTTGACCGTGCCGTCGGCAAGCGCCGACTTGATCGCCACGTTGAACTTGTCGCGCAGGTCCGTATCGGCCTTGCGCAGTCCGAGGCCTTCGCCCTCGCCCCAGATCGGGCCGACGATCTCCGGACCGGTGAAGGCAAGCGCGCCGTTGGCGGTCTGGAAGGCATTGGCGAAATAGACGGCGTCGTCAAAGCCGAGGTCGATGCGGCCGTTCTGCAGGTCGAGGTCGCGGTCGGCGCCGGTCTTGTATTCGCGGATCTCGGCGATGTCGCCGAAATTGTCATAGACGAACTTGGCGTAGACGGTGGCCGCCTGGATGCCGATCGTCTTGCCCTTGAAGAGTTCCTTGAGCGCATCGATCTCCTTCACGCCGGTCTGGCCGGTCGTCATCTTGATCGTGGCGCCGGTGCCGGCGGCGCTGGCCAGCGGGCTGTCCTTGGCCGTGGCGAAGGCAGCGGGCGTGGCGGCATAGGGAATGGTGAAGTCGATGATCTGCTTGCGCTCTTCGGTAATCGACAGCGCATCCATGATGACGTCGAACTTGCCGGCGTTGAGCGCCGGGATCATGCCGTCCCAGTCGGAAGCGACGAGCGTGCATTCGATCTTGGCGCGCTCGCAGAGCACCTTGGCAAGCTCGGGCTCGAAGCCGCCGAGCGTGCCGTCGGCGTTGGTGAGGTTCCACGGCGCATACGCGCCTTCGAGCGTGATGGTCGCCTTCGTCCAGTCCTTGGCGAAGGCAGGCGCTGCAAAGGTAGAAAGAGCGGCGACGCCGCAAAACAAAATGGCGCTGAATTTCATCGATGAATTCTCCTCTGATGTTGAAACTGACCGTGCGGCACCATCGCCGATCTTCGCCGGCTTGCCCTCTCAGCCCTATTTATTGCTCAAGGGCCGATTGGGAGGTTGTATATGGTACCATATGAGATATTTTGTGATATGCAAGAGGAAAGTCGGTTTATGTGGCGAATTCCATTCGTGCAAAAGGAATAGGCAATGAAGCGTTCCGGGGAGATGAAGCGCGAGCTGGCGGGAAATGACAGCACGCCCCTTTATGCCGGCGTCAAACAGGTGATCCTCGACCGCATCCATAGCGGCGAATGGCCGCCGAAATATCGGGTGCCGTCGGAAAACGAGCTGGTGGTCGAGCTCGGCGTCAGCAAGATGACCGCCAACCGGGCGTTGCGCGAACTTGCCAATGAAGGCGAGCTCGTCCGCATCCAGGGCGTCGGCTCCTTTGTTGCGGAGCGTAAGGGCTATTCGGCGCTGTTCGAAGTGCGCAACATTGCCGAGGAAATCGCCGAGCGCGGCCATGAGCACCAGGCGTCGGTCGTCGTTCTGGCCCAGGAAACGGCCTCTCCGGAGGTGGCGGACGCGCTGGAGCTTCCCATCGGCGCAGCGGTTTTTCACTCGCTGATCGTGCACAGCGAAAACGGCGTCCCGGTGCAGATCGAGGACCGTTTCGTTCATCCCGAGGCCGCCCCCGAATATCTCGACCAGGATTTCACGACGCTGACGCCGAACGCCTATCTGACGGCCGCAGCACCGCTCAGCGGCTCCGAGCACGTCGTCGAGGCGGCGATGCCGCAGGCCTGGGAATGCAAGCTGCTGACCATCCTGAAGACCGAGCCGTGCCTGACGATCCGCCGGCGCACATGGTCCGCAAAACAGGTGGTGTCAACCGCTCGCCTCGTCTATCCCGGCTATCGCTACCGGCTGGAAGCACGCAGCGGCAAGATGTTCGAAGAGTAAAACACCGGATATCTTGTATATGGAACCTACTGCGACGCCGGCGTGAAACGCGCCACCAGCGCGTGACGGTCGCCGGGATAGGTGAAGCGAACATGCGTGACCGGCCCGGCACCGCTCCAGGTGCGGCGCTCGACGACGAGGCAGGCGGTGTTTCGCGGGATGTCGAGAGCCGTGGCGAGCTCGGCGCTCGCGGATATGGCATGGATACGGTGCTCGGCCGCACTCCACGGCACCTGGTTGAGCAGCCAAGGCCCCGGCGCTACCGTCAGAAAATCGGCATCGGCTGCTTCCGGCACGGTTTCGAGGCTGATCAGCCGCTCCTCCAGACAGAAGGGCCGCGCGCCGGCGTTGTGGATGCAGATCACCTCGACCACCGAAGAGGCCGCCGGCAGTTCCAGCCGGCGGCTGTCTTCCGCCTTGGCCTTGCGGCTCACCTTCTTCGAAACCGCATAGGAATAGGGCAGGTTCAGCGATTGCACCTCGGCCTTGATGTCGTGGATTTCGAGGATGGCCGACTGCGCCTGCGGCTGGGTGACGAAGCTGCCGGATTTCTTGCGGCGCTCGATGAGGCCGGCCTTGGCGAGCTGGGTCAGAACCTTGTTCACCGTCATGCGCGAGACGTCATACTGCGTGGCAAGATCGACCTCGAAGGGAATGCGATGCCCCGGCGGCCATTCGCCCGAGACGATACGGCCCTCGATCTCGCCCAGGATGCGCTGGTGCAAGGTGGGATCCTTGCTTTGGTTCATCGCCACGTTCCGATTGGTCCCCCCGATCTAAATCCAATACCCGCCTGTGAAAAGCTCTTTTTCAGGCGGCCAGCAATTGCCCCATCGCGGCAAGGAAACGCCGGTCGATCGCGCCGCGCTTGCGATGACAGCCGCCTTCCACCTGCTTGCGGCCGCGCGCCCAGACGCAATCGACCGAAACGCCGCCGGCGAACAGCCAGTGATCGAGGATCTGGTCGCCGGAGAGATAGGGAACGGCCGAAATATCGAGCGAAACGAGATCGGCGTGATGGCCTTCGGCGAGGCCGGCCGGAGCTTTGAGCGCCGCACCGCCGCCGGAAAGTGCCTCGTTGAACAGGCGAAGTGCCGTCGAGCCGCCGGGGGCTGCGACGACGTTGCGGGCGCGCAGCGCCAGGCGCTGCGAATATTCGAGCTGGCGCAGTTCCTCCGGCACCGAGATCAGCACGTTGGAATCCGAACCGATGCCATAACGCCCGCCTTCTTCGAGGAAAAGCGGCGCGGCAAAGGCCCCGTCGCCGAGATTGGCTTCGGTGATCGGGCAGAGGCCGGCAATCGCCCCGCTCTCCGCCATTCGCCGCGTCTCGTCTTCGGTCATATGGGTCGCATGGATCAGACACCAGCGCTCATCCAGAGGCATATGATCGAGCAGCCATTCCACCGGCCGCACGCCGGACCACACGATGCAGTCCTCGACCTCCTTCACCTGCTCGGCGACATGGATGTGGATCGGACCGTCGCCGGCCATCGGCACGAGCTTTGCCAACTCCTCGGGTTTCGTGGCGCGCAGGCTGTGCGGCGCGAGCCCGAGTTCGGCGCCGTCGAGCCGGCCGGTCACCGCCCGGCATCCCTCCATCAGCCTTTCGAAGCTTTCGAGCGAATTGATGAAGCGCCGCTGGCCGTCGATCGGCGCTGCGCCGCCGAAGCCGGAATGGGCATAGAAGACCGGCAGTAGGGTCAGGCCGATGCCGGTCTCTTCGCTTGCAGCGCCGATGCGCTCGGCAAGCTCGGCAATATTGGCGTAGGCCGTGCCGTCCTTGTCATGATGGAGATAGTGGAACTCCCCGACGCGCGAAAATCCGGTCTCCAGCATTTCCGCATAGAGCTTGGCGGCAACCGCCTCGACATGCTCCGGCGTCATCGCCAGGGCGAACTTGTACATGACGGTGCGCCAGCTCCAGAAGCTGTCGTTTGCCGGGCCGCGCACTTCGGCAAGACCGGCCATCGCCCGCTGGAAGGCATGGCTGTGCAGATTGCCCATGGCAGGAACGATCAGAGCGTGGCGTTCGTCGCCGGCCTCCGGAGAAACGCCCGCTTCGATCCGTGCGATCCGCCCGGCTTCGAGCGTCAGCCGCACATTCTTCTGCCAGCCTTGCGGTGTCAGCGCCGTGCCTGCGTGAAGTGTGGTCATGACCTTCCTTTCCTCCTGCCCACGCCCGCCGATCTTTCTTTTCCAGAAGAGCGCGCAAAATTTCTCTTGTCACCTGCTTATTATGTATATACATGTTTTGGCATAAGGAAAGGCGCAAAGCTGATGACCGGGAACAATTTTTCAGATGAAGCCTCATCCGCCGACGTCAGGCCGGTGCTCTGGCGCAATGCGCGGCTGGCGACGCTCGCGTCTGACAAAGCAGGGCTCGGCATCGTCGAAAAGGGCGCCTTGCTCACCGAAAACGGCCGCATCGCCTTTGCCGGCGCCGAAAGCGAGCTCCCGGCATCGGCCATCGAACGATCCGAGATCGTCGACCTCGAAGGCCGCTGGGTGACGCCCGGCCTCGTCGACTGCCACACCCATATCGTTCACGGCGGCAATCGCGCCCGCGAGTTCGAGATGCGCCTGGAAGGCGCGACCTATGAGGAGATTGCACGCGCCGGCGGCGGCATCGTCTCCTCGGTCAAGGCGACCAATGCGCTGTCGGTCGAAGAACTCGTCGCCGAGGCCCTGCCGCGGCTCGACACTTTGCTTGCCGAAGGCGTGACCACGATCGAGATCAAATCCGGCTATGGGCTGAGCAGGCTCGGCGAAGTGAAGATGCTGCAGGGCGCCCGCCTTCTCGGCCATATCAGGCCGATCCGGGTCGCCACCAGCTATCTCGGCGCCCATGCGACGCCAGTGGAGTACAAGGGCCGCAACGGCGACTATCTCGACGATGTCGTGCTGCCCGGCCTTGATGACGTGCATAATCTCGGCCTGGCCGATGCCGTCGACGGCTTTTGCGAAGGCATCGCCTTTTCCACCACCGAGATCGCCCGCGTCTTCGACAAGGCCAAGGCGCTTGGCCTGCCGGTCAAGCTGCATGCCGAGCAGCTCTCCAATCTCGGCGGCGCCAAGCTCGCAGCCAGCTACGGCGCGCTGTCGGCCGATCATCTGGAATATCTCGACGCGGACGGCGTTGCCGCGATGGCCGCTGCCGGCACCGTCGCCGTGCTTCTCCCCGGCGCCTTCTATGCCATCCATGAGAAGCAGAAGCCGCCGGTAGACGCGCTGCGCCGGGCCGGCGTGCCGATCGCGATCGCCACCGATTGCAATCCCGGCACTTCGCCGCTCACCTCGATGCTGCTGACCATGAACATGTCGGCGACGCTGTTCGGCCTCACCGTCGAGGAATGCATCGCCGGCGCCACCCGCGAGGGCGCCCGCGCGCTCGGCCTCATCGGCGAGACCGGAACGCTCGAGGCCGGCAAGTCGGCCGACCTTGCCGTCTGGGATGTCGAGAGCCTCGCCGAGCTCGTCTACCGCATCGGCTTCAACCCACTTCATGCACGCGTCTTCAAGGGCGAAAGGAACGGCCGATGACCATTACGCTCCACCCGGGCTCCGTCTCGCTCAAGGATCTCGAGATCATTTACTGGACGGGTGAGCCGGCAAGGCTGGATCCCTCCTTCGATGTGGGCATCGCCAAGGCCGCCGCCCGCATCGCCGAGATCGCCGCCGGCAATGCGCCGGTCTATGGCATCAACACCGGCTTCGGCAAACTCGCTTCGATCAAGATCGACAGCGCCGATGTCGCCACGTTGCAGCGCAATCTCATCCTGTCGCATTGCTGCGGCGTCGGTGCGCCGCTGCCGGAAAATATCGTCCGGCTGATCATGGCGCTGAAGCTGGTCTCGCTCGGCCGCGGCGCCTCCGGCGTGCGGCTGGAACTGGTGCGGCTGATCGAAGGCATGCTCGACAAGGGCGTCATCCCGCTGATCCCGGAAAAGGGCTCGGTCGGCGCCTCCGGCGATCTTGCGCCCCTCGCCCATTTGGCGGCGGTGATGATGGGCGAGGCCGAAGCCTTCTTCGCCGGCGAACGCCTTTCCGGCGCAGCGGCCCTCGAAAAGGCCGGGCTGAAGCCCGTCGTGCTCGCCGCCAAGGAAGGCCTGGCGCTGATCAACGGCACGCAGACCTCGACGGCGCTGGCGCTTGCCGGCCTCTTCCGCGCCCATCGCGCCGCCCAGTCGGCGCTGATCACCGGCGCCATGTCGACCGACGCGGCGATGGGCTCCTCGGCGCCCTTCCACGCCGATATCCATACGTTGCGCGGCCATAAAGGCCAGATCGATACCGCAGCCGCGCTTCGCGCCCTGCTCGAAAGCTCCGTCATCCGCCAGAGCCATATCGAGGGCGACGAGCGCGTGCAGGATCCCTATTGTATCCGCTGCCAGCCGCAGGTCGATGGCGCCTGCCTCGATCTCCTGCGCTCGGTCGCCCGCACCCTCGAAATCGAAGCCAATGCCGTCACCGACAATCCGCTGGTTCTGTCGGACAATTCAGTCGTCTCGGGCGGCAATTTCCACGCCGAACCCGTCGCCTTCGCCGCCGACCAGATCGCGCTCGCCGTCTGCGAGATCGGCGCGATCTCGCAGCGCCGCATCGCGCTGCTGGTCGATCCGACGCTGTCCTATGGCCTGCCGGCCTTCCTCGCCAAGAAGCCCGGCCTGAATTCCGGCCTGATGATCGCCGAAGTCACCTCGGCGGCGCTGATGTCTGAGAATAAGCAGATGTCGCACCCCGCCTCGGTCGATTCGACGCCGACCTCGGCCAATCAGGAAGACCATGTCTCGATGGCCTGCCACGGCGCCCGCCGTCTGTTGCAGATGACCGAGAACCTGTTTTCCATCATCGGCATTGAGGCGCTGACCGCCGCCCAGGGCGTCGAACTGCGCGCGCCGCTGTCGACGAGCCCGGAGCTCTTGAAGGCGATCGCCGCGATCCGCGGCAAGGTGCCGAGCCTCGACGTCGACCGCTACATGGCGGGCGACCTCGCCGCCGCCGCCGAACTAGTGGCGATGGGGGCGCTGAATGCCTCGGTTTCGTCAGGCATTTTGCCGGTTCTGGAGGGTTGAAATGATCGGGAAAGAAAAAGTCCCCTCCCCAACCCCTCCCCACAAGGGGGAGGGGCTTAACCTGCGGCCCTCGCAGCGATCATTGTTGACCACAGAGGGTAAGGCTGGCTTTAGCCCCTCCCCCTTGTGGGGAGGGGTTGGGGAGGGGTTTTTGCCATGACCGAACCATACGAAATCCATCGGGGCACCTCCCCTGTCATCCTCGCCTTCCCCCACACCGGCACCGACGTCCCGCCGGCGATTTACGATCGCCTCAACGACAACGGCCGGATCCTCGCCGATACCGACTGGCACATCCACGAGCTCTATGACGGGCTGCTCGATGACGCGACGACCGTGCGCGCCACCTTCCACCGCTACGTGATCGACGCCAATCGCGATCCCGCCGGCGTCAGCCTCTATCCCGGCCAGAACACCACCGGTCTCGTCCCGGAAACGGACTTCGACGGCAAGGCGATCTGGAAGGATGGGCAGGCGCCCGACGAGCCCGATATCGCGGCGCGGCTCAGGGATTTTCATGCGCCCTATCATGCGGCTCTTGCCGCCGAGATCGAGCGCGTCAGAGCAATCCACGGCGTGGCCGTCCTCTATGATTGCCACTCGATCCGCTCGCATATTCCCTTCCTCTTCGAAGGCAAGCTGCCGGATTTCAACATCGGCACCGATATGAGCAAGACCTGCGACGGCGCCATCGAGCAGGCGACGCTCACCGTCGTCGAAGCCGCGCAAGGCTATGACAGCGTGCTCAACGGCCGCTTCAAGGGCGGCTGGACGACCCGCCATTACGGCAGGCCGGAGATCGGCGTGCATGCGATCCAGATGGAGCTCGCGCAATCGACCCATCTGCAAAGCGAGGTGCCGCCCTTTGCCTATGACGCCGCCAAGGCCGACAGGCTTCGCATCCATCTCAAAGACATTCTGGTGCGCATCGAGCAGATCGCACCCGGCCTGACACGATAACGATCACACGACAGGGGAACCGCCATGAGCAATCCACGCCATAACATCCGCGAAATCCGCGCGCCCCGCGGCAACGAGCTCAATGCCAAGAGCTGGATGACCGAAGCGCCGCTGCGCATGCTGATGAACAATCTCGACCCTGATGTCGCGGAAAATCCGAACGAGCTCGTCGTTTACGGCGGCATCGGCCGCGCCGCCCGCACCTGGGAGGATTTCGACCGCATCGTCGCGACGCTGAAGACGCTGACGGAAGAAGAAACGCTGCTGGTGCAGTCCGGCAAGCCGGTCGGCGTTTTTCGTACCCACATGGATGCGCCGCGTGTGCTGATCGCCAATTCCAACCTCGTGCCGCATTGGGCGACCTGGGATCATTTCAACGAGCTGGATAAGAAGGGCCTCGCCATGTACGGCCAGATGACGGCCGGCTCTTGGATCTATATCGGCACGCAGGGCATCGTGCAGGGCACCTACGAGACCTTCGTGGAGGCCGGCCGCCAGCATTACGGCGGCAATCTCAAGGGCAAATGGATCCTAACCGGCGGTCTCGGCGGCATGGGTGGCGCTCAGCCGCTCGCCGCCGTCATGGCCGGCGCCTGCTGCCTTGCCGTCGAATGCAATCCGGATTCGATCGATTTCCGCCTGCGCACCCGCTATCTCGACGCCAAGGCCGAGACGCTCGACGAAGCGCTTGAAATGATCGACCGCTGGACCAAAGCGGGCGAAGCCAAGTCCGTCGGTCTGCTCGGCAATGCCGCCGAAATCCTGCCGGAAATGGTCCGCCGCGGCATCCGCCCCGATATGGTCACCGACCAGACCTCGGCGCACGACCCGATCAACGGCTACCTGCCGAAGGGCTGGACGATGGCCGAATGGAAGGCCAAGCGCGAAAGCGATCCCAAGGCGGTGGAAAAGGCCGCGCGCGCCTCGATGCGCGAACATGTCGAAGCTATGATCGCCTTCTGGAATGCCGGCATCCCGACCCTCGACTACGGCAACAATATCCGCCAGGTCGCCAAGGAAGAAGGCTTGGAAAACGCCTTCGCCTTCCCCGGCTTCGTGCCGGCCTATATAAGACCGCTGTTCTGCCGCGGCATCGGCCCCTTCCGCTGGGCCGCCCTGTCAGGCGACCCGGAGGATATCTATAAGACCGATGCCAAGGTGAGGGAGCTAACCCCCGGCAATACTCACCTGCACAACTGGCTCGACATGGCCAGGGAGCGCATCGCCTTCCAAGGCCTGCCGGCGCGCATCTGCTGGGTCGGTCTCGGCGACCGTCACCGCCTAGCGCTGGCCTTCAATGAAATGGTCAAGAACGGCGAGCTTTCGGCTCCGATCGTCATCGGCCGCGATCATCTGGATTCAGGTTCCGTCGCCTCGCCGAACCGCGAAACGGAAGCGATGAAGGACGGCTCCGACGCCGTCTCCGACTGGCCGCTGCTGAACGCCCTGCTCAACACCGCCTCGGGCGCCACCTGGGTGTCGCTGCATCACGGCGGCGGGGTCGGCATGGGCTTCTCCCAGCATTCGGGCGTCGTCATCTGCGCCGATGGCACCGACGATGCGGCAAAACGCCTCGAGCGGGTACTTTGGAACGACCCGGCGACCGGCGTCATGCGCCACGCCGATGCCGGCTACGACATCGCCCTCGACTGCGCGAGGGACAAGGGCCTGCGCCTGCCCGGCATTCTTGGGAACTGAGCCCCATGCGGATCCTGCGCGCCAGCGATCATAAGCGCATGCCGTGGAAAAACGGCGGCGGCGAAACGGTGGAGATCGCCGTTTCGCCCGAAGAGGCCGTCCTTGCCGGCTTCGACTGGCGCGTCAGCATGGCGACGGTTGCGACGGACGGACCGTTTTCGATCTTTCCCGGCATCGACCGCACGCTTGTGATTCTCGACGGCAACGGCATGGCGCTCGACATCGAAGGCCGCGCACCGGTGCTGCTGACGATGGCGAGCGATCCCCTGGCCTTCCCGGCGGATGTTCCGGTCGCAGCCAGGCTTCAGGACGGCGCGATCACCGATCTCAACGTCATGACGCGCCGCCAAGGGCTCGCCCATAGGCTCAGCCGGATCGAACTCGATGGCAGCAGCAGCATGCTGCTTCCAGCGCCGACATGCCTGTTGCTCTGCCACAGCGGCGCATTGTCATTCCGGCGCGGCGACGAGACCGGCGCGCTGGCAGCCGGCGATGCGTTGCTGATAGAGAATGCGGCCGGAGCCGAACTTGAAATCGACGGCGATGCAAAATGTTATCTCGTATCGATCACCGCCGGCTGACATTCCTGTAACATATTGAAATTAAAAATGAATATGCGCCGGCCGCGGCCTCTCGCGCCGATCATTTTCATATCGGGCCATGGACGGCATTCCCGCTTTCGGTCTAAACTTTGCCTTTGTGATGCAAAAGAAGACCTAGACTGCCCGCAACTTCAGGGGCAGCAGGGGAGAAGGCGTGACGGATCCATACGAAATTCTCGGCGTTGACCGCGATGCGGACGAGGCAAAGCTGAAGGCCGCCTATCGGCGCCTCGCCAAGGTCGCCCATCCCGATTCGGGCGGCGATACGGACGCCTTCGACAATCTGCAGAAAGCCTATGCGCTGCTTCTCGATCCCGTCCGCCGCAAGGTTTACGACGATACCGGCTACGACGTCGAATTCGCCGATGCGGCCGAACTGCAGGCGCTTGTCATGATCGAGAAGCTCGTCACCGATGCGGTGCTCGATGAGCGCGCTCCCGGAAGCTTCGATCCCGTCGCCGTCATGCAGGACAGCCTCTCGGAGGAATTGCGCAAGGCGCGTTTCAGCAAGAGCGAACTGGAGCGTCACGCCTCGCGAATCGGGCTGCATCTGGAACGACTCGAAAAACAGTCCGGCCGCGATGTGCTCGCTCACATGTTCCGCGCCCGCATCGAAGCGATCGGCAAGGCGGTCGCGGAAACCGAGGCGAAGATCAAGGCAGCGGAACGCGCCGCCGATATGCTCGCCGGCTATGTCTATGACATCGATGCGCCGCCGCTGCCGGAAGCTTCGGTGACCAATCTCGAATGGATCGAGACCTCCAGAAACCGCTCGACCGGCTGACGGCCCGCAGCCTCAATAGGAGAGCTTCGGGTACCAGTCCGGCGCCCGGCCTTCCGGCGTCGCGTCGAGCACGGTCCAGAGTGGCATCAGATCGGGCGCGCCGCGCGGATCCTCGCCGGGATCGGCCGTCGCCTCGCCCATCTCCTCGCTCCAGAAATGGCGGATGGTGCCGTCCCGCCGCGTGAAGATGTTGAAGGCGGCGCCGTCGCTGCCGTCCCTGCCAATCGCGTGATAATCGCGGCTGTATTCATCGGTCATATCCGAATAGAGCGGCAGGTGATGCCATCCGCGCTCCTTCTTGAAGGCGAGCAGCCTCTCGATCGGCGAGCGGGCGACGATGGCAAGCGCCACGCGCTGCTGCATATCGGGCACTTCACCGTCCCAGGCCGACAGCAGCGAGGTGCACATCGGGCATGGGCGCTCGCGTTCACGTCCGTACATGTAACTGTAGACGACGAGCGTGTCCTTGTCGGCGAAGAGCTCGCTGAAGGAGACTGGTCCATTGCTACCTTCGAAACGATAATCTTTCTCCACCTCGCCGCCCGGCGGCAGCGCCCGGCGCTGTTTCGCCACGCGCTCGATGTGCCGGCGCAGTTCGATCTCTTCGGCGAGCAGCGCATCGCGGGCGCTGCGATAGGCCTCGCTCTCATTGGGGAACCGAACGCCGTTCTTCGCCGCGAGCACGGCGGCGGGTACCAGATGCTGATTATCCATGACGATATCCTCCTTCTGTTGCCAGACGTGCTGAAACCACAAGGAATTCAGCACATCATTGGAATGACGAACGACAGATGCGAAAATCGACAATAGGGCGCGAAAAATCCGCCTAGAAAAGGATGATTTTAGGCCCGGTCGGCCTAAAATCTGAATCCTGTTCTAAATTAAAGAGTTAGAGCATGATGTCGTCCGAAAACCGCTCACACTTTTCGGCATCATGCTCTAAGGTTTGTTGAGATTCATCTTGAGTTGATGACGGCTGAGCAGAGATAGATGATGGCCGAGAAGCTTTTGTCGGTTTTGTCCGATCTCATTGCGATGCGCTTGAACTCTTTGAGTTTGCAGAAGAAATTCTCGATGAGATGCCGCCATTTGTAGAGTTCGGTGTCGAGCGGCAGCGGCGATGCCCGCCTTGGATGC
>NZ_LOKV01000007.1:0-179814 GCF_002211395.1 Rhizobium sp. R339
CCGTCCATTCGTTGAGACGGAAGCAATAGGCGAGCCAAATCGTCAGCACGCAAAAGGCGGAATCCACCAGCAATGCCAGTGCGCGTTTGGCAGCGCGCGGCATTGCCAGAAGAGGGGCGACGAGCGCCTGCATCGGCACTAAGAACCATCCCGAGCGTGGCGTCTCAGTGGGGGTATTTTCAGGCATTGCTTACCGGCGTCTCGCGATCAAATGGACAACACCTTCTTGTCATTTTCTGCAACGAGCGCAACTGAAATAATCGGAAAGCGCGGCCTTTCGAACCGCTTATCTATCTGAGGTAGGCAAGTTAATGCGTGATTCCCTTTCGGCGGATCACCTTTTCTGCGGTGAGAAACAGGATGCGCAGATCGAAGCCGAACGAGCGCCGCTCGAGATATTCAACATCGAATTTCACTTTCTCAGGAATCGGCAATTCGTCTCGTCCGTTGATCTGCGCCCATCCCGTCAACCCCGGCAGGAGCTTGTCGACGCCGTGGGCCGTCCGCAATTCGATCAGATCATACTGATTATAGAGCGCCGGACGCGGTCCGACGAAGCTCATCTTCCCCGTGAGAATGCACCAGAGTTGCGGCAGCTCATCGAGGCTGGATTTGCGAAGAAACGAGCCGATGGGGGTCAGAAACCGGTCCGGATTGTCGAGCAGATGCGTGGCGACCGTCGGCGTGTCGATGCGCATGCTCCTGAATTTCGGCATCAGGAAGATCTCATTGAAACGGCCGACACGCTTTGACCAATAGAGCACCGGTCCCGGCGAGGTAAGGCGAACACAGAGCGCGACGACAAGGCTCGGAACGAGCAGCACCAGCGACGCAATGACCGCCAGGAAAAAATCCACCGCCCGTTTCAAACGCATGCTCCCTGCTTCTTCCATTGCCAAGCGGCGCCGTTCCGCTACCCCTGCCCTATCGTCAAAAAGTGTTTTGCCGTCAACTGCAGGATTTCGTCTAAGCACGCTCGTCGACGGCCGAGATGGTCGCTTGTGCTCTTCTGACGCCGTCGCTACGCTGTCCCAATGCGAGGTAGGAAAGACATGCATATTCGAAAAGCGGTATCCGCCGACGCGGAGGAGCTGTGCAGCCTCCTGAACGAGATCATTGCGGCGGGCGGAACAACGGCGCTCGAGACGCCTCTTTCGGCTTCGGAGTTCGCGGATTGGTTCATCGACGGCGCATTCCCCTTGTCTGCCATGTCGCCGAGCAGGATCGGTCGGTTGCAGGCTTCCAGTCGCTCAGCCTTTATGACGACCCGCCGAAAGGATATGCCGATATCGCGACATTTGCCCGTATCGATCCGAAGATCCCCAGAGTCGGTCGTGCGCTTTTTCCCGCAACTCGGGCAGCAGCCGATGAGCTCGGCCTCGCCTTCATCAATGCCACCATTCGCGCCGACAACGTCAGCGGTCTCGCCTATTACGCAAAAATGGGCTTCGAGCCCTATGACAGGCTTGTGCAGGTTCCGCTTCTGAACGGAACACCCGTCGACAGGATCAAAAAGCGTTTCAGGCTTGGCAGCACGCCCCGTACGGCCGTTTGAGAATTTCTAAACTGCTGATACAAAAGCGGGAACCTGCCAACCAGAAGCTATTTGGCCCTTCATTTCCGTCACACTTCGTTAACCATAATAATTTTCGTCAGGACCGTGGAAGCAAATTCATCCTGTCCTCCCTCTGACCGGTAAATTGCGGGCAAGCGCCATCAACATCGGTCCGATAGCGAATTCCCCTCTTTCGGCGCGGCGCGTCAGGTCGCGCAGATAACCGCCGGCGGAGTTGATGTGCCCCGCCCTTTCGAGAACGCAGGCCATGACGGTGGCGGCATTTTCCGGACCCATGATCTCGCAGGCCTGCTCATAGGCCGACGGGCTGACGCCGAGCATCGAGCGCACGACCACGGCCGCCGCCATCAGGTCGCGCCACGTGCCGACCGAGCCTTGCGGCCCATAGGCTGCGATTTCGGGGCAGGCCTGCAGCACGAGCCCCAGCGGGAAGGATTTCAGCCTGTCGTTGGTAGAGGAGGCCGATTTCGTAGTCGCGGCACGCCCGTCCCGCTCTTCGTTTTTCGGTATTCGTGTTATCGGCTCGGCCCAGCCTGCCGATCGATCATCTGCGGTTGCGCCCTGCTTCGTTTCGAAGCTTGGTTCAAGTTCAATAAAGGGATGTGGGTTTGAATTCTGTATGTGCCGCTCAAAATGTTGGGCATTGCCGCTTTGATTTTGAGCTTTAACCTGCATTTCCAATTGATTGACGATTTCTTCGCGCAGCAACTCCAGCTCATCGAGGGTGGTGGCCACTTGATCGGCGGAAGGTGACCGTGGCAGGCGCTCGATGACGGCGCGAAAATGCAGATGGATCTTGTTCCAACCGCCGGCAGCCCCCTCCTCCAAAGCCATCTCGATGAGCTTGGCGATATCACGGCGGCAAAGCGTCAGGCGTTCCCGCAGCCGCTGCAACTGCAGCCGTTCGGCCGCCACCTCGGCCGCCAGCCGTTCGATCTCCTCGGCGCGCACGAGCAACGGAGCCAACGAGAAACCGAACGCCTCGCGGATCTCCCCGCCCTGTTCCTTGCGCGCATAGCGCTTGCCGTTCGGGCTGTCTTTGCGGATGAGCAACCCCGCCTCGATGAGCGCCGCGAGATGACGGCGAATGGTCTGTTCCGCCATGCCATGCGCGCGCAGCGAGAGCTGCGCATTGGAAGGAAAAACGACGAGCCCGCTTTCCCGGGAGAGTTCGCCCTTGGGATAAAAGCTCAGCAAGGCGTTCAGCACAGCGAGCGCCCGGTCGGTGATCCCAAGCAAAGGCTTGGCCTCGCACAGGGCGCGGTAAAGTTTCCACTTGTCGATTGATTGGCCGGGCTCGATCTTTCGGGCCGACGCTTGGCTTGCCAACATGCCAAGCGTCATCGGCCGCCGCCCAAAAGGCGTCGTCACACTTCCGCTTTCCATTCTTTTCGCCTTCTTCAAGGCAAAAGATCACGGCTCACCAAATTCGGTGCCAAAGACTCTTGACTATGATTCGCGGAAATGTGATTCTCTGGGTGTCTAGATCAGAGAGGGCTTCCGCGACGGCAACGTTCGGGGGCCTTTTCTTTTGCTTATTGATCTCCGTTTTTCGTCAAATCCTGTGTCTTCTCGAACGCCTCGTAGAGACGGTCCAGATTGCTGGCGATATAGGCCCCGAAAGCAGATGCCTTCTCGGCCTTCAGCGCGATGGTGAACTGTTTTCCGTCATCCTTGATCTTCGCCTTGACCGCGCCGTCCTGACGCTGCCAGGCGCGAACCGGCTTCGGGCCCGCTATGGATGAGGGTTGCTGCGGCCTTCTGCTGATAAAGGCAACGAGCATGTCGAAACGGGCGTCCGGCTCCGCCGTCTCGAATTCCTGCGACCTGGTGAATTCGATCGCGCGAGCGCCGATAGTCTCGGTCTCGAACCGCACCGACAAATCGTGCCAGCGGTCGCGGCCAGTTGTCTTGGCCGCGCCGATCGCTGCCAGAACCTCGGCCGGAATCCGCTTGGTGACGGACAGCATCTTGGACACCGTCGTCTTGTCGGCGCTGAGCGCGGACATGATCGTTTCCCGGTCGAAACCCAGCGTGTCGAGCTTGTCGGCGAACCTCGTTCTTTCGATGAAGGAAAGATCTGCGCGCGCCGAATTTTCCTGCCCCTGGGCGATGACGTGGTCGCGATCGTCGAGCTTCTTGACCACGGCGCGAACAGGCCGGCCGAGCTCCTTGGCGGCCCGGGCGCGGCGGTGGCCGAAGGCGATCTGATACCGGCCGTCCTTTTCAGGATGCGGACGCACGAGGATCGGCGAATCCTGGCCGCGCAGGCGGATTGCTTCGACCAGTTCGCGGAACTGCTCGTCGGTATGAGCCAGCCTGTCGGTCACGAAGGAATCCTCGATCAGGGCGGGATCGAGATCGATCACCGTCTCACCCGTCGCCAGCTTCTCTTCGATCGCCTTGGCTGCATCGGCCTTGGCAGCCAGCGCGTCGATACTGCGCGTCACGGCGCCGAGAGCACCGATCCCCTTATAGGTGATCTGCTGTTTCTCGTCCTTGTGAAGCGGCTCGTCCTCACTGTTTACCGCAGTAAACTTCTTGGAATCGTCCATCAGTCCCGAGAGGAGATTCTTACGCGCCATCAGCCCGCTCCCTATTGCAGTTTACCGCAGTAAACTTCCCGGTCATTTCCGCCCCCAAGCCTTGTGGATGAGATCGGAGATCTCGGCGTTGACGGCATCCATTGCTTCCATCGCCCGGTCATAGGTCGCACGGGTAAACTGGCTGCGCTCGACCTCGTAAAGCGTCTGGTTGGTCATGGCGGCATCGGAGATCGCGACGCTGCGCAGCATCGGATTGGTCAGCACATGGTTCTTGAACATCGATCGCATGAAGGCGACCATTTGCGTCTGCGGTCCGTCCTGCGGATCGTAGCGGGTCACGAGGTAACGCAGCCAGTCGAGGTTCATGTTGCCGCCGGCGCCCTTCAGCGTGTTCAGCACTTCGCCGAGCATCTGCAGAAACTGGCACATCGACATGACATCGAGCATCTGCGGGTGGACGGTGATCAGAACCGCCGTCGCGCCGCAGATGGCGCTCATGGTGAGAAAACCGAGCTGGGGAGGGCAGTCGATGATGACGATATCGTAATCGTCTGCCACCGAAGAGAGCGCCTCGTCCAGCCGCGCGAAGAAGACGCGTCCATAGTCACCGGTCTTGCCCTGGGCGAGGACGCGCGGCGTATCATGCTCGAATTCCATCAGTTCGAGATTACCCGGCACCAGATGAAGGTTCGGGAAGTTCGTCGGCCGGATGATCTCTCTCAGCGGCCGCCGCTGATCGTCGTAGCGAATGGCGGCGTAGAGCGTCTCATTCTCGTTGACGTCGAATTCCGGCTGGAAGCCATGGATGGCGGAGAGGGAAGCCTGCGGGTCGAGATCGACGGCGAGGACGCGATGACCGGTAAGCGCAAGGTGCTGGGCAAGGTGTGCGGCAGTCGTCGTCTTGCCGCTGCCGCCCTTGAAGTTGACGACGGCCACGACCTGCAGATGTTCGTTGCCGCGGCGATGGGGCAGATAATGTGTTCCCGCACGCGCATGATGCTCCAGGAAAGCGCGCATCTCTTCCATCTGCTCCGCCGTATAGGAGCGGCGGCCCGAGGGCGTGACCTGGGGAAGGGTGCCCTTGCCTTCCAGCGATAAATTGCGAAGATAGCCGCTGGTGACGCCGAGGAAGCGCGCGACTTCGGCCAACTGAAATTGCCGCAGGCCCTTCAGCGCGCGCGGCGGAAACATTTCCAGCCGATGCTGCTTGAGCTTGTCGGACAGTTCCTGCGCCTGACCAATAATCAGCTGGTCGACATCAGAAATTGCCTTTTCTATCTGCGGCGCCATATTCATGGAAATCTCGAAAATGCGATTTAAAAGCCCTGCGCACTATGAAAGCGCATTTAGCGCCGATTCTGAACGAGTCGCAAGGCAAATAGGGTTAACAAGACCCTATCGCGAGGTTGTCCAATCTTTTTCAAAGGCTTGAGTCCGCCAACAGGCCGCGGTCCGGTGGGTAACTTCGCATGCATCTGCCGACTCGCCTGAGCCGCAAACCGGCATCATAACCGATCACAATGCGTCGGAATCGAAATATCGAGAATGGTCGCAGCCGTGATTACCGCTGCGGGCCCGCAGCGGCCAAGTGCATCTGCTCGACACCAACGCGGGCGGGGGGGGCATCACCCGCAATGCCCAGAACTTCTCGGTTATCTCCCGGGCGGATGGACGCCATCCGGCAAAGAGCCCCCGAATGTTGCGCCGTTGCTTTCTGCCTGGGCCATTGCATTTACCAGCGCGATGATCGTTTCGCGAATATTCTGGTCTGCGATCTTCAGGAAGGCGCGGTTGAGCACCAGACCCTCTTTCGTCCTGAGGAATTCAGTCACCGGATCTCCATTCGCCGGCAGGTCCAGCCCCTGCAGCGTCAGCGGTTCGGAATCGCCCTGCTCGAAGAAGAAGCTCGGCGAGGTGTGAAGCACTTCGGCAATCCGCTGCAGGCGGCTCGCGCCGATGCGGTTGATGCCCTTCTCGTATTTCTGAACCTGCTGAAAGGTCACCCCGATCTGATCGGCGAGCCGCTCCTGGCTCATTCCGAGCAATTGCCGACGCATTCTTATGCGGGCGCCGACATAGCTGTCTATTGCATTGGGTGTCTTGACATTCATCGCGTGTTTTCAGCCTCGATCGCATTTTCAATCGGCGCAGCTGTAGTATCCCCCGCGCTGCTTTTCCATGGCTGTTTTCACATAGCATATCCGACATGCGATTGATCGCGACGGACTGTGATATGAAAACCGCCATGCGAGACCGGAACTCAGCGAAATCCGATCGGCGGAAGAATAAATCGAACAAAATCCGTACCGATACTGTTAAAACTGGGCTGTGCTTGCCGCCCGGCTTACGTTAAATCCACTGAAGCGACCGCCGCTCGAGTGTCTCCCGGCCCCGATCGCTCGAAAATCCGTAAAAAATCGATGCGGCACGGCACTGAACGTGCCTGTGCAGGAGGAATATTCATGGCAACCGTTGCCGAGAGCGCGCCTCGTTTTGAAAAGACAACCATGTCTATCCTGATGGCGGTCAGCTTCTGTCATATGCTGAACGATATCATGCAGTCGCTGCTCGCCTCGCTCTATCCGCTGTTCAAGGCGAACTACGATCTCGATTTCGTTCAGATCGGCCTCCTCACCATGACATTCCAGGTCACAGCTTCGCTGCTGCAGCCGCTGGTCGGCATCGTTACCGATCGCTGGCCGATGCCCTATTCGCTGCCGGTCGGCATGGCGAGCACGTTTTGCGGCCTCATTCTTCTCGGCAACGCCGGCAACTTTTCGCTGCTGCTGGTCGCCGCAAGCCTGATCGGCTTCGGCTCCGCGGTCTTCCATCCGGAATCCTCGCGCGTCGCCCGTCTTGCCTCCGGCGGCCGTCACGGCTTTGCGCAGTCCTTTTTCCAGGTCGGCGGCAATGCCGGCCAGGCGATCGGCCCGCTGCTTGCCGCCTTCATCGTGCTGCCGCTCGGCCAGCACAGCGTCTCCTGGTTCTCCGCCATCGCCATGGTCGGCATGATCGTGCTGAGCTGGGTCGGAAACTGGTACATGAGCCACAGGCGCCAGAACGCCAGCAAGCCGGCGGTAAGCAGAGCCCTGCCGCTGCCGCAGAACAGGGTCGTCTGGGCGCTGCTGATCCTCGTGCTGCTGACGGCGACGAAGAACGTCTATATGGCGAGCGTGTCGAGCTACTTCACCTTTTACGTCATCGACAAATTCCAACTCAGCGTGCAGCAGGCGCAGCTGATGCTCTTCCTCTTTTTAGGCTCGGTCGCCGTCGGCACTTTCCTCGGCGGGCCGATCGGCGATCGCTTCGGCGCCCGTTTCGTCATCTGGTTCTCGATCCTTGGCGTCATTCCTTTTGCCCTGCTCCTGCCTTATGCCAATCTTTTCTGGACAGGCGTCCTCAGCATCGTGATCGGCCTAATCTTCGCCTCGGCCTTCTCGGCGATCGTCGTCTTCGCACAGGAACTGGTGCCCGGGCGCGTCGGGCTGATTGCCGGCGTGTTCTTCGGCTTCGCTTTCGGGGCAGGGGGGCTCGGCGCAGCATTGCTTGGCGATTTCGCCGATACTCATGGCATCGATTTCGTCTACCGGATTTGCTCCTACCTGCCGCTGCTTGGTCTCCTGACCGTCTTCCTGCCGCGCATTCCCAAGCAGAAGCCGGCCTGAGCCGGTCGCCCGCAGAGAAAGACGCGTTCACGCCCGGAATATCGCCGATATTCCGCGCGTGATGCTTCCGCGATTTCACCCAGCGGGCTGCGGATGGGACGCACGTATTTTTCCTCTCCTATCGCGAAGAGGGATCGCCATTCCTTTAATCCACTATTTTTATAGATAATATTCGTGCCAATAATGACGTCGGTCCCGGTACGATATTGGAAGGAAATGGCATGTCTGCTCTGAAACTGGTCGGCCTCGCCGGTAGCTTCAACCGCCCCTCGAAGACTTTCGCGCTTGTCGAAAACGTCGCCGGCCTCGCTGCTGAAAGATACGGCTTCGAGAACACCCTCTATGACCTGACCGACGTCGGCCCTTCGCTCGGCCAGGCGCTGCGCCGTGACGATCTCGACAGCCGCGCCAAAGAGGTCATCGACGACATCGTCAACGCCGATCTTCTGGTCATCGGAGCGCCGACCTACAAGGGCAGCTATCCCGGTCTCTTCAAGCATTTGATCGACCTGATCGACCCGCATGAGCTGCGCGCCAAGCCAATCGTCATCACCGCGACCGGCGGCGGTGACCGGCATGCGCTGATGGTCGAGCACCAGCTGCGGCCGCTCTTCGGCTTCTTCATGTCACACACGCTGCCGACCGCGGTCTATGCTTCCGACCGTGATTTCACCGATTATCGCGTCTCATCCGAGCCGCTTTCCAAGCGCATCGGAGAGGTCATCGGCGAGCTGTCGGCCTTCTTTCCCATCCAAAACCGAGCGCTTATCGCTGCCGAGTGAAGAGTGCCCAAATAGGTTCGAACCGGCGCCCTCGGGGCGCCGTTTCATTTTTTAGAATGTGCTTACGAGCCGTAATAAATCCACAAATTTAATGGAAATTTATCCTGCCGATATCGATGGCGCGGCAAGAGTTTTTCCGGCCTTTCCAATACATCAGACTTTCGTGCTTCGCTCGCGATCCGCGCATTTGCAATGATCAGCCTGCTCGGGGCGTTCGGCCTCATTCAGTCAGACGGGATATACAATGACCAAGAACAAAAACCTTCACGGCTTTCACTTTTCGCGCCGCGCCGCTCTTGCGGCCGTCGCCGTTTCCGCCGCCGCGCTTTTCACCTTTGCAGCACCCGCTCCTTCCTTTGCCGAGGACAAGTCGATCAAGGTCGGCATCATGGCCGGCGAGGATGAAGATGTATGGCGGGTGGTCACCAGCGAGGCGGCCGAGAAGGGCCTCAAGATCGAAACCGTCATCTTCAACGATTACACGCAGCCGAACGAAGCGCTGGAGCGCGGCGAAATCGACGCCAACGCCTTCCAGCACCAGCCCTATCTTGACAATCAGGTCAAGCAGCACGGCTATCATATCGCCCCTGTCGGCTATACCGGCGTCTGGCCGATCGGCCTTTACACCAAGAAGTACAAGTCCGTCGCCGAAATCCCAGAGGGCGCCGTGATCGGCGTTCCGAACGACCCTTCGAACGAAGGCCGGGCGCTCCGCGTTCTCCAGAATGAGGGCCTCATCAAGCTCAGCGAAGATGCGGGGATTCTCGCGACGGTCGCCGACGTTACGGAGAACCCGAAGAAGATCGAGATCAAGGAGCTCGATGCCGGCATCGTCGGCCGCTCGATCGATGATCTCGATGCCGGTGTGGTCAATACCGACTGGGCGCTGAAGAGCGGTCTTTCGCCGGCCGAGCGCATTGCACAGGAACCAATCGCCGACAATCCGTACCGCAACTTCATCGCGGTCAAGGAAGAGAACAAGGATGCCGACTGGGTCAGGACGCTGGTGTCTTCCTATCAGAACGACACCGTGAAGGCTGAATTCGACAAGGTTTACAAGGGAACGGGTCTCAGCGCCTATTGATCCGAGATAAGGCCGGGGTTAAGGCCTGCCGAGAGGCGGCCCGGGCGTTTCTTGCCCGGGCCGCCTTCGGTGTTTGTAAGGAAAAGCACATGAATTCGTTTGTTTCCACCACCGAGGTCGAGGCACAGCCGCAAGCTGGCGCGGCCGAAGAAGTGGTGAGACTGACCGACGTCAAGCGGCGGTTCGGAGCGACGGCTGCGCTCGACGGCATTTCGCTGCAGGTGAAGAGAGGCGAAATTCTCGGCATCATCGGCCGCAGCGGCGCCGGCAAATCGACCTTGATCCGCTGCCTGAACGGGCTGGAGCGCGCTGACAGCGGCGAGATCCGCATCGAAGGCCGCGACATCACCGGCCTTCAGGAACAGGAGCTGCAGCCGCTGCGCCGCCGCATCGGCATGATCTTCCAGCATTTCAACCTGCTGTCCGCCAAGACGGTCGAAGATAATGTCGCGCTACCGCTGAAGATCGAGGGCGTTGCGAAGGCCGAGCGCCTGAAGCGGGCGCATGAGTTGCTCGATCTCGTCGGTCTTGCCGACAAGGCGAGGGCCCATCCGGCGTCGCTCTCGGGCGGCCAGAAGCAGCGCGTCGGCATCGCGCGGGCGCTTGCGGCACGCCCGGCGCTGCTCTTGTCCGACGAGGCGACATCCGCGCTCGATCCCGAGACGACCCGGTCGATCCTGGCGCTGTTGAAAGACATCAACCGTAAGCTTGGACTGACGATCCTGCTGATCACGCATGAGATGGAAGTCGTGCGCGGCATTGCTGATCGCGTCGCGGTCATCGATGCCGGGCGGATCGTCGAGGAAGGGCAGGTCTGGTCGGTCTTCGCCAATCCGGAGCAAGCGATCACAAGGAGCCTGCTCGGCGGTATCCGCCCGCAGCTCCCTGCCCATATTGCCGGCCGGCTTTCGGCAACGGGAGGAAGCGAGGCGATCCTCAGCATCGATCTTGCCGGACCTGAAGCCCAAGGCGCTCTTTTTGCCGATCTTTCAGCTGCGCTGCCCCGTTCCTTCCGCCTCGTTCACGGTGGAATCGACCACATTCAGAACCAGCCGGTGGCGCGGTTCTTCATCGCCGTTCCCACCCGCGATCCCGCGCTCGCCGGGAAGGTCGAACAATTCCTGACGTCCCGGTCGGCCCGGGTAGAGGTGCTTGGTTATGACACCGATCATGTTTGAACTGCTTCTTCGTTCGCTTTGGGAGACGGTTCTGATGACCCTCGCCTCGGGTGTGATTTCGCTCGTCGCCGGCCTGCCGCTCGGCCTTGCGCTTGTCGTCACGGCGCGCGGCGGCATTGCCGAAAATCTCTGGATCAATCGCGCGCTCGGTGCTGTCGTCAACGGCTTCCGCTCCGTGCCTTTCATCATCCTGCTGGTGGCACTGATCCCGCTGACGCGGCTGATCGTCGGCACGGCGCTCGGCACCTGGGCAGCCATCGTGCCGCTCGCCATCGCCGCAACACCTTACTACGCCCGCATCGCCGAAGTATCGCTGCGTGAGGTCGACCGTGGGCTGATCGATGCCGTGCGCGCCATGGGCGGCAATCGCTGGACGATCGTCCGCGAAGTGCTCGTGCCCGAAGCGCTGCCCGGCATCGTCGCCGGCTTCACCGTCACGCTGGTCACTCTGATCGGCGCTTCGGCCATGGCAGGCGCGATAGGCGCCGGCGGCCTCGGCGATCTCGCCATCCGCTACGGCTATCAACGCTTCGAAACCGATGTGATGATCGCGGTCGTGGCCGTCCTCATCGTCCTCGTCTGCGGCATCCAATGGGTCGGCGACCGGCTGGTGGCCAAACTGGATCATAAATAGATCCAGGGCAGAAGCTTGCGGCGGAACGCGCGCCGTGAATGCTTTGCTGCGCGAATTGTCCTAAGGCTGTATCGCATCAAGCGCCTGTGAAATGATAAGGTGCGGATCAAAAAGCCGGAGGAGACGCATGACGAAGAAGACGCTGTCGGATTGGGCGGAACTTGCGCAGAAGGAATTGCGCGCCGCGCCCGAAACGCTGACCTGGCAAACTCCGGAAGGCATTGCCGTCAAGCCGCTCTATACGGCCGAGGATATCGATGGCGCCGAACATCTCGGCTCGCTGCCGGGTTTTGCGCCCTTTACCCGCGGCCCGCGTGCGACCATGTATGCCGGGCGCCCCTGGACGATCCGCCAATATGCCGGCTTCTCCACGGCGGAGGCCTCGAACGCCTTCTATCGCAAGGCGCTGGCCGCCGGCCAGCAGGGCGTTTCCGTCGCCTTCGATCTCGCCACCCATCGCGGCTATGACAGTGATCACCCACGCGTCGAAGGCGATGTCGGCAAGGCGGGTGTGGCGATCGACAGCGTCGAGGACATGAAGATCCTGTTTGACGGCATTCCGCTGGAGAAGATTTCCGTCTCCATGACCATGAACGGCGCGGTCATCCCGATCCTCGCCTCCTTCATCGTCGCAGGTGAAGAACAAGGCGTTTCGCGATCCGACCTATCGGGCACGATCCAGAACGACATCCTCAAGGAGTTCATGGTCCGCAACACCTATATCTATCCACCCGAACCCTCGATGCGCATCGTTGCCGACATCATCGAATATACGGCAAGGGAGATGCCGAAGTTCAACTCGATCTCCATCTCCGGCTATCACATGCAGGAGGCCGGAGCGACACTGGTGCAGGAACTCGCCTTCACGCTTGCCGACGGCCGCGAATATGTCCGGGCCGCCATCGCCAAAGGCCTCGATGTCGACGATTTCGCCGGCAGGCTCTCCTTCTTCTTCGCGATCGGCATGAACTTCTTCATGGAGGCCGCGAAACTGCGCGCCGCCCGGCTGCTCTGGACCCGCATCATGGAGGAATTCCAGCCGAAGAAGGCGTCGTCGCTGATGCTGCGAACCCACTGCCAGACCTCCGGCGTGTCGCTGCAGGAGCAGGACCCTTACAACAACATCATCCGCACCGCCTTCGAGGCGATGTCGGCCGTGCTTGGCGGCACGCAGTCGCTGCACACCAATTCCTTCGACGAGGCGATCGCGCTGCCGACGGAATTTTCCGCCCGCATCGCCCGCAATACGCAGCTGATCCTTCAGCACGAAACCGGCGTGACGAATGTGGTTGATCCGCTGGCCGGCTCCTATTATGTCGAGAGCCTGACGAAGGAACTTGCCGACACGGCATGGGCGCTGATCGAGGAAGTCGAGGCGCTCGGCGGCATGACAAAAGCCGTCAACGAGGGCTTGCCGAAACGGCTGATCGAGGAGGCTGCGACCCGACGCCAGGCGGCGGTCGACAAGGGCGAAGAAGTCATCGTCGGCGTCAACAAATACCGCCTGGAGACCGAGCAGGAGATCGACATCCTGGCGATCGACAACGCCGCCGTGCGCAGCGCGCAGGTCAGGCGGATCGAGGAAACCAAGCGGCGGCGCGATAGCGCAAAGGCCGCAGAAGCGCTTGCCGCACTTTCAGAGGTCGCCCGCAGCGGCAAGGGCAACCTGCTTGCCGCCGCCGTCGAGGCGGCGCGCGCCCGCGCCACCGTCGGCGAAATCTCCGACGCGATGCGGCAGGCCTTCGGCGATCATGCGGCAACGCCCGAGGTGATCAAGGATGTCTATGGCGATGCCTATAGAAGCGAGCCGGAACTTGCCGTGCTCAAGACCCGCATGGCGGAGGTGACCGATGCCATGGGCCATCGGCCGAAAATCATGGTCGCCAAGCTCGGCCAGGACGGCCACGACCGCGGCGCCAAGGTGATCGCCTCGGCCTTCGGCGATATCGGCTTCGACGTGCTTGCCGGACCGCTGTTTCAAACACCTGATGAAGCCGCCCAGATGGCGCTCGGTCAAAAGGTCAATGTTATCGGCGTTTCATCGCTCGCAGCCGGCCACAAGACGCTGCTGCCGCAGTTGATCGACAGCCTGAAGGCGCAGGGCGGGGGCGAAATTATCGTCGTCTGCGGCGGCGTCATCCCGCAGCAGGATTATGAATTCCTGCACGAACACGGCGTTGCCGCCGTGTTCGGTCCGGGCACAAACGTTCTGGAAGCCGCGAACTCCGTGCTCGATCTGCTGCAAGGCAGGCGGCGGAATCAGTAAGAGGGCGTACCGTTGTTTTCCAGCTATACAACGCTAATGGAGAACGAAGGGGAAAGTGTTTATGCGCCCTCATCAGATAGCCAGATCCGCAATTGGCCGACGGGCTTGAAACCCAGCTTTTTCATTTCGTCTAGAGCTTCACCGCGATCATATCCGACAAGGGGCGAATCGACAGAAAAGGTGATAGTGGCCAATGAAATTGCATCTTGGAAGGCCTGCGGCGTACCAGCCAAACTAAAAATATTGGAGATCCCTACAACCTGCGGCGATCGATTTGCGATGCATCCCGCATCAAATGCGTCGCCGGCCAGTCGACCGTAGATGTGCATGTCGGGATCGGAAAGCAGGGCAGAAGTGAAGACGTTGGCATTGGTCGGGCTACCAGACTTTTTCCAGGAACGTTCCCAGCGATCCAGCGCAGCCGCCTCGCGAACGCGTACCCAACCTTGAGGCGCACTGAATAAACTTTTATGTGGTTCAGCCCAAATCCATGATGCGGAAAACAACAACCGAAACCCGTTGTTGTTAAGATCTAACTTGGAATAGCTGTCTTTGATTCCAGGTCGCCGTCCTAGCCGATCTGTTAGCCGATCGATTTCAATCAGCTGCTCCTCTGTTGCATCCCGGTCGAGGGTCGTCATGTTAGAATAGTATGGAGGTGCGACTGCATCACTTGTCCAAAATGCGCCGGTTCGCTGATCAGGCAATCCATGGGCACGGAATATTGCCTGATACAGGTCGGCATTGTTAGCGGCACAAAGGCGCACTTTTTCTTCATCTGAGCGTTCGTGGCTACCGCTTTGTAACGAGCTATTTTTCATAGCAAACCTGTTGGTCAGAGCGGCTGACACCAAGCCGGTGCATTTCGCGACAAGCTATGCGCTCAATAACTTACAGTAATCCGCGCTTTGCGAGATTCCCCATCAACGCCGAAATACCGAATGTCCAGGGCGGGCATTCGGTGGAGAGGCGCACCGTGTTGACGAGCGCGCCGAGGCCAGCCGAGGAAATCTCGACGACATCGCCGATCTTGTGGGTGAAGCCTTGCTTCGGCGCGTCGCGATCCTGCGTCGGCGCAAACAGCGTGCCGAGAAAAAGCATGAAACCGTCAGGATATTGATGATGGCGGCCGAGCGTCTGTTTGACGAGATCGGTCGGATCGCGGCTGATCTGCGACATCGAGCTCTTGCCGTTGAGCACGAAGCCGTCCTCGCCGGTGACCTTCAGGTCGAGTTCGGCCTTGCGCACGTCATCGAGGCCGTAACCGGCATCGAACAGTCGGACGAAGGGACCGATCGAGCAGGAGGCGTTGTTGTCCTTGGCCTTGCCGAGCAGGAGCGCCGAGCGGCCCTCGACATCGCGCAGGTTGACGTCGTTGCCGAGCGTCACGCCCTTGATCTCGCCGCGGCTGTTGACCGCCAGCACGATTTCCGGCTCGGGATTGTTCCAGGTCGAAATCGGATGCAGCCCGACATCAGCGCCCCAACCGACCGAGGAGAGCACCGGCGCCTTGGTGAAGACCTCGGCATCCGGGCCGATGCCGACTTCGAGATATTGCGACCACATGCCCTCATCGATCAGGGCCTGTTTGACCTTGGCCGCCTCGGGCGAACCGGCCTTGAGATTGGTGAGGCTGCCGCCGATCAGCGCGCTGACGCGTTCGCGGATCGAGGCGGCGCGATCGGGATTGCCGGCTGCCTTCTCCTCGATGACGCGCTCGATCATCGACTGGGCGAAGGTGACGCCGCAGGCCTTGACCGCCTGCAGGTCGGCGGGCGCAAGCAGATAGGGGCGTGCGGTATCCGGCGCTCCGGTGCTGTTGGCAGCAACCTCCTCAAGCGGGCCGATCGCCTTACCGTTTGCGGCACGGACGAAGCCGGCGGCATCCTCCCTTTCGAGCAAGGCGCTCAGCGTCGGTGCCTCGCGCGAGGTAATGTCGATCAGCATCCCCTCACGAAGCGTCACGATGCTCGGGCCGGCAGCCTCAGGGCTCCAGACGCGGCCGACAAACAGACCACCCGAAGCGGCGGCATCGAGAAGGGGATGAGACATGGTGATCCTCCGTCACAGGCAAGCGGGGAGCGCTCTTTGAAAATTTTCGAAGTCATTGCCGCCCTCCAGCCCGGCGGCGGCCGAAATCGATCACATTCATGGAGATCGGGCAAGATACGCCGGGGAAAAAGACTTTCGCCCGATCGGATCGAAACGCGGATCTCCAATCGTACGTGCGGCAAAATAACTATTTAGATACAAAATAATCGTTATTTTTCACATGCTTAATCAGGCGCTTGGGCGATTTCGCCGCTGTTCTCGCCTTGACAGGAGCCAGCTTTCGTTATCTGTTTTGGCCGAAATGGAGGATGCCGGCGTGGCCGGTGCCAGGAAAATCCCGGGAGGATATTGCAGCGATGTTGAGATTTGCCGTCGTCGGAATCGACCATGGGCATACGTTCGATCATGTGAAGGGATTGCTCGCCGCCGGCGGCGAGTTCGTCGGCTATTGCCCGCAGACCTCCGTGCCGGCACTGCGGGAAGCCTTTGAAAAGACTTATCCCGACGCGCCGCAGATCGACCGGGAGAAGCTGTTCGACGATCCCTCGATCGACGTCATCTGCATTTCGGCTATCCCGCGCGATCGCGCCGGCCTTGCCATCCGCGCAATGAAAGCCGGCAAAGACGTGATGACCGACAAGCCTGGTGTTACCACCTTCGCCCAGCTCGAAGAGGTCAAGCGCACCGTCGCCGAGACCGGCAAGATCTTTTCCATCTGCTTTTCCGAGCGCCATTGCGTGCGCTCCGCGGTCAAGGCCGGCAAGCTGGTAAGGGAAGGCGCGATCGGCAAGGTGATCCAGACGCTCGGCGTCGGTCCGCACCGGCTGCAATTGCCGACCCGGCCGGACTGGTTTTTCGATCCGGAATATTTCGGCGGCATCATCGTCGATATCGCCTCCCATCAGGTCGATCAGTTCCTGTTCTATACCGGCTCGACCGCAGGCGAAGTCATCGCCAGCTCGATCGGCAATTTCGGCATGCCCGACAAACCCGCCTTCCAGGATTTCGGCGAAGTGCTGCTGCGCTCCAACAGGGCGGCAGGTTACGTCCGCGTCGACTGGTTCACGCCGGAGGCGCTGCCGACCTGGGGTGACGGACGCCTGACCATCCTCGGCACCGAGGGTTATATCGAGCTGCGCAAATACATCGATATCGCCGGCCGGCCGGGTAAGGATCACCTCTTCCTCGTCAACGGCAAGGAGATGACCCACATCGATTGCAGCGGCGAAAAGCTCGATTATTTCGATGCTTTCACTGCCGATGTCGGCAATCGCACGCAGACGGCGATGACACAGGATCATGTTTTCGAAGTCTGCCGCCTTTCGCTCGAAGCCCAGACGAAAGCCGCGCGCATCGGCGCTCGCTGAGGAGGATATCATGACCAGAAAATTACGCGTCGGCGTCATCGGCGCAGGCATCGCCGCGCGGCATCTGACCGGCTTCGGCTGGAACAAGGATCTCTTTGAAGTTCCGGTGCTCTGCTCGCTCGACGAGGATCGCGGCAAGGCGCTCTGCGAGGAATTCGCCATCGGCGAATATACGCAGGATGCGGAATCGCTGTTTGCTCGCGACGACCTTGATATCATCGACATTTCGACGCCGCCGAGCTCGCATTTCGAGCTTTGCCGCAAGGGCATCGAATCCGGCAAGCACGTGATCTGCGAAAAGCCGCTGTTCGGTTCGATCGCCGAGGTCGACGAGATGGAGCGCATCCTCGCCCGCTTCCCCGGCAGGAAGCTGATGCCGATCTTCCAGTATCGATACGGTTCCGGCTTGCAGAAGCTGAAGCTGCTGATCGAGCAAGGCCTTGCCGGCAAGCCGTTCCTGACGACGATCGAGACGCATTGGTGGCGCGGCCCGGATTATTATGCCGTGCCATGGCGCGGCAAATGGGCGACCGAGCTCGGCGGCGGTCTTCTCGGCCACGCCATCCACGCCCATGACATGCTGAACTATGTGCATGGCCCCTGCGCCGAGGTGTTCTCCTATGGCGCCACCCTGGTCAATCCGATCCAGGTCGAGGATACGGCGGCCCTTTCGGTGAAGATGCAGAACGGCTCGCTGGCGACGCTGTCGATGACGCTCGGCTCGCGCAAGGAGATCTCGCGGCTGCGCTTTTGCTTCAACGACCTCGTCGCCGAAAGTATCATCGAACCTTATACGATGGGCCGTGATCCGTGGACGTTCGTCGCCGGGACAGAGGAACATCAGGCGCGGATCGATGAGGCGCTCGCTGGCTACGTGCCCAGCGAGGATGGCTACACCCGCCAGTTCGAACTCTTCCACAAGGCAATCGCCGAGGATACCGACCCGCCGGTGACGCTGCAGGATGCCCGCAATTCGCTGGAACTGGTGACGGCCGCTTATTTCTCGCAGCGCACCGGGCAGCCGACGCCGATGCCGATCGCCGCCGATCATCCGCTCTACCGCTCCTGGCTTCCGGAAGAAGAACGACGCGCGGCCGCGAGCGTCTGAGAAGGCGAGGGGCTCCCGTGCTGAAATCCTTCGAGCATGTCGGCATGACCGTCAGCGACATGGACCGCACCGTCGCTTTCTATTGCGGCCTGCTCGGCCTGCGCCTGCACTTGCGCAAGAAGATGGCCGACGGCTCCGAGGTCACCTTTCTCGATGCGGGCGGTGGCATGCTGGAAATTTCCGCGCCGGCCGGCGGCGCGGCAAGGGCGGTGGATGTTCCTGATGGTACGGCAGGTCTGCGCCATCTGACCTTCCTGTTCGAAAGCGTCGATGAGACCTTCGCCCGGCTGGAGAAGGCAGGCGTCGAGATTAAGGAACGGCCGCGCCTGGCGGTCAATGCCGAGGTGCTGCACAAGATCGCTTTCCTGCGCGATCCCGATGGCATCCAGATCGAGCTTGCTGAGAAGAAGTAAGCCATCTGCCATTGGCCTCAGCTACTTCCTTAAATGCGGAAGCCTAAAAGCACGTTGAACAATGCCCTTATGACCAGATCATCTCGGGTATGGCACAAGATGGAGATTGTCGGAGCACAGAGAATCATCCGTGCAGCAGCGCGGCAGAAGTTGATTTCACCTCAACGCAGCAGAGCGGTATGTTAAGAGAGCGCATCGTCCGATGGCGCTTTCGACCCGAAGGCTGCTGCAACTCGCCTTCGTCACAGCCATGTTCTTATTGGAGTGATGGCCACCCTCAAGGGGCGGCCCAGTGTCCGCCAACGATAAATCGATCGACTGAGTAGACTACGCGTTCTTCCAGCTAGCGAGCAATCTCTCGGCGTTTTTCGGGGGACTGCCTCCAAGGAGGTGTGCAATGACACTCACCACATCGACAATATCCCTGACCACGTTTGCCGTGGTCTCCGTCGGCATTCTGGCTCGCACCGACGCCCATCAAGCAGATAGCGGCTGGACCTATCCTCCAGCGTGCTGCAATGCTCACGACGATTGCGCGGCCATTTCCGCTCAGGACATCCGTCGAGGGCCTCGTGGTTTCTCGGTTTTCCTGCGTGCGGGCGCTCACCATCTCGCCACAAAACCACACCTTTTCTTCATTCCGTACGGAAACGAGATCCTCTCCGGCGATGGCCGGTATCATATCTGCCTTCATCCGACGGAAAACGACGTGAACTGCTTCTTCTCGCCGCCTGACAGTACCTAATCCCGTGGGTGGCTGGAGCCGCCGCACCAGCATCTGAGAGATATTCTCCGTTCAGCCTGATTCTGAAACACGTAAGCACGGCCGAATGTGGAGTGGCCAATCTTGCAATTTCACATTCAGGCAAGCGCTACGCCAACGGCCAGCTGAGCTAATTCCGAAAGGCGTCGGCGGAGATCGTCGTCACCAGCCTGATATCGCGGCGGAAATCCGATGGCGACATGCCGGCGATGTGGCGGAAGGATTTGTTGAAGGCGCTGATCGAGCCGAAGCCGCTGTCCATCGCGACCTGCAGCACATTGGCGCCTTCGCTCATCAGCATCGCCTGGGCGCGCGACAGCCTGAGCAGCGTCACATATTTGCTGAGCGTCATGCCGGTCGATCGTTTGAACAGGTTCATCGCATATTTCGGATGCAGGTCGGCGGCGCGGGCAATATCGACCGAATCGATGTCTTGCAGGAAATTGGCGGCGATGAAATCGCACATGCGCGCGACGCTGCGCGAGGAATTCGGATGCGGCTGGTCGCCTTCCAGGCTGACGGTCGTCTTCGACGTCGTCATCGAATAGGGTTCGAGGGCAATACGCTCGATGCGCAGCAGCAGTTCGTCGACAGCGTGCTGGGCCTTGGCGGAATCGCCGGACTTGGAATAGCGGAACCAGCGGGCGAAATTCTCGTTGTCGGCGGCATCCGTCGCCGAGGTCAGCAGCGTCTCGCCCTTCATCAGCCGGCTGGAAATGCTGATCGGCAGACGCAGCCGGAAAAAATAGATGAGCGGCAGATGGGCGCCGGCATAGAGCGAATCATCCGAGGATTCGTCCATCTGATGCGGCTGGCCGCCCCAGAAGAGGCACATTTCGCCGGCGTTCAGCCGGAATTCGTGATCGCTCATCCGATAGTGAACTGTGCCGCGCATGACGTAGTTGACCTCGACCTGCGCATGCCAGTGCGGCATGGCCATGACGAGCGGATGGGCATGAAACATCTGCAGCGCGGTCGGCGAGCCCTCGATGCTGCTGGCGCCAGGCCGATAGATTGCACTCGTGCCGATCTTACTTTCCGCCAAATCCATATTCCCTTTTTAGGAGACAGGCGCTCCCTTGCGGATAGTCTAACCGCGTTCGTGAAAGATCGGCAATTGAAAAGGGAGGATTTTCAATGCGCTTCAAACTTCTTGCTGCGACCGCAGCTGTCGCACTGCTTGCTTCCGGCTCCGCCTTCGCGCAGTCGGCCAACCTGACCATCTGGAGCTGGAATGTCGCCGCGTCGGCATTGAAATCCACGCTGCCCGGCTTCAACAAGCAGTTTCCCGATATCAAGATCACCGTGGAGGACCTTGGAAACAGCCAGGTGTTCGACAAGACGCTGGCGGCCTGCGCCGCCGGCGGCGACGGCTTGCCCGACATCGTCAGCATCGAGAATTTCGAGGCTGAAATTTTCTGGAGCCGTTTCCCCGACTGCTTCGCCAATCTGAAGGAACTTGGCTATACGCCCGAGATCCAGGCGAAATTCCCCGACTTCAAACGCACCGAGCTTGAAGTCGGCGACGTCGCTTACGCCATGCCGTGGGATTCCGGCCCGGTCGCCGTCTTCTATCGCCGCGACCTCTACGAAAAGGCCGGCGTCGATCCGAGCACGATCAGCACCTGGGACGATTTCATCGCCGCCGGCAAGAAGATCTCCGCCGCCAACCCCGGTGTCGTCATGGCACAGGCGGATTTCAACGGCGACAGCGAATGGTTCCGTATGATCGCCAACGAGCAGGGCTGCGGCTATTTCTCGACCGACGGCCAGAACATCACCATCAACCAGCCGGCCTGCGTCGCCTCGCTGCAAAAGGTGAAGGAGATGAAGGACGCCGGCACGCTGACATCGGCCAACTGGGACGAAAAGATTCAGGCCAATACCGCCGGCAAGGCAGCAAGCCAGCTCTATGGCGGCTGGTATGAAGGCACCGTTCGTTCGACCTCGCCCGATCTCAAGGGCAAGTGGGGCGTCTACAAAATGCCGAGCCTGACCGCCGACGGTCCGCATGCGGCCAATCTCGGCGGTTCGTCGCTCGCCATCTCCGCGACCTCCGCAAATAAGGAAGCAGCCTGGAAATTCGTCAACTACGCCCTCGGCACCAATGAGGGCCAGGTTACGATGCTGAAGGAATTCGGCCTGGTTCCGTCGCTGCTTTCGGCCGAGAAGGATCCCTTCGTCAATGAGCCGCAGCCCTATTGGGGCGGCCAGAAGGTCTGGGCAGATATCCTGGCGACGCTGCCGAAGATCGTGCCGAGCCGCGGCACCGCCTTCCAGAGCGATGCCGAAGCCATCTTCAAGGCGACGCAGACGAAGTTCTTCGCTGGCGGCTACCCCGATGCGAAGGCGGCGCTCGACGACGCCGCCAACCAGATCGCCTCGGCGACCGGTCTTCCGATCGCACAATGAATGACGATGCCGGGCGCTTGATGCGCCCGGCTTTCCCGGCTTGCAACGCGGCCAGTCATTCGTTCGTTCGAGAGGAGGAGGCTTGATGCCGTTCAGAACCCGGAGCGCCTATGCGTTCCTCGCCCCCTATCTGCTTGTTTTCGCCACCTTCTGGGTCTGGCCGATCATCGATTCGTTCCTGATTTCCTTTCAGAACACCCGCATCAATCCGTGGAAATTCAGTTTCCAGGCCAATTGGGGCCGGCTCTTCTACGACCCGGCCTTCTATAATGCGCTTTACAACACGCTGATCATCCTGCTGATCCAGGTGCCCGTGATGATCGCCCTGGCGACGGTCATGGCCGTCATGCTCAATTCGCCGCTTCTGAAAGCACGCCCGCTCTTCCGTTTTGCCTTCTTCGCCCCCGTGGTCGTCGGTGAAGTCGCCTACGCCGCAGTGTTCCGGCTGATGTTCAGCCTCGATTTCGGCATCATCAACAAGCTGATCACCGCCGTCGGCTTGAGCCCGGTTTCCTGGTTCGACAATGCGAATGCCGCCATGGGGCTGATCATCCTTGCCGTCACGTGGCGCTGGGCCGGCTATAACGCCATCATCATCCTCGCCGGCCTGCAGTCGATTCCCGAGGATGTCTATGAGGCAGCGACGCTCGACCGCGTGAGCAAGGTGCAGCAATTCTTCCACATCACCCTGCCGCTGTTGAAACCGATCATCCTGTTCTGCGTCGTGCTTTCGGTGATCGGCACCATGCAGCTCTTCACCGAGCCCTTCCTCATCACCAATCGCGGCGGTCCCGGCGGCGGCACCGAGACGCTCGGCCTCTTCCTCTACCGCCAGGGCTTCACCTCGCTGAATTTCGGCTATGCCTCGGCGATCGCCTATACGATGGCGGCCCTTGCCGTGGTCATCTCGCTTCTCAATCTCTGGGTCGGGAGGGATCCGAAATGAAATCCAGGTCGCAATCCCTCCTCCTGCGCCAGATCGCCCTGCACGCCGTGCTGGCGCCGCTCGCGGTGATCTGGCTGTTTCCGCTCTGGATGATGTTCGTTTTCTCCACCATGCCCGACAACGGCATCTTCAGCCCGGAGATCGTCCTCTGGCCATCAACCAACTTCATTGAGAATTTCAAGAACCTGCAGGCCGACACCGATTTCATCGGCGCGATGGTGATCTCCGTCGGCGTCGCGATCATCTACACCTTCCTGTCAGTGCTGTTGACTTCGATGGCCGGCTGGGCACTGGCACGTTACCGTTTCGTCGGCCGCACCGTCGTCATCGCCATCATCATCGGCACGATCACGCTTCCCTTCTCCGTGGTCGTCATCCCGCAATTCATCATGGTGGCACGCGAGTTCAAGCTGGCAAACACCTGGGTGGCGCTGATCGTGCCGCCGCTGTTCAACTCGCTCGGCGTGTTGTTCATGCGGCAATCCTTCTCGATGATGCCGGGCGAGCTTTTCGACGCGGCGCGGGTCGAAGGCGTCAAGGAATGGCAGATCTTCCTGCGCATCGCCCTGCCGCTCGCAAGCCCCACCATGGCGGCGCTGGCGATCATTCTCTTCCTCGCCTCATGGAACAACTACCTCTGGCCGCTGCTCATCAATTCCAAACCGGGAATGATGACGGCGCCGGTGGCATTGGGAACGCTGATCGGCCTGACCAAGGTTTCCTGGGGCGGCATCATGGCGGGGGCAGTGCTGCTGACGGCGCCGATCCTCGTCGTGTTCGTGGCTCTGCAGCGTTATTTCATCGCCGGCATCGCGGCCGGCGCAATCAAGTAATCGGGGAGGCCGCATGGCGGAGCTTTCACTCAGCAATATCGTCAAGCGCTTCGGCGGCTTCGAGATCATTCACGGCGCCAATCTGGAGGTGAAGGACGGCGAATTCGTCGTCTTCGTCGGCCCCTCGGGCTGCGGCAAGTCCACGCTCTTACGCATGATCGCAGGCCTCGAGGATATTACGGCAGGCGAGCTTCGGATCGGCGGCAGGGTCGTCAACGATGTCGAGCCGGCCGATCGCGGCATCGCCATGGTCTTCCAGTCCTATGCGCTCTATCCGCATCTGACGGTCGAGGAGAACCTGAGCTTCGGCCTGCGCATGAACGGCAATCCGAAAGCGGATACCGAGCGGCGCGTGCGCCATGTCGCCGACATCCTGCAGATCACCGAGCTGATGAAGCGGCGGCCGAAGCAGCTTTCCGGCGGCCAGCGCCAGCGCGTCGCGATCGGCCGCGCCATCGTTCGCGAGCCCCAGGTCTTCCTGTTCGACGAACCCTTGTCGAACCTCGATGCGGAGCTGCGCGTGCAGATGCGCGTCGAGATATCAAGGCTGCACAAGCAGCTCGGCACGACGATGATCTACGTCACCCATGACCAGACCGAAGCGATGACACTGGCCGACAAGATCGTCGTGCTGCGCGCCGGCAATATCGAGCAGATCGGCGCGCCGCTCGATCTCTACGACGATCCCGCCAACCAGTTCGTGGCCGGCTTCGTCGGCTCGCCGAAGATGAATTTCCTGAAGGCCATCGTGGTCGAGACGCAGCCGGGCAGGGTGGTGATCGCGCTGGAAAGCGATGCCAATACGCGCCTGTCGCTTCCCGTCGCCGATCCCGTCCAAGCAGGCGCCAAGGTGACGCTCGGCATCCGCCCCGAGCATTTCGTCGATGCCGGCATGGGCGATGCCGATCTCACCGTCGCCATCGATGTTGCCGAACACCTCGGCAATACCAGCTACATCTATGCCGCCATCGGCGGCGAGCAGCTGATCATCGAGCGGCCGGAATCGCGCACCGCCGGCAACCGCGAGACCCTGACGGTCGGCCTTCCCGCCAGCCGCACATTCCTTTTCGACGGCGCCGGCAAACGGCTTCGCTAGAACAGGATGATTTCAGGCCGGACCGGCCTGAAATCTGAATCCTGTTCTAAATTAAAGAGTTGGAGCATGATGTCGTCCGAAAACCGCTCACACTTTTCGGCATCATGCTCTGTCGCAATCCCAAGGCAGAAAGACGAAAGAGGTTTCCATGACTTCCGATCAACCGATCCGCTGGGGCATCATCGGCCCCGGCACCATCGCCCGCACCTTTGCAGACGGCGTCGCCCATTCGCGCACCGGCAAACTGGTGGCGATCGCCACCCGCAATCCTTCCAAGCCTGGACTTGCCGAAAACTTCCCCGGCGCCCGCATCGTCAATGGTTACGAGGCGCTGCTCGCCGACAAGGAAGTGGACGCGGTCTATATCTCCACGCCTCACACCGGCCATGCCGAATGGGCGATCAAGGCGGCACGCGCCGGCAAGCATATTCTTGTAGAAAAGCCCATCGCGCTTTCGGCCTATGATGCCGAGGCCGTCTACTACGAAGCGAAGAAGGCCGGCGTCTTTGCCGGCGAAGCCTTCATGTACCGCGTGCATCCGCAGACGGAGAAGCTGGTCGAACTCATCAAGAGCGGCATGATCGGCACGCTCCGCATCATCCGCTCGAGCTTCGGCTTCAACATGGGCAGCTACCGGCCGGAGCACCGGCTCTTCGCCAATGACACGGCGGGCGGCGGCATTCTCGATGTTGGCGGCTATCCGGTCTCGATGGCGAGGCTGATCGCCGGTGCGGCGGAGGGCAAAGCCTTCCTCGAACCGGAGAAGGTTTCGGGCGTCGCCCATCTCGGAGAGAGCGGCGTCGACGAATGGGCTTCCGCCGTGCTGAAGTTCCCCAACGAGATCATCGCCGAGGTCTCCTGCTCGATCATGGCCCAGCAGGATAACGTGCTGCGCATCATCGGCTCCGAAGGCCGGATCGAGGTCGCGGACTTCTGGTTCGCCTCCGGCCATAAGGGCGGCGTCGGCAAGATCGAGATCTTCAAGGGCGGCAAACAGGAAACCGTCGAGATCAAGGAAGATCGCTGGCTCTATTCCTTCGAGGCGGATGCGGCGGGCGATGCCATCCGCGCCGGCAAGACGGAGTTCAGCACTCCCGGCATGAGCTGGGCGGATTCGATCGGGAACCTGCGGGTGCTCGACCAATGGCGCGCCTCGGTCGGTCTCGAATACGGCGTCGAGAAGGCGGTAAAGCGCACGGCCAACATTGCCGGCGGCACGGTCACGCACGGCAGCAGCATTCCGAAGCGCCAGATTCCAGGCATCTCCAAGCCGGCCTCGGTCGTGACACTCGGCTTCGAGTTCTTCCCGAACTTTGCGTCGGCCTCGCTGACGCTCGACGCCTTCTACGAGGCCGGCGGCAACGCCTTCGACACGGCCTATGTCTATGGGGCCGGCAAGACAGAGACGATCTTCGGCGACTGGCATACGAGCCGCAAGGTGCCGCGCGAGGAGATCGTGCTGATCGGCAAGGGCGCGCATTCGCCGCTCTGCTATCCCGACATGATCGCCAAGCAGCTCGATCAGTCGCTCGCCCGCCTGAAGACCGACTATGTCGACATCTATTTCATGCATCGCGACAATACCGACGTGCCGGTCGGCGAATTCGTCGACGCCATGGATGCCGAGGTCAAGCGCGGGCGCATCCGCGGCATTTTCGGCGGTTCGAACTGGACACGCGCGCGTTTCGACGAGGCGATCGCCTATGCCGAAAAATCAGGCAAGGCCGCACCTGCGGCACTCTCCAACAACTTCTCGCTCGCCGAGATGCTGGATCCGATCTGGGCCGGCTGCGTCGCCGCCTCCGACGACGACTGGAAGAAATGGCTGAACGAGAAGCAGATCCCGAACTTCGCCTGGTCCAGCCAGGGCCGAGGCTTCTTTACCGACCGCGCCGGCCGCGACAAGAAGGACGACGAGGAGATCGTGCGCGTCTGGTATTCGGAACGCAATTTCGGACGCCGCGACCGCGCCATCGAGCTTGCCAACAAGCTCGGCCGCAATCCGATCCATATCGCGCTTGCCTATGTCATCGCCCAGCCTTTCCCGGTCATCCCGCTGATCGGGCCGCGCACCGTCGCCGAGCTGGAAGACAGCCTCTCGGCGCTCGACATCCGGCTGACGCCCGATCAGGTGAAGTGGCTGGAAGGCTGATAAAAGAAGAAAGGGCGCGGCTCGAAACCGCGCCCTTTCATATTTACTTCATCCCTTCGGACGCCTTCTTCTTGGCGGCGTCGTCCATCAACTCATACCACATAGCGTTGAGGACAGCGAAGGCGGCTGCCAGCGGCAGGCCGAGGATCCATGCGAAATACCACATCGTTTCGTCTCCCTCAGTAGGCGTGGCTGCTCTTATCGGTGACCGACTTCTCGTCGACCTTGCCCCACAAAACCTTGTAGACCCAGGCCGTGTAGGCGACGATGATCGGCAGGAAGATCACCGTCACGACAAGCATGATGAACAGCGTCAAATGGCTGGAGGATGCATCCCAGACCGTCAGGCTCGACCGCGGATCGAGCGAGGAGGGCAGGATGAACGGGAACATCGCCAGACCGACCGTCGAGATGATGCCTAGTATCGCCACCTTGCTGAAGATCAGCGTCATCACCTCGCGCCCGGCCCGCATGGCGAGGAAGGCCAGTGCCGCACCGGCAAAGCCGAGGACGGGCGCCACGATCATCCACGGATGGGCGCTGTAATTGGCAAGCCATGCGCCGTTCTCGATCACCACGCTCTTCAACAGCGGGTTTGACGGTCCGATCGGGCTGATATCGCTGGTGATGCGATAGCCGCCAACGCCGATCCACAGGAAGAGGCCGCCAAGGGCAAAGAGCACGATTGCGGCAAGGGCGGCGATACTGCCATAGCTTCTTGCGCGCTCCGCAACCGGCCCGCTCGCCTTCAGGACCAGCCAGGCCGCACCATGCATCGTCAGCATGGCGACGGACAACAGGCCGCAGAGCAGGGCATAGGGGTTGAGCAAAGCGAAGAACGAGCCTTCGTAGAAGATCCGCATATCGTCGGCAAAGCGGAAGGGCACGCCCTGCAGCACGTTGCCGACAGCAACGCCGAAGATCAGCGCCGGCACGAAGCCGCCGATGAAAAGCGCCCAGTCCCAGCCGTTTCGCCAACGGACGCTTTCTCGTTTCGACCGGTATTTGAAGCCGACCGGGCGCAGGATGAGCGCGAAAAGGATCGCGAACATGGCGAGATAGAAGCCCGAGAAGGAGACCGCGTAAAGCGGCGGCCAGGCGGCGAAGATGGCGCCGCCGCCGAGGATCAGCCAGACCTGGTTGCCTTCCCAGGTGGCGCCGATCGTATTGATCGCCACGCGCCGCTCCGCGTCGGTCCTGGCGACAAAGGGCAGAAGCGTGCCGACGCCGAGATCGAAGCCGCCTGTCGTTGCAAAAGCGATCAATATCACGCCGAGCAGCAGCCACCAGATGAGGCGCAGGGTTTCGTAGTCGATGAGTTCGTGAAGGATCATGGCAGGTCACTCCGCGGCGGGGACGAGGGTTTCGGATATCAGGACGGCTTCCGGCTCGTCGTCCGGCTCGGGTCCCTGCCTGATCGCCTTGATCATCAGGCTCATCTCGATGACGATCAGCACCGTGTAGAGCGCGGCGAAACCGATGATCGTCAAAAGCACGGTGCCGGCGCCGAGGCTGGAGACGGCTGCTGCCGTCGGCAGCACGCCTTCTATGACCCAGGGCTGGCGGCCGAATTCCGCGACCACCCAGCCAAGCTCGATGGCGACCCAGGGGAGCGGGATCGCCAGCACGGCAATCCTCAGAAGCAGCGGGTACTTGTCGAGATGGCGCCGCGCCGACAGCCAGAAGAAGGTTGATGTCAGCAGGATGAAGAAAATGCCGAGGCCGACCATGATGCGGAAGGACCAGAAGAGCGTCGGTACATGCGGGATGGTATCGCGCGCCGCCTGAGCGATCTGCGCGTCGGTCGCCTGGCGCGGATCGTCGACGTAGCGCTTCAGAAGAAGCGCGTAGCCGAGATCATGGCCGAGATCCTCGAAGGAGCTGCGCACTTCCTGGGCGACCTGATCCTGCGCGGGCGCCGCACGGATCTGCATCAGCGCGTCATAGGCCTTGATGCCGTCGCGAATGCGGACCTCGGCCTGCTGTTCGAGCTTGTCGATGCCGGGGATCTCGGTCGTCAGCGACCGTGTGCCGATCAGGCCCATCACCCAGGGAATGTGCACGGCAAAATGCGTCTCGCGCGCCTCCTGATCCGGGAAGCCGAAGGCGGTGAAGGCGGCGGGCGCCGGCTCCGTCTTCCACATACCCTCGATCGCGGCAAGCTTCATCTTCTGGTTCTCGGTCGCGAGATAACCGCTCTCGTCACCGAGTACGACGACCGAAAGCGCCGAGGCCAGGCCGAAGGAGGCGGCGACCGTCATCGAGCGCTTGGCAAGCTCGATATGCCGGCCCATCAGCACGTACCAGGCGGAGACGCCGAGCACGAAGATCGAGGCGCAGACATAGCCGGCCGATACCGTATGAACGAATTTCGCCTGGGCGACCGGATTGAAGACCACGTCGAAGAAACTCGTGATCTCCATGCGCATCGTCTGCGGATTGAGCGCCGATCCCACAGGGTTCTGCATCCAGCCATTGGCGATGAGGATCCAAAGCGCGGAGAAGTTCGAGCCGAGCGCCACCGCCCAGGTGGCGACGAGATGGCCAACCTTCGACAGCTTGTCCCAGCCGAAGAAGAACAGGCCGACGAAGGTCGCCTCCAGGAAGAAGGCCATCAGGCCTTCGATCGCCAGCGGGGCGCCGAAGATGTCGCCGACATAATAGCTGTAATAGCTCCAGTTCATGCCGAACTGGAATTCCATGACGATGCCCGTGGCGACGCCGAGCACGAAATTGATGCCGAACAGCGTGCCCCAGAATTTCGTCATCTGCCGCCAGATCTGGCGGCCGGTCATGACATAGACGGTTTCCATGATCGCCAGCAGCACGGACAGGCCGAGCGTCAGCGGCACGAACAGGAAGTGGTAAAGGGCGGTCAGCGCGAATTGGAAGCGCGATAGCGCAACGATATCTAGTTCCATTGTCTTTCTCCCACGGTCCCACGGGGTACGGAGCGTTCCTCAGCGCCGGGTGGCGGTTGAGGGCATGCAGGTCTCGCTCAGTCCGGCCGAAGCCGGTCGAGCGCCTTTTCGAACGCCGCCTCTCCACGGCGCGAAACTTCAGAAACGCGGCCGCCTTCGATGACGGCGATGCGGTCTGCGATCGCGGCCTCGCGGCGGATATGGGTCGCGATAACAAGCGAACGGCCCGCTGCCATCCCCGACAGGCGCCGGAGCACATCGCGGGCGGTGGCACCGTCGAGGCCTTCGGTCGGCTCGTCGAGCAGCCAGAGCGGCGTGTCGCGCAGGAAGAGTCGGGCCAGCGCCAGCCGGCGCGACTGGCCGCCGGAAAGGCCGAGGCCGCCTTCGCCAAGCCGCGTATCCATGCCCTGTGGCATTGCCTCGATATCGGCAAGCAGGCCTGCGGCTGCGAGCGCATCACGGAGACGGGCTTCGCTCGCATCAGGGTTCGCCAGGATGAGATTGCCGCACAGGCTATCCTCGAAGAGTTCCGTCCGCTGCGTCAGCAGGGTCGCCGCCACCGCCGCGACGCTTCCCGCCTCCGCCGCCAATTCGCCGGAAAGCAGAGCAAGCAGGCTGGATTTGCCGGCGCCGCTGGCGCCGATGACGGCCAGCCGTTCGCCCTGCTTGAGCACGAAGTCGATATGTTGAAGGGCGGGCACGGCCGAGCGTTCATGGAAGGCGGTCACACCAGCCAGCAAAAAGGCATATCCCGGCATCGGCGGCGCCAATGGTTCAGCCGCCGTCGCGACGGCAAGCCGCGGCGAGATACGCTTCGCGGCCAGCAGCGTCCGGCCGAGCTCCAGGGCGCCACGGCGCAGCGCCGCGAAGGGTTCGACGGCCGCGAAGGCGACGAGAAGGCCAAGGGCCGCGACAGGCGCAGTGATCGCCTTCGTTTCAGCCAAAGCGGCGACGGCGAGCAGTGACGCCGTCAGCAGCAGGGTGGAGACGAGGCCGAAGCCGAATGTCAGACCGGTTTCGACACGGTTCAGCCGGTCATCGGCACGGGCGGTATAATTATCGGCGGCCATGATCGCGCTTGTCTGCCCATCAAGCCGGCCGGCCATCAGCAAGTCGGTCTGACCGGCGACAAGATCGATCGTCCGCGACCGCAGCGCCTCGATGCCATGGGCGCGCCTACGCGCATGTTTGCGCGCCGCGCGGCCGGCGATCAAAGGCAGGCCGAGGCCGGCGCCGGCGAGAAAGAGGCCGAAGCAAAGACCGAACACCGGATGCATCAGGCCGAGCACCCCGCTTGCGGCCAATGCCGCACCGACCGCCACGACGGCCGGCACGAGAATACGAAGATAGAGGGAGTCGAGCGCATCGATATCGGCCGTCAGCCGGAACAGCAGCCTTGCAGGGCGATGCAGCAGGGCGCGGGCAGCGCCCGGTTCGGCAAAGCCGCGAAACAGCCTTTCGCGGAGGGCGGCAAGCACGCCGAGCGTGGCGTCATGGGTCGCGAGCCTTTCGCCGTAACGCGCTGCGGTGCGGACGATGGCAAGCAGGCGGATGCCGGCCGCCGGCGCAAAGACGTCGAAGGTCATGGCGACCGCCGCCGAAAGACCGACGAGCGCGGTGGCGGTGATGAACCAGCCGGACAGGCCGAGCAGCGCGATGCCCGCGGTCACCGTCGCAGCCGAAAGCATCGCACCAAACAGCAGCGCGCGCCGGCGTTCGGCAAGGAAGAGACGCAGGATCGGCTTGAGGTCTGCAACAAATGTGCTCATTCGGCTGCCTCCCGGATGATGAGATCGGCGTCGATGCGCATGCTGCGATGCATGCGGGCAGCCAGCAGCGGATCGTGGGTCGCAACGATCAAAGTCCGTCCGCGTGCAAGCGAAAGCAGGCTTTCCGTCACTTCGGCGGCGGTCGCGGCGTCGAGATGCGCGGTCGGTTCGTCGGCCAGGATGATCTTGAGATGCGGATTGCAGGCCGCCCGCGCGATCGCAAGCCGCAGCGCTTCGCCGCCGGAAAGTCCGATTCCCGCTTCACCGAGGGGCCGGTTGCCATAGGCATCGGCCACCTTTCCAAGCCTCGCGGCATCAAGCGCCTTTGCCACGTCGCCCCGCGCAGTGCCGGGCCTACCGAGCGAAATATTGCCGGTGATGGTGCCGGCGAAGATATGCGGTTTCTGGCCGATCCAGGCCATGCCGCCGCGCAGAGCAGCCGCCGTCTCATCCCCAAGTTCGACGCCGCCGATGACGATGCGGCCGTCGGTGCAGGGGGCCAACCCCGCGATCAACGAAAGAAGTGTCGACTTGCCGGAACCGCTGGCGCCAAGCAGCGCCAGATGTTCGCCGGCGGCGATATCGAGGCTGAAACCGTCGAAGATCAGCGGCGCGTCGGTGCCATATCGAAAGGCGAGATTTTCAAGCCGGATGGCGGGCGCCTCGTCGCTTGCAGAGGCCTTCACTTCGCCCGATCCCTGAATGGACAAGCTGCCGACGGCAAGGGAGTCCAGCGCTTTCAGCGCCGCTTCGCCCGCCGCCCGGTCGTGCCAGACGGTCGAGAGTTCGCGCAGCGGCTCGAAGAAAGCAGGCGCAAGCAGCAGGATAAAGAGGCCTTCCGTCAGATCGAGCCGGCCTGACCAGGTGCCGAAGCGAATCTCGCCGAGCAGGCTGAACCCGACATAAACGGCGATCATCGCCACACCGAGTGCTGCGAAGAGTTCGAGCACGGCCGAAGAGAGAAAGGCGATCCTCAGCACCGCCATGGTGCGCTTGCGCAGCGACTCGGCTTCATCCCGCAGCTTGAGCGCAGTTGCATCGACCGCATCGAGCGCCCGGATCGTTGCCAGTCCACGCAGGCGATCGAGCAGAAAGCCATTAAGGCCGCCGGTCGCGACAAGCTGTCTTTCGCTGGCTGCCTGGGCACGCCAACCGATCAGCGCCATGAAAACAGGGATCAGCGGCGCGGCGAACAACAGAACCAGCGCGGCGATCCAGGAAACCGGCAGGATGAAGGCCAGGATGACCAGCGGCACGAGGCTCGCCTTCACGCGCGCCGGCTGGAAACGGGCGAGATAGGGAACAATGAGTTCGGCCTGCTCGCCGATTACGCTTGCGGCTTTGCCGGATGCCGGCTGGCCGCGATCGACCGGCGACGACATGGAAAGGGCCGAGACGGCGATCCGGCGTCTGCGGCTGAGTTCGGCGCGCGCGGCTTGGAAGGCGAGGCGGCTGCCAGCCGCATCGAGACAGCTCCTCGCCAATCCAAGGAGAAGGATGCCGACAGCCGGCCAGAGAACGTCATGCAATCTGCCGCCGCCGGCGATGCGGCCGACGGAGATGGCCAGCAACCCCGCCTGCGGGATCCAGATGGCGGCGGCCAGCGCCTGCAGCATCGCCGCCCTGCGCAGCCGGCCCTTCGCCGCGCTGCCGCCGGGCGAGACGGCATCGTCATCCCGTGGCCGGACTTCCGGTTGGTTTGTCGCGTCGAAGAAAGCGGTGCCCATGGCGCTAACTCTTGTTCGCAGGATTCGGCCGGCGGCTGCGGCCGAGCGAGATGACCCGGTCCTTGGCCTCCAGAAGCTTTGTCACTTTCGCGCCAAGCGAGAGTAGCGTTGCGAGCCTTTCTGTTTCAAGTTGTTTTACATCCTCGTACCAATGCGTCAGCTGTTCGATCAGCGTGTGCATCTCGCCCATGCGCTCCTGCGCATAGCGCTCGGCTTCGCTGGCGGGGCGCTGCATCAGGATTTCGCGCAGAACCGACAGTGTCGGATCGACCTCGCGCTTCTTTCGTTCCTCGGCGAGCGTCCGCAATATCTGCCAGACATCATCCGGCGTGGTGAAGAAATCGCGACGGTCATCCGGCTTGTGCTTAAGCAGGACGAGGTTCCAGGCCTGCAATTCGCGCAGGCTCATCGACACGTTGGAGCGCGAGATGCCGAGGGAATCGGCGATCTCTTCCGCGGAGAGCGGTGCAGGGGAGACGAACAGCAGCGCATAGATCTGGCCGACCGTGCGGTTGATCCCCCAGCGGGAACCCATTTCGCCGAAATGGAGAACGAAGGACTGGACAAGAGGCGGAAGGTTCATGAGCATTTCCGTTGCGTCTGTGATTTCAGAAATTTCTGAAATGACTATACAGACTTTCGGACCCGGCCGACAATCTGCAAGGCGGGCCTGCGTCAATTTGGATGTCCGTCGGTTCGTTGATCGTGCACCATATATAGCCCGACCCGGCACGGCTGGATTTGACTTAAGTCAAGTCCGGACCAATTTGCGAGATGACGCAAAAACGCCCGGCAATGTGTTACCGGGCGTTTGGTGACTGCGATATCAGGTGCGGCCGCCCCGCTGCGGAGGCGGCTGGAATAGTGTCCGGCTCAGATCAAGCCGGAGAGGATGCCGACGCCGGCAAGCGCAGCAATGCTGCCAGCCGTGCGCGTCACTAGGACGCCTTGACGTTCGCCGGCGCGCCCGACGGCGTAGCCAAGGACGAGGCCGGCGGCGTGCAGCAGTGCCGTCGCGACCATGAAACCGGCGGCATAGGCGGCGCCGGCGGCATTTTCCGGCATTTCGGCGCCATGCGCGTGACCGTGGAAGATGGCGAAGAAACCGATGAGACCCGTCGCCACGGCGAGCGGCGCCTTGACGTTGAGCGCCACGATGGCGCCGAGGATGACGACCGAAAGCGCAATGCCGGTCTCAACGAAGGGAATATTGATGCCGGCTACGCCGAGAGCGCCGCCGAGCGCCATCACCAGAACGAAGGTCGTCGGCACGCGCCAGGTGGCGCGGCCACCAAGCTGAAAGGCAAAAACCCCGACCATCACCATTGCGAGCATATGATCGAGGCCGGACATCGGATGAGCAAAACCATGGCTGAAGCCGGCAGCTTCACCGATGGCCGGATGAGCCGAGGCGATGGCCGGAAGCGCTGCGGCGGCCAAGGCAACAAGGACGCTCTTGAGTGCTGATTTCATTGCTCGATTCCCTCGTGAAATTGCAAATTCCTGCGCCGCCGAACATAGGAATGGTTCAAAGTCGCGCGCATTACGCTAGATCAAGGAATTTGCATCGTCAACGAAAAACCTGTCAAATGCCAAGCAATTCAATTGCTTATCCGATAGGCAAATGCCGCTTTCGATTGCTTTCTTCTGGCGCGAGACTGCGCAAGACCGAAGCATTTCACCGCCAACTCGCTCATATTCCGCTTCGCCAACTGGAAAGGGCCTCGCCCAGCAGCTATCAATCGTCGAACTGAGACAGAGGAGGACGCCCATGAGCAATACCGAACGGCCCCTGGCGATCAGTGCGCCCGAACCGCGCACGCTCGATCTGATCTTCACCGACAAGGCGCGCGCCGAACTGCATGCGAAATACGAAATCGTCGAAGCCGACCCGGAAAATATCGCCGGCCTCGGCGACGAGATCCTCGGCAGGGCGCGCTATATCATCGGCCAGCCGCCGCTTTCGGCCGAAACGCTCGCCAGAATGCCGGCCCTGCGCTCGATCCTCAACGTCGAGAGCAATCTCCTGAACAACATGCCCTATGACGTGCTCTTCCAGCGCGGCATTCATGTCGTGACGACAGGCCAGGTCTTCGCCGAGCCGGTCGCCGAAATCGGCCTCGGCTTCGCCCTGGCCTTGGCGCGCGGCATCGTCGATGCGGACGTCGCCTTCCGCGAGGGCAGCGAGCTCTGGGGCGGGGAGGGCAATGCGAGCGCGCGGCTTGTCGCAGGTTCCGAGATCGGCATCATCGGCTTTGGCGATCTCGGCAGGGCGCTGCGCCGCGTGCTATCCGGCTTCAGGGCGCGCATCAGAGTCTTCGATCCCTGGCTGCCGGGCTCGATTCTCGAGGAAAGCGGCGTCGAGCCGGCGAGCCTCGAGGATGTGCTGACGAAGAGCGATTTCGTCTTCGTCGTCGCAGCCGTCACCAGCGAGAACAGAGGCTTTCTTGGCGCCGAGGCCTTCGCCAGCATGCGCAAGGGCGCGGCCTTCATCCTTCTCAGCCGCGCCGATGTCGTCGATTTCGATGCGCTGATGGCCGCCGTCTCGTCCGGCCATATCGTCGCGGCAAGCGACGTTTACCCTGAGGAGCCGCTGCCGGCCGGACATCCGGTGCGCAGCCTCAAAGGATTCATCCGCTCGGCGCACCGCGCCGGCGCACTCGACAGCGCCTTCAAGAAGATGGGCGACATGGTGCTCGAAGACATGGACCTGATGGATCGCGGCCTGCCGCCAATGCGCTGCAAACGCGCCGAACGCGAGACCGTCTCGCGCATGCGCTCCAAACCGGTCGCGGTCAATTGAAAAGCCGCCTAGGCTGACCGGCAGCCTGGGCGGCATGAAAAGAGGCTTGCGTTAAGCGGCGCGCTGGCCGGTGCCCTGGATCGCGGCAAGCTTCCAGTCCGCGCCGGGCTTGCGCACGAAGGTCCAGATTTCGGTGCTTTCGCTCGGACGGCGGTCGTCGCCGGAAACCACGCGGCCGCTGTCGCGCTCGACCATGGCATCGATCGAGGAATAGCGCATGGCGAGCGTCGCATATTCCTGGCCGTCTTCGCGCCACGCCTCGGCGATATCGCCCTGCAGCAGCTTGACGTCGGAGACGCGGTTGCGCACGCCATTGGTGGCGTTCTCGCCGAGTTCCTCGGCAAGGTAGGACATGGCCTCCGGCGTCGTCAGCCGGCGCAGCGTGCCGTAGTCTTCGGCGCCGTAGGCGGTCTGTACGTTCGTCAGCAATTCCTCGAACTGGTCGAGATCGGCCTGCGCCAGCCCGATCTCATCGCTCGCCCGATTGCCGCGCGCCTGTCCACCGTAACCCGCGCCCGAGCCGATTGCCGGGATCTGGAAAGACGAATTGTTCGCCGGCGCCATGTTGAAGGACTGGCCGTAGGACCGGCTCTGGCCGCCGACGCCATAGGAAGGCTGGCGGCGGTTGGCGAAATAACGCATGGCGAGCATGATGGCGCCGCCGACCAGAGCGATCTGCAGCAGCATGCCGAGGAAGCCGAAGCCGCCGCCGAAACCGTGGCCGAGCAGCATGCCGAGCAGGCCGCCGGCAATCAGGCCGCCGATCATCGAGCGGCCGAAGCCGTTGAACAAACCGGGCCGCTGGGCGCCGAGCGGCTGCTGGGCCGTAGCAGGGGCAGTTGTGCGCGGCGTCATCGACCGTTCGATCGGCGCGGCAGTGGTCGGCGCTGTCTGGGTGACGGGCGGGGCCTGGAAGGTCCGCGTGCCGCGGCTGCCGAAACCGGAGCCGCCGGCACGGCGCGCCTCGGCATCCCCGAGCGAAGCAAAAACGGTAGCGCTCGTCAGTACGGCAATCGCCGCAAACTTGGCAAAACGCGAAACGGCACCCGGCATTCTGATCTCCTGTCATGCTCACCACGGCAATCGAGAGCTAATATAGGTAGTCTTTCCCGGGTTTGAAGTTCTTTTGCCGCTTTACTGGCAGACATCGACCCAGCGCGCGCCGGTCAGTTCCGCCAACCGGCCGGTGGCGATGCGTACGGCTGAATTGGTCGAGCCGGCCGCAGGCACGACTTCATCGAAGCGCTTCAGCGAGACGTCGCAGTAAATCGGCAGCGGCGACGGCAGGCCGAACGGGCAGACGCCGCCGACGGGATGGCTCGTCACCGCCACGACTTCCTCGGCATCGAGCATGCGCGCCTTGGCCCCGAACGTATCCTTGAACTTGCGATTGTCGAGCCGTGCCGTGCCGCCGGCAACGACCAGCATCGCCTGTTCGCCGACGCGCAGGCAGATCGTCTTGGCGATCTGGGCCGGCTCGACGCCGTGGGCTTCGGCAGCAAGCGCCACCGTCGAGGAACTCTCGGCGGTCTCGATGATTTCGATATCGGGTGCATGGGCGCCGAGAAAGGCGCGAACGGATTCAAGGCTCATGGGACAGGATACTTCGAAAAAGAACCGCGTCTAACGCCGCGCGATGACGCGGCCGTGGAAAATTCACGCATTGCTACCTAGCCCGATATTCCAGAAACTTCAATCAGGCGGCTGTCCATCGTATGGTTCGCGGACACCGCACACTGGGGTTCTGTGGGCATTGCTGTTCCCCCTGCTAATCCCTGTCAGCTTGCCGGATTGCGCGCCGTGACGATCCATGCCGCGCCGTCAATCATCACCGACCGCTCGCTGGGGCGGTCCGCGAAGGCGGCACGAACCGCGGCCGAGGCGCGGGCGCGGATGTCGTCTGGCTGATCAGCGAGCGCGCGCGACAGCGGGCCGACCTCGAGTGTCATCTCCACCGCGTCGTCGATCGCCACGTCCCGCGTCTCCCCCTCGCCGAACGGGATGGAGGCATCGAATGGCACGATAGCGACATCTGTGAAGCCAGCCACCGTCAGGATACGCGCCACCCGCCCCCGGTCGCCAAAAGAGAACGGGCCGGGCGCTTCGGGATCGGGCGGCGCCGTCGGCGGGAGGATGCCTTTGATCGCGCCCATCGGCAAGCGCACCCAATCGTTCTCGGCCATGCCGCGCCAGCAGACGAAAGCGACCCGCGCGTCCGGCTTAAGCGCACGGCGCATATGCGCGAACGCCGCTGTAGGATCGTCAAAGAACATCACTCCAAAGCGCGAGAACAGGATGTCGAACGCGCCCTCGGGCAGCTCGGCGCTGCTGGCGTCGGCCACCTGGAACAGGGCCGGCGTATCCTGTGGCGCAAGTGCGCGCGCTCTATCGATCAGCGGTTCGGATATGTCCACGCCGAGCACATGGCCCGCCGCGCCGACGCGGCCGGCCAGATCCAGACTAGACGCCCCCGCGCCGCAGCCGACGTCCAGCACGCGTTCGCCCGCGGCGGGCGCGGCGGCTTCGATCGCGGCCTGGCCGAAAACCGCCATCATGGCATCGAGCCGGGCCTGGTAAGCGACCCAGCGCTCCCCGCTTTGGCCATTCCAGTCGGCTACCTGATAAACATTTTTCTCTGCCATGCCATATCCTTGTTCTGATCCGTTCTTAACCAGGTGATCCGCCCGCGTGGTCGCTGCCACCGTGCGCGGCGATGAACATGGTGACGGCTGATCGGCAATAGGCTTCGATTTCGGTGTCGTCCTCTGCTCGCGCCTCATCGAAGCGTGCAGTAATCAGGAGATCGGATCCTTTGAAGAGGGCGCCAAACAAGCGGGCGGACTGGAGAGGATCGGGCACGTTCAGAACCGCCTTCGCGTGCAACTGACGCAATAGGGCCTCGATCTGCGCGATGACATGGGCGGGGCCGGCTTCGTAATAGAGCTTGCTTAATGACTTTTGATTCGTCTTGTCGGCCATGACCATGGCTTCGACACTGCGGACGTCCGGGCTCAACAGCGTGCGAAGGAGGGATGATCCCACCGCCATGAGCTGATCTTCAGCCGAACCGTCGATGCCTTCGAAAAGGGCCTGTGGTGCAAATTGATGGCAGCGGGCGGCGATGGCCGCGCTGAACAGCGCCTCCTTGTTCTCGAAGTGCCGATAGATGCTGAGCTTGGATATCTTCGCTCGCTGGGTGACCTTGTCCAATGTCGTCGCTTGAAAACCCAACTCCACAAAGAGTTCGTATGCTGCGTCGACTATCGTTTGGCCAAGCGCCTCGTTGGCTGGCCGGCCGCGCCGGCCTCGACTATTTTCGGTCACGACCATTAAGATCCTTGACAGTATCGTTATTCATGCTTTACGATACCACACAGTATCGGAAAATTGCAAGCCGAAGAACGGATTTTATCCTGTCCCCCAGATCGAACTTCTCTAAGCCGCTTGGCCATATCGATGCGTACCGGCGGACGAGACGCGCCAAGGCTCAACCAATCACACTCCCTCAACAGCACGGAGCTTATCACCATGGATGACGTCATTATCATCGGCGGCAGCTTTGCCGGTCTTGCCGCCGCGCTGCAGCTCGGCCGCGCCCGCCGCAAGGTCACCGTTCTCGATACCGGCCTGCCGCGCAACCGCTTCGCCGGCCACTCGCATGGCCTGCTCGGCCACGATCACAAGCCGCCGCTGGACATCCTGGCCGAGGCGCGGCAGCAACTGGCGCGCTATCCCACGATCAAGCTGGTCAGTGCCCGGGCCGACAGTGTCTCCGGCGCCATCGACGATTTCAACGTCCTCACTGGCGATGGCGAAAGTCTTAAGGCGCGCCGCGTGATCCTGAGCTACGGCATTGCGGACCAGATGCCTGATGTTCCGGGCTTTGCCGAAAGCTGGGGTACGTCGATCGTGCCGTGCCCCTATTGCGACGGCTTCGAAGTCGCCGGCCAGCATTGGGGCCTCGTCTGGTCCGGCCGGCAGTCGCACAATCAGGTCAGGCTTTTCCACGATTGGACCGACAGGTTGACGCTGTTCGCCGATGGTCACGACATTCCGCCCGATATCCGGGCCGATCTGGCTCGCCGCAGCATCCCTGTCGTCGAGGGTCGGATCACCGGGATCGCTCGTCACGGAGGCCATAGCGCCACTGTCAAAATCGATATCGGCCCCGATGTCGCGGTCGACATCCTGTTCGCGCATCCGCGCAACAAGCCGTCAGCCAGCCTGCATGAATCGCTGGGCCTCGCCACAGTCGATACGCCCAGCGGCATCGCCCTCAAGGTCGATGAGCGCCGCGAGACCAACATGCCGGGTATCTACGCCGCCGGCGACCTCGCCAACCCCGGAATGCCCTCGGTCACTACGGCATCATGGCAAGGCGCGATGGCGGGTATCTTCGCCCAGCAGTCGATGCTGGTTTGAGAGCAGAGAATCTCGTCCCCGGTGCCGCGGGCTGCGATCCCCTTCCTCCATGCGCAGTCGCGCACCACTCTGTTCGAGCCGCCCGACGTTTATGAAAGAGCCCTGGCGCGTTACGCGCTCTCTGTCGAGGATGTCGCTTTCGCCAAGGCGCATCGTCGGTCGCGAAATCTCCTCGTCATCAACGCCATCATTCTTTGACCGACCCCTCGAAGGTTTCAGGCCGATCCGCGCGAACAGAGAACTTCAGATTCCCTTAGCGGGTATTATTGCAGAAATGCCCACGGAGCCCCAATCTGCCGGAGTCCTTTGAGGATCGCAAAGTGAGCAAGCCGAACTATCGGGACATCGCCCGCCAGGCGGGCGTCGGAACAGCAACCGTCGAGCGGGTCCTGAACGGGCGCGGCGGCGTGCGCCCTGAACTGGTGGAGAAGGTGATCATTGCCGCGCGCGCGCTGGATTACCCCCGTAAGCTCCCGGACACCCATCGCGGCCTGCTGCGCATAGAGGTGTTGATGGTGCGTCCTGAAACGACCTTCTACCAGCGACTTTCCGCGGCCTTCGAGAGGATCGCGGCAACCCTCGACCCGCTTGTCATCGTGCATCGCAGCTTTACTGAAGAGATGAAGCCGGAGGAAATCGCGCGCCGCATTCTGTCGGCCGGCCAGCGGCGCGCCGGCCTGATCCTGGCGGTGCCGAGCAATCCCGTGATCGGCGCGGCCGTCGAGAAGGTCAGCGCCCAGGGCTTGCCGGTGGTCCACGTCGTCACCCGCGCCTCGGAACGGACAGGCGAATTCGTCGGCATAGACAATTATGCCGCCGGCCGGACGGCGGCGCTCTTCACCAGCCGAATGGCGCGGCGGACCGGTCCCGTCTTTGCAATCTGTCATCCGATCTATCAGGTGCACCGGGATCGCATCCGCGGCTTTTCGGACTATTTTCTCGAGCACTCCGGCGCCACCAGCTTCCAGTGCCTAGGGTTCGGCCTCGACGAAGAGCATCTCGGCGCTGAACTCCTGTCCTCGGCGTTGCAGATGTATCCGGACCTTGCCGGCCTCTACAATGCCGGCGGCGGCAATTCCGCGCTGATCAGCGTGCTGCGGCGGCAGGCGCGCGAGCGCGGCATCTTTTTCGTCGGTCACGAGCTCACTGACTATACCCGCAGCGCCCTGCAGGACGGTATCATGGATGTGGTGCTGGACCAGGCGCCCGAGGCGCAGGCCAGGCGATCGCTCGATCTGATCCTGCGCCGGACCGGCTTGACCGACATCGAGCCGGATCGCGCGCCCATCCGCTTCATCACAATCACTAAGGAAAGCGCTTGATCTAATTTGATCAAGAATGGCTTCGTCGCCGCGAAGGTCTCCTGCTACTTTCAAGACAGGAGGAGAGCAGGCGTCGAAAGCCGCGACATCCCGGCGCGAAAAGCGCGCTCCTCCGATCAAGATACATATGCGGACGGGAGGTTCCCATCCGCCCGGAGGAGAGAGCAATGGACGATCTGAAATTCGGCACGCGCAACAAGCGCGGCGACTGGGCGCCGAACCAGCCGGCCGAAACCGCCCCGCTGTTTGCGTTTCCGCCGCGGCTGGTGGCGATCCTGAAATGGCTGCCGCATTACTTCTTTCCCTGGAATGCGATTTTCGCCGCTTCCGCCGTCGCTTATTGGGCCTGGGTCATCCCGCCGATGGAAACGATGCAGACACTCGGCATCGGCTGGATCGCCTGGCTGTATGCGGTCAACGCGATCTGCGTCTTGCTCTTCTACGGCGCCTTCGAGGTGCATCTCTATGTGCTGAAGCGGCAGGAAAACCGCTTCAAGTACAATGGAAAATTTCCGTCCGAGCAGAAGAACAAAGCCTTCTGGTTCGAGCGCCAGAACGTCGACAACATGCTGCGCACCTTCCTATCGGGCGTGACGATCTGGACGGCGATCGAGGCTGCCATGCTGTGGGCCTACGCCAACGGTTACGCGCCTTGGCTGAGCTTTACGGAGCGCCCCTGGACGCTTGCCCTCGTTGCGCTCGTCGTGCCGATCATTCACGAGTTCCACTTCTTCTGCATCCACAGGCTCATTCATACGCCTTTCCTCTACAAGTGGGTGCATTCGGTCCACCATAACTCGGTCAATCCCTCGCCCTGGTCATCGCTGTCGATGCATCCAATCGAGCACCTGCTCTATCTCGGCACGGCTTTCTATCACCTCATCCTGCCGTCCAATCCGATCCTCATGCTCTACCAGCTGCATTATGCCGGCTTCGGCGCCATTCCCGGCCATGTGGGCTTCGACAAGGTCGAAATCGGCGGGGACAAGCTCGTCGACAGCCATGCCTATGCGCATTACCTGCACCACAAATACTTCGAGGTGAATTACGGCGATGCGCTGATCCCGCTCGATAAGTGGTTCGGCACCTGGCACGACGGCTCGCCCGAAGGCGAAGCCCTGATGCAGGAGCGCTATCGCCGGCGGAAGGAGAAACTCGCGGCCCGCAAAGCCCGCATGGAAATCACCGGAGCGGCCGAATGAGCTGGATCACTGCTTGCAAGCTCGACGACATCGAGCAGGAAGGCGCCATCCGCTTCGATCATGGCAGCCGCACCTACGCCATCTATCGCGGCCCCGACGACAGCGTCTATTGCACGGCCGGCCTCTGCACGCACGAGGCGATCCATCTGGCAGACGGGCTGGTCATGGATTTCGAGGTGGAATGTCCCAAACATTCCGGCGCTTTCGACTATCGCACTGGCGAGGCGCTGAGGCTTCCCGCCTGCGAGAACCTGAAAATCTATCCGGCCGAAGTGGTCGACGGGGAGGTTCGCGTGGCTCTCACCTGAGCCCGCAACATCGGCAGGCCTGAGCGGTCTCCGGAACGGTTGGGGCGGCCCGGCGCCCATTGGGAGGAAAACATGAAATCCATCTGTGTGGCGGCCGTCCTGGCCGCCCTGACGACGACTGCTGCCTCGGCCGAGACGATCGGCGTGTCCATGCAGAGTTTCGACAACAACTTCCAGACGCTGCTGCGCGAGGGACTTCAGGCACAGGCGTCCAAGCTGAACGGCGTCAGCCTTCAGATCGAGGATGCGCAGACCGACGTTTCCAGACAGCGCAGCCAGGTGGACAATTTCATCGCGTCAGGGGTGGATGCGATCATCATGACGCTCGCCGATACATCTGCCGCCACCGGCATCAGCGAGGCGGCCCGGAAGGCCGGAATCCCGCTCGTCTACCTCAATCTCGAGCCGGAAAATATCGCTCATCTCCCGGAAAAGCAGGCCTATGTCGGATCGAAGGAGACCGACTCCGGCAAGCACGGCGCCGAAGCCGCCTGCGAGCTTCTGAAGAAAAACGGCAAGGCGAACGACGCGCAGGCTTACATATTGATGGGCGATCTGGCGCATCAGGCCTCGCGCGACCGCACCTCGTCGGTCAAGGAAACGCTGGCGGCCGGCGATTGCAAGGGCGTCACCATCGCCGACGAACAAACCGCCGCATGGACGCGCACCAACGCAATGGACCTGACCACGAACTGGATCACGGCCGGCCGGCCGATCGACCTCATCTTCGCCAATAATGACGAGATGGCGCTTGGCGCCATTCAGGCGCTCAAGGCCTCCGGCGTATCGATGGACGATGTCATCGTCGTCGGTATCGACGCGACGCAGGATGCGCTGGCCGCGATGGCGGCGGGCGATCTTGACGTGACGGTCTTCCAAAACGCCAAACAACAGGCGGCAAGTGCGGTGGATGCAGCCGTCGCCCTGGCAAAAGGCAACAGCGTCGACAAGGAGGTCTGGGTGCCTTTCGAACTGGTCACGCCGAAGAACATGGTCGAATACGCGAAAAAGAACTGATCCTCCCCGGCCGGCGTCTCCTCCTCACGAGCGCCGGCCGCTCTTTTATGGAGACCTGCATGAACGGCATTGTCATCATCGGCGCGGGCGAATGCGGCACACGCGCGGCATTCGCGCTTCGCGAGGCGGGATATTCCGGACCGGTCACGCTTGTTGGAGCCGAGCCCCACCTGCCTTACGAACGGCCGCCGCTGTCAAAGCCGATGGGCGAGACGGCGCAGATGAAACTGATCTGCACGCTCGATAGCCTGGCAGCCGCCGGCATCGACTATGCCAAGGGCGTGTCGGCCCTGAAGCTCGATGCCGATGCAGGCACCGTCGCCTTGAGCGACGGAAGCGTATTGCCCTATGAAAAATTGCTTCTTGCGACAGGCGCGCGCCCGAGGCGGCTTGCCTGCCCCGGCGCCGAGCGCGTGCTCGACTTCCGCACCCACACCGACGCCGAAGCGATATTCGCCAATGTCGGCTCGGGCGCAAGCGTCGCGATCATCGGCGGCGGCCTGATCGGCATGGAGCTTGCTGCGGTCTTTCGCGGCAAAGGCATCGCGGTCAGCGTCATCGAAGCGGCGCCAAAGCCGCTCGGACGTGCCGTTCCCTCGCGCTTCGCCGAAAAGCTGCATGCCAGGCATGCCGCCGAAGGCGTCGAATTCTATCTGGAGCGGGGTATTGCCGAAATCACCGGAGATGGCGTCGTGCTGGCCGGCGGCGATGTGGTGCAAGGCGATCTCGTCATCGGTGCGATCGGCGTTATTCCGGAGACCGCTCTGGCACTGGATGCGGGACTGGCGACGGGCAACGGAATTCTGGCCGACGCCTGCCTTCGAACCAGCAGGCCGAATATTTTCGCGGCGGGCGATTGCGCGGCGATCGTCCAACCCGGGGGAGGGCACATTCGTTTCGAAAGCTGGCGAAACGCAAGGGCCCAGGCCGAGATTGCCGCACGCAATATGACCGGCGCTCAGGATGCATTTGCCGCAATCCCGTGGTTTTGGTCCGATCAATACGATCTCGGGCTTCAGGTGGCCGGACTGCCGCAGCCGGCGCACCGAAGCGTGGTCCGTGCGCTGCCGGAGGGAGAACTCGAATTCTACCTCGACGGAAGCCGGCTCGTGGCTGCCGCGGCTCTGGGCCGTGGCAACAGCCTGGCAAAGGAGATCAAGCTGGCGGAGATGCTCATCGCCGCCGGCGTCGAACCCGACCCGGCGGCACTCGCCGATCCCGGTGTGAACCTCAAAGCGCTGCTGAAGAGCGCCAGGGCGGCGTGATGCAACGACTGCTGATCTTCCAGTCGCTCTGGGCAATGGAGCGCAGGGATACGGACGGTTACGAGCGCAGCCTCGACGAAAACATCGCGATGATCGCGGAGGCGGGGTTCGACGGCATCAGCGCGCACTATACCAACCGTCGCGACGTCGAACGCCTGAACGATGCAATCTGCGGCACGGGCTTGAAGATCGAAGGGACCTGCTTTCCCCGCAGCGTCGAGGATCTGCATCTGCCGCTCGAACTTGCCGGAGAATTTCCGGTCAGCCACATCAACCTGCAGCCCGATATCCGCCCGCGCCGTGTCGCGAATTGCCTGCCGCTGCTAGACGGCTGGATGCAGCTTGCGGAAGAGGCCGGCATTCCTGTCTTCATCGAAACCCATCGCGACAGGATGACGTCGGATCTGTTCTTCACGCTCGACCTGCTCGACCGGCGCCCCGACCTGCCGCTGCTTGCCGACCTCTCGCATTTCCTCGTCGCGCGCGAGTTTGACTATCCGGTCGATGCGGAAAATCACGCCATGATCCATCGCATCCTGCGCAACGCCCGGGCTTTTCACGGCAGGGTCGCGTCGCGCGAACAGGTTCAGATCGAGATCTCGTTTCCGCACCATCGCCCCTGGGTCGACCTGTTTCTGCAATGGTGGAGCTACGGCATGCGGGAATGGCGCAATCGCGCCGGCGCCGACGATGCGCTGGTCTTTACCTGCGAATTGGGGCCAAAGCCCTATGCGATCACCGGCGCCGACGGCAACGATACCACCAATCGATGGACGGAGGCACTGCTGCTTCGCCAGATGCTCCGCGAACTCTGGGCGGAGATCGGATAGGCCGCCGGGCGGCCTCCATTCAGGCTGATTTCATCTCTTCGGCAAGGATTTCCACGCGCAACCGATCTGGTGCTTCCGCCGGGAGTTGACCGCGTCTCCAACATCGTCATAATAATTTTTGCACACGTGCTCAATTTTGTCATTCGGTCGTTACGTTCAGCCCATAGAGCGGGACTTGTCACGTTTTCGTGGGTCTTTCGGAGCGGTCGTCAACACCAGTGATGACCCGTCAAAGAGGCCTCACACTGCTCTTCTGGGGAGATGAAGAAAATGACCATTTTGCCGACACTGAAGTCCCTCACCGTTGCGGCCGCCATCCTGGCTTCGACTTCCGCATTTGCACTCGCCAAGGACGTTACCATCAGCGTCTGGGCCGGCGGCACCGGCCCGAACGACGTCTATCGCCTCGACGCCATCGAGATCGCAGCCCAGCAGCTGCAGCGCCAAGCCGCGCTCAAGGGTGAAGACCTGAAGATAACCATCGAGAAGAAGGCCTATTCCGGCTGGGACGATTTCAAACAGGCGCTGACGCTTGCCGCGGAAGCCAAGACCGCCCCGAACATCGTCGCCAGCGGTCATGAAGACATCGCGCCCTGGTCGCAGGCCGGCCTCATCGTTCCGATCGAGGATCACGTCGATCTCGACGCCTGGCCGCTCAACGGCATCTACGAGAACCTGATGCAGATCGCCTCCTACAACGGCGCGGTCTACGGCATTCCGCAGGATGCCGAATCCCGCCCGATGTTCTTCTGGAAGCCTTACATGAAGGCGATCGGCTATAGCGACGCCGATCTCGATGCGCTGCCGCAGAACGTTCAGGATGGCAAGTACACCATGAAGAACGTGCTCGAAGACGCCAAGAAGATGCAGGACAAGGGCCTCGTCCAGCCCGGCTACGGCTTCTATCCGCGCCCAAGCAACGGCCCGGACTATTGGCAGTTCTACACCAGCTTCGGCGGCACGATGGAAGAAAACGGCAAGCTCGTCTTCGACAAGGCGGCCATGACCCGCACCTATCAGTTCATCGCCGATGCCGTTAAGTCGGGCGTCACCAAGAAAAACCACATCGGCATGCCGGGTGATCAATGGTGGAAGGAAGTCGCCACCGGCAAGGCCGGCATCTGGGACGCCGGCACCTGGCATTACGCCCGCCTCGTCAACCAGGAAGGCCTGAAGGATTTCTTCGATAACATCGTCTTCACGCTGATCCCGGCCGGCGAGGGCGGCAAGGCCAACACGCTGACGCATCCGCTCGTCTACATGGTGACTGCAGGACACAGCGAAGAAGATACGCAGATCGCCGCCCAGCTGATCACGATCGCCTCCGAGCCGCGCATCAACGCGCTGCATGCGATCAAATCCGCCCATCTCGGCATTTCCGAAGCCGAAGCCGAAGTGGATTTCTACGCGGACGACCGCTGGGCTCGCGAAGCCACCGAACGCCTGCTGCCGCATGCCAATGCGATGCCGAACAATTCCGATTTCGGCACCTATTGGAACATCATGTGGAAGAACCTTCAGGCGTCCTGGACCGGCGACAAGACCGTCGACGCCGCCATCGGCGATGCCGAAAGCGAGCTGAAAAACACGCTCGGCGACAAAATCGTCATTCGCTAAAACAGAAGCATCCTTCCGGGCGGCGGCGGCCCCGCCGCCCGATTGGTCCCGCGAGGAGGCTTCCATGAAATCGTCCAGAAGGCTCGGACTGGTGATGATCGCGCCCGCCGCGGTCATGATCGTCCTCTTCTTCCTGCTGCCGGTCGTTCTGACGGCGGTCTTCTCGATGACCAATATGACGACCGCCACCGGTATTTCCGGCGGCGTCTACCAGATCGCGCCGAATTCCCTGATCGTACTGAAATCGGCCATGCCGGACATCGCCGCCGAGATGGCCGAACCACGCTACGCGATCGACGAGGCGGGCCTCAAGGCCGTGGAGGGTCTCGGCTTTGCGCCGGGTATCGCCGCGGAGCTGCGCGCCAAACATGCCGGCGAGGTCTTCCCGACGCGCCGCGAAGCCGAGCGCATGATCAAGGACCTCGCCGACCGGCCTTCGACGCGCGAGGTCAAGCAAATCTCCGAACAGTTCAACCGCTCCGTCGTCAACACCCGCTTCGACAGCAAGGAGAAGCTGTTTTCGGCGCTGGACACCCTCGGTCTCAAGCTGACGCCGGAACAGAAGGAAAAGGTGGCCGAGGCCACCTATACCGGCTGGACCTGGACATCAGACAATTTCAAACGCATCGCCACCTCGCCCGACATGGCGCGGGTGCTCTTCAACACCGCGCTCTACGTCGCGCTGGTGCTGACGCTCTTCAATGTCGGTTATGCGCTGGTGCTGGCGGTCTTGACACATTACATGCCGCCGGCGCCCGCCTCGATCTTCCGCGGGATCTGGCTCCTGCCGCGCATAACCCCCGTCGTCATCTATGTGATGCTGTGGAAATGGCTCGCTTGGGATACCGGTTTCATCTCCGTCCTGATGGGCAAGTTCGGCTATCCCCCGAAGAACTACCTTCTCGACACCGCTTATAATGCCTGGTTCTTCGTCGTGCTGATCAACGGCTTCATCGGTGCCTCGATGGGCATGCTGGTGTTCTCCTCAGCGATGAAGGCCATTCCGAAGAGCCAGTTCCATGCGAGCGAGGTCGACGGCGCTTCGCGCTGGCAGCAGATCCGCTACATCATCCTGCCGCAGATGCGCTGGCCGATCCTCTTCGTCACCTGCTATCAGACGCTGTCGCTGCTCGCCTCCTTCAATGAAATCCTGCTCGCCACCAATGGCGGGCCGGGCAACGCGACCGAAGTCTGGGCGCTCGCCGCCTATCACACGGCGCTCAGAAATTATGCCGGCAATCTCGAATACGGGCTGGGCGCGGCTATGGCGCTGGTGCTCGTCGTCATCGGCGTGGTGCTGTCGCTCCTCTATCTCCGCGTCTTCAACTACGGCACGCTTGTCGCCAAGCCCCTGATAGAGGATTGACCATGGCCGGACGATCGCAGCCCTCGGCAAATTACAGCAGCTGGCCTGTCATGGCGGCGCTCACCATCGTCAGCCTGCCGCTGCTCCTGATGTATGTCTATCTCTTCCTCGACACCGTGACGGTGAAGGAGGCGGGCGCGCTGCTGCCCTCGGGCGTGACGCTCGATCACTGGCGCTTCCTGTGGCAGACGAACCCAGGCAAGGCGAACATCTGGCAGGTGACGGTCAATACGCTGCTGTTTTCGGCCTGCACCACCAGCCTGGTGCTCATCGTCTCGTCGATGGCCGGTTACGTGCTGTCGCGGCTGAACGTGCCGGCGCGCGGCTTCTTCCTCGCCGGCGTCATGGTGCTGCATGCCTTCCCGTCGGTGACGCTGATCATCGCCATCTTCATCGTGCTGCAGATGATCGGCCTCTACAATTCGCTGATCGGCGTCATCCTGGTGAAGGCCGCGATCGACCTGCCGCTCGGCATCTGGCTGATGAAGGGCTTTTACGACACCGTGCCCTGGGAGATCGAAATGGCCGGCGTCGTCGACGGCGCTTCGCGTTTTCGCGTCTGGCGCAGCCTCGTGCTGCCGCAGGTCAAGCCCGGCATCATGGCGCTCGGCCTGTTTTCCTTTCTCGCCGGCTGGGGCGAGTTCATCCTGCCGCAGGTGCTCGCGCCGGGCAACGACGTGCAGGTGCTATCGGTCTATCTCGCCGGCTTTCTCGCCGACGATAACAATTACGATTTCAACATGTTCAAGGCAGTCGGCCTCTTCTACCTCATTCCGGTGCTGATCGCTTACGCACTCTTCAACAAATATCTCATGAACATCTACGGCGGCGGGAGCAAAGGCTGATGCGCATCCTCCTCGACAATTTTTCGAAGAGCTTCGGCTCGACCAAGGTCATCGAGAATATGCGGCTCGAAGTCGGCAACGGCGAAATGCTGGCGCTGCTCGGCCCTTCCGGCTGCGGCAAGTCGACGACGCTGTTCGCGGTCTGCGGCATTCACCGGCCGACCAGCGGACGCATCCTCTTCGGCGACCGCGACGTCACCGATCTGCCGAGCCAGGCCCGCAATGTCGGCGTCGTCTTCCAGTCCTATGCGCTCTACCCGCATATGACGGTTGCCGAAAACATCGGATTTCCGCTGAAGGTGAAGGGCGTGCCCGCCGCCGAGATCCGCAAGGAGGTCGACAAGATCGCGACCCTCGTCCAGATCGGCAATCTGATGGGCCGCCGGCCGGCCGAGCTTTCGGGCGGCCAGCAGCAGCGCGTGGCGCTGGCCCGCGCACTAATCCGCAAGCCTGATGTGTTGCTGCTCGACGAACCGCTTGCCAATCTCGACGCCAAGCTTCGTCTCGAAATGCGCTCGGAAATCCGCCGCCTGCAGCGGGAGACCGGCATCACCGCCATCCTCGTCACCCATGACCAGGTGGAGGCGATGAGCATGTGCGACCGCATCGCCATCATGAAGGAAGGGGAGATCGTCCAGATCGCCACGCCGGCCGAGATGTACAACGACCCGAAAACCGCTTTCGTCGCCGGCTTCCTCGGCAACCCGCCAATCACCTTCCTGCGCGGCGTCCTGGATAAGGGGGCTTTCGCAATCCCGGAAAGCGAGATCCGCGTGCCGCTGCCCGCCACCGTCGGTGCCGCCGAGGGCACGAAGGTGATGCTCGGCGTCCGGCCGGAGCATTTTACGCCGGCGGGCGACACGCCCGTCTCCGGCAAGGTCACCTTCGCCGAAACGCAAGGGCGCGAAAACCTCTACGACGTCGCTCTTGCCGGCGGTCCGCTGCTGCGCTCGATCCAGCCGGTGCGCAGCGATATCCACGTCGGCGACGACGTTCGCTGGGCGATCGACAGCCGCAGCGTGCTCGTCTTCGACGAACAGGGCGGGAGGCTCTGATGACCCGCGATTTCTCAGCCTTCTTCGAGCGTTACGGCTGGCCGGCGGCCAAGGGCCGGCTTCCCTTCTGCATCGGTCATCGCGGCGCCAGCGGTCACGAGCGCGAGAACACGATCGCCGCCTTCCGCCGCGCCGCCGAACTCGGCGCGGAGATGTGGGAACTCGATACGCAGCTGACGAAAGATGGCTTGGTCGTCGTCTCGCATGACGATCATCTCGAGCGCGTCTTCGGCATCGACCGCCGCATTTCCGAAATGACGGCGGCCGAACTCGCCGCTCTCGACGGCGCCGACGTGCCGAGCTTTGCGGAAGTGGCTGCTCTCGGCCGCGAGACCGGAACCGGTCTCTATGTCGAGCTCAAGGCAGCTGGGACCGGCCTGCTCTGCTGGCGCCACCTTGCCGAGATGAACCAGCGTTTCGCCTGCCTCGGCTCCTTCGATACGGCGCAGTTGCGCGAACTCAGCGATGCGGGCTGCGACTTCCCGCTCTCGGTGCTGATCCGTGTCGGTCACGATCCGCATCTCCTCGGCGACGAGGCCGGCGCCGATATTCTGCATCTCTGCTGGGAGAGGGCAGGGGAACGGCCGCAGGACCTCGTCACCGACGCGCTGATGCGCAGCGCCTTCGAGGCGGGCCGCGAGATCGTGCTCTGGCACGAGGAACGGCCAGCCGTTCTCGATGACATCATGAAGCTTCCGGTTCTCGGCATCTGCACGGATCTGCCCGATCTGATGCGGCCGCCGGCAGAGGGGGAAAAGGCCGTTGCCAGACAGGGATAAGGGACCGCGCAAGGTAACCTCCTTCGACGTGGCGCGGGTGGCCGGCGTCTCGCGCGCCGCCGTCTCGCGCGCCTTCACGCCGGATGCCAGCGTCTCGCCGAAAACGCGCGAAAAGGTCTACCAGGCGGCCAAGGAACTCGGCTACCGGGTGAACTATCTTGCCCGAAGCCTCACCAACAAACGCTCCGATCTCGTCGGCCTTGTCGCCGCCGGCCTCGACAATCCGTTCCGCACCTTGCAAATCGAACATCTGTCGAAGATGCTGCTCGCCCGCAATTTCCGCCCCATCCTGCTGCCGACCTCACAGGAAGCGGATACATCGACCGTCATCGGCCAGTTGCTGCATTATGCCGTCTCCGGCGTCATCGTCACCTCGGACGCCCCGCCGACCGAGATCTGCGAGCAGTGCGCCGCCGAGGGCGTTCCGATCGTGCTGATCAACAAGGGCGACGACATTCCCTTCGTCGACCGCATCATATCCGACGACCGTATGGCCGGGCATCTCGCCGCGAACCACTTCATCGACAGCGGCGTGCGAAAGCCCGCCGTGATGGCCGCCCCCGCCGTCTCCTATACGGCGCGGCGGCGCAGCGAGGCCTTCATCGCGCGCTGCAGGCAGCTCGGCGTCGAGGCGCAGTTTCTGCAGGTCAGGATCAACGATTATCAGAGCGGTTATGCCGCGGCAGGCGAACTTTTGGCGTCCGGCATCGACGGGCTGTTCTGCGCCAATGACTATATGGCCTGCGGCGTGATCGATTGCATCATGCAGGGTCGCGGCCGCGATGATACGCCGCCGATCCGCATCATCGGCCATGACGATATTCCGCAGGCGAGCTGGAGCGCCTATGAACTCACGACCATCCGCCAACCTTGCGATATCCAGGCCGAGCAGACCGTCGATCTGCTGATGAGCCGGATCGCCGAACCCGATCTGACGGCGCGCGTCGAGTTCACGCCGGTGACATTGATAAAAAGAAGGACTGCCTGATGAATTCCGTATTGGATGCCGCCGCCATCCGCGCTCGAGCGGAGGTCGCGATCGCCGTCGCTCTCGAAGTTGGACGGGAAACGGCGCGGTTTCGGCGCGACTCCAATCCCGGCACGCTTGCCGTCGAAAACAAGGGGTTGCAGGATTTCGTCACTGTCGCCGACCGAAGGGCCGAGCAGGCGATCCGCGATGGACTTCTCTCGCGCCTTCCCGATGATACGTTCATGGGCGAGGAGAGCGGCGGGCGATCGGGCGAAGCCGGCACCTGGGTCGTCGATCCGATCGACGGCACGACCAATTATATCCGCGGCTTTCGCCACTGGGGCGTCTCGATTGCCTTCGTCGTCGGCGACAAGGTCGAGATCGGCGTGGTCTATGACGCCACTGAGGAGAAGGTCTTCCACGCGGTGCGCGGCGGCGGCGCCTTCAAGGACGGGCTTCCGGTGCATGCGGCTGCAACCGCCGATCCGGCCAACGCGCTGGTCATTCTCGGCCATTCCCGCAAGACGAGCTTCGACGATTATCTCGCGCTCTCCAGGCGGCTCCACGAGCGCGGCATGGATTATCGCCGCATGGGCGCGGCTGCCATCGACCTCGTCCGCGTCGCCGAAGGCGCTGCCGATCTCTATTACGAACGCCATCTCAATGCATGGGACATGCTCGCCGGCGCGCTGATCGCCGAAGAGGCGGGCGCCATGGTGGCGATGCCGCCGGTCGAAAGATTGCTTGCGCAAGGCGGGCCGGTGATCGCCCATTCGCCGGGGCTGGCCGGCGAATTCGCCTTCATCCTCGATATTGAAGGGCTGGCGCCCGTTTCCGGTTAACTCGCCACACGCAGGCGCCAGGCGCGTTCGGTCGCCGGCGCCTCGTCGGTGGTGATCTGATCCGGCTTGAGCGCCATCAGCGCCGAGAAATTCTGCCATTCTTCGTCGGTAAAGCCGGCCTCCGGATCCTTCAACGTAAAGGTCCATGCATCGACCCGCTTGCCATGGTCCTGGCAGAGCGCGATCATATCGAGGCCGTCCTTGGCGGCATTGAGGATCAGCGGCCAGTGGAGATAGATCGTGTCCGACTCGGTCGGACCGCTGAGATCGACGCGCAGCTCCATCTCGACGGCCTTCCAGCCGCCGGCTTTCCCGATCTCGTAAAGCTTGTCGGTCGGATCGATACCGCGCAACAGATGCGGAAGCTTTTCCTTGACCGCGACGATGAGATCGAGACTGCCGCCGCTGACGATCACCGAAGCGGCGATATCCCGGAAATGCTCGGCAAGATGCTCGATGCCCTTCGCGCCGATCGTCTCATAATCGTCCTTCATGTCGAATTGCAGCAGTGCGGCCGGATGCGTCGATTGCATCATGGCGGCGAGATCCTCGCTGAGGATCAGCGGCCGGCCGCCTTCCTGCATTCTGATATCGCGGAGATCGCCGATGCTGCTGCCGGCAATCGGTCCACGGCCCGTCGTTTCGCCTTCGAGCTCCTCGTCGTGCAGTACGACAAAGCCGCCATCGGCGCGCACGCGCAGATCGAGCTCCATCGAGGCGCCGGCTGCAAAACCCTCCGCCATCACCTCGGCGGAAAACAGCGGATCGGCGAACCGCTTGCGCAACCGGTGCCATTTCAGACGGGTTCGATGCCCCGCATGCACAATCTCCAGGCCCTGCGCATCCAGCAATGTCGTCATCTGCTTCCAGTCTCCGCGATGCCACTGTCCTGCCTTGCCGAGCCGCGATGATCAAGGCCCGCATGCAGCTTTCATCGGCTGTAGGCTGCTGATATCGCCTCCGAGGCGGCGGCGATATCAGCCGGATGGCCGGCCTGTCTGAGCGCCGCACCATAGGCCACGACATTCGCGAGAACGGTTTGAAATACGGCCCGCGGACCTGTGTGATTCAGTCGCAGGAGGCGGGCCGGCGCGGTCCCGACACTTTCGGTCAGTTCGACTCCCAACCGCGCCGCAGCGGCAATCAGGGCCACAGGCTCCAGCGCCTCCGGCACCGGCACCGCCGTCACCAGGTTCGAAGCCTTTGCCGGCGGCACCCAGGCCGCGGCGCCAAGCGCGGCGAGACCTGCCCGTGTTGCCGCTGCCGCCAGTGCATGGCGGGCGACGACGTTTTCGACACCTTCGGCCTCGATACGGTCAAGCGCTGTCTCCAGCGCGAAGAATTCCAGCGGGGCCGGCGTGCCCGGCAAGCCTTGTCGGCCGCCGTCGATCCATGCCTTCAGATCGGCCAGGGACAGGATCGAATTGCGCGGCGCGCCGTCCTTGAGGATCAATTCCCAGGCGCGGCGGCTGACGGAGAGCGCCGATACGCCTGCCGGACCGCCGGGCGCCTTTTGCGGGCCGATCACGCCGATGTCGATGCCGAGGTTGTCGATCTCGAACCGATGACCGCCGATCGAGGCGACCGCATCGACGACTGTGACGATGCCGCGGGCGCGGGCAAGCGCCATTATCTCGGGCAGGGGGTTGAGAATGCCGCTGGCGGATTCCGCGTGAACCACAGCGAGCACGTCGATGCGAGGAGCGGCATCGAGCGCCGTGGCGACTACCTCGATCTCGATCGGCAGGCCCGGTTCGGCAACGAGATCCCGGACCGCGGCACCACCCCGACGCAGCCATTGCCCGAACCAGCCGCCATAGGGACTGGTGACGATGTTGAGGACTGAAAGGCCGGGACGCGCAAGGCTGACGGCTGTTGCCTCCAGCGCCACCACCGCCTCGGCCTGCACCAGCAATATATCGTTGCGGCTCTGCAAGATGCCGCCGATCCTGTCGGCCAGGGCTGCATAGCGTTCCGCGGGATAGGAGGGGAGGCCGTGCAGGGGATTCCAACCAGGATCGAACATGGACGTTTCCTTCAGGACGGATCAGTGACGAGACGGGGGACCGCTTCCACGAGCGCGCGGCCGGCAGCCGATTTCGGTTCGGCAACGACTGCCGCCGCCGGGCCGGTCTCGACGATCCGCCCGCCATCCATGACGGCGATGCGGTGGGAGAGGGCGCGCACCACGGCAAGATCGTGCGAAATGAAGAGACAGGCAATGCCCTGCTCCTTTTGCAGGGCGACCAGAAGTTCGAGGATCCTTCCGCGCAGGGTGACGTCGAGCGCCGAGACCGCCTCGTCCAGCACCAGGAGCGACGGCCGCGTCGCGATCGCCCGGGCAATCGCCACACGTTGGCGCTGGCCGCCGGAGAGGGCGCGGACCGGGCGGCTGGAATAGTCGGCGGGCAAGCCTACTCGTTCGAGGAGCATCGCTATCTCGCCGGCGCGCCGCTGCCTCGGAACCGCGCGGTGGATACGCAGCGGATCGTCGAGAACGGTGCCGACAGTCGCCAGCGGATTGAAGGCCGCGAGCGGATCCTGGAATACCATCTGCATGCGCGCCCGTTTGCGGCGCAGGGACGCACCGTTCAACGCGAGCCAATCCTCTCCCTCGAAGCGGATCGCACCGGCATCTGCCGTGAGAAGGCGCATGAGGATGCGCGACAGCGTCGATTTTCCGCTGCCGGAGGCGCCGACCAGGCCGAGCGTTTCTCCGGCTGCAATGGTCAGCGAAACCTTGTCGAGAGCGGCGACCTTGCGCCCGGAGGACGAGAAACCTTTCGAGACGTTCTCTATGGAAAGCAGCACGGGGTTCATCACGGCCCCCCTGCGATCAGCGGCGGCGTCGTCAGGTCGCGATGGCTGGCGATGAGGGAGGCGGTATAGTCGCTCGCCGGTGATGACAGCACCGAACGGACAGGACCCGCCTCGACCAGCCGCGCATCATGGAAAACGGCGATGCGGTCGACGAAGCCGGAGGCGAGCGCGATGTCGTGGGTGATAAAGACCAGCGTCATGCCGTCTTCGCGCACCAGCCCGTCGAGCAGGCGGACGATCTCCGCCTGGACCACGACGTCGAGCGCGCTCGTCGCCTCGTCGGCGATCAGCAGCGCCGGTTTGGCCGCGATTGCCGCCGCGATCGCCACGCGCTGGCGCTGGCCGCCGGAAAGCTGATGCGGAAAGGCCCGCATCGCCTTGTCGGGCTGCGGCATCCGCACCCGCTGAAGCAGTTCCTCGGCCCGGCTGTAAGCCTGTGTCCAACCGAGGCCGAGATGGCGCCTGGCGCCTTCGGCGATCTGCTCGCCGATCGTCAGGACCGGATTGAGGCTGACGCCCGGATCCTGAAGGACAAAACCGAAATCGCGGCCGGGGCGAGGCAAGTGACCAAGTGCAGGCCAGAACGTCTCGCCGCCAACCTTCGCCCCCTCGGGCAGTAGACCGGCAAGCGCGCGGGCAAGCGTGCTCTTGCCGGAGCCGCTTTCGCCGACGATCGCCAGCCTCTCGCCGGTCTTGATATCAAGATCGATACGATCGAGCGCGGCAGCACGATTTCTTCCGTAGGTGACCGAAAGCTGTCTGAGGCTGCAGAAAATACCGTTCATGCCGCCCTCCCGCCGTCATCGCCAAGCGCCTTGCCGAGACCCTCGCTGAAGAGATGGACGCCGAGCACGGTCACGGCAAGTGCTGCGCCCGGGATGACCGAGAGATAGGCGGCCGAGCGCAGCACGCTGCGGCCCTCGGCGATCATCGAACCCCAGGTGGCGATATTGGGATTGCCGAGGCCGAGAAAGGAAAGGGCCGCCTCGGTGAGGATCGCGCCGGCGACGATGGTAGCGGAAAGCGCCAGCACCGGCGGCAGTGCGTTCGGCAGGATCTCGCGGACGGCGATCTCGACGGGATGCATGCCGATCACCCTTGCCGAGGCGACGTAATCCTGTTCGCGGATCGTCAGCACCTGCGCCCGCATCAGCCGTGCCGGATCGGCCCAGGCGCCAAGCGCGATGGCAAGCACCACGACCGATGTCGAGACCCCGATGGTGCTGACGAAGGCGAGCGCAAGCAGGAAGGCCGGCACGATCTGGAAGGCATCGACCACGCGCATCAGCGCCTCGTCGACGATCCCGCCGGCAAAACCGGCAGCCATGCCGACGCATACGCCGAGGATCATGGCTGAAAAAGCTGCCGCGAGGCCGACCGCAAGCGAGGCGCGCGCGCCATAAAGCAGGCCGGCGAGCACGTCGCGGCCGAGACGGTCCGTGCCGAGCGGAAAAGCCGGATCGGTGAAGGGCGCAATCAGTGCCCGGCCGGCGATCCTCAGCGGATCGCCCGGCGAAATGATGGGAGCGCAGAGCCCGGCCAATAGTAGGATCAGAAGGATCGCAAACCCGACCAGGCCCTCCGGCGTGCCGAGGAGACGCTTGAGACTGGTCATGCGCCGCCCTCCGAAGCGCCGATGCGCGGATCGAGCGCGGCATAGACGAGATCGATGAGGAAATTAACCGAGATGACGAGAACGGCGCTGGTGACGACGATGCCCATCAACAGCGGCGCATCGCGGCCGCTGACCGCCTCCTGCGCCAGCCGCCCGAACCCGGGAATGGCGAAAACGCTTTCGATCACCACGCTGCCGCCGAGCATGGCCGCCGATTGCAGCCCGAGCATGGTGACGAGCGGCAGCAGCGCATTGCGCGCAACGTGGCGCAGCACAATGCGGCTGCACGACAGGCCCTTGGCGCGGGCAAAAAGGACGAAATCCAGCTTCCATGCCTCCGCCATGCTGCTCCGCATCACCCGCAGGAACAAGGCGAGGTAGATAAGGCCAAGCGCTCCGACCGGCAGGACCAGATGATTTGATATGTCGAGGGCGCGGGCAAAGCCCGTTTTGCCGGAGGCGATGGTCTCTATGCCGGCAATCGGAAACCAGCGCAGCTTCACCGAAAAGGCTATGCTGAGGACAAGGCCAAGCCAGAAGCTTGGAATGGCGTAGACGATCAGCGAGCCCATCGACAGCAGCCGGTCCCGCAGGCTGCCCGGCCGGGCGCCGGCAAGGATGCCGAGCGCCGAGCCGAGACCGAAGGAAAGCGCGGTCGCGCTGCCCATCAAGAGCAGCGTATTGGGCAGACGTTCGGCGATCAGTTGCCCGACCGGCCGGCCGAAGGCGACCGACCAGCCGAGATCGAAGCGCGCCAATGAGGAAAGATAGAGCCAAAGGCGGGCGAGCATGGATTGGTCGAGACCGTAGCTCTCGCGCAGCGACTGCCTGAGTGCCGCATCGCCGCCGCCGATCGAGCCGAGATAGGCGTCGACGGCGTCGCCCGAGGCGGATTCGAGCAGGAAAAAGGTGAAGACCACCACGATCAGCAGCACCGGAATGCTGCTGATCACCCTGCGCCTCAAGAGGATGAGTGCACGTTTCACGCCGGACAGGGCCTCTGGAAGAGATTTGCCGCCGATCCTATCATGACTGAAGCGCGGTATCGCCCCAGTTCGAGACGGCCCAGCGCGGATTGTTCGCGACGTTGAGCACGGTGTCGCGCGCCACGGTGATGAAACCCCATTCCGCAACGTTGATCAGCGGCAGGTCGGCAACGACGAGCTGCTGGAACTTGCGGTAGAGATCGGTACGCGCCGCCGTGTCGACTGTCTCCGAAGCCTGCAGGATAATCTTGTCGAGCTCCGGATTGACGTAGCCGCCCTGGTTGGAAAAGGGTACGCCAGCAGGCGTGCCTGACTGGACGAGAATGGTGGTGGAGATCGCCGGATCGCCGCGGAAGACCGGCGGACCGACGGCGAGATCGAAATCGTGGTCGGTATAGACAGCCTTCTGATGCGCAGCCGCATCGGCATTGACGATCTCCGCATCGATGCCGATCACGGCGAGCGCCTGGCGAAGATAATCACCGAACTGACGGGTCTCGTTGAAATAGGGCGCGGGGCGGAGCTTCAGCTTGAAGCGATTGCCATCCGGCCCTTGTTTATACCCGGCCCTGTCGAGAATATCGTTGGCGGCGGCGGGGTCGAACTCATAGGTCGCGACATCTGAAGTATAGAACTCCGGCGCGTTCTTCGGCACCGGCCCGGTCGAGGCAGCGGCGTAACCGAGGAAGATCGTGTCGACCACGAATTTCTTGTCGATCGCTTGTGCGATTGCCTGGCGGACCCTGAGGTCGGCCAATTCCTTGCGGCGGTGATTGATCTCGACGATGAGCTGGTAGGTCAAGGCCTCGTAGCCCTTGGAGATCACCTTGATGCCTTCGACCTTGGAAATGCGGTTGAGATCGGCGAGCGGCACTGCCGAGAAAGCGGCAAGCTGAATTTCGCCGGCTTCGATCGCCGCACCCGCCGATCCGCGGTCGGGCAGCACGCGGTAGATGATCTCGTCGAGTTTCGGCTGGTCCTTGTCCCAGTAATTCTCGTTGCGCGCCAGCCGGTAATATTCGCCGGGCTTGTATTCGGCGAAGGTGAACGGACCGGTGCCGACGAGCTTGTTATTACCAGGATTGGCGGCGATATCGGAACCTTCGAAGATGTGCTTGGCGACGACGCTGGTGACGACCGGCAGGGCATTGCGGATCAGCTGGAACGGCGTCGGCTTGGAGAAGCGGAAGATGGCGGTGTAATCGTCAGGCGTATCGACGGCTTCGAGATTGGCGAAGACCAGCCGGCCGAGATTTTGCAGCGGCTTCCAGATGTTGAGCGCGGAGAAGGCGACATCGACCGAAGTGAACGGCTTGCCGTCGTGCCAGGTGACGCCGTCGCGCAGCTTGAAGGTGACGGAAAGGCCGTCGGGCGAGCCCTCCCAGGAGGTGGCAAGGCGTGGCGCAAGCCCGTCCTTGCCGTCGAACGAGGCTTCGGCCAGCGGCTCGATCACCTTGCTGGCGATGAAGAAGACGCCGTTCGAAGCGACGATGGCAGGATTGAGGTTCTTCGGCTCGGAATCGGCCGCAACGATCAGCCGGCCACCGCCAGTTGCTGCCTGCGCCAGCGCCTGGCGGGCGAGAGCCGTCGAGGCAAGCAGCAGCGCGGTGCCCTTCATCAGCGTGCGCCGCGAGATAGCTGATATGGTCATGACCCCTCCTGATCGATCAAAATCCAAGCGCCCATATTCAGGGCGAAACGCCAATAGTCATAGAGGTTAAATTCGAAATGGCCGGGCTCTGCGAGACATTTTTTTGTCACCCAGCCATTATTCGTTTAGCCGCTGGCAGCGATGCGCGCGGGTTCGCTGAAAAGATTGCGGTAGGCCGCACCCGGATGCGGGGCGACGAGCCGCGGTCCCGCTCCCCCGAGTTTCTCCCGCAGCGTTCCGTTGGCATATTCTCTCTTGTAGACGCCGCGCTTTTGCAGCTCCGGCACCAGCAGATCGACGGCATCCTCGAAACTCTCGGGCGTCACGGCATAGGCAAGGTTGAAGCCGTCGACATCGGTATCCTCGACCCATTCCTGCATCAGATCGGCGACCGTTTGCGGCGAGCCGACGAAAATAGGGCCGAAACCGCCGACACCGACCCAGTCGGCCATCTCGCGCACCGTCCATTCCTTCGTGGGATCAATCGTGGTGAAGGTCTCGACGGCCGATTGCACCGCATTTGTGTGGCGGTGGCGCAGAACCTCGTCCGGACCGAACTGGCCGAAATCGATGCCGGTCCAGCCGGAGATCAGCGTCAGCGCGCCCTCGAAGGAAGCATATTTGCGATATTCGTTGAACTTGCGCTGCGCCTCGGCATCGGTCTCGCCGAGGATCACGGTCTGCAGGTTGAAGGCGAGAATTTCGCGCGGGTTGCGGCCGATGCGCTCGGCCGCCTCGCGGACATTGGCGACATAGCGTTTCAGCACCGGTTTCGACGGCGAGGCGACGAAGATGCATTCGGCATGGGCGCCGGCGAAATCCTTGCCGCGGCTGGAAGCGCCGGCTTGGTAGAGCACCGGCGTGCGCTGCGGCGAGGGTTCGCTCAGGTGAATGCCGGGCACGGTGAAGTGTTTGCCGGAATGGCGGATCGCATGGACCTTGTTGGGATGGGTGAAGATACCGGCTTCCCGGTCGCGAACGACGGCGCCATCCTCCCAGCTGCCTTCCCAAAGCTTGTAGCAGACTTCGAGATATTCCTCGGCGAGGTCGTAGCGATCGTCATGCCTGGTCTGAGCGGGCTGGCCGATATTCAGCGCGCCGCTGTTGAGATAGGAGGTGACGATGTTCCAGCCGACGCGCCCCTTTGTGAGATGGTCGAGCGTCGAGATGCGGCGGGCGAAGGTGTAGGGGTGCTCGAAAGAGAGCGAGGCGGTCAGGCCGAAGCCGAGATGCTCGGTCTCGTAAGCCATGGTCGGGATGAGCTGCAGCGGATCGTTGACCGGCACCTGAGCGGAATGGCGTAGCGCCGCATCGACATTGCCGTTCAGCACATCGTAGACGCCGAGCACATCGGCGATGAACAGTCCGTCGAACTTGCCGCGCTCCAGCGTCTTCGCCAGATGCACCCAGTAATCGAGATCCTTGTAGGTCCAGGACTTGTCGCGCGGATGGCGCCACAGCCCCGGCGACTGGTGTCCGACGCAATTCATGTCGAAGGCGTTCAGCCTGATTTCACGGGTCATGTCTTTCTTCCTTGGAATTTAAGGATTGCTGCGGCCGAGGCCGTAGGTCAGCGCTAAGGCCCCGACGAGCACGGCGCCCTTGACGAAATCCTGGGTGTAGTAGGGGGCGTTCAGCATCGTGAGGCCGTTCAAGAGCACGCCGACGAAGACGGCGCCGGCGATGGTGCCGAGCACATTCGGACGCCGCAGGTTGAGAACGGCAAAACCGATCAGCGCAGCAGCGACCGAATCCATCAGCAGCGAGCCGCCGGAGGAGATATCGCCGCGCCCGACGCGGGCAGCGATGACGATGCCGCCAAGCGAGGCCAGCGTGCCCGACAGCACATAGGCAAGCGTCTTCAGCCTGACGGTCGAGGCACCGGCGAGCCGGGTGGCGACCTCGTTGCCGCCGGTCGCAAACAGCAGCCGGCCGATGCGGGTGCGTTCCGTAAGGATGAAGAGGAGAACGGCGACCGTCGCCATCAGCACCACGGAAACAGGCAGGGTGCCGAAGATGCTGTAGCGGCCGATCAGCAGGAAGGCCGGATCATAGGCACCGGTCGCCTTCGAGCCATCGGGCAGGGTGAGGCCCGCAGAAATCGACCGACCGGCAGTGGGGATCAGTTGCAGCCCGGACAATAGAAACATCATCGCCAGTGTCGCCAAGAGATCGGGCACCCTCAGGCGCACGATGAGGAAGGCGTTGACCAGGCCAACCAGGGCGCCGAAGGCGAGCACCAGCGGCACCGTCGCATAGGCATCGAAACCCCAGACGATCATCGCGTAGCTCGCCGCCATGACGCTCGAGGCGGCGACTGCGCCGATCGACAGGTCGAAGCCGCCGACGGCAAGCGTGACGGTAACGCCGGCGCCGAGGATGGCGACGACGGAGACCGCCTGCAGGATGCTCATCAGATTGGCGATGGTGATGAAGGCGGGCTCGGCGACGGTGAAGCCGACGATCAGCAGCGCAAGCAGGATGAACACCGCACCCGCCCGCAGGAACGCGCCGAGAGCGGCGAGGCGGTTTCGGCCGGTCCGTGGCAAGGCGCCTGGCTGCGACAGGGTTTCTTCGTCAATCGTCGTCATGCGGATATTCCGTGGATTTCAGGATGAGCGGCTGCTCCGCCGCCTGCGGGTCTCAACACGTGGCGGTCGATGACGAGGATGCGGTCGGCCACTTCATAGGCCTCCTCCGGATCGGAGGTCGCGATCAGCGTTGCCCGGTCGGTGCGGGCGCGGATAGCCTGAATGATGTCGCGGCGGGCGCCGACATCGACACCCTGGAAAGGTTCGTCGAGCAGCAGGAGCCGGCTCGGCTCCGCCTCCCAGCGGGCGATGACCGCCTTCTGCTGGTTGCCGCCAGAGAGCGACCAGACCGAGGCGAGCGGGCCGGCTGCCTTGATGCCGAGGCGGATGATCGCCTGCTCGCCCTCGCGCCGTTCGCGGCCGCCGGCAAGAAAACCATGCGGATACCATTTGGAAAGATGCGGCAGGCTGATCGTCGCCGCCAGCGAATGGCCGGGCCATGCCGGCGGCATCAGCGAGGAGCGGTGTCTGTCTTCGGCTGCCATGGCGACACCTGCGGCAATCGCCTCGGCCGGGCTTCTCGGCCGGTACGGCCGGCCGTCGAGAAACATCGCGCCGCGCTGAAGCGCCGCCACGCCGAAGATCGCCTGAAGCAGCCGGCTCTTGCCGGCGCCGAGCACGCCGGTCACCGCCACCACCTCGCCCTCATGCAGCGACAGGTCGAAGGTCGCGCCTGCCTGAAGCAGGCTGACATCGCGCATCTCGAAAATGGCCGGGCCGGCCGCGAGCCGCGCATCCGGCCGCGCCGCGTCGAGTCTCCGGCCGATCATCGTCTCGATGGCGCTCGAAAAATCGATCGGCCGCGAGAAGGTGCCGACGACACGGCCGCCGCGCATGACGAGCGCACGATCGGCAATCGCTTCGAGATCGGCGGTGCGATGCGAGATGTAGAGGATCGCTAGGCCGCGTCTGCGGAGCCTCAGCAGGATGTCGAAGAGGCGGCGGCTCTCTTCCCCGGAAAGGCTCGCCGTCGGCTCGTCGAGAATGAGGAGATCGGCGCGGTTGGCAAGGGCGCGCGCGATCGCCACCAATTGTCGGTCGGCGCTGGCGAGTTCGCCGAAATCGCGATCGAGCGGCAGGGTGAAGCCGGCGGCATCGAGCATTGCCTGCGCGGCGCGGCGAATGCCGGCGCGGGAGACGAAGAAGGGCGTGCTGCGATCCGCGAAGCGATTGAGAAGCAGCGCATCGGCAACGGTCAGCCCGGCCGCCCCGACGAGATCCGTCGACTGATGCACGGTGACGACGCCGGCCCTTGCCGCTTCGGCCGGGCTCTGCGGCGCGAAGGCGCGGCCACCGAGACGGATGGTGCCGCCATCGGCCGGCAGCACGCCGGACAGGATCTTCACCAGCGTCGATTTGCCCGCGCCGTTTGCGCCCATCAGCGCCAGGATCTCACCGCGCTCGATCACAAGATCGGCGCCGGCAAGCGCCCGCGTCGAGCCGAAACTGCGGCTTATGTTTTCAACGTGAAGAAGCGGCATCGACAAGATCCGGGACTACATTTGTCTCGGAAGTGTGCCTCGTTCGGACGGTCGAATTCCAGGCACGCATTTCCCCGGCAGCCACCGCCCCGGAAATAAAGAATCTCCCGCAACCCGCAAAATCGGATCATTTAATCTACTAAAAGCATAGATATTATATCTAATAACTTGACGCGTCGCGGGGGCCGCCTGTCAGACGACGCCGCTTATTGTTAAAAGGAACGCGACGATGAAATCCCTCGCACGGCTCGCACTATCCGCCGCCGTCATTCCGTTTATTTTCGCCCAGGGCGCAAGGGCCGACGGCCTTTCCGGCGCTCCGGCTCCCTTCGACAAGGGTGGGGTCAAGGTGGCGCTGATAAGCTACATCTCGGCCGGTGATTTCTTTCAGGCGTATCAGGCGGGCGCCGAGGCCCAGGCCAAAGCTCTGGATATCGACCTGCGCGTTTTCCCCGGACGTCAGGATGCCGCCGAACAGCGCGAGCAGATCCTGCAGGCGATCAATCTCGGCGTCTCCGGCATCGTCATCGATCACGGCCTGCCGGAATCACTCGGCGACGTCGTGCAGCAGGCGCTCGACAAGGGCATCAAGGTCGTGGCCTTCGACGTCAACCTGAACAACCCGAAGATCCCCCAGGTGGAGCAGAGCGATCACGAGCTTGCCTCGCTCGCCCTCGAGCAGGCGGTGAAGGACAACGGCAAGGACTTCAAGGCGGGCTACGTCTATGTCGCCGGCTTTGCGCCGCTCGACCGCCGCAACGAAGTCTGGGAAAAGTTCAAGTCCGACAACAAGGGCGTGGTCGAAAAGGCCCGCTTCGGCAATGTCAGCGACACGACGGCGACCTCGACCGCCGACCAGGCCAAGGCCGCGCTCACCGCCAATCCCGATATATCCGTCGTTTTCGCCCCTTATGACGAATTCGCCCGCGGCGTGAAACTCGCCGCCAGCGACCTCGGCATATCGAACAAGCTCAAGATCTATTCCGCCGACGTTTCGACGGCCGATATCCAGGAGATCACCGAGGAAGGCAGCCCCTGGGTCGCCACCGTCGCGACCAATCCTGCGGTCGTTGGCGCCGTCTCGATCCGTGCCGCCGCCCTCGAAATCGCCGGGCAGACGGTTCCCCGCCAAATCACCGTGAAGCCGACGCTTCTGACACAGGAAAGCCTGCGTGCCGCCGGCGTCAAGACGATCGAGGATCTGGCGCAGAAGATCCCGGCCTTCAGCACGAGCGATGCGGCGACCGCCAGCTGGATCCCGGACAAGCTGTTCTGAGACTGCGCACGTCGATCCTTCCGGCGGGAGCCTAGGCATCCGCCGGATCATCTTGTTTAAAGAATTGGAGTTCCGCCCCATGAGCCAATCCATTGTCGTCTTCGCGACCAGCCGCAACCCGACGCGGGAAGACCTTTTCGCCCGCGCCGAGGAGATCTCGGCCGACCTGTCGCGGCGCGCCGCCGAACTCGACCGCGAAGGCCGCCCGCCGCTTTCCGAGATCGTCAAGCTGAAGAATGCCGGCCTGCTCAACGCGCTGCATCCCACCGAGATCGGTGGCGGCGGTCTCGACTGGGTCGACGGACTGAAGCTGGTGCGCATCCTCGCCCGGGGCGAGAGCTCGATCGGCCAGCTGCTCGGCTACCATTATGTCAACAGCCAATATGTTTACTGGGCGCTCGAAGGCGCGCGCGCTCACGCCTTGGGCAGTGAAACGGTCGCCAGGAACCTTTACTGGGGTGCGGCGGTCAATCCGCGCGATCCCGGGCTGGTGCTCACCCGCCGCGGCAACGGCTATGTCTTGAACGGGCGCAAATCCTTCTCCACGGCAGCGCGGGTTTCCGACTACATCAACGCCAACGCGGCCCTCGACGACAAGATCGCTGGTTTCGCCGTGCCGACCAACCGCCCGGGCTACGTCGCCAATGACGACTGGGACAATATCGGCCAGCGGCTTTCCGACAGCGGCAGCGTCGAGTTCCACGACTTTCCCGTCTACGAGGAGGATTTCGTCGGCGCACCCGCCGCTCCCGATGCGGCCGCACCGGTGCTGTCGACCTTTAACACGCCTTTCATTCAGCTGGTCTTCGTCAACTTCTATCTCGGCACCGCCGAAGGCGCGCTGAAGGCGGCCGTGGATTATGTCCGCACCACCACCCGGCCGTGGATCACCTCTGGCGTCGAGCGGGCGGCCGACGATCCCTATATCCTCGAACGCGTCGGCGAATTCACCGCAGCGGTAAAGGCTTCGGCGGCTCTGGCCGATAGCGCCGCCGCCGCCGTGCAGGCAGGTCTCGCCCGAGGCCGCAATGTCACGGCGCGCGAGCGCGGCGAAGCGGCAGCAGAGGCCTATGCCGCCAAGGTCCACGCCACTCATGTCTCCCTCGACATCACCTCCCGCGTCTTCGAGCTGACCGGAGCGCGCTCGACGGCCGACAAATACCGCTTCGACCGTTTCTGGCGCAATGTCCGCACCCACACGCTGCACGATCCGGTCTTCTACAAGGCGAGGGAAGTGGGCGAATTCGTTCTGAACGACAGGATCCCCGAGGTCAGCCTCTACAGCTGAGGCAACCATGGCCTGAAAGCAAAAACCCCGCTGCCGGCATTGGCAGCGGGGTTTTCATTTGGAGTGAGACGAAAATTTCAGAGCGCGCCGTTCTTCGGCGGCGTCACGCCATTCAGATGGTAATTGCCGACGACGTGATATTTCCAGCGCACCGGATCATGCAGCGTATGGGTGCGGGCATTGCGCCAGTGGCGGTCGAGATTGAGACCGATCCGCACCGACGACGTCCCGGCGAGTTCGAAGAGCGTATTCGAAGCCTCGAGCGCGACTTCTGTCGTCAGCACCTTGGCGGCGGCGACTGCAAGCGTCGCCTCGACCACCTTCTGCGCGGTCGTCTCGACCTGTGCGGCATCGACCTTGTGGCCGGCGCGTTCGACAAGGGCGGTCGCCGCCTCAAGCCGGATGGCGATCTGGCCGACCTTGGCAATCGTCAGCGGGTCGTCGGAGGCGCGGTCGAGGCCGCTATCCATCCAGGGGCGCGATTTCGTCCTGACGAAATCAAGCGTTTCGGCAAAGGCCGCGCGCGCGATGCCAAGATCGATACCGGCATGGATGATCTGCCCGACGGAGCCGATCGTCGTCGGCCGCTCGAAACCCTTGTGATGGAAGACCACGGAATCGGCGCTGACATAGACATTGTCGAGGATCGTCGTGCCGCTGCCGGTGGTGCGCTGGCCGAAGCCGTCCCAGTCGTCGACGACCTCGACGCCTTCGGTGCCCTTCGGCACGAAGGCCATGGTCAGCCGGTCCTCATCATCGAGCGCGAAGACGGTGATCCAGTCGGCGAAGAGCACGCCGGTCGAATAGAATTTGCGGCCGTTGATGCGGTAGCCGGGACCGTCGCGGGTGATGCGGGTGTTGTAATGGCCGACGGTTTTCGTGCCGTGCTCGGAAAGCGCATTGCCGAACCGGTCGCCGGCGAGCACGCGGCCGAAGAAATAACGCTGCTGCTCTTCGCTGCCATCGGTTCTCAAGGCTTCTAGGATATAGAAATGGTTCTGCGGGATCTGTCCGATCGAACCGTCCGCCTCCGAAAGGATCGCCGTGATTTCGGCAAGCACGGCGTTGGAAACGTCGAGCCCGCCGAATTGCGCGGGCACGGTAATCGCCAGAAGCCCGGATTGGGCGAGAAGATCGAGTTCGCCGAAAGGCAAGATCCGGTCGGCATCGCGTTCGGCGGCGCCCGCGGCAAATTGCGCGGCCAGTCTTCGGGCGGTCGCGATCGCCTCCTCCTCGCTGCCGATACGAGCCGCCACCGGCCGTATATGCTCTGTTTGCCTCAGCACGCTGTTCATCGATGCCTCCAATTCTGACGATGCTATCGGTGAAAGAAATCGCGCGCCAAGATAAGGGCACAAATTCTATAGATGCAGTGGAAAATAGAAAGTGTTTGCTTATCGGCCTCAGGCGGGACGCGCTTAGGGTTTCGGCCGAACGGCCACGCTGGGGGAACGGCAGGTATTCCTCGTTGAAAATGCCGTATGCGCCTCGATTTGTTTTCGAGGAACTCCTACCTAATCGATGTCAGGGGCAGGCGGCCGCCTTGCTCGATCCATGAGGAAAATCATGATCCGTTCACGGCAATTGCGCCTCGGCGCCTTCATGCGTCCCGTCAGCCTGCATACCGGCGCTTGGCGCTATCCTGGTTCCTATCCCGACGCCAACTTCAATTTCGCACATCTAAAGTCCTTCGCGCAGGCGCTGGAACGGGCGAAATTCGACGCCTTCTTCATGGCCGACCACCTCGCCGTGCTCAACATGCCGGTCGAGGCGCTCAGGCGCAGCCACACGGTAACCTCCTTCGAGCCCTTCACATTGTTGTCGGCGCTGGCCGCCGTAACGGAGCGTATCGGCCTCGTTGCCACCGCTTCCACCACATTCGACGAGCCCTATCATATCGCCCGGCGTTTCGCCTCGCTCGATCACATCAGCGGCGGCCGCGCCGGCTGGAACATCGTCACCACGTCCAACCCCGACGCCGCGCTGAATTTCGGCCTCGACGAACATGTAGAGCATGGCGAGCGTTATCATCGCGCCCGGGAATTCTACGATGTCGTGACCGGCCTGTGGGACAGCTTCGCCGACGATGCCTTCATCCGCGACCGGGAAAGCGGCCTGTTCTTCGATCCTGACAAGATGCATGTGCTCGGCCACAAGGGGGAGGAGCTCAGCGTCCGCGGGCCGCTCAATATTGCCCGCCCGCCGCAGGGCTGGCCGGTCATCGTCCAGGCCGGCCAATCCGATCCCGGCCGCCAGTTGGCCGCCGAGACCGCCGAAATGGTCTTCTGTTCGCCGCGCGATCTTGCCGCCGGCAAGGCGCTTTATGCCGATATCAAGGGCCGCATGGAAGCGATCGGCCGCCACCGCGACCATCTGAAAATCCTGCCTGCCGCCTTCGTCATCGTCGGCGATAGCATCGAGGAGGCCCGCGCCAAACGTGCCGCGCTCGATAGCCTGGTGCATTACGACAGCGCCATCGCCTCGCTTTCGATCGCACTCGGTCATGATGCTTCAGGTTTCGATCCCGACGCCCCCCTGCCGGCCGATATTCCCGATACCAATGCCAGCAAGACAGGCCGCGCCCAGGTGCTGAAGCTTGCCGCCGAGGAGAACCTGACCGTGCGCCAGCTGGCGCAGCGCTACGGCGGCTATGCCGGCCTCGCCTTCGTCGGCACGCCGGCCAGCATTGCCGACGAGATGGAACGCTGGTTGGAGGAGGAAGGCTCGGACGGTTTCAATATCGTCTTCCCCTATCTGCCGCAGGGTCTTCTTGACGTCACCGAGCGACTGGTTCCGGAGCTTCAGCGCCGCGGCCTGTTCCGCAGCGAATATCAAGGCACGACGCTGCGCGAGCATCTTGATTTGCCGCGGCCGGAGAACCGGTTTTTCGCCTGAGGTAAATGAGGCATCGCTGCCCGTCGCTCAGCTCCGCGCCGCGGCCGGGCGCCAGGGATCGACGCATTCGACCCCGAAGGGGAGGAAATGCGCGACATTGCGCGTCACGAGTTTAAGCTCGTGTTCCAGTGCAGTGGCAGCGATCATCCCGTCAGCGGAGGGGCGCTTGTCCGAGGTTGGCAGCAGGCCGGCCCGGCTGGCTGTCGCTGTATCAAACGGCAGGATGCGGTTGGCGAATTCGACAAGCACGATTTCATCCATCCAGCGGCGCAGATCCTCGGCAAAGTTGGAATCTCTTGTCTGCTCGCGTTGGATGGCGAACTGGATTTCCATGATCGTGACCGCCGAGAGATACGCGTCGGCAACAGAAAATTCCTTCATAAACCCCTGGAATTCCAGCGCCTGTCGCTCGACCCTCCGCGCGGCCGAGACAACATTCGTATCGAGCAGGAATGCCATCAGAACTCGACCGTTCTGTTATCGAAGTCCAGTCGCTCGGGCTCGAATTCCCTTTCGTCAGCCTGCGGATCGCGCAATGCGGCAAAGAGAGTCTTCGGCGCCTTCCAGTTCGCTTGGAATTCCGCATAGCTGACAAGCACATAGGCCGCCTCTCCGTGATCGGTGATCACGAGCGGACGCTCGCTCGCCTCCTTCTTCGCCTTACTCGGATTCTGGTTGAAGGTGGCGCTGGTCATGAAGGACATTTTCATCGAAATCATCCATACTACATTTACTCAGAAATATACTACATTCAATTCACTTTACAAGGTCCCGAGGACAGAGCCTGCTCGGGCAAACAGGAAAACAGTCCTCAGACCATCGCCTCGATCTCAAAGGCATCGCTTTCCCCCGGCACCAGTTCCAGCGGCCAGATGATGTTGCGGCTACCATCCGGGTAGACCTCGCGATAGGCCGGCATGTTGGCGAGAAGCATCTCGCCGAGTGCGATGCCAAGATCGTAGAGCGACATGCGGAAACAACTGAGCGAGGGCTGCAGGAAGCGTGCGCGCGGCGCATCGCGGAAGCCGATCACCGCGAGGTCGCGGCCGGGCACAATGCCCGATTCCATCAGGCGACGGTAAAGGCCGATCGCCATCAGCTCGTAGATCAGGACCACCGCCGTCGGCCGGTCCTCAAGCAGCAGCAGTTCATGCGCCGCCTGATAGCCGCCCTGTTCGCTCGACTTGACGCGGATGACGAGCGACGGATCGAAGGGGATGCCATGCTTTTCGAGCGCACGGCGATAGCTTTCGACAAAGACATAGCCGAGGTTGACCTCGCTCGAGGGCGCGGTGATCGCAATTCGGCGGTGGCCGCGCGCGGCCAGCCGTTCGACGGCGCGTTCGGCGACGCCTTCGAAATCGAGGTCGATCCAGGGGAAATTGCCGGCCGAAAGACTGCGGCCGACGGCAGCGAAGGGGATCCTTGCCCGCGAGAGTAGATCGATACGGCGATCGATGCGCTGCGTGTTCGAGATGATCATCGCATCGACGACACGCCGCGCCACCATGCGCTTCAGATATTCGCACGGGTCCTCGTCGCTCGGGCAGGGCAGCATGAGCAGATCGAGCTTGTGGCGAGCAAAGACATGCTGCAGGCCGCTGGTGACGCCGAGGAAGAAGTTGTCGGCATTTTCCACCGCCTCCTGGCTGGATTCGATCATCAGGCCGATGACCTTCGTCTCTCCCTGCCGGAGGCTCCGCCCCGACTGGTTGGCGACATAGCCGAGCTCCTCGGCGGCCGCCAGCACGCGCCGGCGAGTTTCCTCGTTCACATCGGGCTTACCGTTCAGCGCCCGGGAAACCGTGCCGATCGAAATATCAAGGTGCTCCGCGAGCTGACGAATCCCTCTCATTGACGACGGTTTTCCCTTGGTCCGCATTTTCGCGATTGGCCTCTATTGACAGTTCAAAATGTTTTCGCCTACATTCGTAAACGTTTACGGGATGCGTGTCACGAGGAGAGTTGGCGCCATTCCATCGGAGGAAATCGTGAAATTCAGTGCCATTCTGTGCGGGTGCGGAGCTATGTCCAAAGGTTGGTTGCGCGCCATCGCGTCCAACCCTGAGCTCGCCGATTCCATCGCCATCGTCGGCCTTGTCGACCTGAACCGGGAGACGGCGGAAAAGCTCGCCGCCGAGTTCGGTCTGGACGGCGCCGTCATCGGCTCTGAGCTTTCCGAAGTCATCGCTGCGACGAAGGCCGATCTCGTCTTCGATATCGTCATTCCGGCAGCCCGGTACGACGTCGTTTCGACGGCGCTGAGGGCAGGGTGCCACGTGCTCAGCGAAAAGCCGATGGCGGCCTCACTCGCCGAGGGGGCCGCGCTGATCGATCTCGCCGCCGAAACCGGCCGCATCCACGCCGTCATCCAGAATCGCCGCTTCATATCGGGTGTCCGGCGCCTGCGCCGTTTCGTTGAAAGCGGCGCGATCGGCGAACTGACCGGCATTCACTGCGACTTCTTCCTCGCGCCACATTTCGGCGGCTTCCGCGAGGAAATGGACAATGTGCTTCTCCTCGACATGGCGATCCATACTTTCGATGCGGCCCGCTTCGTCGCGGACAGGAAGCCGCTCGCCGTCTATTGCGTCGAGCGCAATCCGAAGGGTTCCTGGTATCGGCACGGCGCTTCGGCGAACGCCATCTTCGAATTTTCCGACGATATCGTCTTCACCTATCGCGGCTCCTGGTGCGCCGAAGGCGAGCGCACCAGCTGGGAAAGCCAGTGGCGTCTCGTCGGCTCGAAGGGAATGCTCATCTGGGACGGTGAGGAGAGTTTCAAGGCAGCCGTCGCCGGCGAAGAGCCCGGCCTTCTCCGTGGCTCTGCTTCCGTAAACGTTCCCGGTCCCGAGCATGACGAGGAAACCCACGGCCACGCCAGCGTCATCGCCGATTTCATTGCGGCGATCCGCGGCGGCAAGCAGCCCGAAACCGTCAATTCCGACAATATCAGAAGCCTCGCCATGGTCTTCGGCGCGATCGAAAGCGCAAAGACCGGCCGGCGCATCGAAATTTCAGAATAGGATGAAGTGACGTGAGCAATCCCGCAAAATCAATTCGCATCGGCACCATGGTCAGCGGCAACAAAGGCGATGCCGCCCAGCGCATCGGCCAGATTGCCGACCTGGGCTTCGAGAGCTTCGAACCCTTTTTCTGGCAGACGACCAAGGGGCAGGACCTTGCCGAACTCGGCAAGCGCTGCCTCGATGCGATCGGCGACCGCGACATCACCATCTCGACGCTCGGCATGTTCGGCAATCCGCTTGAGGAGACGGCGATCGACCTCGAGACCCTGCAGGGCTGGAGAGACTGCATCGACAATGCCCATCATTTCGGCGCGACCTGCGTCGCCGGTTTCACCGGTCGCGTCCGCGGCAAGCCGCTGACCGACAGCCTTGCACGCTACAAGCAGATCTGGAGCGAGCTCGCCAAGCGCGCCGCCGACAAAGGCATCAGGATCGCCTTCGAAAATTGCGCCATGGACGGCAACTGGGCAAGCGGCGACTGGAACATCGCCCATAATCCCGACGCCTGGGAGCTGATCTTCAACGAGACGCCGGATGATCATATAGGGTTGGAATGGGAGCCGTGCCATCAGATGGTCTATCTGATCGACCCCATGCCGCAGATCCGCAAATGGGCGCATAAGATCTTCCATGTCCACGGCAAGGACGCGACCATCCGCTGGGAAGTCATCAAGGAACACGGCATCTTCGGCAAGGAGAAATTCGTCTTCATGCGCACGCCGGGCTTCGGCGACAGCAACTGGACCGACATCATTTCCGAGCTGCGCCTCGCCGGCTGGTCGGGTTCGATCGATATCGAAGGCTGGCACGACCCGGTCTATCGCGACGAACTGGAAATGACCGGCCAAGTCTACGCGTTGAACCACCTCAAGCATGCCCGGGGCGGCGAATTCGTCGTCGATCCGGTCTGATGATATCGTGGCCGGCAAGGAGGAATTGCCGGGAACGGGGATAACCACAAAGGAGGAGAACCATGGCTATCCGCAAATATGCAATTCTCGGCGCTCTGGCGCTTGCAGGCGTTTCGCTTTTCGGCCTCTCGGCCAAGGCCGAGGACGTCACCCTGACGCTCTGGTCGCTTGATAAGGATATCCAGCCGGCGCCGAACCTCGTCAAGGAATTCAATGCCCAGAACAACGGCATCAAGATCGAATACCGGCTGATCCAGTTCGATGACGTCGTCACCGAGGCGATGCGCGCCTATGCCACCGGCCAGGCGCCGGACATCATCGCCGTCGACAATCCGGAGCATGCGCTGTTCTCGTCGCGCGGCGCCTTCCTCGACCTCACCGACATGATCTCGAAGTCGACCGTCATCAAACCGGAGAATTATTTCCCCGGGCCGCTAAAGTCGGTCGAATGGGACGGCAAATATTACGGCGTGCCGAAGGCGACCAACACGATCGCGCTCTACTACAACAAGGACATGTTCAAGGCGAAGGGCCTCGACCCGAACAAGCCGCCGCAGACCTGGGACGAACTGGTCGAAGATGCGCAAGCTCACGGACCCCGCCAAGAACGTCTATGGTCTCGCTTTCTCGGCCAAGGCCAACGAGGAGGGCACCTTCCAGTTTCTTCCCTGGGCCCAGATGGGCGGCGGCAGCTATGAGCACATCAACGCCGATGGCGCGGTGAAAGCGCTGGAGGTCTGGAAGACGATCATCGACGAGAAGCTCGCTTCTCCCGACACTCTGACGCGCGGCCAGTGGGATTCCACAGGCACCTTCAATTCCGGCAATGCGGCCATGGCGATCTCGGGTCCATGGGAGCTCGATCGCATGACGCAGGAAGCGAAATTCGACTGGGGCGTCACCCTGCTTCCGGTTCCCAAGGAAGGGGCCGAGCGCTCGTCGGCCATGGGCGACTTCAACTGGGCGATCTTCGCCACCAGCAAACACCCGGCCGAAGCCTTCAAGGCGCTCGAATATTTCGCCTCGCAGGACGACAAGATGTTCAAGAATTTCGGCCAGCTTCCGGCCCGTTCCGACATCTCGATCCCTGAGACCGGCCAGCCGCTGAAGGACGCCGCCCTCAAGGTCTTCCTCGAGCAGCTGAAATACGCCAAGCCGCGCGGACCGCATCCGCAATGGCCGAAGATCTCCAAGGCGATCCAGGATGCCATCCAGGCGGCACTGACCGGCCAGATGAGCCCGAAGGACGCGCTCGACCAGGCCGCGGATAAGATCAAGGCTGTACTAGGCTGAGGCTTGCTCCCCCTTCTCCCCAGCGGTGAGAAGATGCCCAACGGGCAGATGAGGGGGTGAGGAGCAAAGCGACGAGCGTTCTGAACGCAAGTGAAGAACAGCAGACGCCGAGCCTGTCGCCCCCCTCATCCGACCCTTCGGGCCACCTTCTCCCCGCTGGGGAGAAGGGACTACCCACCGATGGCGCAACGACCATCAACCATTTCCTCCCGGCAGGGGCCGTCTCCCGCATCATGCGTCAGGCGGCCCCGATCGGAGCATCGGAGGACGCATGAAGAGGATCCTGATGAGCGTCAGAGACGGCCGCGGTTTCGATATCGTGCTCGTCGCTTTCCCGCTCGGCTTTCTGTTCCTGATGGCGGGGCTGCCGCTCATCTACAATGTGGTGATGAGCTTCCAGGAGGTTGACATGTTCAGCCTCGGCACTTTCTCGCGCCCCTTTGTCGGCTTCAAGAATTACACCGACCTCTTCGCGCAGCCGGAAACGCTGCCGATCCTCTATAATACCGTCCTCTTCGTCACCGGCTCCATCGCCGGCCAGTTCCTGATCGGCTTCGGCCTGGCGCTGTTCTTCTGGGTTAATTTTCCCGGAGCCTCATGGATGCGCGGGCTGTTTCTCGTCTCCTGGGTGATGCCCGGCCTCGTCGTCGGCGCCATCTGGAACTGGATTCTCTCGGGTGATTTCGGTGTGCTGAATTTCATCCTCAGGGAAAGCGGCATCATCTCCGGCAATATCTTCTGGCGCTCGGACCCGCATTATTCGCTTTATGCCGTCATTATCGCCAATATCTGGCTCGGCACCTCGTTCAACATGATCCTGCTGTCCGTCGGGCTTGCCGGCATTCCCGCCGATCTCTACGAAGCGGCCGAACTCGATGGCGCCAATGTGTGGCAGCGCTTCTGGACGATCACGCTGCCGATGATGCGCTCGACGATCGGCGCCATCATCGCGCTCGGCCTGATCTTCACCCTGCAGCAGTTCGATCTCTTCGCCGCGATCACCTCGGGCGGGCCGAACAACTCGTCGAACGTCACGCAATATTGGGCCTGGGATCTCTCCTTCCGCCAGTATGATTTCGCCAAAGGCGCGACGATCTCCGTGATCATGATCGTCTTCGTGATGTTCGCGTCCGTCGTCTATGTCCGCTCCACACGTCATGAGGTGCGCGGATGAGCACAACCACGAACCGCGACCGGCTGATGCTGGCAATATCGATCGTCATGGCGGCGATCTATCTCTTCCCGCTTTACTGGATGTACATCACGGCGCTGAAAAGCGGCTCGGAGATGTTCGCCACGCCGCCGAGCTTCTGGCCGGCCGCCCCACAATGGGGCACCTACACCTATGTCTGGGAAAGCCGCGACATGGGCCGCTATCTCTGGAACTCGCTGATCATCGCGCTCGGCGCCATGACGCTGATCACCGTGCTCGGCGTCGGCTGCGCCTATGTGCTCGCCAGATACCGCAACGTCTGGGTCGATGTGGGCCTGTTCCTGATTCTGATGCTGCAGGTCCTGCCGGCATCGCTGATGATCACGCCGATCTTCGTCGGCTTCTCGCAGATCGGCTTGCTCAACTATCCCCGCCTTGCCGTCGTCATCGCAATTGCGGCAAAGAGCATGCCCTTCTTCGTCGTCCTGGTGAGGGCCACCTTCATGAGTGTTCCGCAGGAACTGGAGGAAGCAGCCCTCGTCGACGGCAATTCGCGTGTCGGCGCCTTCTTCAACATCGTATTGCCGCTCGCCCGCAACGGCATCCTCGTCAGCGCCATCCTCATCTTCATGCAGGCCTTCGGCGAATTCGTCTATTCGAAATCGATGATCCAGGCCGCCGAGCTTCAGCCGGCAAGTGTAGGCCTCAACTCCTTCATGGGTCCGAACACCAACGAGTGGAACGACATCATGGCCTACGCCACGATGTATGTGACGCCGATCCTTGCCATCTTCGTTCTCTTGCAGCGCCGCATCGTATCCGGCCTCACCTCTGGAGCCCTTAAATGACCACACAGATCGAGCTCAGAGGCGTCAACAAATATTACGGCGCCTTCCACGCCCTGAAAAACATCGATCTATCGATCGCCAAGGGCACCTTCGTCGCACTCGTGGGTCCTTCGGGCTGCGGCAAGTCCACGCTGCTGCGCTCGCTTGCCGGTCTCGAAAGCATCTCGACCGGCGACCTCAAGATCGCGGGCGAGCTGATGAACGGCGTGCCGCCGCGCAAGCGCGACGTTGCCATGGTCTTCCAGTCCTATGCGCTCTATCCGCATATGACGGTCGAGGAGAACCTGACCTACAGCCTGCGCATCCGCGGCGTCGCCAAGGCGGAAGCCAAGAAAGCGGCCGAGGACGTGGCGGCGACGACAGGCCTTTCGCATCTGCTCAAGCGTTATCCGCGCGAGCTTTCCGGCGGCCAGCGGCAGCGCGTCGCCATGAGCCGCGCCATCATCCGCCATCCCAAGGCCTTCCTGTTCGACGAGCCGCTCTCCAACCTCGATGCGGCGCTCCGCGTCCACATGCGCAAGGAAATCCGAGCGCTGCACGACCGGCTGAACGCAACCTTCGTCTACGTCACCCACGACCAGGTGGAAGCGATGACGATGGCCGATCATGTGGTGGTGATGCGTGACGGCATCATCGAACAGCAGGGCGCGCCGCTCGATCTCTACGACCGGCCGGCGAACAGGTTCGTGGCCGGCTTTATCGGTTCACCGGCGATGAATTTCATTCCGGCGATCGTCGCGGAAGACGGCAAGGGTCTGGTCCTGGATTTCGGCGCGGTGAAGCAGAAGCTTGCGCTGGCACGCGCCGTCGAACCCGGGCGCAAACTCGTCGCGGGCATCCGGCCGGAACATATCGAGGTCGTCGCTCCCGGGCAGGGCAGCTTCGACGTCCCGATTGCCTTCGTCGAATCGACCGGCTCTTCGACCTTCATCGTCGCAGCCACCGAACCGGAACTGACAATCGTTGAGACGCGCCGCGACAGGGTCAAGGCGGGGGACATGATTGGCCTCTCGGTCGATCCGGCCCAGATCCATCTCTTCGATGCGTCGACGGACCGATTGATATAACAACTGGTGGACAGGGGCGGTGGTCAGCTTCATAAAACCATCATCGGCCTCTGCGAAGGGATTGCTTCCGCACGAGTCATTTCCGTCACATCTGCAGCATCCGGATCTTCTCATGGCATCCTCCCCGATATCAGCGCGTCTTTCGCCGGCCGCGTCGCCCCGCCTCATCGTTCTGGCCGAAACCGTCTTGAAAGCGGGCGAAACCGCCCGCGCCTCGCTTCGGCGGCGGACGTCGGCGGAAATGCTGGCCAAGGCGCCGCGCGATTACCAGACGGAGATCGATGTCGCCGTCGAACGGATCATCGTCGACGAAATGGTCAAGGCCTTCCCCGATTACGCCATCCAGGGAGAGGAGGCCGTCGGCAACCGCACGGCCGGGCCGGAGGCGCCGATCATCTACATCGACCCGATCGACGGCACAACGAACTATGCGTGGGGCGTTCCGCATTTCGGCATAACGATCTCGATCGCCGAAGGCGGCAGAATGGTCGCGGGTGTCGTCTATGACGCCATGCAGGATGAACTGTTCAGCGCCGAACTCGGCGGCGGCGCCTATCTTAATGGCGAGCGCATCCGCTGCGCCGATGTCGACGACATCGAGAACGTGCTGATCGGCGCCGGTCTGCCGATTCCCGGCCAGGTCAAGGCCGTTGCGGAAGAGACCTATTTCGACGCGATCAAACGCCTGATGGCCAACACGGCGGGCGTCCGCCGCCTCGGCTCGGCGGCTTTGTCGATCGCCTATGTCGCGTGCGGCCGGCTGGACGGTTTCTTTGAGGACGGGCTCTCGATCCATGATTTCGGCGCATCGGCGCTGATGGTCGAAGAGGCAGGCGGCATCGTCAGCCGTTTTTCCGGCGCGGAAGTCGACGGGAAAGGCGATATCCTCGCCGCCAGCCAGGCGCTGCATCCCTGGCTCAAGGAAGGCTTTCAAAGCAAAGCCTGATTGTTTTCAACCGGCAGCGACATAGGTCTCAGCGTCATCTTCAATTGGCGGTGATAGCAAGACTGCGCTCATGGCGCCTCTTATGGAAATCGGCGGCGCGAGACACTATCTTTGGGCAAACAAAGGAGACACCCAATGACCGAAGAACGTGCAGTGCTCGCCGGCGGCTGCTTCTGGGGCATGCAGGACCTCATCCGCCGCTATAAGGGCGTGATTTCGACCCGCGTCGGCTATACCGGCGGTGATGTGCCGAACGCCACCTACCGTAATCACGGAACCCATGCCGAGGCGATCGAGATCATCTTCGATCCGGCCCGGATCAGCTATCGGGACATCCTCGAATTCTTCTTCCAGATCCACGACCCGACCACGCGCAACCGCCAGGGCAACGACGTCGGCACGAGCTATCGTTCGGCGATCTTCTACACGAGCCCAGAGCAGGAGCGTGTCGCCCGCGATACGATCGCCGATGTCGACGCATCGGGCCTCTGGCCCGGCAAGGTCGTCACCGAAGTCGTGCCTGTCAGCGATTTCTGGGAGGCCGAACCCGAGCACCAGGATTATCTGGAGCGGATACCGAACGGCTACACCTGCCATTTCGTCCGGCCCGGCTGGAAGCTCCCGGCCCGTCAGAAGATTGCCTGACGCTGTTCATGCATGGCCGGCATACGGATGCCGGCCATGCATCGCGCCAGCGTTTGCTTGGCGCTGACTTGACCTTCAGGACAGTGTATGGCCGGCAATCACGCGCACCACCTCATCGATGTCCCGATCGTGAATTTCGTGTCCTCCGCCGGCAATCCGGTGCAGCTTTGCATTCGGAACAACATGCGCGAAGGCCTCTGCGTGCTCGATTGGGAATAGCAGATCCGACGTGCCATGGATGACGAGAACCGGCGTCTTTATATCGGACGCACGCAGCGTGACACCCTTATCGTCGCTCAACAGCATGAAATGGTTCGTCGCACTGACAAAAGACGGTGCGCGGTTCATGTCGCGCGCGATCAGGGCGCTCACCGCCTCGGCGTCGTGCGGATGCCCGGTGCCGGCAAGCATGGCTGAATCGCGGCGCAGGAAATCGGCGATGGCTGCAAGGTCGGACCAGTCGATGCTTTCGGCGGCGGCGGAGTGTGCCTTGTAAGCTGCGGTGGAGGAGGGCAGGCCGTCAACTCCGACCGGCGAAGAGCTGATCAGGGTGAGTGTCCGCACCCGCCGGGGAAGGCGCAACGCGGCTTCCTGCGCCACGAAACCGCCCATCGACATGCCGACGAGATGCGCGGTCTCGATGCCATAGGCGTCGAGAATGGCGATCGCGTCATCGGAGAGATCGCTGAACGAATAGCCGGGTTTGCCTGGCGGATAATGCGTGGAAAGGCCGGTGTCGCGCTGGTCGTAGCGGATGACGTAGCGCCCTTGGGCGGCGAGCGCCTCGCAGAACCGTTCCGGCCACCACAACATCGAGGACATCACGCCCATGATCAGCAGCACGGGCGGGTTGGCCGGATCGCCGAATGCCTGAGTCTGGAGCTGTACTCCGTTGAATTCGACAATCCTGTCGGCGACGGGAGACGAGCTTATTGCTTCCATGGCGTCACATTTCCGATTGCATATTGAAACTGGTTTAGCCTTGCACAACTGATCCTGATATGCAATCTGTTTTTGGCGGACGCCAAGTCAGAGGAGGACGAGTGTCATGGCATGGGATCGCGCTGATTTTTATGATGCGGAATTGGCGCGGCACAATCGGCACCTTCGGGATGTTGCCGATGTCGGCGCGGCCGACCGGGTGCTCGACATCGGCTGCGGTGCGGGGAAGACGACGCGCGAGGCGGCCCGTGCCGCGAGGCAGGGGGAAGCGGTCGGCGTGGATACTTCCGCAGAGATGCTCGCAGTCGCAAGGCAGCGGAGCGCTGGGGAAGGTTTGCGGAATGTAGCGTTCGAACAGGGCGACGCGCAATTCCACCCATTCCCGACGGCAAGTTTCGACCTCTGCGTCAGCCGGTTCGGCGTGATGTTTTTTGCCGATCCGGCAGAGGCCTTTGCCAATATCGGCCGGGCGATACGTCCCGGCGGGCGGCTGGTTTGGATGGTGTGGCAAAGCGCGGAGCGGTGTGCTGTTCGACTCGCAGGCGTGGATCATCACCGCTCGCCGGGCGGCGGAATAGTTATACGCGCCGCCACCTCTCAATAGCGCGGTATGTAGTCCAGGCCGCCGTCGATCCGTGCCGGACGCCCGTCCAGGAAGAGCTCGCCGATGCGCGGCGCCGAGCGGGCGACGACCTTGCCGCGGCGGATCACCGCCAGCCGGTTCGGCTTCAGCCGCAGCGCTTCCAGCGTATCACTCGCCTGGAGGATGACGAGGTCCGCATTGCATCCTTTCTCCAGGCCATAGCCTGCAAGCCCCATCGTCTTCGCCGAATTGACGGTCAGCGCGTCGAAGATCCTTTTCTTGTCGTCGATGCCGGCCATCTGCGCGACATGGATCGCCATGTGGCCGACCTCCAGCATGTCGCCGGATCCCATCGAATACCAGGGATCCATGACGCAATCGTGCCCGAAGGAGACATTCAGCCCCGCATCCATCAGCTCGCGCACCCGGGTCATGCCGCGGCGTTTCGGATAGGTATCGTGCCGGCCCTGCAACATGATGTTGATCAGCGGATTGGGGATCACGTTGATCTCGGCCTCCGCCATCAGCGGGATGAGCTTGGAAACATAATAATTGTCCATCGAATGCATCGAGGTCAGATGCGAGCCGGCGACACGTCCCTGCAGGCCGAAGCGGATGGTTTGCGCGGCCAGCGTCTCGATATGGCGCGAGAGCGGATCGTCGGTTTCGTCGCAATGCATGTCGACCGGCAGGCCACGATCGGCGGCGATGCGGCAGAGCGCCTCGACCGAAGCCGTACCGTCGCCCATGGTCCGTTCGAAGTGGGGAATGCCGCCGACGATATCGACGCCCATGTCGAGCGCCCGGTTGAGCGCGTCAATCGCCCCCGGCGAGCGGTAATAACCGTCCTGGGGAAAGGCGACCAGTTGCAAATCGATATAGGGCGCGACCCTTTCGCGGACTTCGATCATCGCCTCGACGGTCACCAATCTGGGATCGCTCGTATCGACATGGCTGCGGATGAAAAGCAGGCCTTGCGTGACCGCGAGATCGCAATAGCGCAGCGCGCGATCGACCAATTCTTCCCGCGTCACGATGGGGCGCAGCTCCCCCCAGAGCGCGATGCCCTCGAGCAGCGTGCCGGAGACGTTCATGCGCGGCAGCCCGAGCGACAGGGTGGCGTCCATATGGAAATGCGGATCGACGAAGGGCGGGCTCACCAGCCTGCCGGTTGCGTCGATTTCCTCTGCCGCCTGCGCCTGCAGATTGCGCTCGACGGCAACGATCCTGCCGCCCTCGACACCGATATCGACGCCGGTTCGGCCATCGCGGAGATTTGCATTTCTGACGATTAGATCGAACATTGGAACCTCGCTGGAAAAGACGGCTTTAGCGCTCGCCGCGGCGATAGGGCTGCATCAGCGCCTGCGGGACGCGGGCGCGGCGGGCCATGACGGCAAGGGCGGCAATGGAAAGGATATAGGGCGTCATCAGGAAGAGCTGATAGGGCACGAGCCCGCTCAGCGCGGTTTGCAGCCGAAGCTGAAACGCATCGAAGAAGGCGAAGAGCAGGGCGCCGAAGAGTGCCCGGCCCGGCCGCCATGAGGCGAACACGACAAGCGCGATGCAGATCCAGCCGCGCCCCTGCACCATCGTCGGGAAGAAGCTGTTGAACGCCGACAATGTCAGGAAAGCGCCGCCCATTCCCATCAGGGCGCTGCCGATGATGACTGCACCGTATCGCACCTTCATCGGATTGACGCCCTGGGCTTCGGCTGCATGCGGATTTTCACCGGTCATGCGGATTGCGAGCCCCACGGGAGTTCGGAAGATAATGTAGGCCATCAGCAGGGCGATAAGGATAGCAAGATAGGTCGGCGCCGTCTGCGTAAAGAAGGCCGGGCCGATGAACGGCAGCGTCGAGAGACCGGGGATGGCGATCGGCTGAAACGGCACGATGGTGGGCGGCGTATTGGCAAGCGGCACGATCAGCCGGAAGACATAATAGCTGAAACTGGAAGCAAAGAGCGTGACGCCGAGGCCGGAGACATGCTGGGACAGGCCGAGCGTCACCGTCAGCGACGCATGCAGCAGGCCGAAGATGCCGCCGGCGACCGCGGCGATCAGCAGGCCGGTCCACAGATCGGCGCCGTGGTAGACGGAAAGCCAGCCGATCATCGCGCCGAAGGTCATGATGCCTTCGATGCCGAGATTGAGCACGCCGGCCCGTTCGCAGAGCAGCGCACCGAGCGTGCCGAAAATCAGCGGCGTGGCGATCCGCAGGATTGCCGCCCAGAGCCCGGCAGACGCGATGATATCGAACAGCTGCGTCATCGCCTTATCCTGTATTGGGTGAAGAACAAGGCGATCAGCATGGTCAGGAGCGACAGCGCCACCGTGACGTCGGCAATATAGGTCGGGATGCCGAGACCCCGGCTCATGCCATCGGCGCCGACGAACATGGTGGCCGTGAAAATGGCGGCGAAGACCACGCCCAGCGGATTGAGATTGGCGAGCATCGCGACGACGATGCCCGCATAGCCGAAGCCGGGCGACAGGTCCGTCGTCACATAACCCTTGACGCCCATCACCTCGATCGCGCCGGCAAGCCCCGCAAGCCCGCCCGAGACACAGGCGACCTTGACCAGCGTCCTGCCGAGCGGCACGCCTGCGAAGACCGCGCCGGCGGGATTGAGGCCTGCAGCGCGGGACTGCATGCCGAACACCGTGCGGGACTGGACGAAGTGAACGGCGACCGCCAGGGCGATCGCGATCGCCAAACCGATATGCAGGCGCGAGCGGGCGATCAGCTTCGGCAGCATGGCGTGATCGCTGACGGATTGCGACTGCGGCCAGCCGAAGGCGAGCGGATCCTTGAGGACGCCGTCTATGAGCATCGAGACGAAAAGCACGGCGATGAAATTCAGGAGCAGGCTGGTGACGACCTCATCCACGGAAAAGCGCAGCCTGAGCCACAGCGGGATCAAAATCAGCACCATGCCGGCAATCGCGCCGATCAGCAGCAGCAGCGGAATGAGAAGGGGCGTTGGAAGATTGCCGAGCAGTTTCGAGCTTGCCGCCGCAACGGCGATGGCGCCAAGATAGAACTGGCCCTCGGCGCCGATATTCCAGAGTCGCGCCCGGAAGGCGACGGCGGCGGCAAGACCGGTCAGCATGAGCGGCGTTGCCCGCGTCAGTGTCTCGGTCGCCGAAAGCCGCGAGCCGAAGGCGCCGGTCAGGATGCGCCAATAGGCATCGAAAACAGGCGGGCCGGCGATCGAGATCAGAATGCCCGCCAGCGCCAGCGCCGCGATGACGGCGATGACGGGCGTGACGATCAGCAGGTAAAGCGGGCGGTCCTCGCGGCGCTCAAATCGCATGATCGGCCTCGCGGGTCTCTTGCCATTCGCCTGCCATCATCAGCCCCAGCCTGCGGGCATCGGCGCCGTCGGCCTCGACGGGCGGCGACAGGCGGCCGCCGACAATCGCCTGTATGCGGTCCGCGAGCGCGATCACCTCGTCAAGATCCTCCGAGATCAGCAGTACAGCGGTTCCCTGCCGGCGGGCTTCGAGCAGGCGCGCATGCACGGCGGCGACCGCACCTTCGTCGAGGCCGCGCGCAGGCTGTGCCGCAATCAGGATGCGCGGCCGCCGATAGAGGCTGCGCCCGAGAATGAGCTTCTGCATATTGCCGCCAGACAGCAGCCGCGTGCGGATTGCCGGGCCGCCGCCGCGAACGTCGAAGCCGTCGATGATCTCGCGCGCGAAGGCTACGCCGGCCTTGCGGTTGACGAGGCCGTGGCGCGAGAAGGCCGGCGAAGTGATACGCTCCAAGACGGCGTTTTCCCAGATCGCCATTTCGCCGATTACGCCCTCGTGGTTGCGGTCCTCGGGAATGCGGCCGATGCCGGCTTCGACCACATCGGCGACGCCGAGATTGCCGACCGCAACGCCGAACAGGCTGAGGTCGCCGCCGCTGCGCGCCAGCGTGCCGGAAAGAAGATGCGCCAATGCCGCCTGACCATTGCCGGAAACGCCGATAATGCCGAGGATCTCTCCCTGATGCAGCCGGAAACTGATCGATTTCAGACGATCGATGCCGCCGGTTCGCACGGTCACACTTGAAGCCTCGAGCGCAACGGCGCCGGGGCTCGACGGTTCGCGAACGGGCCGCGTTACGCGGTGCCCGACCATCAGCTCGGCAAGTTCCGCCTTGCTCGTTTCCGATGCCCTGCGCTCAGCGACCATCCTGCCTGCGCGCAGCACGACGATGCGGTCTGCCGCCGCCATCACCTCGTCGAGCTTATGCGAGATGAAGATCAGCGACAGGCCCTGGCGGGCCATTTCCTTCAGGGTCGTGAACAGCCGCTCGGCTTCGATGTTGGTCAGCACCGCCGTCGGCTCGTCGAGGATCAGGATGCGGGCATCGTTGTAAAGCGCCTTGAGGATCTCCACCCGCTGCTGCTCGCCGACGGAAAGGTCGCCGAGGCGGGCATCTGGATCGACCTGAAGGCCGAAGCGCTCCGAAATCGCCAGGAGTTTCTTGCGCGCCGCCGATGTTGCCGATCGCCAGGACCAAAGGCCTTCCGTGCCGGTCATGACGTTTTCGAGAACGGTCAGATTGGGCGCGAGCGAGAAATGCTGATGCACCATGCCGACGCCGGCGCGGATCGCCGCGCGCGGCTTGCCCTGCGGCAAGTCGGCGCCGTCGATCAGAATTCGCCCGGCATCCGGCACATAGTGGCCGAAAAGGATGCTCATCAGCGTGGTCTTGCCCGCGCCGTTTTCGCCGAGCAGGGCGACGACCTCGCCCCTGGCCAGCGTCATGGAAATATCGTCATTGGCGAGATTGGCGCCGAAGCGTTTGCTGACGCCGACAATTTCCAGAACGGGCCCGGTCATGACGGCAACCCCGCCACCGGAAAACGGTGCTGCCATCGCCCCTCCGCTTCCAGGCGTGCCGCCAGCGACAGAAGCCGCGGCTCGTGACCCATCGGCATCATGAGCTGCACCGGCAGCGGGATGGCGTGCTCATCCTCTCCGAAAGGCAGCGTCAAAGCAGGAAAACCTGAAATATTGGCAAGGCAGGCAAGCGGCGCAAACGCGGTCATTCGCTCCAGATGCAGATCGGTGTCGGCATGATCGGACGGAAACGAGCCGATCGCAAGAGGCGCGCAGGCGAGCATCGGCATCAGAATGCAGTCGACCTTATCGAACAGCGCCCAGACGGCGTGGCTCACCAGAACCGCATCGTTCAGCGTTTTCCAGAGTTCGGTGGCCGTGAGCGCTCGTCCGCGTATCGCAAAAGCCTGCGTGAGGGGCTCGGCCCTCCTTTCCTCAAGGGCTGCCGCCTCGATGAGCGCGGAGAGGTTGACGGAAATGATATCGGCAAAGGCACGGCCGCTGGCGGCGACGCTCCATGCGAAGTCGGCCCAGCCCAAGGGAACGATGGCGTGTCCGTCCTTCTCGAGCACACGCGCGGCGTCCGCGACGGCGGCAAGGCGATCGCCCTCCGTCGGGTGGGCCGGTCCGGTATCGGTCAACAGGCCGACCCGCAAACGGCCGGTGTCGACATCGGCGGGGAAGAGATCCGGAACGGGTCCGCGCGTATTGCCGCTCAGCCGGCTGAAGATCAGCGCCGTATCCCGCACCGAGCGGCAGACCGCAAGTTCGCTCGCGATTCCCGCAAGGTGATTGCCGAAAGATGGTCCGCCGGGGATGGCGCCGCGGGTCGGCTTCATTCCGACGAGACCGCAGCAGGCGGCGGGCACGCGGATCGAGCCGCCGGCGTCGGTGGCATGGGCAATCGCGACGATCCCGGCGGCAACGGCTGCCGCCGCACCGCCGGACGAGCCACCGGCGGTGCGCGTGGGATCGAGCGGGTTGCGACAGACCGGCCCGATTGCCGGTTCGCTGGCGAGCGAAAGACCGAATTCCGGGCTCGTCGTGAGGCCGAACAGACAGAAGCCGGCCTCGCGGAACCGCGCAGCAAGATCGGAGTCGGCTCCGCCGCCATTTCTCTCGAAGAGGCGGGAACCGGCCGTTACCGGCAGTCCTCGGAAGGGACCGCCGAGATCCTTCGCCAAGGTGGGCACGCCGGCAAAGGGCCGCGCCGCGAAACGATCGGGCGCGCGCTGCCGCTCCCGGTCGCAAGCCTGCGCCGCCGCGAGGCCCATGGCGCCGTCGAGATAGGCGATCGCGCCGAGCGGCTCATGCCGCGCGGCGGCCTCGAGGGAGGTCTGCATCGCGTCTGCAGCGCTCAGGCTGCCATGCCTGATCGCTGCCGCCAGTTCCGTCGCGTCGCCCTGCATCAGCCGAACTACTTCGGCTCTTCCATCATCTTCGGCACTTCGAAGGTGCCGGCCTTGATCTCCGTCCGCTTGGCTTCCATCGCGGCCTCCGCCTCGGCAGGCGCCACGCCCTTCACGAAGACGATATCGCTGCCGCCTTCCTTCATCAGGCCGTAGGACGTGTAGTTCCTGCCGACCGGCTTGCCGGCGGCGACATCGGCAATCGCGGCATTGAGGATCGGGCGGAAATACCACATGGCGTTGGCAAACACCGTGTCCGGATAACGCGGCGTGTAATCGACCAGCGAACCGACGGACTTGATGCCGCGTTCCTTGGCGGCATCGGCCGTGCCGATGCGTTCGCCGAACAGGATGTCGGCGCCGGCGTCGATCTGGGCGAGACCGGCCTCGCGGGCCTTCGGCGGGTCGAAGAAGGTACCGATGAACGAGACTAGGTGCTTTGCGTCGGGATTGACAGCCTTGACGCCTGCGGCAAAGGCGTTGATCAGCATGTTGACTTCGGGGATCGGAATGGCGCCGACCGAACCGACGACGTTCGACTTGGTCATCTTGCCCGCAAGCATGCCGGCCAGATAGGCGCCGTCATGGTTCCACGTGCCGAAGACGCCGAAATTGTCGCCGGCCTGCTCGCCGCTCGAACCGAGCACGAAGGCGGTCTCGGGATAGTCGGCCGCGACTTGCCGGGCTTCCTTCTCCACCGCATAGGCTTCGCCGATGATCAGCTTGTTGCCCTGTTCGGCATATTCGCGCATGGCGCGCGGATAATCGGTGCCGGAGACACCTTCGGAAAAGACATATTCGATGACGCCTTCCTTGGCGGCGTCCTGAAGGGCCTTGTGAAGACAGGAATTCCAGGCGTTTTCAACCGGCGAGGCATGAATGCCGGCAACTTTCAGCGGGGCGGCAGCCCTTGCGAGCGGGGCGAGGCTGCTCACGCCGAGCGCAATGCCCGATGCGATCACGGCCCGGCGTGAAATCAGGATGTCTTTGGTCATCGATTGCTCCCCTTTTTTACCATCTGGTTCAAAAATCATAGTAGCGCCTAAAAATGTGTCAAGGAGAGAACAGGCTTAAAAATCAGGCTGATCGACCCTTTAGGCTCTTTCCACCACCGCCGAATTTTTGCGTGTCAGCCGGGCGTCCCGACTTGGCGGAAAGAACGTGGCGTGGCAGGCTGCACCCCGATGCCGCCGCGCTTTTCGGTTGAGAATTTCCATTCCAACAAGCGCCTCCTTCGCTTCGGCGCGAGGAGAGCTCGGGCCGGATCTGCAGGGCTTGGCGCGACGATATTTGCAGGATATGCAGAGAACTGTTGGGGTGGGGACACAAGAAAATGAATGATGAAGAAGGCGCCTCGCGGCGGCCGATCGCGAGCCGGTCGTCGTCCCGGGCGATCGGCCTGAGTGCGTGGCTGGCGCGCACCGGCGTGACGCGCACGCTTGCCCGTTCGCTGGAGAGACCATGACCGTACTCGTCCGTCGTCTTCTCGTGCTGTTCGTCCGTATCATGGTCGGCGCGCGAAGCGAGTGGCGGGGCTGCACGCCCGACACGCGCCGCCGCATCTATTTCGCCAATCACAACAGCCATGTCGATACCGTCGCCGTCATGGCCGCCCTGCCGTATCACGTGCGCCGGCTGACCCATCCGGTGGCGGCGCGCGACTATTGGGGAACGAGCGCCTTTCGCCGCTTCATCGCGGAAAAGGGCCTGCGCGCCGTCCTGATAGACCGCAAGCCTCTGCCGGACAGCAATCCGCTGGAGCCGCTCGAGCGCCTGCTCGAGGAAGGGCGTTCGATCCTGATTTTTCCCGAGGGAACGAGAAGCGCCACCGAAGAGATCGTCCCGTTCCGCAGCGGCATCTATCGCCTTGCCTGCCGCTTCCCGGATGTCGATCTCGTGCCGATCCATCTCGACAATCTACAACGCATTCTGCCCAAGGGAAGCTGGCTCATCGTGCCGATCACCTGCACGGCCCGCTTCGGCAAGCCGCTGCGCGTCGAACCGGGCGAAGGCAAGGACGCATTCCTGGCGCGGGCGCGGGCCGCGATCATCGAGCTGGCAGACAGAGGGCGCACCGCATGACCAGCTTTTTCTCGATCGTTCTTGCCGCGATCCTCGGCCTGCTCGCCGTTGCCTCCGCCATCGGCTTCATCCTGCAACGGCGCGCGACCGAACCCGGCTCCGTCGCCACCGTCCAGAACCTCAATGCCCGCATCCGCTCCTGGTGGATCATGGTCGCGGTCTTCGGCGGCACGATCCTGCTCGGCGATACGGCGGTGGTCATCCTCTTCGCCTTCCTGTCCTTCATGGCGCTCCGAGAGTTCTGGACGCTGACGCCATCGCGGCGCGGCGATCACCTGGCGCTGTTCCTGTCCTTCTTCGTCGTCCTGCCGGTGCAATATGTGCTGCTCGGGACGCTGTGGTACGGCCTGTTTTCGATCTTCATCCCGGTCTATGCCTTCCTGATCCTGCCGGCGGTGGCAACGCTCACGGGCGACGTCAACGAATTCCTGGCGCGAACCGCCAGGGTGCAATGGGGATTGATGCTGACGGTCTATTCGATCAGCCATGCGCCGGCGCTGCTGATGCTTGAGACCGGCACGCCTTCGGCGCTTCTCCTCGTCTATCTCGTCATCGTCGTGCAGCTCAGCGACGTCTTCCAGTATGTCTGGGGCAAGCTTCTCGGAAAGCATCGCTTCTCGCCGAACATCAGCCCATCGAAGACACTCGAAGGCCTGATCGGCGGCGGCGCCTCGGCCATCCTCGTCGGGACGCTGCTCTATCGCCTGACGCCGTTCTCACCCCTGCAGGCGGCGGCCGTCAGTACCGTCATCGTGGTTGCGGGCTTCTTCGGCGGCTTCGTGCTCTCGGCCATCAAGCGCGATCTCAACGCCAAAGACTGGGGCTATGTGATCGAGGGCCATGGCGGCGTGCTCGACCGCCTCGACTCCATCACTTTCGCGGCGCCGCTGTTCTTCCATATCGTTCGCTACTGGTTTACGACATAGGCACGAGCCGCGGCCTCGTCAAAACCGTTCCAAATCCTCGAGACTTTCGACCAGCCGCTGCTTGACATCGCGCTCCTGCCTGGAAATGGCCGCCATCAGCTTGCCCATCGTTCCCCTGATGCCATGAAGCTGATCGACCAGATCCATGACGATATCGACGCCAGCCTCGTTGACGCCCATATTGCCCATGAGATCCAGGATCAGCCGTGCGCGGGCGACGTCGGCATCGCGAAACTGTCGCTTTTCGCCTGAGGTCTCCGGGATAAGCCAGCCCTGTTCGATCCAGAAATCGAGCTGGACCACATCGATTTGCAAGTAAAGACGGAACTCATGATCATCCATGATCAGGCCTCCATGTTCTTCCTCGGATCATGTGGATGTGCCGCCGCCCATTCCTTCACCAGGGACGTCAGCCGCTCGTCAGGCTGATCGGGCAAGACGATCTTCAGGGAGACATAGACGTCGCCGTGCCCGCCGCCGCGCTTCGGAACGCCCTTGCCCTTGAGGCGCAGGACTTTTCCGGTGTTGGAATGAGGCGGCAGCGTCAGATTGACGGGGCCTGAAGGCGTGGGGACGCGAACCTTGCCGCCGAGCACCGCTTCGCCGAGCGAAATCGGCAGCTCCAGGCGGATGTCGTCGCCGTCGCGCGTGAAGAAGCGGTGTGGACGCACACGGATTTCGATGAGCGCATCGCCCGCCGGCCCGCCGCCAGCACCCGGCTCCCCCTTGCCGCGCAACCGCAAGGTCTGGCCGTCGCGCGTTCCCGGCGGGATCCCCACCTCGAGCGCCGGGCCATCCGGAAGCTTGACCTCGGTCCTAGTGCCGTTGATGGCCTCCAGAAAATCGACCTCCATCGAAAAGCGCCGGTCCTGGCCTTGGCTGCGCGCGCGGCCGCCGCCGGTGCGGCGTGAAAAGAAGCTCGCAAAGATGTCGTCGGCATCGCCGAAGTCGGCAAAGCCGGCGCTGCTGCGATAGGGATTATCGGCGCTGCCGGCCGAGGCATAGTCGCGATAATAGCTGCGCTGCGCCCGCTCGGCGCCCGTCATATCGATCTCGCCGCGGTCGAAGCGTCCGCGCTTCTCTTCGTCGCTCAAAATCTCGTAGGCGGTCGAAATTTCCTTGAAACGCTCCTCGGCCTTTCTGTCGCCGGGGTTCAGATCGGGGTGCAATTTCTTGGCAAGCTTACGGAACGCGCTTTGAATATCCTTTTGCGACGCATCCCGCTTCACGCCCAGAAGCTCATAGGGATCCTGGCTCATGCATGTCTCCGCTCAGGCAGCCAATTCTGCCGTTGATTTGCCTGAAATATAGGTGGTCAGGGCGCCGGAGGGGAGGGGAGGCTGTGGAGAGCTACAACAGCGCTTCGTCTTCCCGCGGCTGATCGGTACGCCGATCGATGAGAACCGAGCAGCGCGCGTGGCGCACAACCTTTTCGACGATCGAGGAAAAGACGTAGTCGGTGATATCGGGGACATGCGATGACAGCAGGATGAGATCGGCCGATCTCTCCTTGGCGGCCGACACGAGCATGGAGGCCGCAACGCCGATACGAACCTCGACCGTTGCCGGGACACCAAATTCCCGACAGAGCAATACGAGCTTCCTTTCGGAGTCGGCCATCGCCGTCGTCTCGAATTGCTCCGGAAGATCCATGAGGTGGCGGTGCGGAATATTCTCGACGACGTGCAGGACGACAATGCTGCCGCCTTGGTCCAACAGCGCCGCCGCCCGGCGCAGGAGGCGGATTGCCGTTTCCCGGGAACCCATGCCGATGCCGCAGATGATCGTCCGATACATTGAGCTCAATATCCCCGAATACGAATAGCCTCGCCGATCATACCCGGCGCCGGCCACCTCTGCTTTGACCGATATCAAGCAGAAATGCCGCGACATCGCAACGCAGGAAGCGGCCATCCGGAAGGGCTCGGGCGGATCGTCGCAGTTGACGGCACGGCCGTCGGCAATAGCTTTACCGCGATATCGTCAATCATCGAGGTTTACATGGGCAATATCGCAATCATCGGATCGGGCGCGATGGGAAGCGCCGTCGCCAAACGGCTGATCGACCATGGCGCCAAGGTACTGACCTATCTCGACGGCCGGAGCGAGCCGACGATCGCACGAGCGCAAGCAGCCGGAATGATTCCGGTCGCGCTCAAGGAGCTGGCGAAGGCCGATCTGATCCTGTCGATCGTTCCGCCAGCGGAAGCGATCAAGGTCGCCGAACAAGTCGCGGAAATATCACGGGAGAATCCCGCGCCGCCGCCCTTCATCGACCTCAATGCAATTGCGCCGAAAACGATGCAGGCACTGGCGGCGCGGTTCGAAGGCAGCCGGGTAGAAGTCCTCGATGGCGCCATCATCGGCGGTCCGCCTGCTGCCGGCAAATCTGGTCCGACGATCTATGTCAGCGGCGATAGCACGGGCCGGAGCCGGCTGCTTGAGGAGCACAGCCTGAAAGTCCGCAGGCTCGACGGACCGCTCGGCGCGGCATCGGCGCTGAAGATGTGTTATGCCGGCATCAACAAGGGACTTGCCGGGCTTGGTGCCGCAATCCTGCTTGCCGCATCGCGCTCGGGTGCCGCCGAGAGCCTGAAGGCCGAGCTCGCGGAAAGCCTTCCCGACATCGAGCGCAAGCTGTCGAAATCCATTCCCGATATGTATCCGAAGGCCTATCGTTGGGTTGCCGAAATGCAGGAGATCGCCGATTTCCTCGGAGAGGACGATCCGGCAGCAACGATTTTTCGGGGCATGGCCGAGCTTTTCTCCCGGCTGGCGGCGGATGTGGACGGCGACCGCGCCCTCGTCAGGCAGCTGGACGAGATCCTCGCACCGTCGGAAACCGGCGCGATGGTCATGCCTTAGAGCCGCTGCCGGCACCCCGCGAGGGAGGCGCCGGCAGCTGGCACTCGGCCGGTCCAAGCCACTCCTATATCTTGGTGAAGTCCTCGACCTGCGCACGGATCGCGATCTCGGTCGGCAGCCGCTCCATCGAACTTGCGCCGTAGAAGCCGTTGCAGCCCTTGCAGCGGGCGAGCACATAGGCGGCATCCGCCGGCATGGAGATCGGTCCGCCATGGCAGAGTACGATGACGTCGTCGCGCACCGACCGCGCGGCATCGGCCCATGCATTGATCTTCTCCACGCATCCGTCGAGCGTCAGCGCTGTTTCGGCACCGATCGCGCCGCCCGTGGTCAGGCCGAGATGGCAGACCACGATATCGGCGCCGGCTTTGGTCATGGCGACGGCATCCTCGCTGCTGAAAATATAAGGGGTCGTCAGCATGTCCTTGGCGTGGGCGCGGGCGATGATGTCGATCTCCAGCCCAAAGCCCATACCGGTTTCTTCGAGATTGGCGCGGAAAGTGCCGTCGATCAGCCCGACCGTGGGAAAATTCTGGATGCCGGCAAAACCCATCGCCTTCAACTCGTCGAGGAAGTGATCGGGCAGCATGAAGGGATCGGTGCCGTTGACGCCGGCGAGCACCGGTGTGCGGCGCACGACCGGCAGAACCTCACGGCCCATCTCCTTGACGATCTCATTGGCATTGCCATAGGCGAGGAGGCCGGCGAGCGAGCCTCGCCCGGCCATGCGGTAGCGCCCGGAATTGTAGATCACGATCAGGTCGATGCCGCCGGCTTCCTCGCTTTTGGCGGAAAGGCCGGTGCCGGCGCCGCCGCCGATGATCGGCCGGCCCTCGGCGATCTTGCGGCGAAGCCTGTTCAGAATGTCGTTTCTGTCGATACGGGTCAAAATTCCCTCCTTGAGGCATGGATGTCATGGAAATTGGCGACGAGTGCCGCAGCGAATTCCGGGCTGTTGATATGGGCGTCGATCTCGACGAGACGCCTGTTCGGCGCATCGCGCCAGCCGTTGCGGATGGCTGATAACAGCGCCGCGTCGGCTTGCGGATCGTGGAACGGCTGACCGACGGCGTCGATGGCCGAAACGCCCTGGAGCGGCAGCAGGAAACGGACCGGACCCTGCATGCGGTTGAGCCTTTCGACGATGAAGGCGCCGATCCGGCCGTTTTCCTCCGGCGTGGTGCGCATCAGCGTTACCTGCGCATTATGGACGTGAAGCCGGCGGTCGCGGAAAGGCACGGGCACGGTTTCCCGCGCGCCGAAATTGACCATGTCGACGGCACCGACCGAACCGACATAGGGCAGGCCGGTGCGGATGATGGCGCCGAAGCGATCCTCGGTGGCGGGAAAGACACCGCCAACGAGAAGGTCGGGAACCTCCGTCGTCGTCACATCGATCACGCCCTGCAGCAGGCCGGAATCGGCAAGTTTCTCCATCGACTGCCCGCCGACGCCGGTCGCATGGAAGACATAGATTTCATGCGTCTTGCCGAGCATCTCGCGCACCTGCGTGACGCAAGGCGTGGTGACGCCGAACATGGTCATGCCGATACCCGGCCGATCGTCGCTCGAAGCGGGAATGGGGTTGCGGGCCATGCCGGCCGCCGCGTTCGCCGCATTGCCGATCACCTTGCGCGAGATCGCGTTCAGGCCGGCGACGTCGACGACCGAATACATCATGGTCAGATCGTTCGGTCCAACATAGGGCGCGACATTGCCTGAGGCGACTGTCGAGACCATCAGTTTCGGCAGGCCGATCGGAAGCGAGCGCATCGCCTCCGTCACCAGCGCGGTATTGCCGGTTCCGCCGAGGCCGAGAACGGCGCCGATGTCATCCCGCGATCTGAGGAACGCCGTCAGCGCCTTGGCCATCGCCGAGACCGCCGTTCCCCGATCCGTCTGCCCGAGCACGGCCGGCGCACCCTCGGGATGAAATTCCGCGACTTCGCGCGCCCGGATATCGGCGCCTGCACCCTCCCCAAGCGTGCCGACATCGACCAGCACAGCATCGGCGCCGGCGGCACGGACCGCCTCCCCGGCGTAGTTCAGTTCCGCTTCCTTGGTATCACAGGTGCCGACGACATAGACCTTTCCCATTGGTTTTCCTCCTCTTTTTGGACTTTCTCTGTGTGTGTCTCGATAAAATTCCCGATTTTGTATTTTCCATATTGTATATTCTTTCGTATATTGCATACTTAAATCACGAACGCCAGACGGAAATGGAGACCATGAACGCACCGCGCCACCTCACCCTTCGCGAGCGGATCTACGAGGAAATCGTTCGGCTCATCGTCTCCGGCGAACTGCCGAGCGGCGTCTCGATCGATGAAAAGGAACTGACGGAACGCCTGCAGGTCAGCCGCACGCCGTTCCGCGAGGCGATCGGCACGCTGGCCAAGGAAGGGCTGATCGAGATCAAGCCCTATCGCGGCTTCTTCGTGCGCAGCTTCACGCCGAAGGAGATCGACGATCTCTACAATCTGCGCAAGACGCTCGAATGTTTCGCCGTCGAGCTCGCCGTCCCTCAGATGAGCGACCGGCATATTTCAGGCTTCGAACGCATCCTGGACGAGGCGGTGGCGGCGCTGCGCCGCGGCGACATGGAGACCTACGGCATTCGCGACAAGGAATTTCACGAGACCATCGCCGAGCTTTCGGGAAGCCTGCCGCTGATCGAGACGCTGGCGCGGCTGGCGCTGCAGATCCAGATCTGCCGCTCGATCGCCAATGAGAGCCGCGACTTGGCCGAAAGGGCGGCCGAGGAGCGCGATCAGATCCTGCAGGCTTTCCGGGCGCGCGACATTGGCCGCGCGAAGGCGCTGATGCACGCGCATATCAGCGACGTCCAGCAGGCGGTCATGGCGCGGTTTCAGAAGGGTTAGCCGAGAACGTGAAGGAGAGGGAGGTCTCCTTTTCAACAGTAAAAACGTGGCCGAGGAGAGGCCCGGAGGAGGGAACAATGTTGAAATTTCCTGTCCGCAGCACGGCACTGGCGGCGATGCTTGCCGCAAGTTCGCTGACGGCACATGCCGAAACCCTGAAGATGTGGGGTCCCGAACAGATCACCGAACCGCTGGTCGCGCAGCTCTGGAACGGCATCAAGGCCGATTTCGAAAAGGCCAATCCCGGCGTGACCGTCGAGTTCATGCCGCCGACCGGAACGATCAGCAACGGCGCGGTGCAGGCGGCGATCCAGTCGGATGCCGGCCCGGATGTGATCCTCACCAATTCAGGCATCGGCCGCATCAGCGTAGTCAAGAACGCCAAGCAGGTGATCCCGCTCACCGAACAATATGAAAAGCGCGGCTGGAAGGACCAGATCTATCCCTGGCTCTACACCGAGCTGAAGGGCCAGTTCGGCGGCGAGATCTATGAGGTTCCCGACGGGCTCGACGCGCTGGGCATCTGGTATCACAAGGATATTTTCGAGCAGGCGGGCTGGAAGATTCCGGCGAGCTGGGGCGAATTCGAAACGCTGATGAAAGCGATCGACGAGACCGGTGTGCACCCGATCGCCATCGGCCCGCGTACGCCGGGCAGCGCCGGCCATCTCTTCGGCAACCTGCTGCAATCGGCAAGCGGCAAGGAGGTGATCGGCAAGGCGCTGCGCCGCGAGATCGCCTGGGACGACCCATCGGTCGCCGCCGGCGCCATCCGGCTGCAGAAGCTCGTCGAGGCGGGCTACATCAAGAAGGAAATGGCGGGTCTCGATCTCGATGGCGCCTCGCGCCTCTGGTTCAACAAACGCGCGGCCATGTTCGTCGCCGGCCCCTGGTTCACCGCCAATGCCCGCAAGGCAGGCTATGACCTCACTAACGCCGGCTATGCGCCCATGCCATCCGACATCAAGGGCGCGGCGATGCCGACCGGCGGCGTCGGCTGGAGCTGGCTGGTGCCCGTCAACTCCAAGCAGCCGGAACTCGCGATGAAATGGATCGACTTCATGTTGTCGGACGCGGTGATGAAGAAACGCGCCCAGGATCCGGCAAGCACGATGATCTATCCGCGCGAAATCCCCGGCATCGAACCTCCGACGCCAGTGCTCAAGGATATCTTCGCGGCCGCGGCCGGCGGCGTCGGCTACAATCCGAGCGTCTATCTGCCGGGCACCGTGCTCGACACCTATTTCCAGGTCATCCAGGGCCTGATCTCCGGCCAGATCCGCGGCGAGGAAGGCATGAAGCAGATCCAGGCCAAAATGGCAGAGGCGAAATAGTGGTCATTCCAGAGACGCCCGGAAGCAAGGTCGTGGCTCCTCTCAGGGATGCACCTGCCGTGGCGGGACCTACGGGCGGCCTGTCCGCCCGTAGGTCCAAACGCCGGACGGCCAGGTCAGCTTCGCCCGACGGCGATGCCGGCACCGCGTTCTGGCTGATGGCGCCGGCGCTCGGCCTCTATGCTGTCTTCACGCTGTTGCCGATCGCTGCCACTTTCTGGCTGAGCTTCAACAGCTCGGCCGGCTTCAACACCTCGGCGAGCTTCGTCGGCCTCGGCAATTATGCCAAGGCGGCGCATGATCCGATCGTCTGGAAGAGCCTGGTCCATACCTTCATTTGGCTCGCCTATCATGTGGTGATGGCGGGCGGTCTCGGCCTGCTGCTGGCGCTCGCCGTCAGCAGGCTGAGGATCACCCAGGTCTTCTTCCGCACCGCGTTCTTTCTGCCGCATCTGGTGTCGCTGGCCGTGGTCGGCGTCATCTGGGCCAATATCTACGATCCGTTTTTCGGGCTCATGAATACGGCGCTGACGCGGATCGGGCTCGGCGCCTTCACGCAGGGCTGGCTTTCCGATCCGGCGCTGGTGCTCTTTTCCGTCAATCTCGCAAGCTCCTGGCAGGGTTTCGGCCTTTACATGCTGCTCTTCATCGCCGGCCTGCAGAATATCGACCGTTCGCTCTACGACGCGGCTGAGGTGGACGGCGCCAACGCATTCCAGAAGCTGATCCATGTAACACTGCCGGGGCTTCGCGAGGTGACGACCTTCGTCGTCTCGCTGGCGATGATCAACGGCCTGAAGGGCTTCGCCACGGTCTTCGTCATGACCAATGGCGGGCCGTTCTATCAGAGCGAGCTGATCACGACCTATATCTACCGGCTTGCCTTCCAGTCCCAGGATCATGGGCTTGCTGCGGTGCTCTGCATCCTGCTCAGCCTGCTCGCGATCGCCATCACCATCGTCTTCAACCGCTGGCGCGCGAGGCTCTCCCAATGAGTGTGCGCAATCGCGAATGGCCGGTGGCGCTGGCGCTGACCCCTGTTCTGATCCTGATCCTCGCCCCCTTCGCCTGGCTGCTGGTCTCAAGTTTCAAGACCGAGGCCGAGATCGGCCAGGCCGATCCCTTCACCTGGCCCGCCGACCTGATGTGGCGGAATTATCTCGACGCCTGGCAGATCGGCGGCTTCGGCGATCTCGTCGGCAACAGCCTCATCAACCTCGCCGGCGTCGTCGCCCTGTCGCTCATCACCTGCGCACCGGCCGGCTATGCGCTTGCCAAGATCCGTTTCCCCGGCCGGGAATGGCTGTTCTATGCCTTCATCCTCGGGCTGACCGTGCCGGTCCAGGCGATCGTCATCCCGCTCTACCAGGTGCTCTTCGGGCTGAACCTCGTCAACACGCTGGCTGGTATCGTGCTGGTGCAGGTCAGCAACGGCATTCCCTTCGGCATCTTCCTGATGCGGAGCTTCTTCATCGGCGTGCCCGACGATTTGATCGAGGCCGCCAAGATCGACGGCGCGTCGCATTTCCAGATCCTCACCAAGGTCTTTCTGCCGATCTCGACGCCCGCCGTGCAGGCACTCGTCATCATCAGCGCGCTCTCCACCTGGAACGATTTCTTCCTGCCGCTGATCGTGCTGATCAGCCCCGAGGTGCAGACGCTGCCGCTCGGGCTGGTTCGTTTCGCCAGCACCTACGCCTCCGATTACCGCCTGGTCTTCTCAGGCACCGTCATTTCGTTCCTGCCGATCATTCTTCTCTACATCCTGATGCAGCGCCGCTTCACCGAGGGGCTGACGCAGGGAGCAATCAAGGGCTGACCATGTCGCATCACGTCCAGCGGGAAATCCGCTACAATTTCGAATTCGATCACCGTATCAAGGCCTGCTTCATCGGCGCCGGCGGCCATGCCTACCGCAATGTCTATCCGGCGCTGCGTTATGCGCCGGTGGAACTTGCCGGCATCTGCGATCTCGATCTCGGCCGCGCCGAGAAATTCGCAAAACTCTTCGGCGCCGGCAAAGCCTATACCGATCATCGCGAGATGCTGGAGCGGGAAAAGCCGGAACTGGTCTTTCTCGTCACCGCCTATCATCCCGACGGCCGTGTCCAGGCGACCGATCTGGCCCTCGACGCGCTGGCAGCAGGCGCCCACGTCTGGATGGAAAAGCCGACAGCGGCAAGCATCGGCGATATCGAAAGGCTGCAGGCGGCAAGTGCGGCGGCCGGCCGCATGGTGATGACCGGGCTCAAGAAGACTTTCTTTCCGACGATCGAGAAACTCAAGGACCTGATCGGCTCGCCCGGCTTCGGCCGGCTGACCTCGATCAATGTCCGCTATCCCCAGAGCCTGCCGAGCCCGGAAGACCGCGCCGACCTCGTCAAGATGCAGAGCTTCCTCGATCATATTTACCATCCAGGAGCGATCCTCAATTTTCTCGGCGGCGAGATCGAGCGCGCAGGCTACGAGTGGGAAGCGCTGACCGGGGCAACCGTCACCAGCCTGCGCTTCCGCTCCGGCGCGATCGGCACGCTGCACCTTGCCGCCGGCCAATCGGGCGGCAGTATCTTCGAGCGGGTCGAAATCATCGGCGAGGGCGCCAACGCCATCGTCGAAAACGGCAGCCGTCTGACCTATTTCCGCAAGGCGGACCTGCCGTCCTATGGCCGCGCCGCAAGCTTCATCCAGCCGGACGAGAATGCCGCGCTCATCTACGAGCCGGAACATTCGCTCGGCCAGCTCTACAACAACAATCTCTTCTATCTCGGCTATGTGGGAGAGATCCTGCACCTGACGGATGCGATCCTTTCCGGCACATCGATCACCCGGGGCACGCTCGAAATCGCCCGCGAGATCATGAAGCTCTTCGAATTCTACCGACGCACGGATGCCGGCGTCACCACCAATCTCTGACGGGGAGGGACCGCCTTGAGCGAGACCGATATTATTTTCAGGAAAGCCGGCGGCGAATTCATGCCGACCACATGGGGAGAACTCAACTGGAAGATCACCGGCGATGGCACGCCCGGCGCCGAGATGACCTTCGGCACCTGCCGCATCAATCCCGGCGAGCGCAACCAGTTGCACTCGCATCCCGATTGCGAGGAGATCCTCTACGTCGTTTCCGGCCTTTGCGAACACAAGCTCGGCGATGCGCTTTACCGGCTCGAAGCCGGCGACGCGATCCGCATTCCCCGCAATGTCCGCCATTGGGCGCGCGCACTCGGCACCGAACCGCTCTTCGCCCTGATCATGTTCTCCTCCGGCACCCGGACGGCGGTCAACCATGAAGGCGAAGGCGCGGCCTGAACACGACAGGGGAGGAACCATCATGGCGTCGATCGCGCTTCACAACATCCGCAAATCCTACGGCACGCTACCTGTCATCCACGGCGTCGACGTGGATATAGACGATGGCGAGTTCATCGTGCTCGTCGGCCCGTCCGGCTGCGGCAAGTCCACGCTGCTGCGGATGATTGCCGGTCTTGAAACGATATCCGAAGGCCGGCTTTCGATCGACGGCCGCATGGTCAACGATCTGCCGTCGAAGGAGCGGGACATTGCCATGGTGTTCCAGAGCTACGCGCTCTATCCGCATCTGACGGTGGCCGAGAATATGGGCTTTTCCCTGAGGCTGCGCGGCACGGCCAAGGACGAGATCGGCAGGCGGGTGCAGTCCGCCGCCAGGATCCTTGCGCTGGAACCTTATCTCGACCGACATCCGCGCCATCTCTCGGGCGGCCAGCGCCAGCGTGTGGCCATGGGCCGCGCCATCGTGCGCGATCCCAAAGTGTTTCTCTTCGACGAGCCGCTTTCCAATCTCGACGCCAAGCTTCGCATCGCCATGCGCGCCGAGATCAAGGAGCTTCACCAGCGGCTGAAGATCACCACGGTCTATGTCACCCACGACCAGACCGAGGCGATGACCATGGCCGACCGCATCGTCGTGATGCGTGACGGCATCGTCGAGCAGATCGGAACGCCGCTTGAGATCTACGACCGCCCGGCGACCACCTTTGTCGCCGGCTTCATCGGCATGCCGGCGATGAACCTGCTCAGGGGCCGCATCCAGGCCGATGCGCCTTCGATCTTCCGAACCGACAGCGGCGTCGCCATGCCGCTGTCGCTGCGCCCCGGCACGGCCGATCCCGGCGAAGAGCTTATATACGGCATCAGGCCGGAACAATTCGCCATCGCCGAGGAGGGGACACCGGCGAAGATCGTCGTCGTCGAACCGACCGGGGCAGAGACACAGGTCGTCGCCCGGATCGGCGAAGAAAACGTCAATATGCTGTTTCGCGAGCGCATCGCGATAAAGCCCGGCGACACCATCCGCTTCACCTTGCGGGCGGCCGGCGAACATCTGTTTTCGGCCGCGACGGGCAGGCGCCTGCCTGAAGCCAACGCCTGAAACCCCTCTTTTCTTGAGCTTTGCCAAGGCTCTGACGATTGCGTGAAACAGCTCTGAGACCTGTGACAAACCCTCGTCGCCTCTGCTATGTCAGGAAAAATGCGGCGGCCCGACCAGGCGCCGTGCTCTATCCGACCAATGCCAGGAGTTTGAAAGATGAGCGGTTCTCCCGATTACGTACCCCCGAAGGTCTGGACCTGGAACAAGGCGAATGGCGGCCAGTTCGCCAACATCAATCGCCCGATCGCAGGGCCGACGCATGAGAAGGAGCTTCCGATCGGCCGTCATCCGCTGCAGCTTTATTCGCTCGGCACACCGAACGGCCAGAAGGTCACGATCATGCTCGAGGAACTGCTGGCGCTCGGCCACAGCGGTGCGGAATACGACGCCTGGCTGATCCGGATCGGCGATGGCGACCAGTTCGGAAGCGATTTCGTCAAGATCAATCCCAACTCGAAGATCCCGGCGCTGATGGACCGCAGCGGCGAAAAGCCGATCCGCGTCTTTGAATCCGGCGCCATCCTCACCTATCTCGCCGAAAAGTTCGGCGCCTTCCTGCCGACCGAACCGGGCGAACGCGCCGAATGCCTGTCTTGGCTGTTCTGGCAGATGGGAAGCGCACCCTATCTCGGCGGCGGCTTCGGCCATTTCTACGCCTATGCGCCGACGAAGATCGAATATGCGATCGACCGCTTCGCCATGGAGGTGAAGCGCCAGCTCGACGTGCTCGATCGCCGCCTGGCCGAAAGCGAGTATCTGGCCGGCAGCCAATATACGATCGCCGACATTGCCGTCTGGCCGTGGTATGGCGGCCTGGTGAAGGGCTGGACCTACGGTGCGGCCGAATTCCTGCAGGTCGAGGACTACAAGAACGTGCGGCGCTGGGCCGATACCATCTACAATAGGCCGGCCGTGCAGCGCGGCCGGATGGTCAACCGCCTCTCCGGCGAGCCTTCGAGCCAGTTGCACGAGCGTCACGACGCCAGCGACTTCGAGACCAAAACGCAGGACAAGCTCGCGGCCGCCGAGTAAAAAAGCGGCCCGTCGCAGCAATAAGTGGAGCTCCGCCGCCTTTACGGCGACGGAGCATTTGCATGCTGCCGGACCTTAGTTCTTCACCGTATCCTCGAGGAAGAACCGGCCGAGCGGGTTCTGGTAGAAATTTTCGATATTCTTGCGCGAGACGTTGATGTAGGGGCTGTAATAAAGGTCGATCCAGTTGACGTCGTCCTTGGCCATCTTCTGCAGATCGACATACATGGCTTCGCGCTTCTTCGGGTCGAGCTCGAGACGGGCCTTGGCGACCAGGTCCTTCACTGCCTCGTTCTTGTAGTTGGTCAGATAGTTATTGTTGGAATCATGGCCGAGGACGAAGGTGGTCTTCTGGTCAGGGTCGAGAATGTCGTTGGTCCAGTAGTTGACCGAAACATCGTAGTCGCCGGCAACCAGCATATCCCATTGCTGGCTCGGATCGACCTTCTGCAGATTGGCGGTGATGCCGGCCTTTTGCAACTGCTGCTGGACCAATACGGCCGTTTGCTCGTCGACTTCATCGCCGGCGCGGACCAGGTAATTCAGCGTCAGGTCGGAGACCCCGGCTGCCGCCAGCATTTCCTTGGCCTTTGCCGGATCATAGGGCCGCTGCAGATTGTCGGCATAATAGTAGAGCGCGCCTTTCGGAATGTAAGAATTGGCGATCGTCCCCTGGCCGAAGGTGATCGTGTCGACAATCGCCTTCTTGTCGATCGCAAGATCCAGCGCCTGGCGGACTTCCTTCTTGCCGAGCGCGCCATGCGCGTGGTTGATCAGCAGATGATCCTCGCGGGTCGAGGCGTCGATGCCGACATTGAGGTTCGGATCCTTCTTCAGTTCCTCGACGCGGGAGAAGGGAACGAAAATCGCCGCATCCAGTTCGCCGGCCTGAACGTTTAGCATCCGGGTGTTGTCGTCGGGCACCGAGATCCACTCGACGCCGTCGAGCTTGACGCGGTCGGCTTCCCAGAAATTCGGGTTCTTCTTGAGGATGACGCGGTCGCCGCGCCGCCATTCGTCGATCACGAAGGCGCCGGATGCGATCGGCTTTTCCGCATAGGCGTCGGCGCCCAGCGACTCCATGCCTTTCTTCGAGATGACCGACGCGTTCGGCAGCGCCAGCGTCGACAGGAACGGCGCGGAGGGGTTCTTCAGCTTGATCGTCAGCGTGTGCGGATCGGTCGCCACCGCCGTGTCGATCACCTTGTAGGAATCGCTCCAGAGCGAGGCGGCATCGTCTCGAATGCGCAACAGGCTGAAAGCCGCATCTTCCGCCGTCAGCGGCGAACCGTCGGAGAATTTCGCATCGCGGATCTTGAGAGTATAGGTCAAACCGTCATCCGACACCGTCCAGCTTTCGGCAAGCCCCGGCTCCAGCTTTGTGCCTGTCTTGTCGACGCGGATCAGCACGTCGTAGACGTTGGAAAACACCCAGTTGTCGATATTCTGCGCGGTCTTGATCGGATCGAATGTCGTCGAATCCTCGCGGCGGCCGATGGTCAGCACGCCGGCGGCCTCGGCATAGCTTGCGCCGAGCGTCAGGCCGGCGAGCAGGGCTGCAAGCCCGATTGATTTCCAGTTGTTCGTCATGAATTCGTTTCCCTTCGTTGTTATGGTATGCGCTTGATTGATACGGATTGCGGATCCTGGCTGCGGCCGGCGCCCTGCAGCAGCGGCTTGTCGGGATCGATGTCGGGGATGGCTGCGATCAACGCCGCGGTATAGGCGTGCTTCGGCCGGGCGAAGACCTCTTCCGAACGGCCTTCCTCGACGATCTCGCCGCGATACATCACCACGACGCGTTCGCAGAGATTGCGCACGATGGCGAGATCATGGGCGATGAACATCAGCGTCAGGTTCATCTTCGCGGTGAGCTGCCGGAAAAGCTCGATGATCTGCGCCTGGATGGTGACGTCGAGCGCCGCCACGCATTCGTCGGCGATGATCAGCTTCGGATCGACGGCGAGCGCGCGGGCAATGCCGGCGCGCTGGCACTGGCCGCCGCTCATGCTGCGCGGCTTGCGGTCGGCGAATTCGCGCTCAAGGCCGACGAGATCGAGCAACTCGCCGATGCGCGCCGGGATCTCGGCCTTGGCGACCTTGCCCTGGACCTTCAATACCTCGGCCAGCATCTGCCCGATCGTCAGCCGCGGGTTGAGCGCGTTGTAGGGATCCTGGAACACCATCGCCGTTTCGCGCCTGAGCTTTGCCAAGCCCGCGCTCCTCTGCTGCGCCAGGTCGATGCCGTCGAAGGTGACGTGGCCGGCGGAAAGCGGCGTCAGCCCGAGCACGGCGCGGGCAAGCGTACTCTTGCCGCTGCCGGATTCGCCGACGATGCCGACGGTTTCGCCCGGCATGATCTTCAGGCTGATGCCGGCAGCGGCACTGATCGTCTTGGCGCCGCCCTTGAACAGTCCGCCGCCCCTGAAGCGCACATGCAGATCGTCGATCTCCAGCAGCGGTCTGGCCGATCCGGCTGTCTCCCCATGAACGCACGGCGGCACGAGCTGCTCGCCTGAAATGGAAGGGTGGCTGTCGATCAGGTTAATCGTATAGGGGTGCTGCGGCCGTGCCAGGATCGTCCGCTTCGGCCCTTCTTCGATGAGCTTGCCATTGCGCAGCACGGCGATGCGGTCGCAGGTCTGCGCAACGATGCCGAGATCGTGAGTGATGAAGATGATCGACAGCCCGCGCCGATCGCGAATGTCGATCAGGAGCCGCAGGATCTGCGCCTGGATGGTCACGTCGAGCGCCGTCGTCGGCTCGTCGGCGATCAGGATCTTCGGATTGCAGGACAGGGCGACGCCGATCATCGCCCGCTGGCGCATGCCGCCGGAAAATTCATGCGGATAACGGTCGTACTGGCGGGCAGGATCGGGAAAGCCGACCTGCGCCAGAATGTCCACCGCCGCGGCGCGGGCCTCGCGAGCGCCAAGGCCCTGGTGGTAGCGAATACCCTCGGCGACCTGGTCGCCGATCCGCATGACCGGATCGAGATGGCTGGTCGGGTTCTGGAAGATCATGCCGATCTCGCCGCCGCGCACTTTCAGCATCTCGCTATCGTCGACCCGCATGAGGTCGCGCCCTTCGAGAAGCACGGAACCGCTCTCGATCTTCAACAGGGAGGAGGGCAGCAAGCGCACCAGCGAGCGGCAGAACAGGCTCTTACCCGAGCCGCTCTCGCCGACGAGACCGAGAATTTCTCCTTTGCCGAGATCGAGGGAGACCGCGTCGAGCAGCGTGCGCGGGCCGGAATCGAGATGCGCCCGGACGGTCAGATCGCGGACGGAAAGCACGGAGCCGCTCATTCATGCACCCCCAGCAATTCGCCGAGAGCATCGCCCAGCATGCTGAAGCCGAAGGCGAGGCAGACGATGGAAAGGCCGGGAAACAGCGTGATCCACCAGGCGGTGGTGATGAAGCTCTGCCCTTCCGCGACCATGACGCCCCATTCGGCGATCGGCGGCTGGACGCCGAGACCGAGATAGCTGACGGCGGCGCCGCTCAGCAGCACCAGCGTCGCATCCGACATCGAAAAGACGATCGAGCCGGCGATCGCGTTCGGCAGCAGGTGCCGGAACATGATGCGCGGGCGGCTGAAGCCGAGACTGACGGCGGCGACCGCGTAATCGCTGCTTTTCAGCACCAGCATCTGCGCGCGGATCAGCCGCGCATAGGAGACCCAGCCGACCAGCGCCATGGCGATATAGAAGCTGCCGAGGCCGGGACCGAGGATCGCGATGATCGACAGCATCAACACCAGGAAGGGGAAGGCGAGGATGATATCGACGAGGCGCATGAACAGCGCATCGACGATGCCGCCGTAAAAGCCGGCTATCGTGCCCACAGTCGTACCGATCAGGAAGGGGAAGGCGACGCCGATGAGAGCCATCTGCAGATCGAGGCGCGCGCCCCAGATGACCCGGGAAAGGATATCACGGCCGAAATTGTCGGTGCCGAAGGGATGCAGCAGCGACGGCGCCTGCAGGCGCACCGCGGCATTCTGCATGATCGAATCGTAGGGCGCGATGATGGGCGCGCCGATCGCCAGCAAGACGAAGAACAAGAGCATGCCGGCGCCGACGGCAAACATCAGCCGCCGGCCGAAGAACCGGTGCCAGCCGTGGGATGCGGGAGCGGTCGCCTCGATGCTCATAGCTTCACCCTCGGATCGACGGCGACGGTAACGATGTCGGCGATGAAGTTGATGAGCACGGTGGCGCAGGCAAAGACCATGGCGACGCCCTGCACCACCATGTAGTCGCGCGAGAAGATCGCCCTGACGAGCAGCTGCCCCATGCCGGGCAGCGCGAAGACGCTCTCGACCACCACCGTGCCGCCGATCAGCCAGCCGATGTTGACGGCAAGCAGGTTGATCGTCGGCACCAGCGAATTCGGCAGCACGTGGCGCCAGAAAACGATACCTTCGGGCATGCCGCGGGCGCGCGCCGCCGTCGCGATATCCGATTTCAGCGCCTCGATCATCGCCGCGCGCAGGCTGCGCGTCAGCACGGTCGAGAGCGACAGCGCCACCGTCAGGCTCGGCAGCACCAGATGCGAAAGCTTGTCGCCGATCGTCGCGCCGTAACCGGAAACCGGCAGCATGCCGAGTTCGACGCTGAAGAGGATGATCAGCATCAGCCCCAGCCAGAAGGGCGGGAAGCCGATGCCGAAGGTCGAGACGATGCGCACCGCATGATCGGGCGCCCGGCCGGCATTGCGCGCGGCGATCGCCGCCATCGGCACGGCAATCAGCACCGACAATATGACGCTGGAAACGACCAGCGCGAGCGTCGGCTCGATGCGGGTTGCGATCAGCTTCAGCACGTCGATCTTGTAGAGGATCGATTTGCCCATCTCGCCATTGGCGAGGTTCTTGAGGAAATAGACATATTGCAGCCACATCGGCTGATCCAGGCCGTATTGAGCGCGGATACTGGCGAGCGCTGCCGGCGTCGCCCGCGTGCCGAGGATGTTGCGCGCGGGATCGCCGGGAATGAGCCGGACAAGGATGAAGGTGATGACGCTGATGCCGAAAATGACCGGCAGGAACTGCAGCGGTCGCGTCAGAACGAATTTATAGCGATGCATGGCGGCGATCGCCCCTCTGTCTTCGTCGGGTTGGAGCCGCTTCCATTTGCATCAGGCTGCCTTGTGCCGGGCTAGAAAATCGAAAAGCGCCGGATAATAATCTTGCGGGTGTTCATAGAATGGCATGTGGCTGGCATTGGCAAATACCTTCAATTCGGCATTCGGCAATGCGAGCTTCATCCTCAGCGCGCAGGCCGGCGTCAGCTCGTCATGCTCGCCCGTGGTGATCAGCACCGGCAGCGTCAGCCGCGGCAGATCGGGGATGCGGTTCCAGTCCTTGAGGTTGCCGATATAGAGAAACTCGTTCGGGCCCTGCATGGTCGCGTAGGGCGCCATGTTCCAGTCGTCGAGCGAGCGGCGCACCGGCGCCGGCCATTCGGACAGGCGGCAGACATGGCGATAGTTGAGGATGGTGATGGCGGCGAGATATTCCGGATGATCGTAGGTGCCCGCAGCCTCATGCTTCTGCATCATCGACACGGTCTCGGGGCCGAGTGCGGCCCGCAGCCGCTCCAGCTCCGAGATCAGATGCGGCATGTCAGCGACGGTATCTTCGAGGATCAATGTCTTGAGGTTCTCGGGATAGGTCAGCGCGTATTCGATCGCGAGCCACCCGCCCCAGGAGTGGCCGAGCAGGTGAACCTTGCCGAGCCCCAGCGCCTTGCGTACGGTCTCGGTCTCCTCGACATAACGGCCGATCGTCCAGAGCGAGAGATCGTCCGGCCGATCGGAGGCACCGGTGCCAAGCTGATCGAAGGCGACGACACGATAACCCTGGTCGATCAGGCAGGAATGCGCCTCGCGCAGGTAATCGCAGGGCAGGCCGGGACCGCCGTTCAGGCAAAAAACCGTCTCGCTGCCGGACCCGAAACTATAGGCAATAACGCGATAGCCATCGACATCGATGTCGAAACGGTCGTCCGGCTGTATTTCACGCCACATTGATTGCTCCAGCAGAAGATTTCGCTTGCTCAATATTTGGGCATGGTTAAATTTTTACCGGAAATCGCGTCCCGTGCCAGCTATAAGAAGTGATAGGGTAGGGCGCATCCGAACCGGGGAACTGCCCATGCTTGACGACATCGGAACGATCAGACGGCAGTTTACAGCGCATGAAACGCTGGACGGCCGGATCGATCAGGCCTTCGAGGCGATGAAGCGGTTGGGCTTCGAGGCCCTGATCTATGACTATACGCCGGTGCCCTACGATCTCGACGGCGCGATCATGATACCCTCGCTGCTGAAACTCCGGAACATCGCCGACGACATGCACGACTATTGGTTCGGCCGCGGTTATTTCCGCATCGATCCGGTCCAGCAGGTGGCGCTGCGCAGCAGCGCGCCCTTCTTCTGGAATTACGATCCGAATGCCGACACGCTGATCAACCGCTTCATGAGCGACGACACCGCGCCAGTGACGCGCTATCTCCGCGAACGCGACATGTCGACCGGCGTCACCGTGCCGGTCCATATGCCGGGCGGCGACTATGCGACCGTCACCGGCATCCGCTTCGGCGAAGACAGCGATTTCGAACGGCATGCGCTGCGTTATATCGCCGACTTCAACCTGCTCGCCCAGGTCTTCCACGAGACGGCCTATTCGCTTTTTGACAGGAAGGCGCGCAGCGTCGGCACCATCCATCTGACCGAGCGGGAACGCGAATGCCTGCGTCATTCGGCGGAGGGTTATTCCGCCAAGGAAATCTCGCGCATCATCGGCCGTTCCGTGCCGACCGTGGTGATGCATCTCAATGCCGCAGCCAAGAAACTCGGCGCCCGCAACCGCACCCAGGCCGTCGTGCGCGCCACCCATTACCGCCTGCTCGAGGAGCCTGGCCGAAGCTAGAGCGGTTCCCGGGCCCACCCTATAAGTTGTGATAGCTGCCTTCGCCGCTGCCGCCGCATTATGGTTTCCAAACGCCCAAGAGATGGAGACGCCGGTGGCCGAAATCGCAACGAGTGAAGCCTATCTGCCCTTTCGCGACTATCGCACCTGGTATCGCGTCACCGGATCGCTTGACAGAGGCAAGCTGCCGCTCGTCGTCGCCCATGGAGGGCCCGGCTGCACGCATGATTATGTCGATTCCTTCAAGGACATCGCCGCCCTCGACGGCCGTCCCGTCATCCACTACGACCAGCTCGGCAACGGTAGTTCCACCCGTCTTCCCGACAAAGGCCCGGATTTCTGGACCGTCGGCCTCTTCCTCGAAGAGCTGGATGCGCTGCTTGCCCATCTCGGCATCCAGGATCGTTATGCCTTCCTCGGCCAGTCCTGGGGCGGCATGCTCGGCGCCGAACATGCGGTGCGCCGGCCGCCAGGCCTGAAGGCGCTTGTCATAGCCAACTCGCCGGCCAACATGCACACCTGGGTTTCGGAAGCGAACCGGCTGAGAAAGGAGCTGCCGCAGGAGGTGCAGGACACGCTGCTGAAACATGAGCAGGCGGGAAGCCTCACCGATCCGGACTATATCGCGGCCTCCCGCGTCTTCTATGATCGCCATGTCTGCCGCGTGGTGCCGTGGCCGCCCGAAGTGGCGCGGACCTTCACGATCATGGACGAGGACAATACCGTCTACCGCAACATGAACGGCCCCACCGAATTCCACGTCATCGGCACGATGAAGGACTGGACGATCGAAGACCGGCTCGACCGCATCGAAGCCCCGACGCTGCTGATCTCCGGCAAATACGACGAGGCGACGCCGCTGGTGGTGAGGCCCTATCTCGAACGCGTTACCGGCTGCGAATGGGTGCTCTTCGAAAATTCCAGCCACATGCCGCATGTCGAGGAAAAGCAGCTCTGCCTGGCGACGGTCTCCCGTTTCCTGTCACGGCACGATTGACGAAGCGTCGGATGCGCGGAAGCTCTATTGACGCACCAGCCACTTCTTTGCAACGCGGCAAACCATGGTATAGGCCGGATCGAAGACGTTGCCGACATCGTAGCGCACCACCTGACCCAGCAGATGGCTGGCCGCCGTCCTGTCCAGGCCGTAATCCGATGCCAGCCAGCTCAACATTTCGCTGGTGGCGTGCTGAAGGGCCTGGTCGAGAGGGCGGGCGTTGCCGACGGTGAAGATGTCTTCGGCGGTTTCCCCGCGCGGCCAGACCAGCGCGGCCTTCTTTTCCACCGTCAGCCGCACCGTGACCTCGAATGTCGTTTCGACGCCGGTTCCCACGATCTCGCCATCGCCTTGCACTGCATGGCAGTCGCCCAGGAAGAACAGGGCGCCGGGAGCCGAAATCGGGAAGCGGACCGTGGTGCCGGGACCAAACAGGCGGTAATCCATGTTGCCGCCATATTCGCCGCTGGTCGCGGTCGAAATCGCCTGGCCGAGGCTCGGCGCCACGCCGAAGCAGCCGATCATCGGGGCGAGAGGCAGCAGCAGATTTTCAAGACCGCCGACCGGCTCGGAAAGCCTGACCGTCAATGCCTCGCGGTCGATGGCCCAGATAGCGATATCGCGCGACGGCAGGTCGCGGACCGTCTCGGGGTCGATCACATTGGCGGCGACGACGCTGCGGGTAAAACCCGTATCCCTGGTCGGCACCATGCTGATGATTTCGACCTTCAGCGCATCTCCGGGCTCGGCGCCTTCCACGAAGATCGGTCCGTTCATCGGGTTGGGACCGGACGTCCGCCAGACGCCGTCCTTGTCATAGCCGATGGCGTCGAGCGTCTGCGTAACGACGGTATCGCCGTCCGCAATAGTGAGAGCCGGCGGAAGTGAACCGATGACATTATGAAAGGTCGTCGGAATGAAGCGGTGAGTGGTCATGAAAATACGGCTTTCGCTCGTTAGGTGTCATGAGCCTGGGGCTGATTGCCCAGTGTTGAAGACTAGATCAGAGAACGGCCGGGATGCCAATATCTGGCGAAGCAGCTTCGCATACGATCATGAAGCCCCTTGACATATGCCACTGAGTAGCAATCCTGAAAGGAAAGGAGATCATATCATGAGCGTGAAATCATCGATCTCGTTGACCGAGCAACAGGATGCGTTTGCTCGATCGCTTGTCGAGAACGGGCGGTATTCGAGCCTGAGTTCGGTTCTGCAGCAGGGCCTGGAGCTTCTCAGGCAAAAAACCGAAACCGAGGCTGCGGAGACGGAAGCCATTCGGGAACTGATCCAGCGGCGGTTGAACGGACCGACGCTGTCGGACGAGGCCATGGCGGAGTTCGTCGACGATATGATCGAGCGGAAGCGGCGCGCTCTTGGTGTGGAAAATTGAATATTCCCGCGAAGCGGAGCGGGATTTCGAATTTATATTCGACCATCTCTTTGCCGCCTACAGCGATCTCGGCGATAGCGCCGAAGAGGCCCTGGAGCGGGCGGCGGGCCGGGTTCGCGATCTGCGTTCATCGATCCGGCGGCTCACCGAAACACCCCACATCGGAACATTGCGATCCGAGATTTATCCGGGCATCCGCTTCCTGCGGCGAGGCAAGGCGGCAATTTGGTTTCTGCCGGCGGCGGATCGCCAGACGATTATCGTTGCCGCCATCTTTTTCGGCGCTCAGGATCATATCCGCCACATGATGAGGCGACTGCTCGAAAGCTAGGAATGGCGATATCACCGGGTCGGTCGTAGCAGCCTTCGGAGGAGGGGCCTCATTGATGAAGGCGGAAGCCGTGCCGGCAGAGGCGTTCACCATGCCCGAGGTTCAGAGACGATTGCCCGTTTGGCACGCGATGTCGGACCTGTTCCTCGACACTGAACTGCAACCAGGGGACTATCGTCGGATTGCCAAGGTGCTCACCGCGTCGGCCCATTCCCGCGCAGAACTCCGATCCATATTGGAGAACGAGGTAACGCCCGCATTTGCGTCAAATCTCTGGGCCGTCGCCGGCGAATGGACCGTTTGGACCGAGAGCGATGTTCGGGCGATTATGCTCCAATCTCAATCCAGACGAGATGTTTGGGTCATCTCCTGGCTGAAGCGGCTGATGCACCGGCGCTTCATCAAGCAGGAATGGAAGAAAATCGAGGAGTTTTTCGAAAAGGGATGACGAGGCGGCCGGCCGCCGGTTGTCAGTGCGTTACGACGCGACCCGGTTGCGGCGCTCCTTTTCTCCGTATAGAGATTTTGATCGGCGATCTCCAGAATCTCTTTGGGGGATTTGCCGGCGACGCCGATGCTGATCGTCACGCGCAGGCCGTTGCAGATCTCCGACCAGTCCCATTGTTCGACGGCCAGGCGCAGTCTTTCGCAGACATCGGAAGCCCCTCGGGGAGGCCCCGCGAAGAGGACCACGAACTCCTCGCCGACCTCGCCGTGGTCGACCGACCGGCGAAGTTATCTGGTCGGCTCAGCACAGCGATCAGACTTCAGGACAACCGCGGATATTGGCGAATCTGATGAGCTCCGGTCTTCCGCTTCGGGTAAAGCCCTGGACCGTTACGCTGCGAGGTGTTTCCCGCACCACCCGGGGCCGGCGAAGACCTGCATCGCGGGCATTGTCCAATGCATCGCGAACATCGCATCCGCGACGCGGGCGGCGGTCAAAGTCCCGATCCCGATAGTAATCGCGTTCACGCACGTCGACGCCGCCGGGTCCGATCCGCAACTCCACCTGCGCCTGCGCCGGAAACGGAATTGCCAAGCAGCCGAGAACTGACGACAACAGAGCTGCTTTCATGAACTTCTTCATTTGCTTTCTCCCTTGATATTCAGGGAAACTAGAGTCCTCGCCGTTGGTTCCGGGTGATTTCCAGATCGGGTTATCCGGCAATCCCGGTCCGACCTTCGTGCCCGGTCGGAATAGCTTCAGCTTTTGTTCCAGTTCCGCTATGCAATGTTATACCATGACATGGTAGATTTTATTTCCAAGTGGGACATGCCAGAAAAAAGCAATGGCTTCCCTTTGGAGATTTTGGAATGTCCCGATGCTATTTGCAACTGACCCTCGCCGATCGCCGTCGCCTGCACCAGCTTGTCGAACGCAAGGTGCCGGTCAATGAGATGGCGCGCCAGCTCGGTCGGCACCGCTCGACGATCTATCGCGAGATCAGGCGCAATACATCCATGATCGTGAGCTTCCTGAATATAGCGGCTACTTCTCGACGGTTGCCAACAAGGCGCTGCAACGCAGTTTCCGCCCGAGCTATGGAGCGCCCAAACTGCTTTCCGCATGAACAGAACCTTCTCTTCCCGAATTCATCGGGAGGGGAAAGTCCTGTTGGGAATTAAAAGGAGCTCTCATGGAACGACACGTTGCCGAAGCCCACATCACCGTTCCCTGTATGCAGGACGTTGCCGAAAACTTTTGTGTTAGGATTCGCACTTTCTGCCGATCTATCACCTCCGTGGGGGCCGACAGGTTTCATAGATTTCGGCGATGGATACGCACTCCTAAGAGCAACTGACAACAGGTTACTCTGCCGGGTCTGTGCTGAAGACCGCGTCACCTTCTATGGAATCAGCGCCCTATCGCAGGGAAGCCTATTACTGATCACTCCAGCACTTGAGGTTGGCATACAATGGTTTCCAGCAGATGGCTCCCCGCCTAGCGAGATCTGTGAACGCCTCATGTACCTTGCGAGACGAAAACGTGATAGCCGTTTGCCTTCGCTATCAAGCGTTAACGGTGGGCACCTTGCCAAATGTTTGCCATCCCGACTATTTTAGCGTCATGAGCACCATGAACATCTCGCTACCGGACAATCTGAAACACTTCGTTGACCAGCAGGTCGCGGGGCGGGGCTATGGCACCAGCAGCGAATATGTGCGCGAACTGATCCGTCGCGATAGAGATCGGCAGCATTTGCGCGGTCTCCTGCTCGAGGGCGCCTCATCCGAAGCGACTGAGGCAGTTGATGCCAGCTATTTCGACAGCTTGCGCGACCGCGCCTTGGGACAAAGCGCCAAGTGATCGTAAGGCCTATCGTTCCTCGTCGGTCGGCTCGCAAGGACGTCGAGATTGCCGTTAGTTACTACACGCGCGAGGCCGGCGCCCAAATCGCGTTGAGCTTCATCGATGCACTGCAATCGACGTATACTTTGCTTGCGGAGCATCCCGCGTCGGGTTCATTGCGCTACGCCTATGAACTCGGCTTGCCCGGCCTGCGAAGCATGGCGCTAAAAGTATCCGTATATCGTCTTCTATCTCGAACAAACCGATCACGTCGACGTATGGCGTGTCCTGCACGCGAAGCAGGATATACCGGTTTGGCTGCAAGACCCGGAAGCACCCAGCGCGTAACGGCGCCCCGGAGTCGGCCGAGTGCCGAAGGCTTCCTCAATCCGACGATGATCGCGACAGAAATCTCGGCGCGCGCGGGCGCATCGTAGACCGTTCCCTGCTCAGCCCCGCTGGCTCCTTCAGTGCCTTCAAAGATTGATACCGCGGCCGCGGTTGACGGCACGTTGGTCTCGTTCCGGAATAATCTCCTGACTGCTGCTGACCTTGCCCCGTTGAACTAGACTAAAGAGGTTGAACCCGCCAAAACCTACGCAGCCGACTGGGCTGGTCAGGAGGAAGTGTCCGTTGGTTCTAGCTGGAAATACTGTCCGGGAGAGACGCCGAAGGCCGACCTGAACACCGCAATGAAGGCGCTGGGGCCTGAGTAGCCGAGGGAGAAGGCGATATCGCCGACGCTTCGACCGGCCGCGAGCCACTCCACCGCTTTCAGGAGTTTCGCCTGCTGACGCCAGGCGCGGAAACTCATGCCTGTCTCAGATTGGAAATGGCGCTGAAAGCTGCGCGGGGACATGGCCGCCCGTGACGCAAGTTCCTCGAGTGGCCAATCCGCGCCCGGTTCTTTCCGGATGTCCGATGCGATGCTGCGGAGGCGTGCGGATTCCGGCGAGGGAAGGGACAGCGGCGCGACAGGGCTCGTCTCAAGCTGATCGAGAATGACGGCGACAAGCCGTTCGGCACGGGGACTTCCCGCGTCCGCACGAGGTATCTCCAGGAACGCCAGGATCAGTTCGCGCAGGAGCGGTGTGGTACCGATTACGCAGACCTGGGAGGGCAGGTTCACGACCGAGTCGGGGCGAAAGAAGAGGTAGCTGCGCTCCGTCTCCTGCAGGTATGTCACTTCGTGGAGGACGCCGGACGGCACGAATACGGCACGTTCAGGCGGAACGATGAAGTAGCCGCGCTCGGTTTCCAGCCTGAGCGAACCACGCACGATCTGGAAAAGCTGCGCGCGGTGGTGCGCGTGGAAAGAAAAGGTTCTGCCGGCGGGCTCTGCTCCTCCCTGAGCCACAGCGGTGTGCGGATAATCTCCATACTCGTCTTCCGGGAGGTGAACGTTGGTCAGGTTGTCGCGGGCAATCATGGCGTCTCACAGACATAATTTGACAGACTGCCGATAACACGTCGGATGGTATTTCACTAGATTGATATCACCGCAGAGCAATTTGGACGTAAGTTATGACATTCGAACTCCGACAGACCGAAATTTTCGATCGCTTTTCGCCAAGCTTGCCGGGGAAGCTGGCAGCTTTGCCCGGAGCGCCCATCGTTCGTCGCTGGTGGCAACGACGTGAAACGGAAGAGGCACTACAGTGGCTATCGGACCGTGAGCTGGCAGACGTAGGCGTCGAGCGCCATGAGATCCGTGCGGTGGCGCTGTCGCAGGCGCCAACTGATGCGATGCCCGCGAAGCGGCGGGCAAGGTGATGGCGCTGCCGGTCTCAAGGAACCGCATTATAACAGAGGTGAGCAAGATGCACGACGACGGGCTTTTTGACGAAGAGGTTGCAGCAACTTACGACGACGATGGTAACATCTCGGCTCCGGAACTCGTTGATCCGGCGGTCAACCTTCTGGCCGAGTTGGCAGGAGGCGGGCGCGTTCTGGAATTCGCAATCGGTACCGGCCGCCTGGCGCTCCCTCTCGTGCGGCTAGGGGTACAGGTGGAAGGCATCGAGCTTTCGAGAGCGATGGTCTCTCGCCTTCGCGCCAAGGAGGACGGCGTGGAAATTCCCGTGATCATCGGCGACATGGCCACCACTCGTGTCGAGCGGCGCTTTTCCCTCGTTTATCTCGCCTTCAACACGATCAACAACCTGACCTCGCAGGAAGCCCAGGTCGCTTGCTTTAGAAATGCAGCCGCGCATCTGGAAGCCGGTGGGCACTTCCTGATCGAGGTCGGCGTACCGCCGCTTCAGCGGCTTCCGCTCGGCGAGACGATCCTGGCGTTCGAACGCTCCGAGACGCATTGGGGCGTCGACGAATACGACGTGGTAAACCAGAACTTCTCGTCGCACCACATCTGGCTCCGGGACGGAAGCTGTAAACATTTCTCGGTCCCGTTTCGATATGCCTGGCCAGCGGAATTCGATCTTATGGCGCGCCTGGCCGGCTTGAAACTCAAGAATCGATGGGGTGGGTGGAAAAAGGAGCCGTTCACAAAAATCAGCGATCGACATGTCTCCGTTTGGCAGAAGGTCGCAGATTAGGCTGGGGAGACGAACTCGTTGAAAGCAATGGCGACCGAGACTTCCACTATAATCACCTGCGCCAACATTGCGATAGCAAATCGCTATGTCATTGTCCCAATCCCGTTGGCAGGCGACCACGTTTGGCAGCGAACTGCCGATTGGAGCATGCTGTGGAGAAGGTCTTTCTGTTTAACCGGCTTATGGCACGCGGTGCTTCCGATCTGGTTCCGCCGAACTGATAGCCGAAGGCGACGGCAAGCGGAGCGATTTCGGCGTCGTGTCGAAGCGCGCACCGTCCTTGATTGCACCGGTAGCCTCAACCGAAACTTAAGCACTCTGTCATAATTTTAAACAATCACCTCGTTGCAGAGTGTGTGTTGCAGTGACTGAGTTCCGCATGCATGTGCCGCTGGAACGAGCTTGTCCAGCTTGTTAACCGATTGCGTCGGCCGGAGCTTGGGCGTCCGTGCGACGGGAGTGAGACGATGCCATCCAAACTTTTTACCCGCATCAGTGCCAAATTGACCACCATGTCAGCCGTCGGCATCTTCATGGTTTTGACCTTGCTAGCGGCGGTCTGGATTGGCGGCGCTTCGGTGGGAAGAAGCTCCGACTTCGGTCGAATGCAGCTGGTGCTTTCCCGAGATCTCGTGGACGCGAAAGCATCGCTGCGTGGCATGTTGATGGGAATGTTGGAATTGCGCCTCGCGGAGAATTCGGCCGATGCAACGAATGCCCGCGACTATGTGGCCAAACGGCATGAATCGGTGACCAGATATCTGGCGGGCGCAAGTGCCCACATCACACTTCAGGCCAACAAAGATCGGATTTCCAAAGTCACCGAGCTGACGAGCTTGTGGATGAGCGAATACGAAGGACTTGCAAGATCAATCGAAGCGAGGTTGACCAGCGTTGACAACAGGTCGGAAGCCACTGCTGAAGAAAACGCCGCACAAGCCAAGCTTCTGGATATTGCCGACCAGATCGGGTCGTTGCTCGATGAGTGCGTGAATGCGGCCAAGAGCAAAGCGGACGAAGCGTCGTTGGAAATGTCGTCCGCATCTACTTTGGCACTGCAAATTAGCCTTGGAATGGGGGTTCTCGTCGTCGCGACGCTTGTCGCTTCGGCGATTTTTGGCTCAAAAGCAATCGCCCGTCCGATTGGGAGGTTGACAGCGAGCATGAAACAGCTTGCTGACGGCAACCTCGAAGCCGTAGTGCCCTTCGCAAGTCGGACCGACGAGATCGGTGAAATGGCCCGCGCTGTGGACGTGTTCAAGCAAAACGGCATTACAATGCGTCACCTCAGCGCCCAGGAGCGCGCCCTGCAGGAAAAGAGCGCGGATTTGTCTTTGAACATTTCAACCGTCGTCGCTGCGGCTGTTGCTGGGAACTTCACTCAGCGAATTGAGAAAACATATGACAATCCTGATCTCGATCGTTTTGCAGCGAGCGTCAACGAGCTCGTGACCTCGGTGCACTTCGGCGTCAGTGAGGCGCAGCGCGTCATCGCGGCATTGGCGCATGGAGATCTCACCGATGAGATGCGAGGTGAATTCCAAGGCTCATTCGCGGAGCTCAAACGCGATGTGAATGCGACGATGGATGGTTTGAGAACCGTAATGGCAGAAGTCCGCGCGGCGATCGACACGATCAACTCCGGCACGGGTGAGCTCAACGATGCGTCCGGCGACCTGTCCAAGCGGACCGAACAGCAGGCGGCCGCATTGGAGGAAACTGCCGCAAGTCTCGAGGAGATCACGTCGGCTGTGAAGAGTTCCACAGACCGCGCGGCCGAAGCCAGTCGCATGGTCCACGAGGCGCGCAGCAGCACGGATCAATCGAGCGCGGTGGTCACCGATGCAGTGGCGGCCATGGGACGTATCGAAAAGGCCTCCGGCGAGATCAGCCAGATCATCAATGTTATCGACGAGATTGCATTTCAAACGAACCTGCTTGCACTGAACGCCGGCGTTGAGGCAGCGCGCGCCGGGGAGGCCGGCAAGGGGTTTGCGGTCGTCGCCCAAGAGGTCCGCGAGCTTGCGCAGCGTTCCGCCCGCGCCGCCAAGGACATCAAGGATCTGATTACCCGTTCTGGCAGTGAGGTACAGACGGGTGTGAGACTTGTAACCGCCACCGGCGAGGCACTGAACGTGATCCAAGGCCAGGTCTCCAGGATAAACGAACACGTTCAGTCGATCGCCACTGCGGCAAGAGAACAAACGACTGGTCTCTCAGAAGTCAATACGGCCATCAATCAGATGGATCAGGTCACGCAGCAGAATGCGGCCATGGTCGAGGAGGCCACGGCAAGCACGAACCGGTTGGCAGAGGAAGTCGTTTCTCTTTCCCGGTTGATTTCACGATTCAAGGTGCAAGCTGGCGGACGGCCTGCGATTCCGCTCATAGCAGCGGCCAGCCATGCCCCCTCGGCCTCCCCCGCGCGCGCTGCTTAGAACTTACAAGAGCAGTACGCGCGAGCAGCCGACGTCATGCCGAGCTGGGGACCTTGCAACAGGCGCCGGTTTGTTGCCGATCCTCCGCGCAACTAAAGGGCAATGCCGTCGAAAAGGCCGTAGGCGGCGGAGACGACGTGGAGGACGCCGGCGGCGTGGGACGATTTCGTTGCCTGGTAGAAGTCGTGCCAGCCGCCGGCGGGCTCACTATCTCGACTGCCGGATTGCGAACCGATCGGCGGCAGCAGAACAGCGTTCTCGACGAGACCAATCGGTTCCTGCCGCGTGGAAGGCGAGAGTAAGCTAGGCGGCCGACGGTCCGGGGTCGTCCGGCTCCTCCGGCGGTCTTGCGCTGCACACCGGTTCGACACCTTGCACCAACCTCAGCATCGGCTTATCGGCCAGTCTGATCCTCACCGGGAAGCCGTCCGATCTGCGCATCATGCGCTCCGGCTGGTAGTTCACTGCGTTCAGCATGATGACTTCGAGCCGGCCCTCGACATTTTCAAAGGCAATCGTCTGACCTTCCGTCATGCCAAGGAGGGCAAGACCGCGCAATGTGTCTACCGGAAGAAGCATCCCAATCGGTGTCGTCATGCGGCCGGTGGTCAGAACCCGTGTATCGCTTCGACCGTCGACACTGAAAGTCACGCGACTGTTCAGGCTAGCAACGTCCTCCGGCAGATCCTCCCTAAACATCACGATGGCAGAAGCCATCTTCCGCCTGAGGAGGCGTACGAGCGAGGCGTCACGCACCAGTGGGTCGTCGCGCATCGTCTCGAGCAAGGTGTAGTCCTTCGTTGTCAGCAGACATGGGTCGTTCATCGCAGTTCTCCATCGCCCGGTAGGGAGGGCGTCAGTGGCCGATATCGGTGGAGTTCCCCTGGCCGCGCACGGCACAGGGGTCAGCGTCCTGCGGTAATACACCCTCCTGGGAGAGCTCGGGAACGATTGTAGGTGCTCATAGCGCTTTGCCGAAATCTTCGGACGCGTGCACCGTTTCGACAGTGAGCCGGTGTGTCCGACCGTCGCGGGCCGTCCAGTCGATCGACTGGCCTCTTTTCAGGCCGATCAATGCGACGCCGATCGGCGTGAGGATTGAAATCTTGCCTTCGGCAATGTCCGCCTCTGCGGGGAACACAAGGGTCACCTGCTTGTCCTCGCCAAGGTCGCTCGTAAAGCGAACTGCAGAGCCCATATGCACGACGTCGGGTGGAACCAAGGCGTCCTCGACAAGGTGCGCCCGTTCCAGTTCTTGAAGGAGCTCGTCGGACACATCAGGGTTCTTGGATGCATGCGCCTCCGCGAGCTTGGTCAACCTTCCATGTTCTCCCTTGCCTATGGTGATCGCCGGTCTTCGCGAGGTCTTGCTGCTTGCCATTCGATAGCTCCTTTGCGACGCGAACAAGCTGCTGCGACGCGAACGACGGTATTTTTGAGAAAATGTCGGTGAAACTAGCCACCGGCTGCCAACGCCCCTCGGCTGGCCGCGATGCGGCCGGCCGGGGTCAAATTCCTGCGATGAGGAACACCCGCCTTAGAACGATATCGTGATGCAAGATCAGCATGTAACGGAGATGGTGATGACCCACCGATGAGTCAAGGACAGCCTCTTCTGGTCGCGGCTAAGAAGGCGACGGCATCCGGAAAAGGAGAATCGAGCCAGAAGAGTTGCTTGAGTTGTCCGGCTGGCTGCTGCTGTGTATTTCTACAGTCGTTTCCCGCATATATTCATAGCGGTTTATCCGATCCAGTCCAGCGGCGACCTGGTTAGAGGCGCTCCACTTCGCTTGCCCTGACAACAATCTCCTCCTGATCCAGCCGGCTTTCGAGCTCTTTTCGGTAAGCCGCCCACCATCTTCGATCAAGGTCATCGGTCATCACCTCGACGACGACAATTCTGTCCCGATCGACGTCGCCTTCGTTCATCCAGAGACCCTCCGCAGGGGCGGTCACATGCATCGTGACGCCGCCGAAGGTTTCAGTCAATTTGCCTCTGATCTCCTCCAGGATAGGACCGGCGTCGCCGTCGACGGGGAGAAGCACCTCGACCAGATAGCTCATGAATTTGCCTCGCAAGAGGTCATGCGGTGCCATGCTTCGGACATGCGAGCTGCCTCTGGAGATCTTCCTTCTCCTCTCGCTCAACGGCGCCGCGCTTGCTTCGCGTGCTCCCCTCACCGGAGGCATCGATGGCGGCGCCAGAACCGTCGGGAATACCGCTACCCGTTTGAACGATGATTCCATCCTTGGAGGGGTCGTTCACCCGGTCCGTCATCGTCGTCATTGGATCCTCCTTCTCCGAAGCAACGACATCCGAAGCAAGGAGTTCCGCCAACTGATCGCCCAAGCGCTGCCAGAACGGGGGAACGTTGGATGCGTCCAGCCGTGATCGAGAAAATCGGAGCCTGGACGGGTCGTTGAATAGTTCTTGGACGAATTGATTGACGAATTCACCGGCTGGGCTCGCCACTTTCGAATATTCTGAAAACGCGCAAGGCAACATGCCCGTCGGAAAAAACCGCTGCCGACGGACCTGCTCGCCGGCAGCCAATCTACCCTGGGAGGGGAAAGGCCCTTGGACGGCGGTTTGCGCTTGGCTTCAGGTCTCCGTCCACAGTGGATACATTAAGCACGCCAAGGAGCGATAGGCTGCTGAAGTTGCCGATCAATAAGCATTCTATTTCGTTCGGTAATCGCACGAAAGCGAAACTTGCCGAGCCCCACGTGCATACTGGCCTATGCGCCCTGGCACAGAGCAATATTCCAGCCGCTTCTTGTCGTCAGCAACAGGCCTCCGCATCGTCGCCGGGTGCGGCTTAACTGATGCTCCGCGACACGGAGTTGATGCAACTGTCTTGATCTTCAGCATATGACTGAGGGAAAGAAACAGCATCGCCAGCTGTGTCCGCCAACAAGTTATGCAGGGGTGGATTGGGTGAACGGTCGCCGTCGAGCCATTGTGGTTTCGAAGCGGAAACATGCGAGATGTAGCCGGTGCAACATGCGAAATCGTTAACACCTGTCTTAAGCAGCCCTTTAGGCGACATAAATTGTCATCTTAGTGGTTTCAGGCATTTTCTCGCAGAGTTCGAACGACCGCTTTCTTTTGTGACACGAGGCGAAACCATGGTGACCAATCAGGAAAAGCAGTTTTACATTGCAGGGAAATGGCAGGAATTCGCCAACATTGCACGTTTACCGGTCGTGGATCCCGCCTCGGAACAAGTCGTCGGGCAGATTGCCGCGGGCGATGCTCATCATGTCGATTTAGCGGTTGCCGCGGCGAGTAGGGCCTTCCCCGCCTTTTCTCAATCATCTGTCCCGGAAAGGCTCGCTCTACTTGGCAGGATGCATTCGCTCCTCATGGAAAGAGCGGAGACGTTCGCAGAAGCGCTCACCATGGAAATGGGAGCAGCGATCAGCTTCGCGCGGGCTTCCCAGGTCCCCTTTGCTGCCGAGCACATCCGTGTCCAGATGGAGGTTCTCGAAAACTATCGGTTCGTGAAAATTAACAGGCACACTGCGACCGTGAAGGAAGCGATCGGAGTATGCGCGCTGATCACACCCTGGAACTGGCCACTTTACCAGATCACCGCCAAAGTCGCTCCCGCGATCGCGGCAGGTTGCACCGTCGTCCTCAAGCCTAGCGAACTGTCACCTTATAGCGCTCTCCTTTTCGCCCAGTTGATGCACGATGCCGGCATTCCGCCAGGCGTGTTTAATCTTGTCAACGGCACTGGCGAGAGCGTCGGAGCAGCACTCGCCAGGCATCCTGGCGTTGACATGATCTCGATCACCGGTTCCACCCGCGCAGGAGTACTCGTCGCCCAGGCTGCCGCACCGTCCGTGAAGCGCGTGGTTCAGGAACTTGGTGGGAAGTCGCCGAACATTCTGCTCGACGATGCCGACTTCGGCAAGGCGGTCGCCAAGGGCGTGCTTGCCGGTATGCGCAATGTCGGCCAGTCGTGCAGTGCTCCGACGCGCATGCTCGTCCCCGCACATCGGCTCGAGGAAGTTGAGGAATTGGCAAGCGCCACTGCGAGTGCCATCCGCGTTGGCGCCCCGCTTGATCCGGCGACCGACATGGGCCCGATTGCCAATCGCGCTCAGTTCGAGCGCGTGCAGGTTATGATCCAGGCAGGAATCGATGATGGCGCCAAACTGTTGTGCGGCGGTTTGGGACGGCCGGTCGGCCACGACAGCGGCTTTTTCACGAAGCCGACGATCTTTTCAGAGGTGAAATCCGACATGCGCATTGCGCGTGAGGAGATCTTCGGTCCCGTGCTTTCGATTATGCCCTACAAGGACGAGGAAGAGGCAATCAACATCGCCAACGACACCGTCTATGGATTGGGCGCCCATGTTCAGTCTTCAGATCCGGAGCGGGCGCGGCGGGTGGCGCTGCGCATTCGTGCCGGCCAGGTTCATATCAACTATCCCGCATGGGACGGAGCTGCCGCCTTCGGTGGCTACAAGCGGTCGGGTAACGGGCGCGAGTATGGCGTATACGGACTCGAAGAGTATCTGGAGACGAAATCCATCCTCGGTTATTGACCAGGCTCCTCCGTGCGGTCGGTCCGCCAGGGCAGTGGTTTTAGCGACTGACGAAGCATCGTCAAGAAAGCGGCAGTGCGCGCACTTCGGCCGTGGCGGGATCCGAGGATGGCGACGATATCGGCGGACGGAAGCTTCCAGTCGGGAAGCACCTGCCTCAGCCGTCCCTCGGCGAGGTCTTCTGCAACGGCCCATTCGGAGCGCATCATGATGCCCTGGCCAGCCAGCGCCCAATCTCGAATGACGGCGCCATCGTTGCTCGACATAACGGGGTCAACCCGCACCGTCGCACTTTCCTGCCGTGATCCCTTGAACCGCCACAGCGTTACATCCTCCTCGTTCTCGCGAACGACGAGACAGCGATGTCGCGCCAGATCGGCGGGCGTAGAAATTGGCGCAGCCGCAGCGAGGTATTCTGGACTTGCGCAAAGAATTCGATGGTTTGGCGCCAGTGTCGTCACCACCTGGTCCAGGTGTGCGGATGCGCCAATGTGAACAACCACCTCATAGCTATCGACGATAAGCGCTGTGGGATGGTCGGACAGTTGCAGGGTCGCGGCGGCATTGCGATGCTCTCGAGCAAACGCCTCCACGACCGGGGCCACATAGAGCCTTCCAAATCCGTGAGGCGCTGCGACCCTTAGATGCCCCCGAACCGTACCTTTGCGATCAGCCAAGGCTTCGGCAAGGGAATCTATGGCATCGCTGACAATCACGCTGTGAGAAGCGACCAGTGAGCCCTCTTCGGTAAGGCGCAGATGGCGTCCGGACCGATCGATCAGCCTTACCCCGACCTTCTCTTCAAGCGCGCGCAGGCGCTGGGTCACCGCCGGAGGAGTAACGTTCAGCTTTCGCGCGCTTTCCGCGAGAGATTTCGAGCCTGTGAGAACCGAGAAGAAGGCAAGATCGTCCGACGTGAGCATTAATCTGCACCTGAAGCACTAATTCACTGCGCGTTAATTGCCATCTTTATGGATTGGCGACAAGGTAAGCTTCGGGTTGGAAATCGGATTAATTGGATTCCAGCCCAGACGGAACCCACCATGTGGTCAGCGCACACCGGGGCCGTGTTGTGCCCCTAGACATGTTGGAGACTGCAATGAATGCTAAAGAGCTACTCGAGCAACTTGTCGCCTTTCCATCTGTCGTCGGGACTCCCAACGGCGACATCGTGGGATGGGTGAGGGCCTATCTCGAAAGTAATGGCGCCACCGTGACTGTCTTGCCCGGACCGGAAGGCGATCGCGCAAACCTATTCGCCACCATCGGCCCGAAAGACAAGCGCGGCTACATTCTTTCGGGCCATATGGATGTCGTTTCGGCATCCGAACCGACCTGGACATCGAACCCCTTCCGCCTGCGCGCGGAGGACGAGCGGCTTTTCGGCAGGGGCGCGTCGGACATGAAGGGCTTCCTTGCCGCCGCGCTTGCGGCGCTTCCAGCCATGGCAAAGATGCAGTTGAGCCACCCGATCCATTTCGCCTTCTCGTATGACGAGGAAGCGGGCTGCCGCGGCGTAGGGCACATGATACAGCGGATAGAAAGCCTGTGCGCGCCGCCCTTGGGAGCAATTATTGGCGAACCGAGCAGCATGGTGGCGATCCGCGGCCACAAGGGAAAGGCCGCTGCCCGCATCGAGATCCATGGCACGACCGGCCATTCCTCGCGCCCTGACAAAGGCCTGAACGCCATTCACGCCATGACCGCGGTGATGGACGTGACGCTGAAGACTATCGGTGCCTTGCGAAACGGCGCCTTGGACCAAAACTTCGAGCCGCCTTATTCTACTCTGCAGATCGGAACGATCAAGGGCGGACGCAGCGTCAACATCATCCCGGATCTCTGCATCCTGGAACTGGAAGCCCGCGCCGTGCCCGGCGTGTCGCCAACAGTTCTGCTGGAACCTATCAAGGCAACTGCCGAGGCGCTGGCAAATGAGGGTTTCCGCACCACGTGGGAAATCAGCAGCGCCTATCCGGCGCTTTCGCTTGATGATGACGCACCGCTTGCCCGACTGCTGGAGGAACTAACCGGGACGCCGACATTGGCTGCCGTCAGCTACGGCACCGAGGCCGGACTCTATCAAGCCGCTGGCATCGATGCGATTATCTGCGGCCCCGGGGACATCTCCCGCGCCCATCGCGCCGACGAATTCATCCACCTCGATGAACTCGCTGCTTGCGAGCAAATGATCCTGCGGCTTGCCGAAACGCTACAGCACTGAGAGGGCGCTCCATGGTTTTCTGGTTCAATTCGGATAGAGAGAGGGGCAGGGTCTTCGCCGAAGCTTTTGCACGCGAGCTGCCCGATCTGCCTCTCGTGACAGACATTTCAGAACACGATCCGGACGAGATCCTTTACATTTTAACATGGACTGCGCCGCCTGATCTTCATCGTTTCAGGAACCTCAAGGTCGTCTTCTCGATCGGTGCCGGTGTCGATCAATTCAAGTCGGAAATCCTTCCTCCGAAGGTCATGCTCGTCCGCATGGTCGAGGATGGCATCATCCGTATGATGCAAGAATATGTGACGCTCGCTGTGCTCGCTTTGCACCGCAAGCTGAAGGCCTATGTTGGGCAGCAGGCAGATGCCGTCTGGCAATCGGTTCCTGTGCGCCAGGCGGCCGAACAGCGGGTCGGTATTCTTGGCCTCGGCATGCTCGCCGGGGCTGTCATCGAGCGCCTGAAACCCTTCGGCTTTCCGCTTGCGGCCTGGAGCCGCTCCGAACGACAGGTGGAGGGTGTTGAGTGCTATCATGGTCAGGAGGGCCTCACGCCGTTTCTGGCGCGCACGGACATCTTGATCTGTCTTCTGCCGCTGACGCAAGAGACGGAAGGTTTGCTCGACGCCCGGCTCTTCGAGACACTCCCAGCCGGCGCGGCACTCGTCCACGTGGGGCGCGGCGCTCAACTCGATCACGACGCGCTGATTGCGGCTCTCGACGCGGGACATTTGTCGGGCGCGATCGTTGACGTCACCGAACCTGAACCCTTGCCTCCCGAACATGGTTTCTGGCGGCATCCAAAGATCATCCTGACGCCGCACATCGCAAGCGTCACGCAACCAGAGACGGCAGCGCGCGCCGTCATCAACAACATCAAGCGCCATCGCGACGGCCTTGACCCGATCGGTCTCGTCGATCGCGAACGCGGTTATTGAGCTGCAACCAGGAGAGCAAGGAGAAAACATGTCCCTCCTAAAGACCATCGTACCCAACAGCATCGAAACACCTCGTGAGTCAAAGCCCGGACCAGAACGCCTGATCTCCGGGGATCCTTCGTTCAAGACGTGGGCCCAGGACGTGGCACGAGACGAAATGATTCACACTGGCGTTTGGGAAGCGACGCCTGGCCTGACGCGCTCCGTCAAGGGCGAAACATTCGAATTCTGCCACATTCTTGAAGGCGTTGTGGAAATCACTCCTGACGGCGATGAACCGGTTACCTACAAAGCAGGCGATAGTTTCGTGATGAAACCCGGATTTGTCGGCACCTGGCGGACCCTGGAAACCGTCCGCAAGATCTACGTCACGGTCATGTAACCAGTGCGACCTCTGGAATGAGTACGATCTGAGAAAAATAAATCGAATGGTGGGGAAACATTCATTTCCCCACCATTTGCGTACCGTGGCTGTGGTGCCGAGCAGGCCTTGGACATGGGCCGCCAGCCAGGGCAGCCTGACGAGTCGCGAGCCCTTTCAGAGCGCCCTCGCTTTAAGCACCGTCAGAGCAACGCAGCTCGGCCGAGCTGCCCTGACCAAACCCACGCGGAGCGGGCGCGAGAATACCGATAGCCGTCAAGGAGCCGCTTGCCCCAGCATTCAACTTTGGACCGCAGTGACTGCTCGACGAAAGCTTGAACGCAGAACCGATCACACTCGACTATTTTCGGATGACAGAGGAGAGAGCGAACGCAGTCAGCGTATCGCGCACACCGGGCATGTCGGCAATCAACTGCCAAATTTGCCGGATGCGGTCAGCCTCGTGGGACTCGACGCGAACGAGCAAGTCGAAATCGCCCGTCATGACGTCGCATGCCACAACTTCCGGAATCTTCCGTAGCGCCTGAATAACGTCGCCGCCCCTCATGCGATCGTGACGATAGACGAAGATCAAAGCGGTCGTGACATGCTGGCTATTGCCTCCATCGCCGGTGACGATCGTATATCCCTTGATGAAGCCTTCTCGCTCTAGCCGTTCAATCCGCACGCGCACGGCATTGCGAGAGAGGTTCACCTTCGTCGACAGCTCCGCATGCGAGATTCGGGCATTAGCCTTCAATTCGACAAGTATCTGTTCGTCAGTTCGATCGAGAAGATATTTCATGGAACTTGAACGGTCGTTAACCTAGGATGTCGGACGTTACCGACCGATAAGCTAACACGGCGATCTCCGGCAGTAAGGCTCTTTCTTTCCGGCTGGCATATCGCCTCGACGTCGATGCCATTATGAACCCTGGCAGCGCCGCCTTTTCCGTATCCGTCAGGCACCGCACTGCCTGATAACCCTGCAGTAGCGCTCGCGCCCGCTCTTTGCTGAGGTTCCCCTTGGTTTCGCCCGCCCAACCGACAAGCACGTCAGCAAGCTCCGATACGAGCGCATCCTCGTGCCTTAGCCTGAAGTTGATGACCCCGCTGACATCGTCGCCGAGAAAAAAGACGTTCTCCCGGACTAAAGCGCCGTGAACTGCCCCGGTCGGAAGATCCCTTGTACAGTTTGATTGACGTTCCAAGACAGTGTGGATCCGCGCCATCACACGACCCAGGCTTAGGCATTTAGCCGGGCCTGCGAACGTCGGTGCGGCGCCTGGTACGAAGCTGACGACGGCAACCAGTCGACCTGCAGCCACAGACGTGGCGCGGCCGTCTGTCGTGCGCAGCGGCTTGGGGCAAGGGACCCCACGTCGATAGAGCGCCTCCATGGTTTCGAAAGCCCGTTCCAGATCCAGAGGCTGGGCACCGCTCTCGAACAGCGTGACGATATATTCACCTCCCCTGGTCCGAAACAGGTAAGTGGTCTCAGAGTCGCCGTCCGCAATCCCAATCACTGATAGAAGTGAAGTAAAGCCGTAAGCTGCGGTTATGACGTCGCGGTCTTCGTCAGAAAGCTCGGTAAAAACAGCCATTTCCCTATCCTTATCGAGCCGATGAACTCATCCGAATTTTGCGAACTCTGCGCTGCAGTTGAACAGTTCTTCGATTTGACCGGGCGCTAAGATGCCTTCCTCTTCCACCACCTGCCGCAGCCCCCGCTTCTCTGCCAGCGCTTTCATGGAAAGATGCGCGGCCTTACTGTACCCGATAAGCATTGCCAAGGGGGTTGCGAGAACGAGAGATTGGTCGAGGAGCTCCTTGCACCGGTCGACATTGACCTCAATCCCGTCGATGCATCGCTGCTTAAAAATTTCCATCCCCCGCGTCAACATCCGCATGGACTGAAGGATGTTGAGAATGATCACTGGCTCCATCGCATTGAGCTGCAACTGCCCCGCGCTTGCCGCCAGCGTGACGGTGAGATCGTTTCCGATAACCTGAAATCCGATCTGGTTCATCATTTCCGGAATAACGGCATTGACTTTACCGGGCATAATTGAGGATCCGGCTTGCACGGGCGGAAGCCGGATTTCACCCAGACCGCCCCTCGGTCCGCTGCTCAAGAGCCGCAGATCGTTGCAGATTTTTGTTAGCTTCACGGCAATTCGCTTGAGAACGCCAGAGAAGGTAACGAATCCGCCAGTGTCGGACGTCGCCTCAATAAAATTTCGAGCGGGAATTAGCTGGATGCCGGAAATGCGAGTGAGATGAACGCATGCCGCCGCGGGGAAGCCGCGGGGGACGTTAATTGAGGTTCCGATTGCCGAACCGCCGAGATTAACCTCCCTCAACAATCTGCAGGCGGCCTGCAACTGGTTGATATCTTCATCGATCAGTTCGCCGAACGCATCAAATTCCTGTCCGGCCGTCATCGGCACCGCATCCTGCAATTGAGTGCGGCCGACCTTCAATGCGCTCGCATACTCGAGCGCCTTGGCACGGAAAGCATCGCGCAGGCCTACCTTGGACGTTATAAGCCCTTCGCAAGCGCGAAGAATCGTCAGGCGCAGAGCGGTCGGATAGACATCGTTTGTCGATTGGGAAAGATTCACGTCATCATTTGGATGAAGTTTGTCGTAGTCGCCGATATTCGCCCCAAGCTTCAGAAGCGCCAAGTTGGCCACAACCTCGTTCAGGTTCATATTGGTGGACGTGCCCGCGCCACCCTGCATCATATCGACGGGGAAGTTCTCATCAACGCAATTCAACTCGATGAGATCATCGCAAGCCTCGCAGATCGCCGACACCTTTTCCGTCGGAAGAAGCCCGAGGTCGGCGTTCGCGCACGCGGCCGCTTTCTTGACCATCGCCATAGATTGAATGAGTTCGGGAAAATCGTTCAGGCGAAGTCCTGAAACGTCGAAATTGAGCTCCGCTCGCCGCGTGTGGATACCGTAGAGTACGTCGCCAGGGATAGAAAGGCGGCCGATCAAATCGGCCTCTACGCGTTCAATTCCCATTCTCCGCTCCCCTAATCCAGAATTCCGGCGTGGCGCATCGCATGAGTGATTGCCTTTTTAACCTGCGGACTCACCTCAACGAGAGGAAGGCGCAGGTCTCCGCGAATCCTCAAGAGTTGCGACAGCGCGAATTTCACGCCAGCCGGACTGGTCTCGAGAAACAGCGCGTGGTGGAGGGGCATCAGCCGGTCTTGAAGGGCCAGCGCCGTCTTGAAGTCGCCTTTCAGGCACGCACGCTGGAAGTCTGCACACAGCCGGGGAGCAACGTTCGCGGTCACTGAGATGCAGCCGTGGCCGCCATGGGCCATGTAACCAAGCGCCGTGCCGTCTTCGCCGGTGAGAAGATTGAACTCATTGCCGCAGGTCATACGCTCCAGAGACGGTCGCAAGAGATTACCTGTCGCGTCCTTGACACCCTTGACGTTCGGACAATCCCTGAAAATACGGGCAAGCGTTTCGACTTGAATATCGATCACGCTCCGACCGGGGATATTGTAGACAATGATCGGAACCCTGGCTTCGGCGTCGATGGCCTTGAAGTGCTGATAGACCCCCTCTTGGGTGGGTTTATTGTAGTAGGGCGCGACGATCAGCAAGCCGTCCGCGCCGGCCTCCTGTGCATGCCGCACGAAGCTGATTGCTTCCTCCGTGCTGTTGGAGCCGGCGCCGGCTATGACCGGAATGCGACCGTTCGCTGCCGCGATCGCGAGTTCCACGACGCGCTTGTGTTCGGCATGACTGAGGGTCGGGCTTTCCCCCGTTGTTCCGCAGGGGACAAGCCCGGACGTGCCTTCGGCGATCTGCCATTCAATGAGGCTGCGAAGCGTAACCTCATCCACTTTCCCATCGGCAAATGGGGTAACAAGGGCAGTGATGGATCCTTTGAACATCTTGGCTTCCAAAAACGACGATAGGTTCAAATTGCCGCCGGCTTCGCCGATCAGTGTTGCAGTGAGGTGATGCAGACGACCTTTGGCTGGGTCATGTCTTCGTAAGAAAACCGAACGCCTTCGCGTCCCATGCTGCCATATTTGAACCCTCCAAACGGCATTGCGTCGAAACGATAGTCGGACGACTGGTTGATCATGATACCGCCGGCATCAATCCGCTTGGCGGCATCGAGGGCGTTGGCAAGATCGTTGGTAAAGATCCCGGCATGGAGGCTGTATTCGGGCTCGTTCGCTCGCTGTATTGCCTCGTCGAGCTCATCGAACGGTTGCAGTATGACGACCGGAGCGAAGACTTCGTCGTTCAAGACGTCGCACGTCGCCGGCACGTTCTCCAGGACGGTTGGGGGATAGAGAGTGCCGACCGGCTTGTGACCGCAAAGCAGCGTCGCGCCGGCAGCGATTGCTCGATCGACCATAGCGGCGGCACGGTTCACCGCGCTTACGGAGATCATCGGGCCCATATCAGTCTCACAGTTCATCGGATCGCCGGTCTTCATCCGGGCGGTCCGAGCCACGAACTCGGTCTTGAAGCGCGCATAGACCGAGCGCTGTACCAGAATCCGCTGTGTTCCGATGCAGTTTTGGCCGGCTGCCCAGAAGGCACCTGACACGCAATCCTCCACGGCAGCGTCAACATCGCTGTTTTCCATCACGATAACAGGGGCATTGCCGCCGAGGTCCATCGCGAGCTTCTTGATGCCAGCGGCTTTTGCGATAGCCTCGCCGGTGACAAAACCGCCCGTGAAGGAGATCATGCGAACGTCTCTCGCCGAAACGAGCGCCTTGCCGAGTTCGGCGCCGCCGACCGCGACCGTGATGACCTCGTCCGGCAAACCGCTTTCGATCAACACCTCCACCAGCTTGATGGCGGAGAGCGGCGCAAGCTCCGACGGCTTCAGCAGTACTGCATTGGCGCCGGCGAAGGCGGGGCCAAGCTTGTGCGCCACGAGATTGAGCGGATCATTGTAAGGCGTGATCGCCGTGATGATGCCGAGTGGCTCGCGGGTATACCAGCCTTGACGAGATTCCGAGCCGGGATAAGCATCGAAGGGAATAACCTCTCCAGCATTCCGCTTGGCCTCTTCCGCGGAGAGTTTCAGGGTGTTGACACAACGTGTCGCCTCCTTGCGGGCCTGAGCGATTGTCTTCCCCGCCTCTCGTACGATCAGGAGCGCGAACTCCTCCTTGCGTTCTTCGATAGTGGCTGCGGCCCTTTCGAGAATCGCAGAGCGGTGGTGGCGGGGGAGCGACCGGGCAATCTGCGCGCCGCGCCTGGCGCGTTCGAGCAACAGCTGGACATCGTCGGCACTGGTCTCCTTAACGGCTCCGACAACGCTGCCGTCAAAGGGACTATTGACAATGATCTCGTTGGAAGGGGTGGGTTTCGAGGCCAGACCGGGCATTACGCAGCCTCCTTCGCGAATTCGGGCGGGTGGGCGGTGTGTATCGCCACGATGTCGGACAGCAGAGCGTAGGCGGTTTCCATCCGTCCGGCACCTGGGCCAGTGACAGTGACGGAGCCGAGCAGTTCAGTGTTCAGTGAAACTGCATTGGTCGCGCCGTTGACGCCGGCGAGCGGGTGCCCAAGCGGAAGCTGTTGAGGTGCAACGCTGCCGCTTATCGTCCCGTCGGCGTTGCGAACTGCCGATCCGATCAATTTCCAACGGCTCTCGGTCCTGGCCGCTGCTTGAATATCGGTAGGAGAAAGCTTTGAAATGCCAATGCAGGAGACATCCGCGGGCTTTAGGTTTGCTCCCAGCAGCTCGTTTGCCAGGATCACGACCTTGAGGCGCACGTCGAAACCCTCGACGTCGGCGGTCGGATCGGCTTCGGCATAGCCGAGCGTCTGTGCCTCTGCGACAGCGCTGGCGAAGTCGAGACCCTTCTCCATGCGGCCGAGGACAAAGTTCGAGGTACCGTTGAGGATCCCTTCGAACCCTTTCACTTCTGCGCCAGCAAGGGTCTTTTTTGCCATGCGTATGACAGGCGTCCCGCTCATGACCGCGCCCTCATACTCGAAATGGACGCCATTAGCCTTGGCAAGAGCCTTTAGTTCCTGAGCGGCGATTGCAACAGGCCCCTTGTTTGTGGTGACGACGTGCTTGCCGGACTTAAGGGCCCAGCGGCAATGCGAAATAGCGGGCTCGCCGTCCTTCGGGTTCGTAAATGTCGCTTCGACGACGATGTCGGCCGGCGCCGTCGTGATGATCGCTTCATTGTCCGCTTCGGCTTTGCCGCCGGAGAGCCCGCCGAACCCGCCCTTCGCAAAATTGGCATCCACGAGCGTCTTGGCGTCCAGCCCGTTCGGCGAAATGACGGAACCGAGATGGAGATCACTGACGGCAACGATGTTAAGGCGAAAACCAAGATCCCGCTCCCACAGCGGGTTCTTCGTCGCGATGAGTTCCGCCAAAGCGCGGTTGACGCCACCAAATCCTACTAGTGCGATATTGTAGATCTTCATGCGGTTCCTCCGGTGAAGCGATTTATGTGCGCATCATCGGATACAGATCGGTCAGTTTGAACGGCACAAACAGACCAATCCACCTTGCATTTTGCTCATGACGCTGACGGCTTGCCGCCTGCCTTCAATCCGCCCGCAGCGCTCAAACGATAATGGTCCGGCTCCGGGGACATTCCACGGTGCAATCCGTTAAAGTATCAATCGTCTTTCCGCGAAAACTCGGTCCAAGGCCGTGGCTATCTCAGGAGAAGTGATCAAAGTCGATCGGAACTGAAAAGCCTGTCTTGACGCGGTCCATGACCACCATTGTCTTGAAGCCCTTGATATCGGGATTTTCATAGAAGAACTTGCGGGTAAAGACCTCGTAGTCCTCCATGCTCTCGGCAGTGACAATCAGGACGAAATCCGCATCGCCTGTTACATAGTAGCCGTTCATCACTTCCGGCGTCTGCCGTATCGATTGCTTGAATCGGTCAACGATGTCGGCTCTTTCGCGCTCGAGCGTGACCAGTACAAGCATTGCGATCGGCCGGCCGACCGATTTGGGCTTCACAACCGCAATCTCAGCCTCAATCACGCCCGCCTCACGAAGCCGTTTGAGGCGGCGCTGCACCGCAGTGGCCGAAAGACCGACCATCGCACCGAGTTCCTCGCTGCTGTGTCTGTTATGGACCTGCACGAGACTGAGAAGACGAGCATCTAGCCGATCGAGCTGCATGGGAAACTCCGCAGGATTTCATCGTTTAGCGGACCAAAAAAGCAGGAATTCCTCGTCCAAGCAACTCTTACGCCGGAATTCATCGTCTCAATACTTCTACGCTTGATGGACAAGACAGAGGCGGCAGCAATGTGCAGCCCGAGATGACCTCGCTGCATGAGGAACCGAGAAATGACCAATATTGCTGAAATTGCTGACATGGACCGCAGGACCGTCCTGCATCCGTTCACTTACCTTAAGAATTACGCCGCCGGGGAGACCGATCCCACCATCGTCGAGACTGGAAAAGGCGTTCGTATCCGCGATGCATCCGGCCGAGAATATCTGGACGGCTTTGCGGGCCTCTATTGCGTGAATGTCGGCTATGGCCGCACCGAAGTCGCCGAAGCGATCGCTCGGCAGGCTTACAAGCTTGCCTATTACCACTCTTACGCAGCACACACGACTGAGGAGCTCGCACGACTTTCGGATCGCCTGGTGCGAATGGCCCCAGGCAAAATGTCGAAGGTCTTTTACGGACTGTCCGGTTCCGACGCGAATGAGACGCAAGCGAAGATCGTCTGGTATTACAACAATCTGCGCGGGAAAGCGCAAAAGAAGAAGATCATCTCGCGTGAGCGCGGCTATCATGGATGTTCTGTAGTTTCCGGCTCCATGACAGGCTTGAGCTTTTACCACGAACATATGGATCTGCCGGTTTCGGGGATTCTGCGCACCGGCGTCCCGCATTTCTATCGCGGTGCGATGCCTGGCGAGACCGAAGAAGCCTTTTCACAGCGCCGCGCTGATGAATTGGAAGCGCTTATTCTCGCCGAAGGGCCGGACACTGTCGGCGCCTTGATAGCGGAGCCGGTCCTTGGAACGGGAGGCATTACACCGCCGCCGGCAGGATACTGGCCGAAGATCCAAGCCGTGCTGAAGAAGTACGACGTGCTGCTGATTGCCGACGAGGTGGTCTGCGGGTTTGGCCGCACCGGTGCCATGTTCGGTTCGGACCTCTACGGTATGGATCCCGATCTGATCACCGTCGCCAAGGGCTTGACGTCAGCCTATGTGCCGCTGTCGGCGGCCATCGTTTCGCACAAAGTCTACGAGGTCATGGAGGAGGCAACGCCGCGTGTGGGCTCGTTCTCACATGGCTACACCTACTCCGGTCATCCGATCGGCGCCGCGGCCGCGAACGCAGTTCTTGATATCGTCGAGCGCGAAAACCTGGCCGGCCAGTCCGCGACGAAAGGCGCTTATCTTATGCAACGGCTGAAGGCGGAGTTCGAGCAAAATCCGATCGTCGGGGAGGTTCGTGGTGTCGGCATGCTTGCAGCCATCGAGTTCGTTTCCGATCGCGGTAGCCGGGCTTCGTTCGATCCCGGCCTGAAGGTCGGCGCGCGCATCTCCCAAGCCGCGCGAAATCGCAACCTCATTGCCCGCGCGATGCCGCATGGGGACATTCTGGGCTTTGCACCGCCACTTGTGATGACGGAAGCCGAAATCGACGAAATGGTAGCGATCGCAAGGGCTGCCGTTGACGAGGTGTTGCGGGAGCTGGACTCTCAAGGACTGGTGGCGGGATAACGAATGGGCGACTGTTTGAGGCTTTGCGCATGAACGCGGTTCTAAAGGTTCGAGAACTCACCAAGACGTTTGGATCGACGAAGGTCCTCGATGGTATCAGCTTCGACATGAGCGAAGGTGAGGTCATTTCCCTGATCGGGTCGTCCGGATGTGGAAAAAGCACCGCCCTTCGCTGCATCAACTTTCTGGAGACGCCGACATCAGGTCGGATCGAATGCATGGGTCAGTCGGTCTGCGTTGTCAATGACGAGCGCGGCGGGAGCCAGATTGTCAACGCTCGCGATATCAGGAACCTTCGCAGGCAGATCGGCATGGTGTTCCAGAACTTCAATCTCTGGCCTCACCTGGACGTCCTGTCCAACGTGACCGAGGCACTCGTTTGGGTGCTGAAACTCGCGAAGAAAGACGCTGAAGAGGTCGCGCTCTCGGCCTTGTCGAAAGTCGGCATGGCGAGTTTCCGCGATCGCTACCCGCAACAGCTTTCGGGCGGGCAGCAACAACGCGTCGCGATCGCCCGTGTTCTGGCGATGAGACCAAAACTGATGCTGTGCGATGAGCCGACATCTGCACTGGACCCCGAGCTCGTGGGTGAAGTGCTGAAAGTCATAAGGGCGCTGGCGGAGTCGGGGGCTACGATCCTCCTCGTCACGCATGAAATGCGGTTCGCACGCGATGTGTCGAACCGGATGATATTCCTGCAAAACGGCCGCCTTGAGCAGGATGACGAGCCGAAGGAACTGTTTCGAAATCCCGCAACGGAAGGGGTGAAGCGTTTTCTATCGACAGTGATGGCGGCCAACGCTTGAAAGCGCGCTACAACGAAAACCAAAAGGGGTAACAATCATGATCAACAGCAATCTCGCCAAGTCAGCATTGGCAACCAGCCTTCTCGTCTGCGCACTGGCGACGGGCGCGTCGGCAAAGGACGGCGTTCTGCGCATCGGGACGGAGGGCGATGCGCCGAAGTTCAGCATGGCCGATCCGAGCGGCAACGTAACCGGATTCGACGCCGATATCGCCAACGGCCTCTGCGCCGAGCTGAAACTGAAGTGTGAATTCGTCGTACAGACATTCAGCTCGCTGGTGCCCTCCATGGATAAAGATCGCTTTGACGTCATCATTTCCGGCCTCGGTATCACCGCCGAACGTCAGAAGAAGATCGACTACTCCATCCCCTATGCGACAACGCCGCTCTACTTCGCTGTTGCCAAGGACTCTCCGCTTGCAGGTCTCAAGAGCCTCGCCGAAATCGAGAAGGCCCTAGAGGGCAAGAGTGTCGGCGTCGTCACCGGGACGACCTACGCCAGGTTCATGGAGAAGCGGATGCACGGCGCCGATCTCAAGACATACGACGCCGTCACTCAGCTGACAGCCGATCTCGCGAGCGGCCGCATCGACGTCGCCTTCGCGGATTCGCCGACATGGATGGATTTTCTCGCAACGCCTGACGGCGCCAACTTCACCAGGATCGACCTGAAGATCATGGCCATGGATGACCCAGACGTTCTTGGCCATGGCATGGGAGTCGGCATGCGCAAGGGCAATACCGAACTCAAGACGAAGGTCGATGCCGCCCTGTGCAAGATGATCAACGATGGCAAGGTCAAGGACGCCTCGATGCATTGGTTCCAGGACGACTACACTATTCCCTGCAAGAAGTGATCGTTTTGAACATGAAGCCTGCCTTGGCACAGCCCAAGGCAGGTTACGGGGATTGTGTCCATGTTGGGTGATCTTTGGGTGTTGATGGTGGAGCAAAGTTGGGCGCTGGCTCTGCTGAAAGGAAGTGTCGTCACGATCGTCATCGGTTTGATCGGAATGGCACTCGGTTTTCTCGTTGCAACCCCCTTGGCCATCATGCGCTGGCGGAAGGTCGTGGTCGTCTCGCAACTTGTCGACGGGTACAGCATTCTCGTTCGTGGCGTTCCGGGCTTGTTGGTCATCTATCTCCTGTTTTTTGGGTCGATCGAGTGGGTGAAGGCGATTACGGCTGCGTTCGGCTATCAGGACTCGGCTGACAACGCATATCCCTACATCGTCGGGGTAATCGCGATTGCCGTCATCTCGTGCGCCTATTCGATCGAAGTCATCCGAGGTGCGCTTCAGGCGGTGCCTTACGGTCTCCTGGAAGCCGCTCAGTCGCTCGCCTTGCCAAGAGGAGTAACGTTTATGCGCATCACGTTTCCACTGGCACTGCGGCTGGCGCTTGGCGGGATCAACAACGTCTGGCAGATGACGATCAAGGATACGTCGCTCGTGTCGGTCGTCGGCTTACAGGAATTGATGAGGACGGCTGCCATCGGTGCAGGAATCACACGATCTCCGCTGCTCTTCTACTGTATCGCTGCGACGCTCTTCTTCTGCATGACCGCAGTCAGTCAAACCGCGTTTTCCAGCGCAGAACGTGCGCTCGACCGCGGCTTCCGAGGACGCTGATATGGATCTCGGGATAATTGCATATGCCGTTCCGTTCCTTGTCATAGGTGCCAAGACGACGTTGCTGATCGCCTTATTCGGCGTCGGTATCGGGCTTCCCTTTGGAGTCGCCGTCGGGCTCGCGCGCTGCTCGAGAAGCCGGGTAGTGCGCCGCGTATGCGACGCCTACTGCGCGATCTTCCGCGGCACGCCTATGCTGGTGCAGGTCTTCGTCATCTATTACGGCTTGGCCCAGGTGAGTTTTATTCGTCAGAACCCCATTCTATGGTGGATGATCGGAGACGGACTGAACGCTGCAATCCTTGCCGTGGTGCTCAACACCGGTGCCTACACGGCGGAGATTTTCCGCACGGCTTTCCTCTCCCTGCCGAAAGGACTTATCGAAGCGGCAGAAGCCTGTGGCATGCACCCGTGGCACGTCTTCAAGAGGGTGAAGTTTCCGCTTGCCGTGCGCCAGGCGCTTCCGGCTTATAGCAGCGAGGCGGCGATCATCGTGAAGGAATCCAGCCTCGCCTCAACGATTACCGTTCTGGAAATTACCGGATATGCGAAGCGGCTCATGAGCGAGACGTTCGCGATCATGGACATCTTCATCGTCACCGCAGCGTTCTATCTCACCATAAACGTCGTCGTCTTGACGGGTTTGAAACTCGTCGAACGACGCCTGTCGTTCGCCCGATAAACAGATTCAAGAAAGGTCTTCCAATGTCCAAACTCACTTTCGTCGATTACAACAACCTGCCTGAACCGCGTAAAGGCCAGCCCGCGCCTGAAAGGTTGGTCGAGGGAAATCCGCAGTTCCTCTCCTTCGACATCGCGCAGACCGCCGACGGCGTCGTTCGCTCTGGCGTCTGGGAAGCGACGCCCGGCGCCTACCGCTCGATCAAGGGCGAAACTTTCGAATTCTGTGTCATTCTGTCGGGTGTGTCCGAACTGATCGAGGATGGCTGTGAGCCGCGACGCATCGTTGCCGGCGACGCCTTCGCCATGCATCCGGGTTTCGTCGGAACCTGGAGGGTGATCGAAACGACGCGAAAGCTTTGGGTCTGCCGAGACTAAGCCAATAATCGATTGAATCATCTTTCCGGAACTTAAGCTCTCATGGCCCAGGCTCAAGCGCATCCCATTAAACCCACGCCCTACTGGTGGGAGGACAGCAGATTTCCTTCGCTGGCAGCGCGGAATGTCGAGAAGACATGCGACGTGGCAATCGTTGGGGGAGGGTACACGGGTTTGTCGGCGGCCTTCGAACTTGCCCGTGCCGGCAAGCATGTCCAGCTGTTCGACCGTCAGGCTCTTGGCCTTGCGGCATCGGGCCGCAATGGGGGCATGGCCAGCGGAAGCATCCGTCCAGGGCGGAAGGATTTGGTCAGGCGATTTGGGCAGGAGAGGGCGCAAGCCATTCTCCTGGAAGGTAAGGCGGCGCGAGAGGATCTCTGGCGCTTCCTCAGAGACGAGAATATCGAATGTGACTTCTCACTGTCTGGCGCCTTCAGCGGGGCCATGACGGCTGATCAAGCCGACGAACTCCGTCGTCAGGCAGACTTTCTGCATCAGAATCTCGGCATCGAGGCATATCCGGTGGAAAGGGCCGATGTTCCGAAGTTCATCGGAACTGACCTTTATGTCGGAGGCCTTGTGCGCAAAGACATCGGTGGGCTGCAGCCGGCCAAGCTTCTTGCGGCCATGATCGATCTGGCAGGTTCATCGACGGCGGTCATACATGAAAATACCGCAGTCCTTGGATCGACTAGCGAGGCCGGAGGCGTGCGAATTCAAACGCAGCGCGGAGAGGTTTTCGCCAGAAAGCTTCTTGTCTGCACTGATGGCTACACCGACGGTTTCGACCCGTGGCTCCGTCGCCGGCTTGTTCCTGTTCGCAGCAGGATAATTGCGACTGAGCCGCTCGACAGGGAGGTATTGGATCGGCTGATGCCGCCACGCATGATGTATGGCGACCTGCGTAAGCTTAGCTACTATTATCGGCCGTCGCATGATGGATCTCGGATCTTGTTCGGCGGGCGCGACGGGACGACTGAAGGGGACTCCGCTGCTCCGATTGCACATCTGCAAAGCGAACTTGCCCGGCTCTTTCCCGAACTCGCAGGAATATGTCTTACGCACAGCTGGTCCGGCTATGTCGCCATGAACCGCGACATGATCCCGCGCATGTTCTCCCGCGGAAATACCGTCTATGCGACCGGCTATTGCGGCTCCGGTGTGGTGTGGGCCAGATGGCTGGGCAAAAAAGCGGCCTTCAAGATCCTCGGCGACGGGGAACAATCGCGGTCTGCGTTCGATTTCGATGCCGCTCCGAGGGCCGTCCCATTCTACAACGGCAAACCCTGGTTCATTCCTATCGTTTATTCGATGTATGCGCGGCACGACAGGAAGATGCTCCTCAGACGCCGGAAGGGTTGAGGTTCAGGTGCCATACTCGTTTCTGCAAGTCCGCCACGGCGCCGAAAAAAACTTGTGCCGTCCGCTTGCAATCAAGCCCCTGCGTTGGCGCTACGCGAAGCAGACAACAACTGGCAAAGGCCGGAGCCAAGGTGAACAGACATGATGAGTCTGGAAACGATTGAGCAGGCGCGCGAGCGCATCAGCAAGCACATCCGGATCACGCCTGTGGTCATGTCGGCGACACTGTCCGAACTGGCCGGGACGCAGTTCGGCCTGAAGCTGGAGCATCGCCAATTGACCGGAAGCTTCAAGCTTCGTGGAGCAACCAATGCAATTTTGCAGCTCACCCAATCCGAGCGAGATAGAGGCGTTGTTGCTGCTTCCACGGGCAATCACGGACGCGCGCTGGCCTATGCCGCCGACGCGATTGGCTCCCGAGCGACCATTTGCATGTCGCACCTCGTGCCGGAAAACAAGGTGTCCGAAATCCGCCGGCTCGGCGCTCGCGTACGGATCGTCGGGTCATCCCAAGATGAAGCGCAGGTCGAGGTTGATCGTCTCGTTGCGGAGGAGGGCCTCACAATGATCCCGCCCTTTGATCACCCCTGGATCATCGCCGGCCAGGGCACCATCGGACTTGAAATCGTCGAGGCGATGCCTGACGTCGCCGCGGTGCTCGTTCCCCTGTCCGGCGGGGGTTTGGCAGCTGGTGTCGCGTCGGCGGTCAAGGCGGTGCGCCCGGATGCCAAGGTAATCGGTATAACTATGGAAAGGGGAGCGGCGATGAAGGCTAGCATGGACGCGGGGCACCCGGTCCAAGTCGAAGAACATCGAAGTTTCGCCGACTCGCTCGGCGGCGGCGTCGGTTTGGCCAATGCCTGGACGTACCCGATGTGCAAAACCCTTCTCGACGACGTGGTGCTCGTCAGCGAGCGCGAGATAGCCGCCGGCATACGTCACGCCTATGCGTGTGAGCGTGAGATAATCGAGGGTGCTGGGGCAGTCGGCATTGCTGCTCTGCTCTCAGGTAAACTGGCGCAGGTTGAAGGCCCGATCGTTGCCATTCTTTCAGGCGGTAACATTGACATGGCCTTGCACATGAAGGTGGCCAACGGCCTTGACACAATTGATGAGGGACGCTGATGCCAAAAATAAGGATTTTGACCGAGTCAGAGCTTCGAACCATCGTTCCGCTCGACATGGATGCGGTGAATTGCGTGGAAAACGCTTTCCGCGCATTGGCCGTGGAAAACGCGGTTCAGATGCCGCCGATTTTGCGCCTCGACGTGCCCGACAGCAGAGGCGAAGTCGATGTGAAGACCGCTTATATTCATGGTTTGAGCAGCTTTGCCATCAAAGTCAGCCCTGGTTTCTTTGATAATCCGAAGATCGGGCTTCCCAGCACCAACGGTCTGATGGTCTTGCTGTCGAGCAAAACGGGCTTGGTGCAGGCGCTCTTGCTAGATAATGGCTACCTCACCGACGTTCGCACAGCGGCCGCTGGCGCTGTCGCGGCGAACCATCTGGCACCGAAAGACGCGTCGATTGCAACGGTCTTCGGGGCGGGCGTTCAGGCCAGGCTGCAACTCGAGGCCCTCATGCTGGTGAGACCTATTCGAGAGATCCGCGTTTGGGCGCGTGATTATCGACGGGCGCAAGCGCTTGTCGGGCAGCTCAGAGGCAGACAAGATCTGTCCATTTCCGCATTTGAGGATCCGCGAAGCGCGATCGCCGGGTCACAGATCGTCGTCACGACGACACCTGCCGACCGACCGATTGTCGATGCCTCGTGGCTCGAACCCGGACAGCACCTGACCGCCATGGGTTCGGACGCAGAACATAAGAACGAGATTGATCCGCTCGCTATCAAAGCGGCAGATGTTTACGTGGCTGACAGCCTCAAACAGACGCGAAGACTGGGTGAATTGCGCCATGCCATCGACGCAGGTCTCGTCGCGAGTGACGCTGATTTTCCGGAACTGGGTCAGGTCGTAGCGGGTGCCAGACCGGGCCGCAGAAGTGCCTCGGACATCACCATAGCCGATCTTACGGGCACTGGTGTTCAGGATACCGCTATTGCCACGCTGGCGTTTGCGCGCGCCGAAGAACGACGTGCCGGCACGTTCTTTGAAAGTTGACAGTCGTCGGCTCTTTGCCGCCGACCTCATGACGCAGCATGAAAATCTTCTTGGATGGTGGCGAGAAGCCAAGACGCGAATTGATCGATTCCAGCTGTCCTCCTCGCCAGTGCCGAACGAATAACGCCGTAATGTGAACCATCAGGGTGAAAGCCGAATGGTGCGGTCAGGCGGCCTTTGCGGATATCGTCAATGGCAATGATCTTTGGGCACATGGCCACACCAAGACCGCTGGCTGCGGCCTCCACCATCAGGAAATGATGGTCAAAAGAGCGCGTCGAGCGCGGCTTCGGCGCGTCCGGATGAGCGGTGGACCACTTCTGCCATCCATCCGGACGGGTCTTAGCAGCAAGCGCGACATAATCGCCGGCAGCAAACCGATCCGTCATGGCAGGATGCATGACAGGACCAACTTCCTCCTCGATCAACCGTTCGACCTGCCAATTCGCATCGATCGCGAAATCAAGCCTGCGGATCGCAAGGGTGATACGGTCGCGCGCAAAATCGAACCCGCCGCCACCGACAGAAAGATGAAAGTCAATTTCGGGATGGCGATCCTGAAATTCCGAGAGGCGCGGGATCAGCCATCGCATGGCGACGGATCGTTCGCATGAAACGACGATCGGTGGTGACAGATCGACTTTGCGGATATCCTCCAGCGCCGCCGAAACGAGGGACAAAGCGTCTGTTGTCGCCTTCGCGAGCCGTGAACCCTCCTCCGTCAGCCTTAAGCCACGCCCATCAACTTCCAGCAAACGAATGTCGAGGTGTTCGGAAAGTTTCGAAACGCGCCGGCTGACAGCACCATGCGTCAAATTTAGCTCAGCCGCCGCCGCACGCACGGAACCAAGCCGCGCAACGACTTCAAAGGCACGCAGGTCATCGAGGGATGGAATGTCCGACCGCTTCATTGGTGACAAACTATCACCGGTAGACTTGAAATCATATCAATTTCCATCTCAAAGTACGGCGGATCGGCCGAGGCGGCGCTCTCGTGAAGCGCTGCTCCTCGAATCTGCAGAATAGGACAGGACGGCACTGTTTCGGATGTTGTCTCCATCGAAGACGGCAGCCTCCTGTGAACTGAGACAACATATGTGACGTCACAGGGCGGCTGCCGCTTGCAGACACGCCGAGAAGATCGAGCCAAAGATCGGTGTTGGTGGTGGTCAAGGCAGCGAACGCCACATTGACATGGCACCATGACTCGACGCGGCTAGATCGCATGATTGGTGATCCCTTATCACCATAATCCGTCAGTTTATATAGATAGTCCGAGCCTATCCATTCGCTAGTATAACCGATACAGCCAAACCGATAGGGTCTCGATCATGCAAGCCAATGCCGCTATCCGCCTGGACTTCCGCTCTGATACGGTCACCCGTCCCACCCTTGGCATGCGTGCGGCGATGGCTGCCGCCGAGGTGGGCGACGATGTCCTTGGCGACGACCCGACGGTCAAGGCGCTCGAGGCCCGACTTGCCGCACTGTTCGGCAAGGAAGCCGGACTGTTCGTGCCAACTGGCACCATGTCCAATCTCGCTGCAATCATGAGCCATTGCCAGCGCGGCGAGGAATTTCTCTGCGCAAGCGGAGCTCACACCTATCTATGGGAAGCCGGAGGCGCTGCGGTGTTGGGCTCGGTCCAGCCGCAGCCATTGCCGGTGCGCGCCGACGGCACAATCTCCATCGAGGAGCTTCACGCCGCGGTGAAGGACGATGATCCGCATTTTGCGATCACGCGACTGGTCAGCATCGAGAACACGTTCGCCGGGCGGGTCCTGCCGCGCGACCATCTGGCCGAGGTCGTCGAATTTGCGCGGGAGCGGAAGCTCGCCACCCATCTCGATGGTGCGCGGCTGTTTAACGCGGCTGCGGCGCTCGGCGTTGATGTCGGGTACCTGGCAGAGGGCTTCGATAGCGTGTCGCTGTGCCTTTCAAAGGGGCTGGGGGCGCCGCTCGGATCGGTGCTGGTCGGCGATGCCCCATTGATCGCCCGTGCACGCCGGTGGCGCAAGATGCTCGGCGGCGGAATGAGGCAAGCAGGGATAATTGCAGCGGCTGGGCTGTACGCGCTCGACCATCACGTCGACCGGCTGGTCGAGGACCACGCCAATGCTCGGGTGCTCGCGCAAGCATTTGCGGGAATTGAGGGGCTGAAGGTGACCCCGCCGCAATCAAACGTGGTCTTTGTCGAGCTCGCGCCCGAGCTGGCGACCCGGCTATCTCAGGCGCTGGGTGAGCGCGGCATCGCGGCGAGTTTTTGGCCAGGTGGGCGAATGCGCTGGGTCACCCATCTCGATGTCAACCGTGCCGCTGTCGACGAGGCCATCGCGGCAGTGCGCGAGATCACCGAGGGCCGGACATGAGAGGCGTCATCGATCCACGATTGATCATCAAAATAACAAGCGCCACTGCCGCACCGAAAAGCCCTTGCACCGTCATAGCCCAATGACTGCGCCGGTCTGACGGGGAGCAGGAGAGCGTGCAGACCGGATGGGCGGTCGGAACTGGCGGAAAGACTGCCAAGGCAGGGGCGCGTCCCATATTTACCTGAAGAAGCACCGATATTGTAGGTGGAGTCTGGTGGAGATGCGGTAGGTGGCAGAGACCTTCGCCACGTTATTGGACTGGTAAACGACGCTGGTTACGCGTCGTACAAGCAAGGAAGCAACGCATGCATCTGTTCGCACGCAAGGACCTCGAGGAAGCCGCCGCACTCGTCTACCGGCATATGTCACCTACACCGCAATACGTGTGGCCGCAGATCTCGGAAATGGCAGGGGCCGTGGTCTGGATCGAGCACGAGAATCATACGCCAGCCGGCGCTTTCAAGGTCCGCGGGGGAATCACCTTTATGGATTGGCTCGGCCGCAGCGGGAGTTCGGCCAGGGGAATAGTCACGGCAACGCGCGGGAATCATGGCCAGAGCCAGGCCCGTGCCGCGCGGACAGCCGGTCTTGCCGCCAAGATCGTCGTCCCGCAGGGCAATTCGGTCGAGAAGAACGCAGCCATGCGGGCCTTTGGCGGCGAGGTCATCGAGTACGGCCGCGACTTCGACGAGGCCCGTACCGAAGCTCGGCGACTTGCCGCCGAAACCGGCCTATTTCTGGTACCGCCCTTTCACGAAGAAATTGTCCGGGGTGTCTCAAGCTATGGGTTGGAACTCTTCACCGCAGTGCCCGATCTCGATGCGGTCTATGTGCCCATTGGCTGCGGCTCGGGGATTTGCGGCGTCATCGCCGCGCGCGAGGCCCTGGGTCTGAAGACGGAAGTCATCGGCGTAGTTTCGACGCACGCGCCGGCCGCGAAGCTCTCCTTCGAGGCCGGACGACTCATCGAAACCGAAACGGCACTGACGTTCGCCGACGGCATGGCCGTACGCATTCCCGTCGAAGAAGCATTCGCAATCTACTCGAAGGGCGCCTCGCGGATCGTCGCCGTCAGCGACGAGGAGGTTGCCGAAGCGATGCGCCTCATCTACCGCGCGACCCACAATGTCGCCGAGGGTGCCGGCGCCGCGTCACTTGCGGCGATGCTTAAGGAAGCCTCTGCCATGCGCGGCAGAAAAATCGCCCTCATCTTGAGCGGCGCAAATGTGGACGCCGAGGTCTTCCAAAAAGTACTGGGTGGGGAGACACCACCGGTGGCGACGGTAAGCAAGTGACAGTAGGCGGTCGACGAGATGGCTCGCGAAAGTTGGGCTAAAAGGTTCGAGCATCGCAATTCGCACCAGCTTTCCGGCGGTCAGCGGAAGCGCGTGCAAACTGCGCAGTCGCTGATTACAGGGCACCGGGATTGCGGAAGATCGAAAATAATCCGCGAGACCAATTTGATCTATATTGACACCAATCGCTAAACCAATTCTATATTGATCGCACGACGATCCTGATTGGTAGCGAATGGTGCTGAACGTGAAAACAACTCCGACACTTGAAACAAGCAGTGCCGCCCTTACGCAGGCAGCAGCTGTAGCGTGCGATGCTCCCACCCGACTGTTCATCGGCGGCCAATGGGTCTCGGCAAAGAGTGGCCGGACCTTTGATGTAATCGATCCTTCGACGGCAGACGCAGTCGCCTCGGTTTCCGAGGGTGACATCCAGGATGCAATGGCGGCCGTCGACGCGGCAGAAAAGGCGGCTGGGGCCTGGAAGGCGACTTCGCCGCGGCAGCGCTCGGACGTTTTGATGAGGTGTTTTCATCTTCTCATCGAGCAGGCTGAATGGCTCGCGCAGCTGATTACGGTCGAGAATGGAAAGGCGCTTCCGGATGCGCGTTCGGAAGTCGCCTACGCGGCAGAATTCTTTCGCTGGTATGCGGAGGAAGCCGTAAGGATTCCCGGCGAATTTGGTCCGGCACCGTCGGGCGCGAACCACATCATCGTGACCCATGAGCCGATTGGTATCGCCGTATTGGTAACGCCATGGAATTTCCCGGCAGCGATGGCGACCCGAAAAATTGCTCCAGCTTTGGCTGCAGGCTGCACTTGCATCCTCAAGCCCGCAGCCGAAACGCCTCTTACCGCGCTCGCGATCGGTGAACTCATGCGACAGGCAGGAGTTCCCGCAGGAGTGGTCAATATCGTTCCCACGAAGAAGGCAGGCCCAGTGGTCAGCGCAATGCTGCATGACAAGCGGGTCCGGAAACTTTCGTTCACCGGCTCGACCGGCGTTGGCAGGATACTGCTGCGCGAGGCTGCCGACCAGGTTGTCAGTTGCTCAATGGAGCTGGGGGGCAACGCGCCTTTCATCGTATTCGATGATGCCGACCTGGAGACGGCTGTCGCGGGGGCGATGGTCGCCAAGATGCGCAACGGCGGAGAGGCCTGTACGGCCGCAAACCGCTTCTACGTCCAAAAAGGTATTGCGGATGATTTCACACGGCGCTTCGCGCAGGAGATGGCGGCGCTCAATGTCGGACCAGGACTGCTGGCGGATACTCAGCTTGGTCCGCTGATAACTGATGCCGCAGTGGCCAAGGTCGAGCGCCTGGTCGACGACGCGATAGCCAAGGGAGCCCGGCTGGTTACCGGTGGTAGCAGATTGAGCGGCGAAGGCTTCTATTATCTGCCAACTGTTCTGGCTGATGTCTCTCCAGACGCTGAGATCCTTCGCGAAGAAATCTTTGGTCCGGTCGCGCCGGTTATTGTGTTCGACACCGAGGACGAGGTCGTCGAGCTGGCCAACGATACCGAATATGGACTTGTATCCTATGTCTTTAGCCGGGACCTCAAGCGTGCGCTTGCAGTTGCGGGCAGGCTGGAAAGCGGCATGGTCGGAATTAACCGCGGCGTCGTCTCCGACGCCGCCGCGCCGTTCGGCGGCATGAAACAGAGCGGCCTCGGACGCGAAGGCAGCCACCACGGCATGCTCGAATACCTCGAAACGAAATACATCGCCGCCACCTGGTAGGTGGCTTCGACCGACGCAGATCAGGTCGGCTTGGAACTTGTCCAAGGGTAATCTGGACAGTTCCCAGCCAGAAATAGGAGAGATAATGGCCTTGCTAAAAACCATTGATCCGAATCCATCATTCGAGCCGAAGCAGCGAACTGCCGAGCCAGATCGCCTTATCTCTGGAAGCCCCGCTTTCAAGACCTGGCTCCAGGACACTGCAAAAGACGGCAAAGTCACCACGGGGGTTTTCGAGGCGACGCCGGGTGAAACGCACTCCATCAAGGGCGAGACGTTTGAATTTTGCCATCTCGTCCATGGCGTGATCGAATTGACCGAGAAGGGAAAGGAGCCGGTCATTTATCGCGCTGGCGATAGCTTCGTGATGAAACCCGGTTATGTCGGCGTTTGGAAGACGATCGAAACGGTGCGGAAAATCTTCGTCACCGTCACCTGATCATTCGAGGAAGTCGCTCGCCTTGCGTTGCCCTATTTCGAGGTGCAAACGGAGCACTAAGACAGCGCAAGGTCCCTTGAATGGTTCAACCCCGACTGGGTAGGCACTTTATCCGTCCATCCGACTTTCAAACTCCGATTGGATGGCAATCGCTCGCCCCGATTTCACGAGAACCACGAAATGGATGAACTCTTGCAAACGGAATCGATTGTTCTTGCGCCTTTCGAGGCTCACCATCTGGATGGTGCCGTGGCGTTGTCGCGGGCGGCGGGCTGGGCGCACAGGAGAGAAGACTGGCAAATGATATGGTCCCTGAGTGAGGGACGCGTTGCCCTTGCCGGTGATCGGGTCGTGGGAACCGCTTTTATGACTCCCTTCGGCGACACCTGCTCGGCCATCAACATGATCATTGTCGATGAAAGCCAGCGCGGCCGGGGATTAGGAAGAAAACTGACCACCGCCGTGTTGGAACTCGCAGGTGACCGGGAATGCCGTTTGTCGGCGACGAGCGACGGGTTGCCACTTTATCAAAAGCTAGGCTTCGTCACGACGCACAAGGTCGTCCGCCACCTGGGCATCACCGGTCAGGTCGATGCTCCTGCAAATGTTGAATGGATCGGGTCTGCCGCCTTGCCGGCGATCAAGGCGCTCGATCGCGCGGCATTCGGCGCCGCTCGCGACGCGCTGTATGATGTTCTGTCGAAGGAGGGGAAATTCGCCGCCATTCGGCACGGTGATGGTATCGCCGCCTTCGCGGCGACGAGGCTGTTCGGGAAGGGCGAAGTCGTGGGGCCAGTCGTTGCAGCGAACGGCGACGACGCGAGGGATTTGCTGGCCTTTATCCTTTCCGGCAAGGAAGGTCGTGTCGTGCGAATTGACATTCCCGAAGAGAGCGGCCTTTCATCGTCCCTCGAAGAATGGGGACTACTTCACGATGGTGGCGTCGTTGCGATGGTCCGGCATGCTGGAGGCCGACCTCAAACACCCGCTGTTCAAACCTTCTGCCTGGCGAGCCAAGCTGTTGGCTGACGTGAAGGTTTAAAGTGCTATGCACCACGCTGAACTCGTCAGCGTTGATCTAGCAATTTGATCTGGAGATCTTCCCAGTGCTCCTGGAACGCGTCCCGCGCCGTGTCGTAGTGGCGACTTCTCAAGCCGTTGATGAGCCGTTCATGTTCTTCTGCCATTTCTTCGGCTGTGGCGTAGAAATCCTGCCGCTGTGCGAGGAGGAGTTCGATCTCGCCCTCGAGGTCTGAGTAGGTCCGCTTCAGGCGAGCGCTGCCGCTAGCGGCGATGATGGCGCGGTGGAAGTCGCGGTCCGCAGCAACCAACAGAGATCTGTCGGCGGATAGAGTTGACCTTTGCATGACGTCGACCGCTTCCAGCGCCTGAGGTGGGATGACGCCGGTCAGTACGATTAGGCGAATGGCCTCGCCCTCGATGGCGCCGCGCAAGCGTGTGATATCGACAATATCGTCCGGCCCAAATTCGGGCACCACAAAACCTCGGTTCGGTATTTGACGCAGCAGGCCCTGGGTGACGAGCACCTGGGCTGCTGTACGGAATGTGTGCCGCGAGGTCGAATGCTCTTCGCACATCTTCACGTCGCGTAGAAACTCGCCGGGTCGGAAATCCCCCGACAAGATGCGCCGTCGCAAGGCGTGAGTCAGGATCTCCACCGCGCTGGTGGCCAAGGGCTCGACGTTCATCTCTTGATCTTCTTTTCGGTTCTTGGCGGGCAGCGACGGCATGGCTTTGGCTTGCTCATTGTTTATTTCGTACACCTACGCCACAGTCGGCGGCGCAGGGCAAGGGAGATGATATCGTTCCTCCGCGCCGCATGCTGGCGGGTCCTACATCTGCACGGACCGAAGCGCCTCGTCGACGCCTTCGAGCAAACGCGCCGCGTTGGCCGATGTGAAGATGAGCGGGGGCCTGATCTTCAGGATATGTGCGTCCGCTCCCGTCGCGGAAATGAGGATGCGCTGGCCACGCAGGGCATTGACCGCCGCAAGCGCCCGGTCCATGTCGGGTGTTTTCCGGTCTCTGTCCGTAACGAGTTCGACGGCGAAATAGAGGCCGGCCCCGCGAACATCGCCGACAAATTCGTATTTTTTCTGCAGGCTCCGGAGGCCGTCGAGGATTTCGCCGCCGACCTTGACGGCATTGTCCAACAGGTCTTCCTCGAGAATGGTGTCGAGCACGGCTCTTGCAGCGGCGATAGCGACGGAGTTGCCGCCAAACGTATTGAAGTAGCGCATGCTCGATCCGAATTCGGCAACGAGTTCGGGCCGCAGCACCACGCCGGCAACGGGATAGCCGTTGCCCATGGGTTTGCCCATGGTGACGATATCCGGATCGACCTTGTGACGGCTGTGGCCCCAAAGATGGGTGCCGGTCCGCCCGAATCCGGATTGCACCTCGTCGGCGATGAACAGGCCGCCAGCCTTGCGCACAACTTCCGCCACCGGCGCCAATACGTCCGTCGGATCGACGTAGAGACCATCGGAGGAGAAGACGGAATCGGCGATGAAGGCCGCCAGGCCGCCGCCATGCCGCTCCATGTCGACGATCTGCCGCGCGACATCCTCCGCCATCCGCCGGCCGATTTCCTCGACGGGCAGGCGATAGGAATCGGGCGCGGCGACCGTGCGAAGGTAGGGATCCAAAGTCGACTTCCTGCCGAGCGACGGCGAGATTGCCGCCACCGCGCCGCTGTTGCCGTGATAGGCTTCCGCCGTGACGATGACGCCGGTCCTGCGCGTGTGGTAACGCGCGATCCGCAAGGCGAGATCGTTGGCTTCCGAGCCCGTGCATGTGAACATCGCGCATCCAGTCCGGCCGAGTTCGCCACCGAACGTATTGATCAGGGCTTCGGCGTAGTCCAGCAGCGGCTCCTGCATGTAACGCGTGTGGGTACAAAGTACCTCGAGCTGCTTCTGGATCGCCTCGACGACTCGCGGATGAGAGTGACCCAGCGAAACCACGTTATTGTAGGCATCGAGATATTCGTTGCCGTGCTTGTCGTAGAGGAACACGCCCTTCGCACGCGAGATCTCGACCGGGGACTTGTAGAAGAGCCGATAAGCCGGTCCGAGCAGCCTTTGCCGCCTGGCGACATGCGCCAGATCTTCACTTGTGAGGTGAGACGTGTCCTGAGGGTTGAAGCCATTTGGCATGTCGCCACGGAAGCCCTTGGGCAGGGTAGTCGCTTGCTTGGACATTGCTGTTCCTATCGTGTCAGAAGATCGGAAATCTGCGCGGTCGTAATTGAGTGAAACCACTCGAGGTGGGCCCAACCGGCTTCGGTATTGCGCAGGATATAGCGGCTATTCTCGGGGAATATCTCTGCGCGCCAGCATGTCAGCAGCGCACGAACGGCAAGGCGGCCCATCGACAGGAAGGGAATGAGCCGGAGCTCCTCATCCGTCAGTTCGGCATGGCGGAGATAGCCGCGCAAAACGTCACGCGCTTCGTCGAACAGGTCACGCCGGTTCCCATAGTCGAACGTTTTTGGCATCTGGTTCATCAACGCCGTGGAGACGTCGACGGCGATGGCGGTACGGACTGCATCGCCGAAGTCGATGACGCCGGTCAGGAACTGTGGACTGGTGTGATCAACGACTAGGTTCGACGTATTGAAATCGTTGTGGAGCACTTGCCGCCGGCACAGATCAAGCTTCGGCTTGATTTCGGCAAACCGCTCGAGCGCACGAACGGTCCAGGCCCGTCTGTCGCCCTCAGGGATGAAGCTCAACAGATCGCTGAGGTCGAGCAGATGGCTGACGTCCCATGCTACTGTGCGGCCGTCCGCGGGGTGCGAGAAATCAGCCATGGAATGACGCAGATTCGCCAGGATTTCGCCGATCCGTTCGCGCTGTGGGGCTGTGCAAGATGTCCGGTCGAGCGGGGTGCCGGCAAGGAAGGTAATGAGACGCGCGACTCGCCGCTCGCCGGCGCTCGTGGTAACGATCGGCAAATCCGCCCCGTCGAGATCGCGAAGTGTGCGGGGGATGGGTAGATCGGGGGCCCGCTGCTCGAGATGACGCATCAGCGCGACCTGGAAATCGAGTTCCTCGATCCGCTCAGAAGGATGAGCGATCTTCAATACAAACTTCCCCTGCGCGGCGCAGTCGAGAAGGAACGTGTCGTCCTTTTCGGTTTCAAAGCGCGTTGCGGAGCCGCGGGTACCATAGAGCCGCTCGGCAATTCGTTCGGCCTCCGCAGTGCCAACGGTATGGCACGCCTCGGAAAGCTCGGGGACGCGAGCTGGCCCGGATTGATGATTGTAATAACCCATCTTCAAACTCATTCCTGTCCTGCCTCGGAAGGGCTCTTCGATGACCTCAGTATCTCACACTTGAAGTTTTGTACAACAATTTGTTTCGATGGCGCACATGATCAAGATTTGCATCTCTGATGATTTCAGCCTAATTCCGTGCGAAAATGCGGCATTTTCAGCCGTTTATGTTGCCGCGCGCGACTGCTTTGGTCGCGAGACGCACCCTTCGGCGGAGAGTTGCGTGGCTGAAAATTCATAAATTGTTGGACAATCAGTTGCCATCGCCTCAAAGTTATGCCAGTGTGCTTCCCACTGGTCGGAATGCAGCGAACACGTCGGATTGATCCGCTTTGGTGGATCGGCCCGGTATCCGACAAGGCAGAGGAAATGACCAGATTCGCAACGGTATCTGCCGCGTCCGCATTGCGGTCCGTTGGGGCCGCGACCTCTTTTGACAGGCGGCACGCCCGCCAAATTGAGCTTGGATAGGCACGCTGTGCCATGAAAATCGGAAGGAAAACACACGATGACTCAATTTCGACCGAAGTACGTGACCTTCGACTGCTACGGCACGCTCACCAATTTCGACATGGCCGGCGCAGCGCGACGCGTCTACAGCGAGCGCCTCGCCCCTGAAGCGATGGTCGCCTTCGTCGAGGCTTTCAGGGGCTATCGCCTTGACGAGGTGCTGGGCCCGTGGAAACCGTTCGTCGAAGTGGTGCACAATTCAATCGAACGCAGTTGCAAACGCATCGGTATCCCGTTCAAACCCGAAGACGCGCAACGCATCTATGACGAGGTACCAACCTGGGGTCCGCACCCGGACGTCCCGGCTGGCCTGTCAAAAGTGGCCAAGGAAATCCCGCTGGTCATCCTGTCGAACTCCATGAACAGCCTGATCATGTCGAACGTGGAAAAGTTGGGCGCACCCGTCCATATGGTAATTACGGCAGAAGAAGTCGGGGCATACAAACCTCTGATGAAGGGCTTCGAATACATGCTCGACAAGCTCGGCTGCGGACCGGAAGACATTACTCACGTGTCCTCATCCTTCCGCTACGACCTGATGACCGCCTATGACCTGGGCATCAAGAGCAAGGTCTGGGTCAACCGCGGCCATGAGCCGGCCAATCCCTATTACCAATACACCGAGATCAAGGACATCGGTGGACTGGCCGCCGCCGTTGGCCTGGAGCCAGCCCTCAAGCGCGCGTGAGGAACACGGCCCAGGCGCTGTGCTACGGTGAGACCGGGGCGCTCCGTTCGCCCCTTCCTTTCGTTCAGGGATCAAGCATGGCAATGCGGGGGCCTTCCGCACATGTGACCTGCTGGCGTTAGAGGACGGTGTGATCCGAATTTGACACGACGGCACGTCGGATTCAGGGGAGCTTGTTCGCGGTCGCAGTCGATGACCGCTTTCGAGTACCGAGGCTGTTCCAAACATCGTTTTGGGGGCGCACAGCGGTCATCCGCGAAGCGTGCGGGGGAACGACTGGGCCGAGTCGGATCCGCCAAACAGCCGATCGCGCTTCCGACCTTTCGACGTCCCAATCTATGCAGCGACAGTCTTCCACCTTCGATCGGCGAGTTCCAACTTGGACGGTGGGCTGGTCTTCTTCGATGTTTGAAAACTGCGCCTGAGGTCACATTCAATTTCGACCTACGCGACATGTGCTGACGCCGGGAGGTCGTTTATGCGCGACGGCATCTTCAGAGCGACGGTTGCACGCGATCACCCGTGTTCGTGGGTACCCATTGATTTCCCGTTTGACTGTGATCAAAGCTTCTCGCGCAGGCGTCCCGACCGCGGACCTGTCACATGTCACGTTCAATCGTTCGAGAAGCCGGCTATGCCCTTGATCTCGGTAAACTCGTGCAGTCCGAACTTCCCGTATTCCCGACCGTTTCCGGATTGCTTGTAACCCCCGAAAGGGGCGGCACTGTCCCAGGCGGCGCTGTTGAGGCGAACACTGCCGGCGCGCAGCCTGGCTGCCAGCGCTCGCGCTTCCTTTGGATCGCCCTGAATGTAAGCCGCTAGGCCGTAGGGCGTATCGTTGGCGATCGCGATCGCTTCATCCTCACTGACATAGCCGATGATCGAAAGCACCGGGCCGAAGATTTCCTCCCGCGCAATCGCCATCTGGTTGGTGACGCGGGCAAACACCGTCGGGCGCACGTAGTAGCCGGAATTGAGATGCGCAGGGCGACCAGGGCCGCCGGTGACAAGCTCCGCTCCTTCCGCGATGCCGCGTTCGATAAACGCCTGGATCTTGTCGAACTGGGCCGCGCTTGCGACGGGTCCGAGGTCGGTGCGAGGGTCAGATGGGGGGCCGACGACGAGCGCCTCCGCTTCACGCGCGGCGATCGAGCTTGCTTCGTCCATTCGCTCCGCTGGCACCAGCATTCGTGTTGGCGACGTACAGGTCTGGCCGGAATTGCCGAAGCACCGGCGTACGCCGGCGGCTACCGCAGCAGAGAAATTGGCGCTGCGCAGGATGATGTTTGGCGACTTGCCGCCGAGCTCCTGATGCACTCGCTTGACGGTCGGCGCCGCCACCTGCGCCACGGCAATGCCGGCGCGCGTCGACCCGGTGAAGGACACCATATCCACATCCGGGTGGCCGGCCAGCGCCGCACCAACCGTAGGCCCGTCGCCCTGAACGAGGTTGAACACCCCCTTCGGCACGCCGGCCTCATCCATGATCTCGGCGAAGAGCACGGCGTTGAACGGGGCGATCTCCGAAGGCTTCAGGACCATGGTGCATCCCGTGGCGAGCGCCGGAGCGACCTTGCAGGCGATCTGGTTGATCGGCCAGTTCCACGGCGTGATCATCGCGACGACCCCGATCGGCTCGTGCATGATGCAGGTGGTCGCCTGCACGTAGTCGAAGGCAAAGCTCTCGAGGGCCTTGATCGTCTGTTCGAAATGGGTAGCACCGATGCCGGCCTGCTCGGTCCGGGCCATGGCGAGCGGCGCGCCCATTTCCCGCGAGATGATGTCGCCGAGTTCGTCATTGCGGCGCTTCAGGATCGTTACAATTCGTCGCAGCAGTTCGACGCGCTCTTCCTTGGATGTCTGCGAGAAGGAGGCAAAGGCTCGCCGTGCGGCCGCAACCGCCTTTTCCGTGTCGGCGGCACTGCCGAGGGCGATCGTGCCCATCGGCTCTTCGGTCGAGGGATCGATGACCTCAAGTCTGTTCGAAACGGACGGCTCAACCCATTTACCGTCGATATAAAAGCTGTGGCTATGTTTCACCGGTGGCTCCCTTGAATGGCTCTGATCGATCCTCCCTGCCGAATGAAATCCCGATCCGCCCCGCGGCCGGACTGTTTGCATTTGTGAGAGAGGATATGAGAATCGCAGACGTCGAACGGCGACGGGTGGTATACCGGCCGAAGCTGAGGCCGATCACGGCGCCAGATTGTAAATCTCGGCAAGGTCGCCTAGATCCCAATTGCCGCCAGACAAGACCGCACATACTTTCTCGTCTGGCTTCACGTCTATGCTGCCTGCCAACAGGGCTCCTATGCCGATGGAAGCGGCTGGTTCCGCGATCAATTTCGCATCCTTGGCGAGGGCACGCATTCCGGCAATGATGTGTTCGTCTTCAACAAGAATAATCTCGTCGACATACCTTTCGATAATCGGGTACGGATTTTGACCCGGAACGCTTAACCTTAAACCATCCGCGATCGTGTTCTTTAACGGAAGCGATGTGCGCTCCCTGTTTTTACGGCTGTAAAAATATTTCGGCGTCAAGGCAGGCTCCGCCGCGATGACACGCACCGACGGCTTTGTTTCTTTAATCGCAGTGGCGATGCCCGAGATCAGCCCTCCACCGCCCAGGGGTACGATCACCGTGTCGACATCTTCCAAATCTTCGAGGATCTCACACCCGATCGTTCCCTGACCCGCCATTACGACGGGGTCCTCGAAGCCGTGAATGACCGCATAATTGTGTCCTTCCGCGATCTGGTAGACTTTTTTCCATCGGGCAGCATTGTCACCATCAAAAAGAATGACTTCCGCGCCAAGGGCTTCTGTACTGGAGATCTTGATTTTGGGTGTGGTGACCGGCAGCACCAAGACCACTTTTACGCCCAGCATCTTGGCTGCGTAAGCAAGGGCCTGCGCGTGGTTGCCCGACGAGGTCGCGATGATCCCGTTTGTGATCTCTTCTCGGGACAGCGAGAGAGCCTTGTTCAGGGCGCCGCGGATCTTGAACGCACCAGTGATCTGCAGGGTTTCCGGCTTGAGGTAGAGCTGGCAACCAGCCGCTTTCTCGATTTTGTCGGCACGCAATAGCGGCGTGTGCCTGACATGCGGCTTTAGTCGTCGCTGAGCCTCACGGATGTCCTGAATGGTGGGATAATTGCGCATGATCAATCCTCAAAAAACTGGAAGAAAGTGCCGACATTATTGGCTATGGCGTTGCGATAAATTTTGCTGGCGGTCGTATTGTCTTGTATGGCCATCCCTGTGGAATCGAAGATCGTGATCTCATCATCCCTTTCTCGTCCCGGCTTCCTTCCCAATAATATCTCGCCAATTTCGCCATGAATGTCGTCTTTTGCGATGATGTTCTTGTTCAGAGGGTGCCAGGTCTCGCCTTTCTCGATACATTGCGACAGGGAGTCGACGATAATTTTCGCGTTCCTGAAAAGCTCCGGATCCAGCTCCTGTTTGCCGCGTTGGTCTGTGCCGATTGCAACAATGTGTGTGCCGGGCTTCACCCAATCCGCTTCCACCAGCGACCCAGTTCCCCGTGTCGTCGTAACCAGGATGTCGGCCTGCTCGACCGCCTCCTTCTTGGAGCTCGCGACGATGACGGGAATACCCAACTCACGTTCGATGTCAGCCTTGTACGTCCAACCCGTTTCCGGGGTGCTGTCCCAGGCGTGGATCTTTTCGATCTTCATGATCTCGTTGATCGCCCGGATTTGCATCCTTGCCTGATTGCCGGTGCCGATCGATGCGATTGTCTTGGCGTTCTTTCTCGCCAATGCTTTGACGGAGACGGCCCCGGCCGCCCCCGTTCTGATGCCAGTGATCAAGCTCCCATCCATGATGCAAATCAATGCGCAACTCCTGGCATCAAATAGGAGAATGGTGCCCATGCTGTTGGGCACGCCATGTTCTGCAGGGTTGTTCTTGAACCCTCCGGAGTGCGCTTTCATGGAGATGGTTTCGTCGACTTTATAGTATCCAAGCTTGAAGTCGATTTCCCCGCGGTGAGACGGAAGATGTATTCCGAGATAGGGAGGTTGCTCCACCTGCCCGCTGCTGTATGCCTTGTAAGCCTCTTCGACCGCGCCGATGACGTCCGTCTTGCTGATGAGCCTTCTGACTTCGTCCTTCGTAAGCAGCAGCGTTTTCATCCCTGATCCCTCCATTCAATCCATTGGGTGCATCGATGCATCACGAGCTGAACTCCAAGCACTATAGTAGGTGGGCGGTGGGTCTATCGGCCGTATTCCGAAAGGCCTGGAGCAGATTGTTTTGTTTTCGCGGGAGGGTTTAGCAGAGAGTTTCAACAGGCGCCGTCCGGGAGACTTTGTGGGGCACGCTCGATGCTCCACCAATGTGGTTTGTTTCCGGAGACCAATTGACCAATTGGTGTCAGTCCGATGCCTGAAGTCGATCGCGGTTCACTCTCAACCCGCAATCACAAGGGCAAATGACGTGTCCCGCCAGCATTTTGTGCCGATGATTCGACATGTCCGGGGAATTCAAAGGCGTCCGCCGGGCTATGATTGATCATGACTTGAACAACTCCCGCAACGCAAGGACGAAGCACATGACTCCTTTCCGCCCGAAATACATAACCTTCGACTGCCACGGTACGCTGATCAACTTTCAGATGGCGGAGGCTGCACGTGACCTTTACGCGCAGCGCATGGGCGAGCAGAAAATGCTGCAGTTCATCGCCGACTTCTCCGCGTACCGCCTCGATGAAGTCATGGCCGACTGGAAACCCTATGCGGAAGTTGTCCATAACGCGTTGGCAAGGACCTGCAAACGCAACGGCATCGAGTTCAAGGACGAAGACGCGCAGATGGTTTACGAACGGGTCCCCACCTGGGGGCCGCATCTCGACGTTCCGGAGGGTCTTGCCAAGGTCGCCAAGGAAATTCCACTGGTCATCCTGTCAAATGCGATGAACTCACAGATCATGTCCAACGTCGAGAAACTCGGTGCGCCTTTCCACGCCGTCTACACCGCCGAAGAGGCCGGCGCCTACAAGCCGCACTTCCGCGCCTTCGAATATCTGCTCGATATGCTAGGTTGCGGTCCAGAGGACATACTGCATTGCTCTTCCTCGTTCCGTTACGATCTGATGTCCGCACATGACCTCGGGATCAAGAACAAGGTTTGGGTCAATCGCGGTCACGAGCCGGCCAATCCCTATTACGGCTATACAGAAATCTCCGGTATCTCTGATTTGCCGCGCGTTGTCGGGCTTTGACGAAACCTGAATTCGTCTGAATATCTTCCTCCTCTCCGGGTTATTTGCCGGAGCGTGGCGGGCCGAGAAACGTCACGATACCTTGGTTTACGGCGGCGCAATCACGGATGGCGGCGCCGGCGAGGTGACTATAAACGCGGATCCGAGCGACCGTCCGGAGGCGGGGAACGGATGCGTCTTCAGCCATGAACGCCCGATGCTTTTCAGATCGGGCGCGGGGGCCGCGATGCCACACCGATAGTCGCTTGTCGGATGAGCATGCCGCAGGCTCCAACAGCTCGAGGATCTCAGTCGTGAATGATTGCAGCGATCCGGTTTCAGACGACAACGCCCGTCATCCCGGCGGGAAACAGTCAGGCCGCGACCCTTTCACCAAAGCATATTTTAGGGCCGCTGCCGCTACTCTGGCGACAAAGCCCGGCCCAGCAGAAACCCCACTGTCGGGTGAGTTGCTACTGCGCCACTACGGTCTGACGGGAGCGATGAAAGTTCTATCCTCTGAGGTCGAGTGTACCACGGAGGTCACCCTATCGAACGGCGATCAGTTGATCCTCAAAACTTCGGCACGGCCCGAGGGGAGGGACAGTTTCCGCTTCCAGGTTGCAGCGCTCGCCGGGCTGGAAGGCGCTTTCGGTTTCGCAGCACCTCGGATTGTGCGTACCGGTGACGCTATGCTGATGTTCGAAGGGGATGAGATTTGTGGCTACCTTCAGACGCGACTCTCAGGGACGCCGCTGCATCAGGCGAAACCAACTCCGGACATCCTCTACCGGGTCGGCCAGGCGCTCGGCAGGCTTAGTTTAGCTCTCGAGCCACTGAACCTTTCCGCCATGCACCGCCCGGTTCTTTGGCACGTAGGATGCTGGTCAAGGCTGATGGAGCTGGAGGAACATCTGCCATCGGGACCCGTTGCGGCATCCGTTCGTATTGCCATGAACAATTATGTCGAGCTGATCGAGCCGCAACTGAGTAATGTAGCCTGGCAGGTCACGCACAATGACCCTAGCCCGTTCAATACACTCCTGACCGATGGTGGTACCGCCTTCATTGATTTCGGCGACGGCTGCTGGGGGCCACGGATTCAGGATCTGGCGATTGCGGCAAGCCACTTCGTGACGGACCCGTCTTTGGCTCTGGGCGGCGCAGAACGTCTGATCGCCGGCTATGCGTCGGTGATTCCGCTCCGCCCCCTCGAAGCGAAACTGCTCGTCGGACTGATGAAAGCGCGCCAAAGCGCCCTTATCCTAATCAACTACTGGCGAGTAGACCTCTTTCCGGCCGAAGCAGCATATATCAAGAAGAACGTGGGCCGAGCCGAACACGGCCTGTCCATCCTGTCGGCATTGGGCGCAGGGGATGGCGAGAGAGCTGTGAGGCGCGCGTTGACGTAACCCGTACCCGTGCTCCGTGGCGAGCAATGCGCCTCGCATTGGCGTCAGCACGGTCACCGCGATCTTCTCGCGAATGGAAACTCAAGCAGGATCAAAGACATGTCGACAGATCTCATGCCCAACCGCTTTACCCCCGGGGAAGCCACAATTTCCCCACGCGAATCTGAACTAATCGCCCGGCGCGACAGCGTATTGGGAGCCTCCTACAGGCTCCAATATCGCCGGCCGGTACATTTCGTGCGCGGCGAAGGCATGTGGCTCTACGACCCCGACGGACGTCGCTATCTGGATTTCTATAACAATGTGCCGTCTCTCGGGCATTGCAATCCAGAGATCAATGCTGCCATGGCGGAACAAGCCAGCCGGATCAGCGCAAATACCCGCTATCTTGAACCGCGGCTTGTCGACTATGCCGAACGGCTTGTCGCAACGTTCCCCGAAGAACTGAACCGCGTCGTCTTTACCTGCACAGGTAGTGAATCCAATGATCTGGCGCTGCGGATCGCCCGGCTGACCAGTGGTCGCGAAGGTGTGATCGTCTCATCTCATGCCTATCATGGCACCAGCGCAGCGACGGCGATGGTGTCACCCAATCTGGGCGACGCCGTCAAACTCAGTCCCGCCGTTCGCATGGTGTCGCTGCACGGCCCCGCGGGCATACCCGAGGAGAAAGCCGCGGCATTCTTTGAACAACAGGTTCGCTCCGCTATCGCCGACCTGAACCGGCGAGGCATTGGCATTGCCGCGCTCCTCTTCGACAGCATTTTCTCGAGCGACGGCGTTCGGGTGGACCCGCCGGGTTTCATCGCCGACGGAGTCAAGGCGGTACGCGAGGCGGGTGGCCTCATCATTGCCGATGAAGTTCAGCCGGGATTTGGACGGACAGGCACCCACATGTGGGGTTTCGAACGGCACCGGGTTGTCCCGGATCTCGTCACGCTCGGCAAACCGATGGGCAATGGATTTCCGATTGGGGCGGTCGTTGGCCGCAAGGCGCCAATGGATCTCTTTGGCGCTACTGCGCGATACTCGAACACCTTCGGCGGCAATACAGTCGGGATCGCGGCAGCTGACGCGGTCCTGACCATTCTGCATAGAGATCGAATGCTCGAGCATGCGCATGGCATGGGCGAGCGCCTCAAGGTGGGGTTGGAGCATCTTGCCAGGCTGCACGATGGTATCCGCGGCATTCGAAATGCCGGGCTGTTCTGCGGCATCGACATCGGGTTGGACGGAATGGAGGGGGCCAGCCGGCGCGCTATGGCATTGGAGATCGTAAACTTGATGCGGGACGATGGCGTGCTTATCAGCACGACCGGCGCCAACGAGGATACGTTGAAAGTGCGGCCCCCATTGATTTGCCAGTCGGAGCATGTGGATCGCTTCCTCGAAAGCATCGAATGCGCGCTCAAGAAGGTTGTTGCAGAGGTGTAACGTGGTGGCGCGGATTGCCGAAGGGCTGGCGCTACTTTCATGCGCCAAAGCGAGCCTAAGATCATGAAACTCGATCGGATCGACATCAAGATACTGCACGTGCTGCAGCAGAATGGGCGAATGACAAACGTGGAGCTTTCGGAGGTGGTGAATCTTTCACCGAGCCCGTGCCTGATGCGCATGAAGAAGCTGCAGTCGCAGGGCTACATCGAGGGCTATACGGCTCAGATTGATCTCGCCAAATTGGGACAGACAGTAACGGTCTTCACCGAGGTAACGCTGAAGAACCACCGGCAGACCGATTTTGCTCGCTTCCTCGCCGCCATCGAGAAAATCGACCAACTCATCGAGTGCTATGTGATCTCCGGCGGTTACGACTATCTCTTAAAATTTGTAACTACAGGCGTCGGCGAATATCAGGAAATCATGGAGCAACTGATCGAGTTGGACATCGGCATCGACAAGTATTTCAGCTACGTCGTGCTGAAATCGCCGATACGCAAAACGCATATGCCGCTGACGAAGCTATTCAGCCACAGGCTCTAAAAAACCTCTCGCCGTTCTACGATCGCAAACGTACCGGACAGCGTGCTCGGAAGTTCCTGGTCCGACGTTGCGTGCCGTCCGGCACAATCAGAGACCGCCCACCTCAACTCTCGAGCCGTCAAAAAAGCGCGACAGCCGGAAAGGCCTCGGATCAACGCAGGGATTGTCATGAGCAACAAGGTCAGCGGCCAAACGACCAATGCCGGGGCCAATGCCGAAGCCATGGCCGGAGCCGCCGGCGGCCAGATAGAGGCCTTTGACGTGATCGCACGCCGATATGACCGGCACCGCGTCCGGTGTGCAGTCCACATAGGCACCCCAACTGTCGGCAATTTCGACACCTTTAAGGGCCGGAAACTGCTCGGTGACGCCCTCGAGAATAGCCGCGATCGTACGGCGGCTCGGCGTCGGGTCGAGAACCCGGATCCGCTCGAAAGGCGAAATTGTATCAGTTTTCCAGCTCGCCAGCGCCTCCGGTCCATGGAACATGGATCTGCCGACGCCGATCTGGACCGCTTTCAGCCTTTTCAGAAACATCGGCATGAACCAGCGCGCATAGCGAATGCCTTGCGGCGTGATATCCAGTGTCGCCCTGCCGCTGATCGCAAGGGTATAACTGCCATCCAACCTGCGAGTCAGCGAGCACTCTGGCGTATAGATCGCCTCGCCGAGATTGGCTGTGGGGCGCGTCCGAATGGCTGTCTGGCGCACGCTTGCCTGCGGGAACTGCACGCCGTACTGGCGGCAGAACATGGACGCCCACGCACCGCCGGCGTTCAGAACGGCCTGCGACCGGATGATCCCTTTTTCGGTGATCACTCCCGCAACCGAACCATTGACGATATCGAGGCCTCGTGCAGCGCATTCCTGGTGGATGGTCGCGCCAAATTTGCGGGCGCCGTTCGCGATTGTCGGCGCGGCAATCGCCGGTTCGCCCTTGCCGTCATCGACCGAATGGACACCGCCGAGCCAGCGGCGGCCTTGGGCGGGAATTCTGTCATGCGCTTCATGTGCAGTCAGCATCTTGGTGTTGACGCCGAATTGCCGCGCGATATCAAGCCATTGTTCCCATTCCGACAGCTGCTGGGGGTTGTCCGTGGCGTAGAACAGCCCGCATCGGCGGAAGCCGACGTCCTCGTCGACTTTGGCGGCAAACTGGTCCCACGCCTGCATGGAAATCCCCGAGAGCGGCAATTCGCGCTCATCCCGGTTCTGCCGGCGGCACCAGCCCCAGTTTCGGCTGGACTGTTCACCGCCGACGTGGCCCTTTTCGACCAAAGCAACGGCAAGCCCTCGCTCCGCGAGAAAAAATGCCGCCGAGGCACCGACAATGCCGCCGCCGATGACGACGACGTCCGCCTTGGCGGGTAGCTCTTGATCGCTCTGTATGCGTTTGAGGAGTGGTGACATCGAGGCTGACCTGAACTGATTAGTTTGAACTGTTTTCTGCTTGCCGGGCAGGGGTATCAGGCGGGAGCACGGCGATCGCGTCGACTTCGACGAGATAGCCGTAGTGGAGCTCGGCCACTGGAACCACGGTACGCGCAGGGCGCGCCTCTCCCAACCGTGCTGCATAGACCTGGTTGAAGCCGGGCCAATTGATGACCCCGACGATATAGGCCGTCACCCTGACGAGATCGCTCGGGGTGCCGCCTGCCGCTTCCAGTACGGCCAGCATGTTGTCGATGGCCTGTCCGGCCTGCGCAGCGAAACCATCGTCGGGAAGCTGCGCTCCATCAGGTCGGATCGGGAGCTGCCCTGATATATAGAGTTGCTGACCGGCTAGCTTCGCCTGGACATAATGACCTGCAGGGCTGGGCGCACGATCGGTAGTTACGTTTCTCAAGTGTGACATCACCAACCTCCGAAACGTGGCCAGCGGGTCTCAACGGCGCGCGACTGACCTTGGACAAGATGGTAGGCTTGGTGCTGCGCCGCCGTGGCGCAGGCATGGTTCGGCAAGATCCGCACGCGGTCTCCGACCCTTAGATCGGGCAGGCGAGCGTCCGACCCGGGCCGCACGGCGATGATGCCATGCTCCTGGTTGGCATCGGCAACGATGATGTCATGATAGGGATCGCCGTCGATGTCACAAACGAGGCCATATCCCTGGTCAACGGCCTGTTTGCTCGTGCCGCGATCCCGCGACAGCGACATCCATCCCGCATCGGTTATGATCCAGCCCTTTTCCCGCTGGTGACCGATCACCGTCGCAAGAACGCTGAGGGCTATGTCGTCGACCTGGCAGACTCCGATCCCTGCCATCACGAGATCGAAGAACACAAATACCCCTGCACGGACCTCCGTCACACCTGTGAGATCCTGCGCGAAATGGGCCGTCGGCGTCGAACCGACGCTGACGACGGGGCAGGGGAGCCCGGCACCGCGCAGAAGTTGCGCCGCTTTCACAACGGCCGCTCGCTCGGCTTCCGCATAGCGCTGCTGTGCCTCGGCGCCCCCGCCCTTGTAGCTGTCGCCGGCATGGGTGAGAACGCCACGCAACTCCGCACCTGCAGCCAGCGCCTGCCCGATCTCCAGCAACTGTGCCTGATTGGCGGGTACAACACCCGAGCGGTGGCCGTCGCAATCGATCTCGATCATGGCTGGGATCTGCATTCCGGAGTTTCTGGATGCCTCGGCAACCGCCAGCGCCTGCTCGACGGTATCTAGTATGACGACGAGATCGACGCCCTTGGCGCGCAGTTCGACGACGCGCGTGAGCTTTGCTGGCGCGATGCCGACCGCATAGATCATGTCGCGAAGGCCATCGGCCGCGAATTGCTCAGCTTCCTTCAGGGTGGAGATGGTGGCCGGCCCCTCAGGGGCGATCATGACCCGCCGCGCCACGTCAATCGACTTTGCCGTCTTCAGATGCGGTCGCAGCGACACGCCCAGACCATCGAGCCGGTTCCGAAGCCGCGTGATGTTTCGATCCATCCGGTGCGCATCCAGAACCAGGCAGGGCGTTTCTAACGCCTCGAGAGTAGTCCCGGCCGCCAAGCGAGCGGAGGGATCGAACGTCGCTAGATCCATGTATCTGGCCTCCAAATTCGAAATTCACCTTGTCGCCAATTCGTAAAGATTACAATTAATGGTCGGTGAACGTTCGATTTAGTTAGATGTTAACGCTGACCCATGCGGCTGCATCGCCAGAATCGGCCTGAATCCGCTTGAGCACGTCGATTTCCATCTCGATCTCCAGCTGCAGCTTAGAACTGCCGGAAAATGCGCCGTTGAAAGCAGCGGTTCCGATGGTAAACCCTGCCGCGCCAGATCGCACCACGGCCGCCATCCTTTGAGGGCTGTCGATCGAGCCGGCAACCACCACGGGCTTGTCTATTGCCTCACACACACGCGTTATCAGCGCCTCGACATCGCCGTCGAAGCGATAAGCGAGCAGATCGAGACCGCTGACCCCCTCGATCGCCGTCAACTGCCGGGCACTGTCGACGATCGTTTCGATCGTCCCCTCGAGCTTGCTCGGATGGCCGACGATCTTACCGGGGAACGGATAGTACCGGATGTTCTTCCCTGCGATGACTGGCAGAACGACATTCGGCCGGGTTCCACCCATCAGGATGTCGACGCCAAGGTCTACCGCGGCTTGCGCAGATCGCCGCTCGCTCTCCTCGTCAAGGCTTACGACCTCAAGATAGAGGGTCGCACCCGCCGCTTTGATTGCTGATGCAAGGAGCAAAAGTTCATCGAACGGCAACCCAATATCCTTGAACCCCACATGCGTGATGCCGGCGGCAAGCACATCTTTGAGGCGCTCGGCCGCGTCTGCAACGGTGCGATCCTGATTGGTGAGCATGAAAATGAAGATGGGGGAAGTTTGAGACATCGAAAGCGCTCCTAGATTGCGTTGAGAAGCAGCGCCTGATCGAAGGCGTAGCGAAGAGAGGAATGATCGGCCTTACCCTGGCCGGCGATGTCGAATGCCGTACCGTGATCGACGCTTGTACGGATGAAAGGCAAACCGACGGTGACGTTGACGCCGTTGTCGATACCGAGATACTTGACCGGGATGAGGCCCTGATCGTGATATTGCGCCACGACGATATCGAACTCGCCCCTGCGAGCGCGCATGAAAATCGTGTCTCCGGGCCAAGGGCCGGACGCGTTTATTCCGACCTCCCGAGCCCGGCTGATTGCCGGCGCAATGATGTCGAGATCTTCGCGTCCGAACATACCGTTTTCACCGGCATGGGGATTAAGGCCGGCCACCGCAACGCGCGGCGATGCAATCCCATAAGCCTTAGCTGCCCGGTGCGCCATTTCGATCGTTCGGAAAACCGAATCCTCTGTCACGAGGTCGATGGCATCGCGCAGTGATACGTGGATCGTCACCAGAATGACGCGCAGCTCGTCGTTCGCGAGCATCATCGCGAACTTGTCGGTCCCCGTCCGCTCGGCAAGGATTTCCGTATGGCCGGGATAATTGAGCCCGCCCTGCTTCATGGCTTCCTTGTTGATCGGCGCGGTGACGATTGCTCCGATGTTTCCGGCCAGCGCTTCGTCGATCGCCCGTGCGACGTAGTCGTAGCTGGCACGCCCGGCACGGGCGTCCACCTGACCGACGGGCAAATCGTCCGGCAGATGCGAGACGTTGAGAACGGCGATGAGTCCGTTGTCTGGCAGAGCGTCATCGACTGACGCGATGGGCTGCACCTGCAGAGGAAGATTAAGGGCGCGGACCGCGCGCTCCATTACCTTGGCGTCGCCGATCACCACCGCTTGTCCCGGCAGCCCATCCGCGAAAAGACGGGCGATAATTTCCGGGCCGATCCCGCAGGGATCGCCCATCGTTATTCCAATAGGCTTTTTCATTTCTTATCTCCAAGCCAGAGGCCTCGAAGCAACTCGGCAGATTTCAGCAGGATACGCGGCGAACCGAAGCCGCCCGCCTTTGTGATGATGTGAACGGGATGAGGCCCCGTGGTGCGGCCGACCGGAATTCCAGGCTCGACCTCACCCAGGAGTTCGAGTGAACTGATCTCAAGCTCGCTCAACACGGATTCGGCAGTGTCACCGCCCGTCAGGAAGAGCCCGGTAACGGGATGACTTCCCATAACTGCCCGCACAGCCTGGCCAAGAGCGGTTGCGATGGCCCGAGGATTGACGGACGCACTCCCTTCGGAGGTGGTTAGAATAATGTCTCCGTCCGATCCAAATCGGCAGCACTCCGCAGCGGCCCGTTCGGCGGCGAGAGCAGGGGAGGTGGACGCCACCTCCGAGTCAATAATGATCTGCCGGACGTTGCCGGTGCTTATCAGTCTTGAGCATTGCTCGCGGCTCTGCGGATTCACGCTGCCGACGACAAAGAGATTGACAGACGTCGTGACCGTGGCCGGTGCGATTTCACCAGCCCGACCCACATAATCCGCCAGAGCGATCGCCAGGCCCGGAGATCCACACCAAAGGACTGACTTCGGATCGGCCGCCGAGTTCACCAGCAGGGCCAGGTCTTCTTGCACGACCGCATCGGCGATCAGCAGCTTCCTGCCATCTGCGACAAGTTCGCCGGACTTCAACGCTCGAACGTCCGCAAGCTCGAGATAACGCACTTCGGTCTCCGGGATTTCCCGAAACAGCACCCGAACTTGGGAGCCCACTATGGGATGTAGCGGGTCCTTGGCAAATTCGGTTTTCTCCAACGGCAGGCCATGAAGGAGCTGTCGCCCTGCTTCAGTGGTTCGTCCACCGGCGGGGAAAGCCGGAGCGACGATTGCGACAGCCCGATTGGACGCCGTGAGCGCGGCTGTTATCTCAGCTCCAACGTGGCCGCGAATGGTGGAATCAATAGTATTGTAAAGGAGATCTGCGGATGCGAGGCTTCTTGCCGCCTGCGTCGCCCGATCCACAGCGTCCTCGACGGATGCAGCACGACTTGCCTTGTTGACTGAGACGATCGCGACATTTTCAGGCGAGAATTGCCGGTAGTCGGTGAAGACAAGGCATCTGTGACCCATGTTCACGAATGGCCCAGCGCCATCCGTCGCACTCGTCAAATCATCGGCTAAGATTCCTACCTTCAAAATCGTATCCTGTCGGCTTTCCATGTGACGACGAGGATAGTAGCGCTATTGCCTTTCCAGAAAAAACGATCAATTCTAACCGAAATCCGTCACTTTATCTCACAGACATATGGCCGCACGAGTCCCTTCTTTATCCGCGCTCAGAGCCTTCGAGGCCGCCGCACGTCATCTGAATTTCGGGCGTGCCGGCGATGAATTGTTTGTCACGCACAGCGCCGTCAGCAAGCAAATCCGCTTGCTTGAGGAAGACCTGGGAGTGACCCTTTTTGAGCGAAGGAACAGGGCCGTCTTCCTCACCGACGCGGGCCGTCTCCTGCTTGGCACGATGAGCGAGGTGTTTCGCCAGATCAGCGATTGCTGCGACAAGATTAAGCGAGGGGGTTCGGCACCGCTGGTGGTCTCATGTGAACCCACTTTTACGCAACGCTGGCTGATCCCACGCCTTCCGCAACTCAATGCACTTCATCCTGATATCGAAGTTCACGTATTGGCCGCTGGCGGTCCTGTGAGCTTCGACAGAAGCCACATCGATCTGGCAATAAGGAGGAGCGATTTTAGCTGGTCGCCGGAACTCTTTGTGGAAACGGTAGTCGAAGAACGTGTCGGGCCGGTATGTGCGCCGCGCCTGCTGACAGGCGGCGGAGATGACATCCTCTCGTTGCCTCGAATTCATTCGAAAACGCGTCGAGATGCATGGCAAAGGTATCTGGCGGACAACCGGATCGGAGATCCCAATCCATCCGGTGACCACGTGTTCGAACATTTCTACCTGAGCATCGAGGCTGCAATCGCTGGATTGGGCGCCGCGATCGGCCCAGAGCCCTTGGTAGCTGACGCTATTGAAAGCGGCCAGCTCGTGGCACCGCTGGGGTTCTCCAACAACGGCTACAGTTACGTTCTGTTGAGCCGCCTTGCTTTTGAAGGCGATAGCAGAAAACGCGATTTTCTTGCCTGGCTTCAGGCTCAGTTTGGCCGGTAAAGCAAGCACTTTGACGGGCGCTCTGAGGCAGATCTGCCCATCGTGAAATTATCGACAAGACCGACGACTGAGCAAAAAGGCGCCAATCGATACCAATTGCTTGGAAAGTGTTCTCAGATGCTGGGGCCGAGGATATTGGTTCTGGCTTCAATGATGTGATCGTACATGTCTCGCTCAGCCTCTCTGCTATCGCGATCCTTGATCGCGTCGAGGATTGCCTGATGGCTGACGCTATAAGCCTTCATGCGGTCGGGGGTGAGCGACTGTTCTTTCATTTTCCCCCACAGATTTCCGGCGCGCACGGAGTGAATGCCTTCATAAAGCGACGCAAGAAGACCATTACGCGCGGCTTGGACGATAATACGGTGGAAAACGGCGTCCCATTTCTCGAATTCACCAAACGACTCCGAGGCGCTGCCTTTGGCGATGGATTTCTGCATTTCTTCGACTTCCTGCCTGGTCGCTCGTAACGCTGCCAAGGCGGCTATCTTGGGCTCTATGATCAACCGAGCTTCAAAGACTTCGGCCGGATAGGTGCGCAACGTGTTTCCTTCATTGCTGGACGGTGGGCGAAGGGCGCTGGAGCTTACGCCGCTGCCAGCGATAAAAGTCCCTCTTCCAACATGCCTGATAAGGCGGCCCTCTTTCTCCAACGAACCGAGCATCCTCCTCAGGGCAGTACGCGGCAGCCCCAGTTTTAGCGCCAAGTCACGCTCAGGAGGCAGCCGATCCCCCGGCTCCAAACCTTCCGCTTCAATAAAATCCTTTAGCACCACGCTCATGTGTCCTCCGATAAAAATTTTGCGAAACCAATTTGATCTATATTGACACCAATAGCAAGACCAATCTTATATTAATCGCAGAACCAACGCCGATTGGTAGCGAATGGCGCTGAAGTCCAGAGACAAGCTGTGCAACGCTCGAAAGGTTATGAGCAGCACGCACAAGCAGCGACAAAAACATCAATCAAGAAGCTGCTTAGACAAGGGAGATATAGCGATGGCCATAACGACTGAGGCTGTTACAACAGCCGACACAGCGCTTTCGGTGCGCGCACTGACCGTCGACCTGCCGAAAGGCATGGAACGGGCTCATGCCGTCGAAAATGTCTCGTTTGAGCTCAAGCGCGGTCAGATCCTGTGCATTATCGGCGAATCCGGGTCGGGCAAATCGGTAACGGCAAACACGATCATGGGACTCTTGCCCAAGATCATTCCAGTCTCCTCGGGCGCGATCACACTCGACGGAACGGCCCTTGTCGGCGCGCCGGTGAAAAAATTGCGGCAGCTGCGGGGCCGTGTCGTCTCGATGATCTTTCAGGATCCGCTTTCGGCGCTGAACCCGCTGATGACGGTCGGCGAACAGGTCACCGAGGTGATGGCCGCCCACGGAGTGGGTACGAAAGCCTCGCGGCGTGACCGCGCCCTCGAATTGCTGACGGAAGTCGGCCTGCCCGACCCCGGACTCATGTACCACCAGTATCCATTCAGGCTCTCTGGTGGTCAGCGGCAGCGCGTCATGATCGCCATGGCACTGGCCCTTGAGCCGACCGTGCTGATCGCAGACGAACCCACGACAGCCCTCGATGTAACCACGCAGGCGCAGATCCTGAAGCTCATCCGTGACATTCAGCGCCGCAAGGATATGAGCGTCATGTTCATCACCCACGACTTCGGCGTCGTTGCAGAAATTGCCGACAGCGTGGTGGTTATGGAGAAAGGGCGGATTGTCGAGCAGGGCACCGCCGACCAGGTTCTTAAATCACCCAGCCACCCCTACACCCAGCGTCTGATCGCAGCGGTTCCGCGCCTAACTGGCGAGGACAGAAAGCTCACGGAGCAGACGAGCGACGAGACAATCCTGACCGTGAATGGCTTGTGCAAGACCTATCGCAGCGGCAGCGCCCTGTTCGGCAGCCAGCGTGTGGTGCCTGCGGTGCACGACGCCTCATTCACCTTGGCGGCTGGCCGCACACTTGGCATCGTCGGCGAAAGTGGTTCCGGAAAGTCGTCGTTGGGGCGACTCCTGATCAAGCTCCAAGACAGCGACAGTGGTCAGATCCTGTTTGAGGGCAAGGACATCGTCAAGCTCACTGAATCGGAGTTCCGGCCGCTGCGTCCTCGGATTCAGATGATCTTTCAGGATCCCTTTGCCTCGCTCAATCCGCGCTCCACTATCGGTCAGATATTGACCGTTGGGCCCGTAGCACACGGTATGCCCTACGCGCAGGCGCGCGACGAGGCGCGGGCGTTGCTATCCCACGTCGGTCTCGATGCGGGCGCCTTCGGCCGCTACCCGCACGAATTCTCTGGTGGTCAGCGCCAGCGCATCGGCATCGCACGGGCCTTGATGTTCAAGCCGAAGCTGCTGATTGCCGACGAAGCAGTCTCCGCGCTCGACGTGTCAATCCAGGCCCAGATCCTCAAGCTGCTTGACCAAATCCAGCGCGAGACCGGCGTATCAATGGTCTTCATCACTCATGATCTTCGTGTCGCCAGCCAGATCTGCGACGAAATTGCTGTGATGCAGAAGGGCCGGGTCGTCGAGCGCGGCCCGCCGTCTCAGATTTTCCTGAAACCGCAATCCGACTACACGCGTGAACTTGTGGCCGCAATCCCGGGGGAACGAAGCAGAGACAATTGCGAAGGTGTAATCGGCTCACGGCAGTAGGTTCCTAATGAGCAAAAAGAGAGGGAATGAAAATGACAAAAGAGTCTACGACCAAAACGAACATTTCTCGGCGCAACGCACTGCGCTTGATGGCAGCCGGCGGCATTGCATGCTTTGCTGCTCCCCACCTGATCGGCAAGCCTGACATTGCCAGGGCAGAGGACAAGAAACCTGCGGGTCGCGTCGTGGTCGGGCTTTCGCAGGAACCGACTGTGTTCAACCCGCTCATGGCACATATCGAAACGGACGATGCGGTCCACTTCTCGCTCTTCGACGCCCTCTTTCGCATGGATCCGCAAGGCGTGCTTCAGCCCAATCTTGCGCTAGAAGTCCCCACGCAGAAGAACGGCGGTATCTCGGCAGATGGCCTGAACTGGCGCGTTCGCTTGCGTGAGGACGTTCGCTGGCATGACGGTAAGCCGTTTACGGCTGAGGACGTGAAGTTCACCCTTGAACTGATCACCAATCCGAAATTCCGAGCCTGGCGCACAGGCGGCCATTCGCTGGTGCGCGACCTCACGGTGGTTTCGCCAACTGAAATCACCTGGCGGATGGAGCAGGTCTTCGCTCCTTACCTGTCGTTTCTCACCGAAACCTTCATCGTGCCAAAGCACCTTCTCGAGAATGAGGCCGATCCGAACGCAGCAGCCTTCAATCAGGCACCCGTCGGCACCGGCGCCTTCAAGTGGAGCCAACGTGTGGCCGGCGACCATCTCGAGCTGATAGCGAACCCGGATTATTTTGGGGACGGCCCCTATGTCGAACAGGTTGTATTCAAATACATCCCCGACCAGACGGTGCTCTACACCCAATTCAAGAGCGGCGACATCGATCTCACAGACCAGGCGTACATCACGCCCGACCACTACGACGAAGCCAGCAAATTGCCGGGCCGTGTGGTGAGCCTGGTCCCCGGTGCCTCGGTCGAGTCGTTTTATCTCAATCTCGAGCGGCCGCAGTTCAAGGAACTTGCGGTGCGTCAGGCACTCTATGCTGCAATGGATAGAACGGCGATCATCGACGCGCTCTATTTCGGCGTGGTGACGACAACCGAAACCTTCATGCCGAAGGAGTCGTTCTACTTTAATCCGAAGCTTCCCGCACAAGAATTCAATCTCGATGCCGCACGCAAGCTCCTCGACGACGCCGGTTGGGTGCCGGGGTCGGATGGGATCCGTGAAAAGAACGGCGTAAAGCTCGCATTCAACAATTCGACGACGTCGGGCAACAATCTCCGTGAGCAGGTGCAGCAGTTCCTGCAGCAGACGTTCGCGGAGATTGGCGTCCAGATGACGATCTCGAATTTGCCGGCTGCCGTCATGTTCGGCGAATTCTGGCTGAAATCACAGTTCGATACGGCGATCTCGGGCGTTACGCATCTGATCGCCGCGGATCCCGATGCAACCAACCGCCTTGCGAGCAGCGCGATTGCCGCGAAGGGCGGAAAGGGCTCGAACGTCGGCCAGTATTCCAATCCGGAAGTGGATGCTCTGCTCAAGAAGGGGGCGCAGACCTTCGATCCGGATGCGCGTCGTGAAATCTACTACCGTATCCAGGAAATCGTGCGTCAGGACCTTCCCTTCCTTCCTCTGTTTGCCGCCACCTATGTGGTTGGCAAGAAGGAAGGCCTTGAAGGCTGGGAACCGAATACGAATACGCGCACGGCATCCTGGCATGCTGCCGGCTGGCGCTGGACGAGCTGAGTTACCTCCCGCCGTCGCCGCCGCGCGTCGCGGCGGCGACCTCTATTGGCGCTATCACAGGGAGAGCCTGAATGCGTAGCTTCCTACTAAACCGGTTCGCTCAGAGCCTCGTATTGCTCCTGATCGTTTCCGTCATCGGCTTCGTGGTCCTCAACCTGATTCCGGGCGGCCCCCTGGCACAGTTCGGGCTCGATGCGAGCATGACGCAGGACGACCTCAATCGACTGGCGGAACAGCTGGGCCTGAACCGCCCTCTGTGGATGCAGTATCTGGATTGGGCCTGGCGCCTTTTGAAAGGAGACTGGGGCCATTCGTTCCGCGACGGGGCGCCAGTTCTCGAGGTGATTGGGCGGCACCTCATGGCAACGCTGCTGCTGATGGGATCGTCCACGGTCATCGCCATCGCCATTGGAACGTGGATCGGCGTTCGTGGCGCCATAAAGCGCTATTCGGTTTTCGACTACATGGCGACGGTCGGTGCGATGGTGGCCCTTTCGATCCCGACTTTCTGGTTCGGCCTGATCGGCATTTATGTGTTTTCGCTCAAACTCGGCTGGCTGCCGGCCGGCAACATGTACACTATCGGCGAGGAGTCCGTTCTGAACTATCTCCACCATCTTATTCTGCCCAGCGTGGTGCTCGCGCTGGTGCATGTGGCCATCTGGAGCCGCTACATGCGAACGGCTACTCTCGACGTTATCAACCAGGAGTTCATCAAGACAGCCCGCGCCAAAGGGCTAAGTGAGCGCCGGATCCTGATGAAACATGTCATCGGCAACGCTCTGCTGCCGATGATCACGCTCCTCGGGATGCAGCTTCCAAGTGTCCTGACGGGTGCTTTGGTCACCGAGACGGTGTTTACCTGGCCGGGCATGGGACGCCTGTTCCTCGACAGCCTCGGCTACAGTGATTACCCAGTGGTGATGGGCTTGCTCATGTTCTCGGCGATCCTCGTCGTGGTAAGCAACCTGGCCGCCGACGTCGTTGTCGCCATCATAGATCCCCGTATCCGTCTGAGTTAAGCGCCATGAACGTTCATCAGGAGTCGGTCGTCATGACTGCCATTGCTGCAAATTCTCCCCGGGAGCGCTGGTGGAACAGCCGAACCGCGCACCGTTTCATGAAACACCATCTGGCCCTCATCGGCATGGTGATGATCGCTCTCCTGACGCTGGCATGCGTCCTCGGACCCCACTTGTTGCCGTACGACTCGCTCTATATCGATCTGCGCGCCCGCTTCGCGCCGCCGCTGACCGGGCAACATTATCTGGGCACCGACCCGCTGGGACGCGACCTGGCCGCCCGATTGTTCATGGCGGGCCGTATCTCGCTCCTGGTCGGTTTCTCGGCAATGCTGTTGTCGACGCTGATCGGAACCCTTGTCGGCGTGGTGGCGGGATACAGGGGTGGTCTGGTCGGCACGGTGCTGATGCGTGCCGTGGATGGCTTCCTTTCGTTCCCGTCCATCTTCCTCGTGCTTGCTCTTGCCGCCGCACTGAAGCCGAGCCCGATCATGATCACCGTCGTTATCGCTGCCACGAGCTGGATGGAAGTTGCGCGCATCGTCGAGACCGAGGTCCGCTCCCTGCGCGAGCGGGAATTCGTGCTGGCAGGCCGTATGCTGGGACTGAGCGCCACGCACATCATGTTCCGCGAGATCCTTCCCAATGCTATCGGTCCGATCATCGTTGCGGCCACCCTGACCGTCGCCCGAGCAATCCTGATGGAGGCCTATATCAGCTTCCTCGGCTATGGAATTCAGCCGCCGCTGCCGAGCTGGGGCAATATGCTGAACGGCGCGCAGCAATATCTGGGCACCGCGCCCTGGCTGGCGATCATTCCCGGCGCTGCCATTACGATTGCTGTCACCAGCTTCAACTTTATCGGTGACGGTCTACGCGATGCGCTCGATGTTCGTGGTGATCACGGCTGAGAGAACCGCCATTTCGTGCGGCGCGACACGAGAAATGGGGCGCGCGTGAAGTCAGCAAGAGCAGTGAGGATCATCCGACCGATAAGGGCCGGAAACGCCTCGCTCACGCCCCGCAGTAATTGAACGTTTTGCGCTTCCTGTCGAAGGGGCTGGAGCGCGATGCAGAGGAATAGAGACAATGCCGGTCCAGGTTCAGAAAGTAAGTGATAGCGCCTCTTTTCCAGCCCAGGTGGACGTCATCGTCGTCGGGGCGGGGATCGTCGGCACCTGCACAGCGTATGAACTGGCGCGCAAAGGGGTCTCCGTTGCTCTACTCGAAAAGGGGATCGTCGGTGGCGAGCAGTCGAGCCGTAACTGGGGGTGGGTCCGTCAGCAAAATCGCGACCTCCATGAACTCCCCTTGGCAATGTACAGTCTTCGGCGCTGGGAGGAGCTAAGCACCGAAATAGGCCGTGATCTCGGCTTTCGTCGCAGCGGGATCCTTTACTGCACCAAAGAAGAGGCGGATGTTGCCCGTTGGGAAAAGTGGGGAAAGGCTGCTCGTCTCCGGGGGTTTCATAGCCAGATACTCGGCGCGTCCGAGGCCAACGAGCGCGCTTCGGGCGGCACGTCGTCCTGGGTAGGCGGCGTTTGGTCACCTAGCGACGGGAGAGCTGAGCCGAGTCTTGCTGTGCCTGCCATCGCCGAAGCCGCGAAAGAAAATGGCGTATCGCTCCACCAGAACTGCGCCGTCCGGGGCCTCGACATTGCTAGCGGCAGGGTAACAGGCGTTTGGACAGAGCGGGGACTGGTGAAAGCCAGCACGGTCGTCTGCGCTGGCGGAGCATGGGCTTCCCGATTTTCTCATCGGTATGGCATCGATCTTCCAGTCGCAAACATCGCCGGGACGGCTATCAAGACCACTCCCGCGCCGGAAATCATTCAGGCAGGATGCCTTTCCGCCTCAAACTTCGTCTTGCGGCGTCGGATAGACGGCTCATACACGATAGCCGTACCAGGGCGTGGAACGCTCGATATTACTCCCCGAGGGATGCGATATGCGTTCAAATTCTACCAGATGTACCGCAGCAAGATCGGCAAGAAGCTGAAATACCGTCTGAACAGCAGCTTCTGGAACGGGCCCGATGCTTTCAGCAGCTGGGAGAACGATGAAATCTCGCCGTTCGAAAAAAACCGCATCCTGGATCCTGCGCCCGATGGAGATCTCGTGAAGCTCGCATTGAAGAACCTTGAACGCGAATACCCGGCGCTCAAAGGAATAGGGGTCGAGCGCGCGTGGGGAGGATTAATCGATACTTCGCCGGATCTCGTGCCGGTCATTTCAAGAGTGGAACAACTGCCTGGTTACGTGATTGCAGCGGGGTTCAGCGGACACGGCTTTGCCATCGGTCCGGGTGCCGGTCGGTTGGTCAGCGAGATTGTGATGAACGAGACGCCGATCACCGACATCTCACCCTACAGGCTGAGCCGGTTCAGCGATGGCTCGGCTATCAGACGACCGGAAATGATGTAGCAGTCGACGTTTGCTCCAATCTAAGGTGCTGCCGTCAGTGTGCCCATGAACCGGTCTCAAGCCGACGAATGGGTCGGGATATAAACAGAACCGGCTTCAAGATTCTCGTCGAGCGGGATCAGCTTTTGGGAGCCAATCATAGGGAGCGTAACAGTGGTCCTCGAGCGCTACAACGTGCCGCGGCTCGTCCGGGAGCGAGCATTCATAGGCCGGGAAAAGTACCTGAAATGGTACGAGGAGAGCGTCGAGGATCCGGACAAGTTCTGGGGCAAGCACGGCAAGCGGATTGACTGGTTCAAGCCCTATACCAAGGTCAAGAACACGTCCTTTACCGGCAGGGTCTCGATCAAGTGGTTCGAGGACGGGCAGACCAACGTTTCCTACAATTGTATCGACCGCCATCTGAAGACGAACGGCGACCAGGTGGCGATCATCTGGGAAGGCGACAATCCCTACATCGACAAGAAGATCACCTATAACGAGCTCTACGAGCATGTCTGCCGGATGGCGAACGTGTTGAAGAAGCACGGCGTGAAGAAGG
>NZ_LOKV01000008.1:0-169347 GCF_002211395.1 Rhizobium sp. R339
AGGCGCTGCCGCCGGTCCTTGGCGATGTCGTTGGCAACCGTCGAGAAATAGCCGCTATATTCGGGAAGCTCGCGATCATGGAATGTATTGCGCCTGATCTCGCGATAGATCGTCGAGCGGTGCCGGCTGAGCTGGCGCGCCATCTCATTGACCGGCACCTTGCGTTCGACAAGCTGGTGCAGGCGACGGCGATCGGCGAGGGTCAGTAGCAAATAGCATCGCGACATTCCAAAATCTCCAAACGGAAGCCATTGTTTTTCTGGCACGTCGCGCTTGGAAATAGAATGTACCATCTAAGATTGCAGAAGTGGCATAAGGCAGGTTATGGAACATTCCGGTATCAAGCAGACGCGTGGCGGTACACGGCTGAGCCCGCAAGCCGACAAATGTCGGGAACTGTTGAGCCCGATGTATGCCAATTCCTGTCGCCCCATTTCGTCGCTCTAGGAATGTGCCTTAGGTGTCGCGACCAGCGGCGATCAGCGCGTGCGCGGCATCGCGGAGCAAACCCGTCGCCTCGCCGGGTTCGAAGACCTGCATGCTGACAAAGGCGCCGTTGATCAGGACCGCGAGCTGCCCGGCAAGCCGGTCGGGCGCAGCAACCGCCAGTTTGCCGGCGATGGTCTTTAGGCGGCGCCGCATTTCGCGCATATGGGCTTCGGCAACCTTGCGGGCCGGGTGACCGGCTTCCGGAAACTCGGCAGCGGTGTTGATCTGCGGGCAGCCTCGGTAATTGTCGCGCCCGACCCGTTCGCCGATCCACTCGAAATGGGCGTCGAGTTCGGCCGAAGCGTCATCCGCATGTTGCGTGCTCACCCGGTCCCAAGTGCTCCAGAAATCCAGATCCTCGCGCTTGAGAAAGGCGGCAATCAAATCGTCCTTTGTGCCGAAATGGCGGTAAAGACTGGTCTTGGCGACACCGGATTTTTCCACCACCAGATCGACACCAACGGCGCGGACGCCACGCCGGTAGAAGAGCTCCGACGCCGTTTCGAGAATTCTGTCCCGGACCTCGTTGACGGCAGTGGCCGGTGCGTTCGCTGTGCTTTTCGTCATTCGCTTATCTCCAATTCAGGCACACTAGCAGAAAGTTTGTTGACACGCTACAGACCTGTATGTTTTATAGAAGGCAGACAGGTCTGTAGCGCAAGGGGAAGCAATGACCATGGATCACGCCGACATCATCAGAACATCCCAAGCCGTCGCGGTCTTCGGCGCGAACGGCCATACCGGCCGGTTTGTCGTCACCGAACTGTTGCGGCGCGGGCTGAAACCGATTGCCATCGGACGGAGTATCGAGCGGCTGGCGGAAGCGGGTTTTCCGGACCGTGGCGTCGAATGCCGCGAAGCAGCGATAGAGGATGACGCGGCGCTCGACAGGGCTCTCGCCGAAGCGGCGGTGGTCATCAACTGCGCCGGCCCGTTCATGGAGACGGCCGATGCGGTCATAGGTGCCGCGTTGCGGGCCGGCATCCACTATCTCGACGTGACCGCTGAGCAGCCGAGCGCGCAGGCCACGTTCGACCGGCATGGTGCTGCTGCCGAAAAAGCGGGCGTAGTCGTCATCCCGGCCATGGGATTTTACGGCGGTCTGGCCGATCTGCTGGTGTCAGTGCTGATGGACGAATGGCAGGACGCAGACACTGTCGAAATTCGCGTCGCGCTCGACAGCTGGCTGCCCACGAAGGGCACGCGCGTGACGGGGGAGAAGAACAAGGCACAGCGCCTGGCCGTCAACGGCGGGCAGCTTGGGCCTGTGCCTCAGCCGGCGGCCGAGATAGTGTCTGTTTTACCAGCCCCGTTCGGCCGGCAGACATTGGTCGAGCTTCCATTTTCCGAAGTGCCGCTCATCGCCCGCCACATCAGGACAAGGGAGCTGCATACCTTCCTCAGCACGACAGCGCTGCGAGATGTTCGCGATCCGTCGACGCCCCCGCCCCAGGCCATCGATGAAACCGGGCGTTCGGCGCAGCGCTTCGTCGTTGAAGCGATCGTCACGCGAGGCGGCCTACGCCGCCGAATTCTCGCCCAGGGACAGGACATCTATGCCGTCACGGCGCCGATCATCTGCGAAGCAGTCCAGCGCATCCTGTCGGGCGACGTCCGCGATACCGGCGCGAAACCACCGGCTGCCATCTTTGATGCTGCGAGTTTCCTGCGGGCACTCGGCTCGAACCTGCTGGTTGAGACATCGGAAACCTCAAGTCTTCGCGCATAACTCGGGGACCCGATACGACATTTGCCAGTCAAATCGCCGGGCCGATGCGGGCCGGCGGGGATGCCTCCCCGCCGCATCAGGCAACGGCCTTCTCAGGCGAGATATTTCTTGAACCAGTCGACCGTCCGCTGCCATGCGAGCGTAGCGGCCGCTTCGTCGTAGCGCGGCGTGGAATCGTTGTGGAAGCCGTGATTGACGTCGGGATAGACATAGGCCTCGTAGGTCTTCCCTGCTGATTTCAGCGCCGCCTCATAGGCGGGCCAGCCTTCGTTGATGCCCTTGTCCAGGCCGGCATAATGAAGAAGCAGTGGCGCCTTGATCTTCGGCACGTCCTCGGCGCGCGGCTGCCGGCCGTAGAAGGGCACGGCGGCGGCAAGCTCGGGATAGGCCACCGCCGCGGCGTTGGAAACGCCGCCGCCGTAGCAGAAGCCGGTGATGCCGACTTTGCCGGTGGTGAGGTCGCTCTGCATCAGAAACTCGACTGCGGCGAAGAAGTCGTTCATCAGCTTTTCCGGATCCACCTTCTGCTGGAGTTCCCTTCCCTTTTCGTCATTGCCGGGATAGCCGCCGACCGAAGTCAGGCCATCCGGCGCAAGGGCGATGAAGCCGGCCTTCGCCACGCGCCGCGCCACATCCTCGATATAAGGGTTGAGGCCTCTGTTCTCGTGAACGACGACCACGCCGGCGACCTTGACGGTGGCGTTTTTGGGGCGGACGAGATAGCCGCGGACATCGCCGTTTCCTTTCGGCGAGGGATAGGTGATGTATTCGGCGGATATGTCGGGATCGGTGAACTCGACCTGGGTCGCCAGCGCATAATTGGGGCTGAGCGATGCCAGAATGGCGGCTGCCGTCACGCCGCCGACCGCAAACTTGGCGGCCCGGTCGAGAAACTCGCGCTTGGTGATCTTCCCGTGCGCGTAATAATCGTAGAGTTCGAGAAGTTCCTGCGGGAAATCCTTGGCTGTCATACGGGTCATGATGGCTCCTCCTGGCCTCGGGTTCTCAACGCATCCTACACGCGCGGGATAACGTGTCTTTTCAACCTTTCGCGAGCACTTGCGTGATCTTGCGGACGGTCGTTCACGCCTTGCAGCAAGAGGGATCGGCATCCGCCGTCCGTTCTTCGAGGCGCGGCCCTGTGCGCACCCGGTCCCTCGCGGCCCGGAATCGGCGGCCGCCTACCCATTCATGAAAATTAATTTCATACGCGCCCCGCGGCGCCCGTTTTCTATTGACGCCCCCTGTTTTTTGTCCCAACTTAAAGAAAATAAATTACTTAACTGGGAACATGATCGGCATGAAAGTAGGAATCATCGGGCTCGGATTCCGGCTGGGTTATCTCGGCTATGTCTTCAAGGCGATCGACAGCAGCTTCGACATCGTCGGCTATGTGGATCCTGATCCCGCCGGGCTTCCCGGATTGACGGAAAAGGGCATTTCGGTCGGTAAGGCCTATGGTTCGCCGGAAGAGCTTCTCGCTTCCGAAAAGCTAGATCTCTTAATGATCGGCTCTCCCAATCACATGCATCTCGACCATATCAGGCTCGGGCTTCAGGCCGGCCTGAAGGTCTTCTGTGAAAAGCCGATCGTCACGACGATTGCCGAAAGCATCGAGCTTGCCCATCTGATGGCGAAGTTCGGCCATGAGCGGCTGATGGTCGGCCTGGTGCTGCGTTACTCCCCGCTTTACAAGGATCTGCGCGCCATCCAGGCCGAGGGCACGCTTGGCCAGATCGTCTCGATCGAGGCCTCCGAACATATCGAGCCCTATCACGGCGCCTTCTTCATGCGCGACTGGCGCCGCTACGAGCGCTATTCCGGCAGCTTCATGCTGGAGAAATGCTGCCACGACCTCGACCTTTATAATGGCGTCGTCGGCGCCCGGCCGGAGCGCGTCGCCAGTTTCGGCGGCCGCAAGAGCTTCATCCCCGCCAACGACCCGGCGCGCGAAGGTATCAACGATCTCGAACTTTTCCACCGCAAGCCGAGCGGCTGGATGGGATCGGACAAGGTCTTCGACAGCGATGCCGATATCATCGATTATCAGGTGGCGATCGTCGAATATGAGAATGGCGTCGGCATGAACTTCCACACCAATCTGAACGTGCCCGACCAGTTCCGCCGTTTCGCCATCATGGGTTCGCGCGGCATGGCCGAAGGCGATTTCGTCCGCGGCTATCTCGACGTCCACGAGCAGCTGACCGGCAAGAAGGTGGTCGAGAACAAATATGCCGCCACCGAACTCTCCCAGCATTACGGCGCCGACGAGCAGATGGCGAGCGACCTCTTGGAAAGCGTGCGCACCGGCCTTGAACTTCCCGTGTCCACGCTGAACGCGCTGGAAGCCGGCATCCTCGCATTGGCAATGGACGAGGCGAGGATGAAGAAGACGGTCGTCGACCTGCGTCCCGTCTGGGACCGCTTCGACGAGGCGCTCCACGCCAGAGCGGCTTGAGGAAGGCGGCAAGATGAGTGTCCAAAGAAGCGCCTTCATCTTCGCCTGGATCCTTCTTCTTCCGGCCGTTCTCTATGTTCTCGCCATCGTCGCCTATCCCCTCGTCGACACGTTCATCCTCTCCTTCACCGACGCGTCGCTGAAGAAGACCACCAATTGGGTCGGCTGGGTCAATTACCAGAAGATCTTCAACGCCACCTTTGCCGAGGTGATCCTGCGCACCTTCGTCTGGACCTTCTTCTCGGTCGCCCTGAAAATGGTGATCGGCACCTTCGGCGCCTGCATGCTGAACGCCGCCGTGCCCGGCCGCTCGCTGTTCCGGCTGTTGACCATGCCGCCATGGATCGTGCCGATGGCGATCGGCATCTTCATGTGGGGCTGGATGTATAATGGCCAGTTCGGGATGATTTCGGGCCTGCTGCAGCGCTTCGGCCTCGTCGACGGCCCGGTCGCCTTCCTCGCCTATGGCAGCACCGCCTTCTGGGCGACAATCGTCACGGACGTCTGGATCGGCGTGCCGCTGGTGACGATCTATTTTCTGGCGGCGATCCAGTCGATCCCGAAGGACCTCTACGAGGCCGCCTGGACCGACGGCGCCGGCCGCTGGTACCGCTTCCGCCGCATCACCCTGCCGCTGATGGTGCCGGCCATCATCACCATGTCGATGCTGTCGCTGATTGCCACCTTCAATTCGTTCGACATCATCTGGATCCTGACGCAGGGCGGCCCGAGCGGCGAGACGACGACGATGATCATCGATACCTATCAGACCGCGATCGGCTCGAAGAAATACGGAGAAGGTGCGGCGCGCGCCGTGCTGATCTGCATCTTCCTGTCGCTCTTCTGCTTCGCCTATTTCCGCGTCACCCGCCGCCTCAACCCGGAGAAGCGCGCATGAGCAGTGCTGCCATGATCGACCGTTACCGCTGGTGGGAGATCATCCTGATCTATTGCGGCATCGCGGTGTTCCTGTTCTTCGTGCTGGCGCCCTTCGTCGAGGGCTTCCTGGTGTCGCTGAAGCCGCTCGCCCAGCTCTTCTCCTCGCCCTATCGCTTCTGGCCGGAGAACGGCTCGTTCGAAGCCTACCGGACGATGTGGATCAGCGTGCCGGGCTTCGGGCGCTATATCTTCAACTCCTTCTTCATCTCGATCATCGTCACGCTGATCGTGCTCTGCCTCGTCATTCCGGCGGCTTACGCCTTCGCCAAGTTCGAATTCAAGGGCATGGGCATCCTGCTCGGCGCCTTCCTGACGGTGAACATGTTCTCCGGCGCCGTGCTTCTGATCCCGCTCTTCCGGCTGATGCGCAGCATGGGCGTGCTCAACACCTATCTCGCGATGATCGTGCCGGGTGTCGCTTTCCTCATCCCGTCGGCGATCTGGCTGCTGCGCACCTATATGATCCGCATTCCCCAGGAGCTCAACGAAGCCGCCTTCATGGATGGCGCCAGCCACTTCTACACGCTTCGCCGCGTCATCCTGCCCATTGCGATGCCGGGAATTATCGTCGTCGCCATCACCACCTTCATCGGCGCTTACGCCCAGCAATTCATCTTCGCGCTGACCTTCAACTCGAAGACCGAATACATGCCCTTGCCGGTGGGGCTCTTTGCTTACTTCGGCAAGCAGGAGGTCATCTGGAACGAACTGATGGCGGCTTCCTTCGTCGGCATCGCGCCGGCGATGGTCGTCATCTTCTTCCTTCAGCGTTACCTCGTCGGCGGCCTGACCGCCGGTGCGGTGAAACAATAAGACTAAGAAAAGAGTGAACAGCTAACAACCACGATGGGAGTCACGACGTGAGCATAACAATCAAAACAGGCCTTATGGCCCTCGCCTTGCTCGGTTCGACGGCATTGACGGCAGTCACTGCCCATGCGGCCGACAAGGAAATCAGCTGGATCTATTGCGGCGACACGATCGACCCGGTCCACACCAAATACATCAAGCAGTGGGAAGAAAAGAACGCGGGCTGGAAGGTCACGCCCGAGGTCGTCGGCTGGGCGCAGTGCCAGGACAAGGCAACGACGCTCGCCGCCGCCGGCACGCCGGTTGCCATGGCCTATGTCGGCTCGCGCACGCTGAAGGAATTCGCGCAGAACGATCTCATCGTTCCGGTGCCGATGACCGATGAGGAGAAGAAGGCTTACTATCCCCACATCGTCGACACGGTAACCTTCGAGGGCAACCAGTGGGGCGTTCCGATCGCCTTCTCCACCAAGGCGCTCTACTGGAACAAGGATCTCTTCAAGCAGGCCGGCCTCGACCCCGAGACGCCGCCGAAGACCTGGGCCGAAGAAATCGAGATGGCCAAAACCATCAAGGAAAAGACCGGCATTCCGGGCTTTGGCCTTTCCGCCAAGACCTTCGACAACACGATGCACCAGTTCATGCATTGGGTTTACACCAACAACGGCGCGGTGACGGATGCCGAAGGCAAGATCACGCTCGACAGCCCGCAGATTCTCGCCGCGCTGAAGGCCTACAAGGATATCGTCCCCTACTCCGAGGAAGGCCCGACGGCCTATGAGCAGAACGAAGTCCGCGCCATCTTCCTCGACGGCAAGGTCGCCATGATCCAGGCCGGGTCGGGCGCCGCTACCCGTCTGAAGGAGACGAAGATCAACTGGGGCATCACGACGTTGCCGCTCGGCCCCGATGCCAAGGGTCCCGGCACGCTGCTGATCACCGACAGCCTTGCGATCTTCAAGGGTTCGGGCGTCGAGGACAAGGCGACCGAGTTCGCCAAGTTCATCACCTCGCCGGATGTTCAGTCGGAATACGAACTGCAGGGCGGCGCCGGCCTCACTCCGCTGCGTCCCTCCGCAAAGGTCGATGAGTTCGTCGCCAAGGATCCCTACTGGAAGCCGCTCATCGAGGGCATCAGCTATGGTGGTCCCGAGCCGCTCTTCACCGACTATAAGGGCTTCCAGAACTCGATGATCGAGATGATCCAGTCCGTGGTGACGGGCAAGGCCGAACCGGAAGCCGCGCTGAAGAAGGCTGCCGGCGAAATCGAGGCCTTCAAGTAAGCGATCTCCCTGGGGTCGCGGCATCAGCCGCGGCCCCTCCCCTCTATCGAACGTGCGACGAAGGCCGCCGGCGGAGACAGATTTTTGGGACAGCTTCTTCTCAACAAAGTCCAGAAGTTCTATGGCGACTACGAGGTTCTGAAGGGCGTGCAGCTCGAGGTGAGGAACGGCGAGTTCGTCGTCTTCGTCGGCCCGTCAGGCTGCGGCAAGTCCACGCTCTTGCGCATGATCGCCGGTCTCGACGCGACGACGGCGGGCGATATCGTCATCGACGGCGTCAGGGTCAACGATCTGCCGCCGGTCAAGCGCGGCATCGCCATGGTGTTCCAGTCCTACGCGCTCTATCCGCATATGTCGGTTTTCGAAAACATCGCCTTCCCGCTGCGCGTCGAGAAGATGGAAGAGCAAAAGCTCAAGGCCAAGGTGGAAAATGCGGCCCGCATCCTCCACCTAGACCAGCGGCTGCAGCAGAAGCCCGGCATGCTTTCCGGCGGCCAGCGCCAGCGCGTCGCGATCGGCCGCGCGATCGTGCGCGAACCGAAGATCTTCCTGTTCGACGAGCCGCTCTCCAACCTCGACGCGGCGCTGCGCGCCGACATGCGCATCGAGCTTGCCAAGCTGCACCGGCAGCTGAAGGCGACGATGATCTATGTGACGCACGACCAGGTCGAAGCCATGACCATGGCCGACCGCATCGTCGTGCTCGACGCCGGCAATATCTCGCAGACCGGCGCGCCGCTGGAGCTTTACCACAAGCCCGCCAACAAATTCGTCGCCGGCTTCATCGGCAACCCGAAAATGAATTTTCTGCCCGTCACCTGCAAGGCCGTCAGCGCCGCCGGCGTCGAAGTCGATTATCTCGGCCAGACCGCCGTCCTGCCGGTGACCCCGCGCGATGGCATGGCCGGCAAGACCCTGACGCTCGGCATCCGACCGGAGCATATCCAGCTCAACGGCGGCGACATCGTCTTTACCGTCACGCCGACGGTGATCGAGCGCCTCGGTGCCAATACGGTCGCCTATGCCTCGCTCAACGGCGAGGCCGAGAATTTCTGCGCCATGCTCCCCGGCAGCGTCGGCATCCGTGCGGATGCGCCTGTTTCGACCGGCATCAATGCCGCCGATTGCCATCTGTTCGATGAGGCGGGCGTTGCGTTTGAGCGGCGCGTGGAGCTGACCGAAATCGATATGAATGTGATCAACCCGACGGCGGCTTGAAGCGGCAGGCTCTGTGTTGGCGGTTCGTCTTGCCAGGGCACTTCCGGGGCGAAATGACACCCGGGCAATTGCGGCTGCCCGCCGGAAGGGAGTTAGGTTTTTTCATCCACTAACGTCGTTGGACAATCTCCTGCAGATGGACGAGTCGGGCCCATTGCGGACAGAGTGGTAGCCCTGGAGGGACTCGCCCCCTAACCAAGCGGTTATGAGCCGCCGGCTCTAACCATTGAGCTACGGGCCCCCTGACGCCAGTGGTGGGCGCCGAGGTGTCGAAGATCGTTACGATCGACCCGGGACTTTGTTCTATCTTGATCCGGCTTACTTTGGGAACGAAGGGGACTATGGAAAAGCGCTTTTCGGTCGGGACCAGTTCGAAGCCATGGCGATCAGATTGCGACACCTGAAGGGGCGCTTCATCTTCTCGATTAATGATGTTCCTGATATCCGTGATTTAGCGGCTGTATAATTCAAACAGTTTTTCGAGCGAGCATTGTAAGAAAATTAACCCGATCTGAACGCTCACTTTGAATGAAGGATAGCTAAGCATGTCGGCCGAAGATGCCACCAAGAATACAAATGGAAAGCGCAAAACTTGTTTCGTCGTTGGACCGATCGGGGCCGCTGGTAGCGTGTCGCGAAATCATGCGGATTGGTTGCTCAAAGGCGTGATTTTGCCAACATTCAAAGAGCACTTTCCCGATTTTGATGTTGTTCGCTCCGATAGAATTAACGAGCCGGGTATGATCGATGCCCAAATGATCGGATATCTATTAGACGCCGAATTGGTGGTTGCGGACATGAGTGAGCACAATGCCAATGCGTTTTACGAAATGGGTATTCGTCATATGGCAGCATTGCCCATAATTCACATGTTCAAGAAAGGCACCGTCATTCCGTTCGATGTGAAGCCGTATAGGTCGATCGAATTCGACTATGCAGATCCTGACGATCTGGTGGCGGCAAAGACTGAGCTTAAAGCTTTTGTTGAACAAACCCAAAAGCCCGATTTCAAGGTCGACAATCCTATAACACGGGCGCGAGGTGTGATGAGGATTTCGGAGAATGCCACTCCGGAGATGCAGTTGGTCTGGCAAGAGCTCAATGATCTGAAGCGCCAAATTGCAGAGCGAGATTTTCAACAAATACCCAAGGCGGATGACGTCGAACTAAGGATTACTGTTCCCTTGGTTGAGCTCGACAGAGTGATTTCGTTGTTGCATTCGATAGAGTCCTACTCAGGGCTTAGTATTTCTCGAGGGCAAGATCCGGCGGTCATCCATGCGTCATTCGGACCAGCCATAAGGCGGGACGAACTCGTGCGGATCCAACGCCAGGTACGACATTCCCAGGGCTTCGTGACGGTGCTGTCATCTGGCTCAACCGATATTCTTTCTTAATTCAATGCCCTGGATTGGTTTGAGATAAAATTCCAAATTTTGGTATCAAGATTCCGGAAAGTCGTGTCCGGCTACAGCGCTCCAGCTTAACCGCGGAACTATCAGCGCCTTTAGATGTCTAAGGACAAAAAAATGGTAGGCCCGGAGGGAGCGCCCGCCATTGCTCAAAACCCTTAGAAAGCGAGCTTCCAAGATGGCTAGGGGGACGCGATGTCTCCCTTTTGTGTGGTTGCATTGCACAGGATGGTAGAGCATGCAACAGCCACAAGTGATCGCTGCGCGGCCTAAAGATGCCAAAGCCCAAAATTCTCGATACGAATGGTAGCTTGAAATGGTGCCGTTCGCAGGAAGCGTTTCCCGAGATCAAAGGCGTTGCGTACCAAGGGCTCTACGGGCGGGCAGTGAAACGCGATGTCTCACTTTATGGTCCAGTTTTATTCGAGCGGATAGCACGCGGCAAGTGCTCATGCTCCTTTACTCCCGACGGCCCTCATGTAATTACACGTTAAGGTTTGCAAGCTACTTGTTTTTAGCAGCGAGAATTGGACAGATTATGCAAAAATTGTTCCTCACAGGCTTTCACATCTCAAATTTGAATGGTCGTTCAAATGTTGACTTGGTTATAAAAGACAACACCCTAGTCCTAGTTGGAGAGAACGGGACAGGGAAAACGACAATACTTAGAATAATGTTCTATTTCCTTTCGGGTAGATTTTTCGAGCTTTCTAAATTTCGGTTTGATGAGATAAACGTATTCTTTGGAAAAAAGAAATTTTCGCTAAAGCACAAAGATATTCAGACCCCATTCCTTGAGGCGCCTGATCTTGCTCGCGTGCCGCCTAGCATGCGCAATAGGTGGAAGGCTCTGGAAGCCGAGGGCAGGTACGACGAATTGCGCGCTTTGGCTGAGCGCGTTATGCCAAGAACCTATAGAGAACAGCTGACGATGTTCGAAAATCAGGCGGTCGAAAAACTTGCTGAGCTGCAAGCCGAGATTGTCAAGATAATGAATTCGCAGATACTCTACCTGCCCACCTATCGGCGCATCGAAAGAGAGCTGACGAGCATTTACGCGGGAATTGATCCTGATGACCTTCGGAGAAACCGCCTGGCCAGCCAGTCCGATACTGATGACGTTTATATCGAACTAGTCGAGTTCGGAATGGCCGATGTCAAGCGGGCGATCGATACGGCACTACAACGAATTAGCGCTTTCGCTAATGCGGGTCTCAACACATTGACGTTGGGATACTTGGGCGAGGTCGTAAACCAGGACTATCGGACGACCGAACGGCCGGAGATTGCCACCGCATCACCGGAGACCGTGTCGGCTGTCCTTAACCGGGTGGGGACCACGATTTTGAACGAGGGTCAGAAGCAACACCTAAGAGAGATCATTACCAAGGCAAAATTAAATGCCAGCGCACCTACAGAACATGAACAAATAATATTTCACTACTTCTCAAAGCTACTTCGTTTTCAAAGTGAATTGCAGGAAAGAGAAAAAAGCATAACGGCATTCTGCGAGCTATGTTCCACCTATATTAGGGACAAGAGGTTCGTTTATGACGCGCAGACTTTTTCATTTCGCATAGAGTGGACTGGAGGGCAGAAGCCGCAAACCGTGCGAGGACCGAAAAGCGAAGGTGATGTTGCATTGTCTGACCTCTCGTCTGGCGAAAAGCAAATCGTGTCGCTTTTTAGTCACCTATATTTGGCTGGTCGCGAGAGATTTTTCGTGTTGATCGATGAGCCTGAGCTATCTCTCTCGGTGCCCTGGCAGCGCCGGTTCCTTGAAGACATACGAGATGGCGAATTTTGTTCAGGCCTTATCGCAGTTACGCATTCGCCCTTCATCTATGACAATAGCCTCAGAAAGAGCACGCATGCTCTCGGCGAATTCGTTAGCGGGCCGGACTGGGGTAATCTTTAATGAGCATGCTTGATGTCCATGCAGCGGCCCTCCAAACCATAAATGAAGCTCATCATACCTTTCTTCTTAAGTACAAGAAAATCGCACGGAAAGTGTATGGTTTCACAGAGGGTAAAGAAGATCCTATGTTCTATAGGAGCTTGATTGAAGCCATTCTACCTCCGGACTGGTCGGTTGAACTGATTTCTTGCGGTGGAAGAGAAAAGGTAGTTGGCGCATACCAATCTTTTGATTGGACTGAATTCCCAAAGAAACGCATTTGTTTCTTCTTGGATCGCGATCTCACGAACTATATACCGCCAGAGATAGATATCGCTGATTGCAACGTCTATGTTACAGATGGATATAGTATTGAAAACAGTATTGTAAATTTCGGCCTTTGCGAGAGAATGCTCATTGAGGTGTTCAAAGTTGATAAAATTTCTGGCGAGGAGCAAGTTATCCTCGAACGCTTATTCAATACGTCTCTAAATAGCTACAAGTTATCACTCACCCCGTTGATGTCGCAAATCCTGCATTGGCGGCAAAAAAAGGTGGTTGCGCCTTTGAATAACGTTAATCTGAGCGCCCTCTTCAGCGTCGAGGACGGTCAGCTTGCAGTGAAAGTTGGAACAGATGACATGCTTCGGCTTTCTGCAAATGACGTTGGCGCGCCATCATTAGATGCGGCATCGTATAGGTTCGCCGAGGCTCAATTTACATCTGATGGAAACTGCCATGAATATACTAGAGGTAAGTATCTATTATGGTTTTTGAGTGCATTTCTTGCCTCTGTGCACGAAAATTCATCGAAGTTTTGTTCTAAAATACAAGTAACTCCAAAAATGAACGTAACTGTTGGCAGCAAAAACTTGATGATCTATGCGGCTCCTCGCGCTCGATGCCCGCAAACACTTCGTTCCTTCATTAATGACAACTACATCGATTTTATCGAGAGCGGCGTGCATGCTATAAGCGCGAGTGGTTGACTCATCTGCGATACCAAAAATTTCTACGAGGGGCTGTCTAAGTACCTGAACTTGGCTGCTTCCCCCCATGGCACTAGGAGTTCCGCGCGCTAAATTCGTGTCGTGCAAAGACCGCGATCTTCCCTCTCAGCATTCGCCGTCGTTTGGAGGATATGGGAGGGACAGGGGGCCGCATAGGTATATCGTAGCGGGTGTTGGACGCGGCACGTTCTCCCTGTCTGCAAAGCCGCTCCAGCTTCTTCGTGTGCTGCATCGAACGGGCATCACCGGTACGGACAGCGATAGAGCCCGGAGCTGGATCATCACCGCCCTTCGTACACAAAGGTATAATTTTGCGTACACAGAAGGCCTTAGTCGTTTGCCCGATAGGGTTAAATGCTCTGTTTGGGCAAAGCCATCAGCGTAGAGAAACCCTTATGGCCGCTGATTGTTAGAACCTCGGCCATTTGCGTAACGAAGTCATCCGCTGCGCGGCGCATCTCGCAATATCAGCGACCGCATTCCTGCTCCGAGCCAGCAATTCACCAATAACTGCGCTCTTCGACGAGCAGGTTCATTTCGCCCTCGACCGACCCCCCCTACCAGACGAGGCCGCGAGCCGCGACCTCCTCCACCCGGGTCACCACGCCGCCCCGATGAAACACCATCGTGTCGAACAGGTTGGAGACCACGCAGGTGTGGTTCGGGATGATGAACAGCTTCTCGCCGATCTGCGGCCGGGGGCCGGTGCAGTTTGAGAGATCGATCACGCCGTGTTCTTCCGAGAGGCTGGTGATCCGGGCCTGGGGATAGCCGACGATCAGACCGTAATCGCTGAAGCCCTGGAGGTCCGAAGTCAGCGCCTTCGAGCCGGCGTCGATGACGGCGCGGTCGGCGTTGGGGCGGGAGACGACGGTTGCGAGCACATGCATGGCGCAATCGTCCTCGGTGCAATGGCCCATGCGCACCATCTGGCGGTCGTTGTAGATATAGGTGCCGGCGCGGTGTTCCGTGGCCGAGGTGACGAGGTGCGCCTCGAACAGGCTCGGCGTTCCGCCATTGCTGACGATTGGGCAGGCGATGCCTTCCGATTTCAGGCGGTTGACCGTCTCGGTGATGAAGGCTTCGACGCTCGCTGCCGACTGCGGCTTCGGATAGGTGACGATGCCGCCGAAGGTGAGGCCGTCGGCGGCGGCGATGCGCTTGGCGAGTGCTGCGGCCTCCTCCGGCGTCTGCACGCCGCAGCGGCTGCCGCCCGTATCGCATTCGACAAGCACGGTCAGCGGCTTGTGGCCGGAGAAATGCGCGGCGAGCCCGTCGACTGTCGTTTCGCTGTCGGCGACGACCTTGAGGGCCGGGATTTTCTCGTTCAGCCTGGCGAGGCGCTCGAGCTTCTGCTGGCCAAGGATGTTGAAGGTGATCAGGATGTCGCCGAAGCCGGCTTCGGCAAAGACTTCCGCTTCCGTGACCTTCTGGCAATTGATGCCCTTGGCGCCCGCGGCGACCTGCGCCACGGCGAGCGCCGGAATCTTGTGCGTCTTGATATGCGGGCGGAAGTTCAGCCCGTGCTCGTCCATATAGGATTGAACGCGGGCGATGTTTGCAGCCACCCGGTCCTCGTCGATGACAGGGCGCGGCGTCGAGAGATCGGCGATCCTATCACCTGCCTTGGCGACGACGGCGAACCTGTTGTCATGCATCTAGGCGGCTCCGCGTTCTGTCCCGTGTGGATCGGCCACGATCGGCCAAATGGTCTTCGGCGCCCGCCGGTAAGGCGTCGTCGCCGGATTATTGGGATAGGGCGTTCCGGCGGAGCAGTAAAGGATCTCCGACGCGATCTTCGAGAAGGACGCGAAGAAGTGATTGGTGGATTTGATCACCAGGATCTTCTGCTTGGTGGGATCGAGGCCCATCACCGAAAAGAGGCTCGGGTCGAAGCTCTGGGCGCGCGTCGAATTGAGGATGATGTCGATGCCGTTGAGAACGATGTGCGCGGCATCGCCGAAAGGCGCGAGGCTCTCGCCGAACTGCATCGCGGCATTCCTGACCAGCTTGACGACCTTCACCGTGCCGTCGATGGGGTTGCCGGTGCCGGGGGCCGACTTGGCGCCGAAGCGCAGCGGAATTTCCGCCCCCTCCCCTGCCGCAAAGCAAATCTGCACCGCAATCGGATCCCAGATGGTGCCGATCGCCGCACTCGTGACACCGCGCGCCATGAGTTCTGCGAGAACAACGGTTGCATCGCCTGCCGTGCCGCCGCCCGGATTGTCCCAGACATCGGCGATGACGACGGGCCATGCGGTGGCGGCGATCGCCCGCGAGACGGCTTCCTTCTCGTCGATCTGCGGGACCATGAACGTGCCGCGTTTGGAAAAGAGTTCGAGGCCGAGTTCGCGCGCCAAGGCGGCACCTTTTTCCGGCTTGTTGTCGGTGACGACGAGCAGCTTTGTTCCCATTTCGGGAACGTCGCCGACCATGAAGCCGTGGATTACCGAAATCGACAGGATCTCAGGGTCATCCTTCTCGATCCGCATGATCTTGTCGACGAAGGAGCGCATGGGCTCGCGCGAGGTCGGGAAGACGTCGATCATGCGGCAGTCGAACACCGACATGAGAGGCTTGGCCCGGCCTTCGAGCGTTTCGACCGCGATGCGCCAGAGATCCTCGGCGCGATCGACGAAATCGGTATGCGGAAATTCCTTGAAATAGACGGCGAAATCGAGCGCGGCGACGCGCTTTGCCGTGAGATGGCTATGCGGATCGAGCTCGGCGCAGATCAGGACGTCAGACCCGACGATCTCGCGCATGCGCTGGAGAAGGTCGCCTTCCGTATCCTCATAGCCCGCTGCCACCATGGCGCCATGCAGGCCCATGACGACGGCGTCGACCGGCATGGCCGCCCGGAGCTGGCCGAGGATTTCGTCGCGCAATCCCTCATAGGTCTCCCGGTTGACGAGGCCTGCCGGATCGGCCCAGGTGGCCGTTCCCTCGATCAGTTCCCAGCCCTTTTCCCTGGTCACGCGCCTTCCGACGGTGATCGGCGCGGTGCAGAGCGTCGGCGTTTCGGGATGCTGGCCGGGGGGCGCATAAAGCGAGGCTTCGAATGCGCGGCGATCCACGCAGATCGGGGAGAAAGTGTTGGTCTCGGTCGCCAGTGCTGCCGTGAAAATGCGCAAGAAAGTGGCCTTCGTGTTGGCGGCTCCGCTTCAACCCATCGGGTTCGGCAGGTAGCCGGTGAAACCTGAGATTTTCCAGCGTCCCTCGTGCAGCCTGCAATAATAGAGCGTCTGCCATTGCAGGACATCGCGGGTGCCGTCAGCCTTGGTAATGCCGCCGTCGAATTTCTTGCGCACCAGCGCCATGTCGCCTTCGATCTCGATATCCTCGAGCGTCGTCGTGGTGAAGATCGCCGTGCGCGGATCTTCCGCGAAGCTCTGTCCGGCGAAATCCTTCGCCTGCCTTAGCCATTCCTGGCGGTAGGCCGAAAGCGTCGGGAAAGCCAGGCGCCACTTGTCGGGGCTCACTTCCTTCCGGCCGTCGATGCCAATGAAGCCCTCTTCCACGAAATCATGCTCCACCATCGACCAGTCGGCGGCGAGGAACGCGTCGATATCGCGGGAAACGAGCATTTCCCAGATCGCGTGCCGAGCGCTGTCGGACGGGAAAGGATTCTTGAACGGATCGCGCATTTCGGCCCCGGATTGAAATTCTTTTCATAAATTGCGTTTTTCCCTGGTCAAATTCCGCTTTCTATGGTCACTTGTCAACTTATCAAGAAAATAATTTGCAAGGATTTGGGAATGCCTATCAAGCGCTATGGCACTGTTCAAACGGGCGCCGGCGGCAAGGCGCTGCCTTTCGCGCGCGCCGTCGAAGCCGATGGATGGCTCTACGTGTCAGGACAGGTTGCAATGGAGGATGGCGAGATCATCGACGGCAACATCATCGCGCAGACCCATAAGACGATCGCCAATGTTCTCGATATTCTCGAGGAGGCCGGGTATGGCGTCGAGGATGTCGTGCGCGTCGGCGTCTGGCTCGATGATCCCCGCGATTTCTGGACCTTCAATAAAATCTATCAGGAGTATTTCGGCGAACATCCGCCGGCACGCGCCTGTGTGCAATCCTCGATGATGGTCGATTGCAAGGTTGAGATCGATTGCGTGGCCTATAAGAAGAAGGGTGCATAGCAAATAAGGGCGGGAGCGGCTTTGGATATCTTTTCGACATTGCAGGAAGACAAAGGCCGGCTCTCTCCCTCCGAAAGCCGCATCGCCGAGATCATCGTCAACGATTTCGAATTTGCCGTAAACGCCTCGATCATCGAGCTTGCCGAGCGGGCCGAGGTATCGCCGCCGACCGTGACGCGCTTCTGCCGCCGGCTCGGCTGCGAGAGTTTTTCCGATTTCAAGGTGCAGCTCGCCCGCACCGCCCATATCGGCGTGCGCTACCTGAAGCCGGAATCGAAAAGCACCGATCCGGCCGATGTCGCCCAGGATATCATCACCAAGGCGCAGAACGCGCTGTTTCTCCTGCACCGCTCGCTCGATCTGGCCGCGATCGAAACCGCCGTCTCTCACATCGCCAAGGCCGATATGATCTACGCCTTCGGCTCGGGCGGCAATTCGTCGATGATCGCCGACGAGCTGCAGAACCGCCTCTTCCGTCTCGGGCTGCGCATTACCGCAAGTTCCGACCACAGCATGCAGCTGATGATGGCGGCCGCGGCGAAGTCGGGCGACGTGCTGATCGGCTCCTCCTTCTCGGGGCGCAACATGGAGCTGGTGCGCGCCTTCGAGCTTGCCCGCCAGGCCAAGGTCAAGACGATCGCGCTGACGCAGACGGCAAGCCCGGTTGCCAAGGCGGCGGAAATCGTCGTGCCGATCGACCTTCCCGAAGGCAACAATATCTATCGCCCGACCTCGACGCGCATCGCCTACATCGCCATGGTCGATATTCTGGCGAGCCTGATCGCCTATGCCGTTCAGCCGAAGGCGACGGCGACGCTGCGGCGCATCAAGCAGCAGCTTGTCCTGCACCGGGACGGCGACGACCGGCAATTGCTTGGAGACTGAAGCGCATGAACGGGAGCGACATCCAATGACCCAATCGGCAGCGATCGTGACCGGCGCGGCCGGCGATATCGGCGCGGCGATCGCCGCGCGGCTCGCCGACGACCATGATGTCGTGCTGCTCGCCGACATCGATGCTGCGGCCGCCGCCGCCGTGGCTTCGAAGCTCGGCCCGGCCGACCGCTTCGTGGCCGTCGGATGCGATGTGACCAGCGAGGCAAGCATATCCGAACTGGCAAAACGGGCTGAAAACGTCGGCGTCGTTCGAACCCTGGTCAACAATGCCGGCGCTGCCCGCGCGACCAGCCTGCACGATACGACGCCGGAGATCTGGCGGGCCGACAATGCGCTCAATCTCGAGGCGGCCTTCTTATGCTTTCGCGCCTTAGAGCCGATGCTGAAGGCCTCGAAGGGCTCTGTCGTCAACATCGCCTCGGTCAACGGCATGAACGTTTTCGGGCATCCGGCCTATAGCGCCGCCAAGGCCGGCCTTCTGCACTTCACCCGGCTGGTCGCCGTCGAATACGGCAAATTCGGCATCCGCTCCAATGCCGTCGCCCCCGGCACGGTGAAGACGCGGGCCTGGGAGGCGCGCGCCGCCGCCAATCCCAATGTGTTCGAGGAGGCGCGCCGCTGGTATCCGCTGCGGCGCGTCGTCGATCCCAAGGATGTCGCCAATGCCGTCGCCTTCCTGGCGGGTCCGCTGGCGGCCGCCATAACGGGAGTCTGCCTGCCCGTCGATTGCGGGCTGACGGCCGGCCAGGCGGAGCTTGCGCGGACATTTTCCCAATCGGAGCATTATTGACATTCAGGGCTGCGATCTCTGAGTTGAAACGATAGCATGACATGACCTTCCGGACTGCCCGCCGCGGCCGCGCCTGCCGATTTCCCTGACGATTGATGCCCCCATGAGTCGCCTCTTCCCCGACGTCTTCCGCAATCCGGCGATCCGCGCCAGCATGATCGCCATTTTCACCTTCGGAATGGCGGGGGCGATGACCGCGCCCTATCGTTCGATCGTCGGCATTCGCGAATTGGGCCTGAGCGATGGCCTCTATTCCTTCCTGAGCTTCGCCTCAGCGGCGGTGAACGTCATCGTCAGCGTCCTGCTCGGCAATCTTGCCGATCGCCTCGGCGAATATCGGTCGGCGATGATCGGCGCCTGCATTTTCGGCATCGTCGGTTACGGCATGGTCTATGCCTTTCCGAGCGCGGCCATCTTCGCCATCAGCGGGTTGCTGCCGCTGCCGATCTTCGGAGCGCTGAATTCGCTGCTGTTTGCCAATGCGCGCGCGGCGATGCAGGGCATGAACCGGAATGACATGGTAACGGCCAATTCAGGCGTGCGCGCGATGATCTCGCTCTCCTGGGTATTGATCCCGGGGATTACCGGCCTTGTGCTCTCCGGCGCATCGAGCATGCTGCCGGCCTATCTCTTTGCCGCCATCTCCTGCCTGCTATGCCAGGCTATCATCCTCTTCGCCTTGTCGAAGCGGACGGGAACGGAGATGGCCGCGACCCATCACCTCACCTATCTCGGTGCGCTCCGCCAGGTGGTTTCGCCGCGGATTTCGGCACATATTGCAGGGGTGGCGCTGATCACCAGCACGCTGCATCTCAACGACGCCCTTCTGCCGCTGATTGCCACCGGCGCGGCGCATGGCGCGCTCAGCGATGTCGGCATTCTCGTAGGCATCGTCGCATTGCTGGAGGTCGTCTTCATCATCGTCTGGTCGCGGATTGCGCGAAAGACCGGCCAGATGACGGCGCTTGCTGCCGGCACTGTCATCTATGCCATATTCCTCGGCCTTCTCGGTTTCGCCTCCGAGCCATGGCATCTCTATGCGCTTACCTCACTTGCCGGCATCGGTGCTGCGGCGATCATCAGCTTTCCGATCACCTATCTCCAGGATCTCATCGCCGATCGGCCGGGGCTCGGCAGCGCGCTCATCTCCGTGAATATCTTCGCGAGCGCCGGGATCGGCGCACTGGTTTTTGCCGCCGGCACGTCGGTTACGGGTTATTCCGGCACCGCCATCCTCAGCGCCGTCACCGGATTGGCGGGGATCGGCATCCTCGGCTTCCTGCAGAGGCGCAACGCCTAGCCGATCGATGGGCTCGGGAAATATCTGGCTTTCATCACCACCCGTCTTGTGACAAGGGTGATGCACCCACTTCCTTTGAAGGCCACATGAAGGCGATCTCCGGCACGAATCTCGAGCAGGCCAAGTCTCACAACCGGCGCGTTGTGATAGAGTTGATCCGCACGCACGGTTCGCTCTCGCGGGCTGCGATCGCCCGGATGACGGCGCTGACGCCGCAGACGGTTTCGAACATCGTCGAGGAGCTGGAGAGGTCGCACCTGCTCGTGGCCGCCGAGGCGCAGAAGCTGGCGCGCGGCCAGCCGATCATTCCCTACACGATCAATCCGCGCGGCGCCTATTCGATCGGTCTCGAACTTGGCCGCCAGCGCGCCAGCGGCGTCCTGACGGATCTGTCGGGCGCCGTTTGCGCCCGCATTGAACGCGATATCGAGCATCCCGATCCGCAAAGGGCGATGCCGGTGCTGCAAGCGATCGTCGAGGAGCTGCACCAAGCCTTCGCCTTCGACCGCAGCAGGCTGCTCGGCGTCGGCATGGCCCTGCCCGGCCGCTATGGCGATGGCGGCACCACCTCCCTCAGCCCGCACAGCCTGCCCGGCTGGCAGAGTTTTCCCGTCGGGCGCGAGCTGGAAGAGCGGGTGAAGGTGCCGGTGCTCGTCGAGAACGACGCGACGGCGGCGGCGATCGGCGAGCGTCTCCATGGCGTCGCCCGCGGTCTCGCCAGCTTCGTCTACCTCTTTCTCGCGGGCGGCGGCGGCATCGGCGCCGGCATGTTCCTTGACGGCCACCTCTATAAGGGCAGCCGCAACAATGCCGGCGAGATCGGGCACATCATCGTCGAGCCGCATGGCAAGCTCTGCAGCTGCGGCAAACGCGGCTGCCTGGATCGCTACGTCTCGCCGAGCGTCGCTTACGAATTCATAGGCATCGCGAATGCGCAGGAGCTTTCGCCCGACGAGCTCGACGCGCTGATCGCCAGGAGCGGCGACGGGCTGGACGCCTGGCTAGACCAGGCCGTCCAGCCGCTGCGGCAAACGGTCGATTTTCTCGAACTCGCCTTCGATCCGCAGACCGTCGTGCTCGGCGGCAGCATATCGACATCGCTGATGCGCCGGCTTGCCGAGCGGCTGGAGCCGCTGCACGTCCCGATCGATCCCGACCAAAAGCGGACGCTGCCGCGCGTCATGATCGGCATGACCGGCAAGGATACAGCGATCCTCGGCGCCGCCGCCCTGCCGATCTTTTCCGAAACCAATCCGCGCTTCGACGTGCTGCAGAAGCCGGTTGGCTAAAGCAGTCGGCTCTCCTTCAGCCGCGTGCCGGGAGGCTCGCATCCGGTTGCGGCGGGCGGCGTGCGAGAGGGCGCGCGAAGATAATCACGTTGCCGAGCAGCGTCAGCGCCAGGCCGATCAGGCCCAGGCCGCTCCAGTGGTAGCCCTCGAAGACCGTCGACAGCGACAGGGCGACGATCGGGAACAGCACCGTGGCATAAGCAGCGCGTGAGGAGCCGATGCGCGACACCAGCATGAGATAGGTGGTGAAGCCGATCACCGATCCGATGGCCGCGAGATAGAGCAGCGCGGCAAGATAGGTGATGCCTGATGGTGCCACGATCGGGGTTTGCGTCACGGCAATCAGGACGAGAAGGATGATCGTGCCATAAGCCATGCCCCAGGCATTGGCGGTCAGCGGTGAGATGCCGGCCGCGCTGTTGCGGCGCGATGCCATATTGCCGAGCGAGAAGAACAGCGTGCCGAGCGCTGCGAGCCCGATCCCTTTCAACGTGCCCATATCGAAATCGACGGCAACCTCCTCTCCGAACAGCAGGAGAAGGCCGGTTGCGCCGAGCGCCGCTGCGAAGAGCGTGCGGCCGGTAATGCGGTCGCCGAAGAAGAGGCGCGCATTGACGGCATTGTAGATCGTCGCGAGCGAGAAGATCACCGAGATCAGTCCGGAAGGAATCGAGGCGGCCGCGTTGTAGAAACAGATGAAATTGAGGCTGAACAGGCAGAGCGCCTGCGCCAGGATGAAAGGTTGATCGCGCAAGGCAGGGAGCTTGAGCCGCCGCATGACAGCCAGGACGGCGATGAGAATCACGGCTGCGAGCGCAAATCTGTAAAAGACCGAGATCAGGACCGGCACCGGCCCGACCTGCATTGCAATGGCGATCCAGGTCGTTCCCCATATGAGGACGGTCGCGATGAAAAGAACGGCATTTGCCATGGAGTAATCCTCGTTTTCTCCAAGAATAGGCGAAGCGCGAGCGGGTCTCTTGCAGATTCTTGCTATGAAATCGATGTGCCCGGACTTCCCTCTCGCCATCTCAGCGGTCGCCCCGTATTATTCTGAGCGCGTGGCCAGCTGTGAGATAGAACGAGTGAACGATAGCCGCCTCTCGGTTTTCAGGTTTTTGTCCGCCTCTCCCACTGCGCGGATGTCACAGTCGATCGATCTGGGTTTCGGGCGATCGGCTGCCATTTGGAGCAATGCGCATGACAGGATGAGCTATCAGCGGCCGAACGGTCATACGTTCAGTCTTTATCTGAGCGGCGGCGCCGGAACGCGTCGGCTGGATGGCGGCCCCGACGCGCGCGGTCGTCCTGGTGTGCTGTGCATCATGCCGCAGGGCCACTCGTCCGAATGGGAAATCACCGACTTCTTCGAATTCGTCCATCTGTATGTTCCCGACGATCAGATGCGCCGGATGTTTGCCGAGACGTTTGACCGCGATGCGCGGCTCATGGCTCTTCCGGAAGTAACCTTCGACGATGCCCCCGCCTTGGCGCTGAGGCTTCGGCAGATGACGGAAGCGATATTGGCGGGCGGGCATCTGCTGGCCGAAGAAGCGATGACGCAGGCGATCCACGATCTCTTCGTCGATCCGCGTTATGGAGGCATGCGTGCCTGCACGATCAGCGGCGGGCTCGCGCCGCATGTGCGCCGCCGAACCCTGGACTATATCGAGGCCCATCTTGGCGAGACGATCCGCCTGCAGGATCTGGGTGATATCGGCCAGCTCAGCGCCTTTCATTTCCAGCGGATGTTCCGGGCAAGCTTTGGCGTGTCGCCGCATGGCTGGGTGGCGCACCGTCGTGTCGAGCGCGCCAAAATGATGCTATCGGGCATGGAGCCAATCGCGCAGATCGCTTCGGCCTGCGGCTTCAGCAGTCAGAGCCACATGACGCGGGCCTTCAAGCTGGGCACTGGCGTCACGCCCTCTGCCTACCGGCAGCGACAGTAAAGGCCGCCTTCAAGACTCTCGCAGCCCGTAAAGCAGCGGCATCAATCCCGCCAAGGCTCTGAAGCGCTCCCAAGACTTGGCGGACGGCTTCGTCCAGCCCGTTTCGGCCAGCGCGGAAATACGCGGGAAGACGAGACGGTCGAACACGGCGCGATCGGTCATCGGTTCCGACCAGATGCAGGCCTGGATGCCGAGAAGTCTCTGTTTCTGCGCTGCCGTCCAGCCGCCGACCGGATCGAAATTGTAGAGCTTTTCCGCGTCTGACGTTCCTGCCCAGCTGGCGCCGGGCTCGTCCCAGTCGGGTCTCAGCGCCATGTCGAGATAATAGACCTGCCCGGGGCAGACGACCATCTGATAGCCGCGTTCGGCGAGTTCGGCCGAGACCTCGACATTGCGCCAGCTGCAGAGATAGCTCTTCGATTTGTCGATGACATCGCCGTGCGCCGCTTCTTCCCAGCCGCCGGTGATGCAGCCCTTGCTCGCCAGGAAGCGCTGTACCCGCTCCAGGAATTCCGCCTGCAGGATAGCCGCACCCGAGCCATGGATATCGTCGGCGCCGTGGGTATTGGTGACGACGTTCAGCCGTTTGGCATGCGCATCGGCAACCGCGTCGCCGGCGACGGCGCGCAGGCGCGCAAGCGCTTCCGGCGAGCCGGACCAGGCGCCGAGGGGAACTTCGTCGGCGCCGAGGTGGATCGTCTTGAACGGAAAGAGCTCGATAAGTTCGGTAAGGATCGTCTCGACGATCTCGTAAGTCTTCTCCCGCGCCGGGTTGATGCAATTGTCGGGAAAGCCCTGCACCGAGTAGTAGCTGCCAGTTTCATCCGGATCACGCAGCTCCGGTATGGCCTGCTGCATGGCGTAGCAATGGCCGGGCATGTCGATCTCCGGCACGATTTCCACGCCAAGACCCTTTGCATAGGCGACGATATCGCGGATGACTGATTTGGTGTAGTAGCCGCCCGTCCGGGCCGGGCTGGAGCCGAGAAGCGGCGGCACAGCAAGGCCGTGGCCGCGCCAGGCGCCGACCTCGGTCAGAGCGGGATAGGCATCGATTTCCACGCGCCAGGCTTCGTCGTCGGACAGGTGCCAGTGGAAACGGTTGAGCTTGTTCCAGGCCAGAACCGCAATCAGCTTCTTGACCTCGGCCGCGCCATAGAACTGGCGGGCGACATCGAGATGCAGGCCGCGCCAGCCCATCGACGGCTCGTCGACGATCTCGCCGGATGCCGGAAACTGGAAAACGCCGGGATGCAGCCTCGCACCGCGCCAGATCTGGCCGAGTGTCACGAGGCCATAGAGAAAACCGGTCCGGCTGCTTGCCTCGACGGCGATCGTTTCGCCGTCGAAGCTCAGCCGATAAGCCTCCGCTCCCATGCCGGCGGCATCCCTGAGGGCAACCGGAACCGCGCCTTCCGCTTCACTGCGCACGATGCCTTCCACCGCGAAGAGATGGTCCACCAGCGCTGCGAAGCTCCGGGCGGCCGCCTCCCCTTCGGCGCTCTGCGCCTGCGGTGCAAAACCGGCGGGCAGCGGGCGGTGCGAGCTGACCGCCACGCGGTTCGGCCAGGGAATGATCGACACCTGGACGGGCGCATTGGCGGGAACCGGATAGATCTCGGCGCCGCGCTTCAGCGGCGCATTGCTGACGGAGGACCGCGTCGGCTCGATGGACAGCACGACGGTGCTGCCGTCGGAGAGCGCGAGATAGCCGCTCGTCGCGCCGTCCGTCCAGTGGCGGAACTGCCAGCTCAGCGCATAGACCGATATCGTCCATGTCTCGCCGGCGCCGAGAATGAAATTGGCCGGCGGTTTGAATTCGGTGAAATTCGACAGCCGCTGCGAGACGGTGGCGCCTTCGACGCGCCCGGCCGGATCGACGCGGCCCGGGCCGCTCACGCAGAGAGAAAAATCCGAAAGCGGCTCGGTGCCGAGATTCCTGAGGCGCAGGACATAGGAAAATTCCTTGCCGTCAGCAGGCGGGTTCCAGAGGGTTTCGAGCCGCAAGGCTTTCGGGCGCGGTATGGACATGGTCACTGGTTCCTCATGAAAATCAGGCTTGAACATTCCGCGGAGTGCGGGAGCTGAATTTGATGTCAATCAAATTGATTTAATATTGATAGTCAGTTTCCCGCCGGGGCGTCAACCGCCGATCGCGAATTTGCGACGGCCTGCTTCCATAACTTTCACCTTGAGGCGGCAGCCGGATCAGCCCCGACACCGAGCGTTCGATTTTCGTACAAAATTACGCCGCATCGCCGTTACGTTAACGATTAAGGTACCTTTAAGTACCATAATTTTCTCCACGATGGCGAATTGACCTGCCCGAACGCGGGTCGATAAGCATGAGGCTGCTCGCCACGGCCCGGATGTGTCCCGGGATGCAACACATCCAACTTCCGAAACAGGCGAATTTCCAATGACGAGCATCAATACGAACAATTCCGCGATGGCCGCGCTTCAGACGCTGCGCAGCATCAATTCCAACCTCGAGTCGACGCAGAACAGTGTTTCTACCGGTTATCGCGTCGATACCGCATCCGACAACGCTGCCTACTGGTCGATCGCAACCACGATGCGGTCCGACAACAAGGCCCTTTCTGCTGTGTCCGACGCCCTTGGCCTCGGCGCGGCAAAGGTCGATACGGCTTACACGGCAATGGAAAGTGCGATCGACGTCGTCGACGAGATCAAGGCCAAGCTGGTTGCCGCAACGGAAGACGGTGTCGACAAATCCAAGGTCCAGGAAGAAATCAGCCAGTTGCAGGAACAGCTGATGAGCATCGCCCAGTCGGCGTCGTTCTCCGGCGAGAACTGGGTCGCCGGCGAGAGCAGCACGAAGAGCGTGGTATCGTCCTTCGTTCGCGACGGCTCCGGCGCCGTTTCTGTTAAGATGACGGACTACGCTCTGGATACCGGCTCCATGGGCAACGTCCTGTTTGGCATGAGCGGCGGGTCGATCGAAACCTCCTCGGGTATCCTCGGTACCTCCTCGGGCGCGACCGGCTCGGTCTATTCGATGGACATCACCGACTTCACGCTCGGCCAGATCCAGTCGGCGCTGACGACAGTCGAATCGGCGCTGTCCGCGATGACCTCTGCCGGCGCGCAGCTGGGTTCGATCTCGACGCGTATCGAACTGCAGGAAGATTTCGTCAGCGCGCTGTCGGATTCGATCGATTCGGGCGTGGGCCGACTGGTCGATGCCGACATGGAGGAAGAATCGAGCAGGCTGTCTGCCCTGCAAACCCAGCAGCAGCTTGCGATCCAGTCTCTGTCGATCGCGAATTCGTCGTCCCAGAACATCCTGTCGCTCTTCCGCGGCTAATCGTACTGGTCGAGGCAAAGGGAGCCGGGCGCATAGCACGCCCGGACCACATTCGCTGATCGAGCACCGAGTCTGGCCCTCCCGGCCAGGCTCGGTCGCATTGTCGGCGAAAATGCCGCTGCCGGCATTTTTCTCCGCAAGCCAATACGGCTGCCCGGGCCTTCCAAGACCGGTTGCCCCTCTTCCGATTGTCGGTAAGATTTCTCTCAATCTTTTTGCGTCATCCTTCGATTCCCCTCTGATGCCAATCGATGAGATCCCGATGTCCCCCGACTTTACGCGCAGTTTGCAGATGCCCCGACGCGAAGAGCTTGGCCTCTCCACGATCGGCAACGGTTCCGACCTGTCGATATCGGCGCTGCCGAACGGCACGCTGTTTGCCATCGAATATGCCGACGACAAGGGATCGGTGCAGATCAATCAGATCCAGGGATCGCCGCTCATCGGCGGCATCGGCCGCCTGTATCTGCGCATCGGCGGTCCTTCGCCCGATGTCGTCGAGATCGTCGGCCCTCGCGCCGCCGGCAGCTTCGGGTCCGATGCGACGAGTTTTTCCTGGAGCGGCAAAACAGGCGACATCGGCTACAAGGTTCGCCTCGAGCTTCACCCCTCAGAAACCGCCTGGTTCTGGCGCGTCTCCCTTCGCCATCTGAAGCGTGGAAACGTTCCGGTGGATCTGGTGCTGGTCCAGGACCTCGGTCTCGGCGATCGCGGCTTCCTGATGAACAGCGAAGCCTATGCCTCGCAATATGTCGACCACCATATCGCCGAGCACGAGACATTCGGCCCCGTCCTGATGAACCGGCAAAACCTCAAGCAGTCGGGCGCGCGCAATCCCTGGATCGTGCAGGGCTGCCTTGAGGGCGCGGCCGCCTATGCCACGGATGCGATCCAGCTGGTGCAGGCGAAAGAGCGCCTCGGCGACCTGCTGGTCGGCCCCTTCGGCACCAGCCTGCCGAGCGAACGGCGGCAGCAGGAGACGGCATGTCCGGTCATCCAATCGAAATCCTTCCCGGTGCCGGCGAGCGGCGCGAGCGCGACTTTCTTCGCCCTGTTTGCTGCCGATCATCCCGAAGCATCGAGCGATGCCGATCTTTCGCTCCTCGGTGGGTTCGCGGCGACGGAAGGTGCTGCAGCTGATATTGCAGAAGCCGAGCCGGTCCGTAGCCTACTGCAGGATGCCGTTCTGCTCACGGCCGAGCCGCTCGATAAAAAGGCGATTGCGAGGCTCTATCCGGAACGGAGCCTGGAGGAATGCGCCGGCGGAAAGCTTCTTTCGTTTTTCGTGCCGGATGGCGTGCTGAACCGCCACGTTGTCCTCAGCGAAAAGGAGCGCCTGGTGGCGCGCCGCCACGGCGCGATCGTCCGCAGCGGCCAGAACATGTTGCTCGACGATTCCACGCTTGCCGCCACGTGCTGGATGCAGGGCATCTTCGCCGCGCAGCTGACGATCGGCAACACCTCCTTCCACAAGCTCTTTTCTGTGTCCCGCGACCCCTACAATCTGACGCGCGCCAGCGGGCTGCGCGTCATGGCCGATCTCGGCGCCGGCTGGCAGCTTCTGGCGGTGCCCTCGGCTTTCGAAATGGGGCTCAGCGATTGCCGCTGGATCTATCGTTGCGCTGGCCGTACCATCACCGTCGCGGCAGCCGCCTCCGGCGAGGATGCGGCCATGCAGTGGACGATTTCAGTGGAGGGCAAACCCTGCCGCTTCCTGGTGTTCGGCCATGTCGTTCTTGGCGAACGCGAATATGACGCGGGCGGCCGGATCGAGTTCGATCCATCCGGCAAACGCATCCGCTTCCTGCCGGATCCGGCCTGGCTCTGGGGTGATCGATACCCCGATGCCAGCTATTGGCTGGTGAGTTCGACGCCCGATGCCATCGAGGAAATCGGCGGCGACGAATTGCTCCATACCGACGGTGTCGCCCGCAATGGCGCCTTCATCGCGTTGCGCTCCCGGCCGACGCAGGCGCTGTCCTTCGCCGTCGTCGGTTCGATGACCGATGCTGAGGAGGCCGAGCGCCTGGCGCAGCGATATGCGGCTGGCATCGCCGATCAAGCCATGCTTGCGCCGGCATCGGCATTCTGGCGGAAGGCCGTGCGTGGCCTGACGATCGACGGCACATCGCCCGACCTCGCCGCGCAGGCGACCATGCTGCCCTGGCTCGCCCATGACGCCATCGTGCATCTGAGCGTGCCGCATGGGCTCGAACAATATACCGGTGCGGCCTGGGGCACGCGCGATGCCTGCCAGGGCCCGATCGAATTCCTGCTCGCCTATGAGCATGACCGCGAAGCCAAGGAGGTGGTGAAGACCGTCTTCAGCGAGCAGTACCTGGAAAAGGGTGACTGGCCGCAATGGTTCATGTTGGAGCCCTATTCCAACATCCGGGCGGGCGACTGTCACGGCGATATCGTCGTCTGGCCGCTGAAGGCGCTCTGCGACTATATCGAAGCGACCGGCGATCTCGCCATCCTCGATGAGGAGGTCACCTGGCGCGACGAAAAGACCATGCAGAAAGCGGCGCATACCGACACCATCGCGATCCATGTCGATAAGCTGCTCGATACCGTCCGCGAAGCTTTCATCCCGGGGACGCATCTGATCCGCTATGGCGAAGGAGACTGGAACGATTCCCTGCAGCCCGCCGATCCGCATCTGCGCGACTGGATGGTCAGCAGCTGGACCGTTGCCCTGCTCTATGAGCAGGTCGTCCGCTATTCCGCCATCCTGCGCCGTCGCGGGTCCGGCGAAAAGGCCAAGGCGCTCAGGAAGATCGCAACGGCGATGCGCCGGGACTTCAATCGCCATCTCATCCGTGACGGCGTGGTTGCCGGCTATGGCATCTTCGATCCCGAACATGACGGCGTCGAATTGCTGCTGCACCCGAGCGACCGGCGCACCGGCCTCTCCTTCTCGCTGATCTCGATGACGCAGGCGATGCTCGGCGGCCTCTTCACGCCGGTTCAGAGGCACGATCATATGAAGCTGATCGAGAAGCATCTGCTTTATCCCGATGGCGTGCGGCTGATGGAGAAACCTGCAACCTATGCCGGCGGGCCCGAGACGCTGTTTCGGCGAGCGGAATCCTCTTCCTTCTTCGGCCGCGAGATCGGGCTGATGTATGTGCATGCGCATCTGCGCTATTGCGAAACGCTCGCCCTGGAAGCCGAGGCGGACGAACTCTGGAAGGCAATCGCCGTCGTCAATCCGATCGCCGTCACATCGGCGCTGCCGCATGCTTCACTGCGCCAGCGCAACACCTATTTCAGCAGCAGCGACGCGGCCTTCCATGACCGCTATCAGGCGGCGGCCGAATGGGCGCGGGTCAAGGCGGGCAAAATCGCCGTCGACGGCGGCTGGCGCATCTATTCGAGCGGTCCGGGCCTCTACACACGGAGCTTCGTCGAAAATATCCTCGGCTTCAAACGGCGCTTCGGCCGGCGCAGGCGCAAGCCGCTTCTGCCCGCCGCTCATGCCTCCGTCGAACTGCAAACGGATCACGCCGCCTGGCGGCGGCTGATGAAGCCTCAGCGCAAAGATTAAGATGAACTACTCGCGTCGCGCAGCTCTTCGAAGCGCGCGGTGCTTTTCGACAGGTGGGTCCGGATGGCGCGGCGCGCGGCGGATTCGTTGCCGTCGCGGATCGCCGCGAATATGGCGTGATGTTCCCTGCGCATGCGCGTCGCATGGCGCTTGCGCTCGGCTGATGTCATCTTGTCCAGGCGCGCCCACTGCCGCGGCACCATGATGTTGCCGAAGGTATCGAAGAGACGGCCGTAATAGGAGTTCTGCGTCGCGACCAGAATGGAGCGGTGGAAGGCGTAGTCCTCCTGCGCGCCATATCCGCCTTCTTCCAGCGCCTTGTCGAGGGCGTCGAGGCGATCCTGCATGCGGTCGATATCTTCCTGCGTGCGCCGCAAGGCGGCGAGGCCGGCGGCTTCATATTCCACCCCCATGCGCAGCTCCAGCACGCGCAGGACCTCGTCGATCGACTGGAGGTCGTTGGGAATGATCGAGAAGGACCGCGGCTTGGGATCGTCGGAGACGAAAGCTCCGAGGCCCTGATGCGTGGTGATCAGCCCCTTGGCGCGCAGCGTGGCGAGCGCCTCGCGCACGATCGTCCGGCTGACGCCGGTCGCCGCCATGATCGCCTGTTCGGTCGGCAGGCGCTGGCCGGGCTTCAGATCGCCGGACTCGATCTGCGCCGTCATCATATCCGCAAGGCCGCTGCGCAGGTTCGGCGGCTGGCGAATAGTGTCGAAGACCGTCTTGTCCCTGTCCGTCATCCCGTGTCGAAGTCCTGCGTGTCGATGCGGCTGTGCCGGCCGCGCCTCTGTTGCTAACGCATGCGGGCGGGAAAGGCAAAACGATGCGAGCACGGCGGAACCGCCGTGCCTCGTCAGTTGCCGAGGCGTGTCACCGTGCGAGCCAGCCGCCGTCGACGGGCAGCACCGTCCCGTGCACGTAATCGGATGCCGGCGACGCCAGGAAGACGGCGGCACCGCCGAGTTCGGCGGGCGTTCCCCAGCGCCCGGCCGGAATGCGGGCGAGGATCGCGGCATTGCGGTCAGGATCTTCGCGCAGCGCCGTGGTGTTGTTGGTGACGAAATAGCCGGGCGCGATGGCATTGACGTTGACGCCCTTGGCCGCCCATTCGCAGGCGAGCAGCTTGGTCAATCCGGCAAGGCCGCTTTTCGATGCTGTATAGGACGGGATGCGGATGCCGCCCTGGAAGGAGAGCAGCGAGGCGATGTTGATGATCTTGCCCCTGCCCTTCTCGACCATGTGCCGGCCGGCCGCCTGCGACAGGAAGAAGGCCGTCTTCAAATTGACGTCGATCACCGCGTCCCAGTCTTCTTCGGTGAAGTCGAGCGCATCGGCGCGGCGAATGATGCCGGCATTGTTGACGAGAATGTCGAGGCCGCCGAAGGTGCGGATCGTCTCGTCGACGATCCCCTTGACCGGTTCGATGGTGGAGAGGTCGGCCTTGACCACGTGGAAGCGGCTGCCCGCTTCCTTCACCAATGCTTCGGTTTCGTCCATCGAGGAACGCCCGACGGCGACGATGGAGGCGCCCGCTTCGGCGAGCGCGGCCGCGATGGCCTGGCCGATACCGGTGTTGGCGCCGGTGACGACGGCAGTCCTGCCGGAAAGGTCGAAGGGGCTTGCCACAGCGCTCACCTCAGATCCGCAACGGCGATGTGGTCCATGTCGGTGAAGCTCTTGTTGTCGCCGGCCATCGCCCAGATGAAGCTGTAATTGCGGGTGCCGGCGCCGGAGTGGATCGACCAGGGCGGCGAAATGACCGCCTGCTCGCTGGCCACCACCATATGGCGGGTCTGCTGCGGCTCGCCCATGAAATGGAAGACGCGCTGGTCGGCTTCGAGATCGAAATAGAGATAGGCTTCCATGCGCCGGTCGTGCGTGTGCGCGGGCATGGTATTCCAGACACTGCCGGTCTCGAGCATCGTCAGGCCCATGGTCAGCTGGCAGGACTGGCAGATTTCGGGATGGACATACTGGTAGATCGACCGCTTGTTGGAGGTCGCCGGGTCGCCGGGGCTGAGATGCCTCGCCTTGTCGCGCGTGAGCAGCACGGTCGGATGCGTGGCATGGGCCGGCGTCGAGACGAGGTAGAATTTTGCCGGATCGGCGGCATCGACGCTTTCGAAGCGGATGTCGCGCGCACCCTTGCCGACATAGAGGCAATCATACTTGGCGAGATCGTAGCTCGCGCCGTCGACGACGATGCGGCCGGCGCCGCCGATGTTCAGGGCGCCGAGTTCACGTTCGGCAAGGAAGGTTTCCTGCCCGATCGCCGTCGGCGCCGTCAGCGTCAGCCCAGGAGCGAGCGGCGTGGCGCCGCCGATGACCATGCGGTCGTAATGGGAATAGGTGAGCCGGATCTCGCCGCCTTCGAAGATGGTTTCCACCAGAAAGTGACGCCGCAGCGTCTCCGTGTCGAAATTGCGCACGGCCTCGGGGTGGGAGGCGTGCCTCACGTCGATCTGCATGTCCATTTTCCTTCAGCTTCGTTGTCGTCTGGCATTGTCGGTATCGCGGAAGCCGGGTTTCGCCCGTCGTCTTCTGCTGCCGTGGTATCCGGCTAGTTACATAGTTGTACGACAAGTTTGGTGTCAACAGGTTTGTCCGGGCGCTCGCCTGATGAGATGCCTGGCTGGAAAAGCACGGAAGAAAATTTGAGACCGAACAGGGGGCGAGAAGGAGGCGGTCAAAACGAAAAAGCCTGCCGCGGGAGGAGGTGCGGCAGGCTTTCGAGAAAAACCGAACGACAGCTGGGAGGAGGAGTGCCGTCGTTCCCGCAAGCGACCCTGGGAGGAGGATGGGGCGCCTGCATTCTCGAAGGGATGCGGGAGGAGGTGCATCGCTTCGATAGAAATAATCATACTTATTTCCTGCTCAGTTGATAGGCATTTCTTTGCAGGGCAGCTATGCGCTATGCGAAGGGCGGGAGGCTTGATCGCGGCAGAGTGCCGTCGGGCGGCGGCACAAAAGCAAAGCGCCCGCTCGGGAGGAAGCAGGCGCTGGCAAGTTTCGAAGATGCTTGGTCTAAGCGGCCGTTAGCGGGCGATGGCTGCACGGGCGATGTTGCGGATGTCGCCGCGGCCGATGCCGAGGTCGTCCAGTTCGCGCGTGGACATACGGCCCAGTTCAGCGACCGTCTGACGGTACTTGCGCCAATTGTTGAAAGAGCGTGCTACGTTCATGATGATCCCCTTTCCGTGGGCTTTCGAAGCTTAGCTGCCAGTCCTTGGCGCTTCGTTCGCTTCGATGAGCTTCATATAGTACGAGACCCTCGATTGTTGCAGCGCCAATGCATCACTGCACCTATGCAGGGAATGCATGGATTACTGCAAGGGCTCAGAGTTTGAAGCGGTCGAAAGCCGTCAGGCGCAGGATCGGCGGATCCGCCTCGGCCCAGCGGTAGATTTCAGAGCGCAGGTAGGAAAGCTCTTCGGGGAGATCCTCTTCGCCGATCTCGATCCACCAGGATTTCAGACGGCCGTCGCTGCCGTCCGACCAGCGGTAGCCTCGCGCCTTCAGATGGTCCTTCATCTCGAAGGGGCTATGTTCCGCAAAGATGCGGATGCGGGAACGCTGGCTGGCGCGGTAAAGCTCCGCGAAGGCCCTCTCGCCGTCGCCCTGCGCCCGGTCGAGGATTTCGAGCAGCGCGTGGCAGTCGTCCACGGCGCGATGGCCCTCGTGGAAGTAACCGGCCTGGCCGACGAGATAGCCAAGCTTGGTGCCCTCGAAACCGCGAGCGCTCCAATCGATCTCCGTAACCGAGCAAGCCCAGGCCTTGCCGGCGAAGATGTTCGAGAAGGTCTCGCAGAACGGCCGGTCGAAGCCGGCATTATGGGCAATGATCAGATCCGCCGGCTCGATCAGTTCGCTGAGCGCGCGGATGTCGATTACCTGCCCTTCGACCATGGCATCGGTGATCCCGGTCAGCCGGGTGATCTCGGCCGGGATCGGCCGGGACGGCTGCTGCAGGCCGCCATAGACGCCGACGACATCGCCGACTAAGCCGTCTTCGTCGAACGTGAAGGCGACCGCACCGATTTCGATGATCTCGTCGCTGCGGTGGCTGAGACCTGTCGTTTCCGTATCGAGGATGACGCCGAGCCGTGAAAATCCTGGCCGCCTGATTGCCGCAATCGGCCGCGGCGAGAGCTTCCTGAGGATGCGGTAGTTGCCGCTCTCCTCCAGTACCCGCGCCATGTCTTCATCGGAACGGACGGCAGCCTGCGGTGGCTGCCGGCGCGACGGACGGTGCGCCTTGGCCGTCACGGGCGATGCCTTGGCAAACATGTCGAGTTGCGAATCTCTGTGCACGCTCATTGAATTTATATGTCACGGCGACGCGGCTTAATCCATCGGGCGCGCGGCTTATCCAGAGGGGAAGCTCAGGCGGCAGACCGCACCGGGATTGCGGTTGGCAATCGTCACCTCGCCGCGATGCAGGCACATGATGTCCCGAACGAGATTGAGGCCGAGGCCGGCTCCGCGCCCGTCGTGGTGGCGCTTGAAGAATGGCTCGAAGATGCGTTCCTGCAAATCGGCGGGAATGCCAGGCCCCTCGTCGCTGACCTCGACCCAGTTGGAGCCGGCGGTCAGGGAGATGATGCCTTTCCGGCCGCCATGATTGATGGCGTTCTGCAGGATATTCATCAGGGCGCGCTGCAGCGCCAGCGGGTCGCCATCGATCTCCCCGGCATGATCGACATCGAACTGCACCGTATATCCGGCGGCAAAAGCGAGCGGCGCCATTTCGATGATGACCTTTCGCGCCAGCTGGCCGAGATCGACCTTGATAAATGGGGACTTGCCCTGTTTCAGCCTTTGAAGATCGAGCATCTGTTCGGTGAGTATGGCGAGCCTGGCGGCATCTTCCAGGAGATCGGTCTTGATGGGGCCGTGCGGCAGCGATCCGATTCTGGTGTTGAGAATGGCTATTGGGGTGCGAAGCTCGTGGGCGGCATCGGTCAGGAACCGTTCCTGCCGCTCATAACCCTCGTCGAGACGGCCAAGCGCGCGGTTGACGGCGCGCACCAGCGGCGCGATCTCGTCGGGAACATCGTCTGCGGAGAGCCGGCCGCCGCGCTGGTCGATATCGATCGTATCGGCCTGAAGGGCTGCCTTGTCGACCCCGACAAGCGACCTGCGCACGACGATAGGCGTGGCGATCAGCGCGCCCAGCGCCATTACGGCGACGATGGGGATGACGACTTTAAGGATCCACGAAAGACCGCGTAGAAAAAACGTGCTGGCGGTGGGGCCGTCAGTGCCTGTCAGGAACTGCAGCTGACCCCAATCGGTGGGGATCCACTTCATAAGGGCAGCGGGACGGTCGTGATCGCCGAGACCCTTGGCGAATTTCGCTTGGCCGATATGGTCGAGTGTGTTGCTGATGCGTGCGTATTCCGGAGGGATCAGGCCTTCCGTCAAGGTGTGTCCCTGAGTGTCGCGGATGGTGAACCAAAGATCCGGCGCGTCTTTGCGGAGCTGCCGCAAATCTTCGGTCTCCCTGACGCTCAGTTCTCCCGAGGGCTGACGGAAGACGGCCTGGCGCAGGATCTCGATCGTGCCGTCCGGCGACCTGAAATCGAATATCTGCCAGACGAAAAACAGTACGATCATCACGAGCATGAGCACGACCGACTGCAAGGCGAGAAGCCGCCAGAACAGACGCTTACGCAGTGAATAGCCGCATCGCTTTCTCATGATGCCTCGCGCAGGAGATAGCCGACGCCCCTGATGACGTTGATGACCACGCCCGCCTGCGAGGCTGCCAGCTTGCGCCGCAGGCGCGATATGTGGGAATCGAGCGCGTTGGACTGGATTTCGTCGTCGAAGCCGAAGACCGCCTCCATCAGAGTTGGCCGCGGCACCATGCGGCCGGCCCGACGCATCAGGCATTCGAGCACCAGCGCCTCCCGGCGCGGCATGTCCAGAGGCTGGCCGGAGACGCTGACATCGCAATAGGTCGGGTCGAATGAAAGCCGGCCGATCGAGATCAGTGACGGGCGCAAGGTTTCGGAGCGGCGCATGACGGCACGCAGCCGTGCCAGAAGCTCATCGAAGACGAAGGGCTTGGCGAGGTAATCGTCGGCCCCGGTCTCAAGCCCGGTGATCTTGTCGGGAACCTCTCCTTTGGCGGTGATGACGATGATCGGCAGCGTCAATCCCCTTCTGCGGATCTTCGGAATGAGCTCAAGCCCGTCGCCGTCAGGCAATTGCCGATCCAGGAGAACGGCGTCATAGGCGCCGTCACCGATCACCATTTCGGCGTCACAGAGGGTCGAGACATGGTCCATCACCATGTCGTGCCTGGTCAGCGCGCCGCGAAGCGCCACGGCCATCTGAGGTTCGTCCTCGATCAGTAATATGCGCATCTCAAATTCCTATCGCGGCAGCCTTTCAAGGAGGGAGACCATATCATGCGCGGCGTCACACGATCAGGGCCATGGATCGACAGCCGCGGCCTGCAAAGACGTGCGAAATCAGAAGAGAAGATGTCGGGGTCGATCGAAACGTGGCTGGAGCCTTCACATGGACGAACTGATTCCTCCTATGAAACGGCTCAACATTGCAGCAGTCTGTCAAAGCCCCGCCTGGATCATGCTTCTTCGATTCTGGTGAACTGATGTACTCGTTGCAGAAGGGGAACAGGAACAGGTGCTTCATGCTCAGGCAACCGAACAGACATTGCGACCAGAGGAGAATTCATGCCGGGTGAGACCAGCAAGGGCGCTAACGAAGATGTCGTCATTGTCGGCGCCGGGGCCGCTGGCATTGCCGCTGCCCGCCGCCTTCAGTCAATCCGTCCCGATCTTTCCATTCTCCTTCTCGAAGCGGGAGATCGTCTCGGCGGCAGGGCGTGGACCGTTGGGCTGCCGGGCGTTGCCGATGTGGGGCTCGACCTCGGCTGCGGCTGGCTGCATGGCGCGCGTACCAATGCCTGGACTGAAGTGGCCGGCGAAGTCGGGCTGACGGTCGACCGCACGCCCGCTCCCTGGAATGGCGGTCGACGGCTTGAGCGGGACGATGCGGAGGTTCGTGCCTCGCAAGAGGCGGTCAGCGCCTATTTCGAACGGTTGGAGAACCACGAAGGCGATGATACCGACATGGCCCGAGCGCTGGAACCCGGAAATCCCCGGAACGGCCAGATCCGGGCGATCGGCACCTATATTACCGGCGCCGAACTGGAGCGGTCTTCGGTTGTCGACTATACCAGATATGACCCCGGCGCCGGACCGGATTGGCGGGTGCGCGAGGGCTATGGAACCGCAATCTCCCGCTATGGCGAGCCGGTGCCGGCAAGGCTCGGCGTGGAAGTCAGGCGCATCGACCATCGCCATGCCGGCCGCGTCGGCATCGAGACGAACAAGGGGACACTCAACACCCGAACGGTGCTCGTCACCGTTTCGACGAATGTGCTTGCCGCCGAAAAGATTGCCTTTGACCCTCCTCTGCCCGAGAAGATCGAGGCGGCGGCGCGTTTGCCGCTCGGGCTTGCCGACAAGCTGTTTCTCAGGCTCGCCAATCCGGAGGCGCTGCCGGCGGATACGCATATGCTCGGCTCGACCAGTCGCGGCGCGACCGGCACCTATCAGCTCCGGGCATTCGGCGCCCCTGTCGTGGAAGCCTATTTTGCCGGCGACCTCGCGCATGATCTGGAGCGGGCGGGCAGAGATGCCGCTTTCGCCTTCGCCGCTGATGAACTGGCGGCGCATTTCGGCGCGAATATTCGCAAGGAATTATCGGTGGCGGCGATCTCGGCCTGGGCCGCAGCACCTTATATCGGCGGCTCCTATTCCTACGCGGAGCCCGGCGCCTCCGATCTGCGCGGAGTTCTCGCGGCGCCGCATGAGGGGCGGATCTTCTTTGCCGGCGAAGCCTGTTCGCGCTCGCGCTATTCGACGGCGCACGGCGCTTACGAAACCGGGATCGCTGCCGCCGATCTGATCGGCGGCTCGTTTCCGCGACCCTAATCCTCTCCCGCCACAACGGCAGGGAAATATTTTTCCCACTTGTGGCCCGGGCGGGATTGGCTATGCTGCCCTTGCCCCTCGCGCTACCCAAGCCCAGGGCGTCGTACCTCATCATCCCGGCGGCAAGCGGCCGCCTCAAGCACGACACTGTCATTGATTGCAGGAGCCCCGGCTTCTAACCCCGACGCTTTTGCGCGCCGGCTGCGGGCATCCGCATGAGGAGGAAAAATGGATTATCGCAAGCTCGGTCCCAGCGGGGCCGTCGTTACCGCCTATTGCCTCGGCACCATGACCTTCGGGGCGGAGGCCGACGAGACCGCCTCGCACAAGCTGCTCGACGATTACTTCGCCTGGGGCGGCAATTTCATCGATACAGCCGATGTCTACAGCGCCGGCAAGTCGGAAGAGATCATCGGACGCTGGCTGAAGGCGCGCCCGACCGAAGCCCGCCAGGCGATCGTCGCCACCAAGGGACGTTTTCCGATGGGCAACGGCCCCAATGATATCGGCCTGTCGCGCCGGCATCTCGGCCAAGCGCTCGATGATTCCCTGCGCCGCCTCGGCCTCGAGCAGATCGACCTCTATCAGATGCATGCCTGGGACGCGCTGACGCCGATCGAAGAGACGCTGCGTTTCCTCGACGATGCGATTTCCTCAGGCAAGATCGGCTATTACGGCTTTTCCAACTACGTCGGCTGGCACATCGCCAAGGCGTCGGAGATCGCCAAGGCGCGGGGCTATACGCGTCCGGTGACGCTGCAGCCGCAATACAGCCTGCTGGCGCGCGACATCGAGCTCGAAATCGTCGCAGCCTGCCAGGATGCCGGCATGGGCCTCTTGCCATGGTCGCCGCTCGGCGGCGGCTGGCTGACAGGCAAGTACAAGCGCGACGAGATGCCGACCGGTGCCACCCGGCTCGGCGAGAATCCCAATCGCGGCAGCGAATCCTATGCGCCGCGCAATGCGCAGGAGCGCACCTGGGCGATCATCGGCGCGGTCGAAGAGATCGCCAAGGCCCACGGCGTCAGCATGGCGCAGGTGGCGCTCGCCTGGACGGCGGCCCAGCCGGCCGTCACCTCGGTCATTCTCGGCGCCCGCACGCCTGAGCAGCTCGCCGACAATCTCGGCGCCATGAAGGTCGAGCTTTCCAACGAGGAGATGGCCCGGCTGAACGAGGTCAGTGCGCCGCAGCCTCTCGACTATCCCTATGGCAAGGGCGGCATCGCCCAGCGCCATCGCAAGATCGAGGGCGGCCGCTGAGCCTTCCGGCCGGACAGGTCGACGCAAAAAGCCGCCATGGTTTCCCTGGCGGCTCAGACTGCTGACAAGGTCGGCCGAGCCCTCATTTCGTCATGCTCGGGCTTGTCCCGAGCATCTGCCCCCGGTCGATAGGGCAGCAGATCCTCGGCACAAGGCCGAGGATGACGTCAGGGGAGAGCACGATTGCCATGAAACTGAGCTGCCGTGTTCGGTGGCGGCTTTCGTATCTTCAGGGCAACGAGAGAGCGTGTCGTTACCCTCAGGCGGCCTGTACGGCCGCATTAAGCGGGATTTCGACGTCGATCTCCAGCGTCGAGACATATTCGTTGCGATCGATCGTCACCTGCACCTTGTCGTGGTCGAGCTCGACATGCTTGGCGATCACCGCAAGGATTTCCTCGCGCAGCAAGGTGACCAGGTCCGATCCCGCCGAAGCGCGCTCGTGGGCGAGAAGCACCTGCAGGCGTTCACGGGCGGCGGGCGCGGTTCTCTGCTTGTTGAAGAGACGGAAAATATTCATGCCGCCCTCCGTCCGAAAATCTTGCCGAAAATATTGCGCTTTTCCTCGGGGATCGCCATCGGCAGGATTTCGCCGGCGAGCCGGCGGGCGGCATCGAAATAGGCCATGGCGGCCGGGCTGCGGCTTTCGGCGAGCGTGACCGGCGCACCGACGTTGGAGGCGCGCAGCACATCCATGCTTTCCGGCACGATGCCGAGCAGCGGGATGGACAGGATTTCCAGCACGTCGTCGACCTTCAGCATGTCGCCGCGTTCGGCCCGGTTGGCGTCGTAGCGGGTCAGCAGCAGGTGCTTTTCCATCCGCTCGCCGCGCTCGGCCTTGGCGGTCTTTGCGTCCAGCAGGCCGATGATGCGATCGGAATCGCGCACCGACGATACTTCCGGATTGGTGACGACGACGGCGACATCGGCATGGCGCATCGCAAGCGTCGCGCCGCGCTCGATCCCGGCGGGGCTGTCGCAGATGATCCAGTCGAAATAGCGCTTCAGGTCGTTGATGACGCGCTCTACACCCTCGGGCGTCAGATTGTCCTTGTCGCGCGTCTGCGAGGCCGGCAGCAGGAACAGCGTTTCCAGCCGCTTGTCGCGGATCAGCGCCTGGGTGAGCTTGGCGTCGCCCTGGATGACATTGATCAGGTCGTAGACGACCCGGCGCTCCGCGCCCATCACCAGATCGAGATTGCGCAGGCCGACGTCGAAATCGACGACGACGACTTTCTCATTGCGTTGTGCCAGAGCCGCTCCCAATGCGGCGGTCGAGGTCGTCTTTCCGACCCCGCCCTTGCCTGACGTGACGACGATCACTTTCCCCATTTCTCTCTCCTTTGCCGTAGCTGCGACAAGTCAAAGTGTGACGGCGTTCGTTGCGCGTCTCGAAGACGCGCGGCGCCGTAATCAAATCAGTTTTTCCGCCATGATCGCATCCTCTTCGAGCCAGAGCTGAACGGCCTGTCCGCGAAGATTGGGCGCCATGTCTTCCGCCATTTTGTAGATGCCGTCGATTGCAACCAGCTCGGCTTCGAGCTTGCGGCAGAAGATTCGCGCCGATGCGTTGCCGATGGATCCTGCCATGGCGCGGCCACGCAGGGCGCCATAGATATGGACGGAGCCGCCGGCGATGACCTCGGCGCCCGAGGCGACGGAGCCGACGATGGTGACGTCGCCTTCCGGGAAGATCACCGATTGCCCCGAGCGCACCGGCTCCCTGATGACGATCGATTGCGTTGTTGCCGGACGAGTCTCAATGACCGCAGGTTTGCCGGCCGGCTCGGCCGGCTCGCTCGCCTGAACCTCGATGTCGGAAGCGGAGCGGCCGCCTTTGAGCGCCGGCGGCATGCCGGATCCGAGAATGGATGGCCGCGCGCCCTCGATGCCCATGATGCTGACATTGCGCTTGGCAAGCTCGGCGATGAGCTCCTTCAGCTGCGGCTTGTCGATTTGCAGGTCCGTCAGATCGAGCACGACAGGCCGTCCGAGGAAGAAACCGGCCGAGCGTGCGGCCAGATCGTCCAGTCTGGCCAGCCAATCATCGAAAGGAAGGTCAGGGGACAACATGACGGCCAGGAAGGAGCGGCCCTTGATGCGGATAGAGCGAGCGTCTGTTAGCACTTTGGTCATCTGTGTGAAGAAATCGTTGACCATGTCTACCGCCGACATGGTTAACAAAAAGTTAACGCGGCCCCGAAATTCCCTAACGTAATGTCACTTCCTTCGGTCGAGCGTTTTACTTAAGCAGATGAAAAGATTGAATTAATATGAAGAGTGAATAATCCTCATATATGATCGGGATAAAGATCTGTTGCTCGGCGATCACGTCGACAGCATCGCACGGTTCTTAGGGCTGCGTTAACCCCTCGGCGACTCACCCCATGCGCCCGGAGGCGCTGATCCTTTTCGGTAATGAGGTGCAGAGCAAGGACCTCATTCCACCGCTGTTTCGCCCGCGATCCGTTTGACGGCATCAGCGGCGGCTTCGAGCAGACGCTCCGACATGCCTTGGTCGGTCATGATGCGAGAGATGGTTACGGCGCCCACCATGAGGGACAGGACGACCATGGCTTTGTCATAGGGGTTCCTGCCGTCCGATGCCGGGATCAATTCGTCGAGAACCTGAAGATGCGCCTCGATGCCATTCTGGAACGGAGCTCGCACCTCTTCACTCTGGCGCGCCGCATCTGACCCAAGCGCAGCCAAGGGGCAGCCATCACCTTTCTCTTCCTGGTGCCCGGTCGAAAGATACATGCCGACAACCGCGGCGAAGGGATCGGCACTTCCGGCCGCAACCCTCGACCACCTGCGAATGGCGCTCTCCATTGCTCGGCCGGATGCCAGTGCCGCAAGATCATCCTTTGATGCGAACTGCTTGTAGAAGCCGCCTTGCGTCAGACCGGCCCCTTTCATCAGGTCCTTGAGCCCGATGCCGTCGAATCCATGCTCTCGGAAAAGCCGGCTTGCGACATTGATCACCGTTTCACGATTGGCCTCGGCTTGAGCGCGACTGACTCTCATTGCGATCTCCAATTAGATTTCATTTGACATCTATAGCAGAATTAGAGTTAGATCGCAATCTAATTCAAGGGCTGCGCCCGTCAATAAGGCTTACTGACATGAATCGTAAAATCCTCCTCGCCTCTTTCGGCCTTCTGGCGGCTGCCGGCGCCACGACGTTCGTGCTTTTCGGAGTCTCCTCGAAAGGAGGCGCGCAAGCCGCCGATCCGCGAATCGCGCCGCCGTTCGTCAAACTGGTGGAAGCGAAGAAGCCGGAAACGGCCGAACGCACCTTTACGGGCACCATTGCCGCCCGGGTACAGAGCAATCTCGGTTTTCGTGTGCCCGGCAAGGTCATGCAGCGTTATGTGGACGTTGGCGAGCAGGTCAAGGCCGGCCAGCCTTTGATGCGCATCGATGAGACCGATCTGCGTCTCGCGCTGACGGCGAAACACAATGCCGTCGTCTCCGCACAAGCTGTGTTGACCCAGGCGCAAGCCGACGAGAGACGCTATGCTGCTTTGACGAAAAGCGGATTGGCGGCGGCTTCGCCGCAGCGCTATGAACAGGCAAAGGCTGCACTCGATACGGCGACGGCTCAACTGGCTGCGGCGGAAGCGGAGGCAAGGGTCGCTGAAAACGCCGCAACCTACTCTTTGTTGGTTGCCGATGCTGACGGGACCATTGTCGAAACGCTCGGAGAGCCGGGTCAAGTCGTGACGGCGGGACAAACCGTGATCCGTCTGGCGCAGGCCGGCCCGCGCGAAGCGCTCGTCTGGCTTCCGGAGTCGCTGCGGCCGCAAATCGGCGAGATAGCCGAGGCCAGCATCTACGGAAACGAGAGCCGGCAGGACAAGGCGCGGCTTCGGCAGATCTCCGACGCTGCCGATCCTCAAACCCGCACCTATGAGGCGCGCTGGGTTCTGGATGGCGCTGCAGCTTCGGCGCCGCTGGGCGCGACGGTGACGATCAGAATCTCCAGCAGCAGCGGCCAATCGCATGCCGCAGTGCCCGTCGGCGCCGTATTGGACGATGGCAGCCGAACCGGCGTCTGGGTCTTCGATCAGGCATCTTCGACCGTCCACTTCCGGCAAGTGAAAATAGAACAATTGGGCGAGGAGGTCGCGGTGGTTTCCAGCGTCAATGCTGGCGAGCCGGTCGTCGCTCTCGGCGCCCATCTGCTGCAGGACGGCGCCAGCGTGCGCACCAAGGTAGAACAGGCAGAGGCGGCAAACTGATGACCTTCAATCTTTCCGCGCTCGCCGTTCGCGAGCGGGCCGTTACGCTGTTCTTCATCGTTCTGCTGGCCGCCGCCGGCGCCTATGCCTTCGTCAAGCTCGGGCGCGCCGAGGATCCCTCCTTCACCATCAAGACTTTGACCGTGACGACCGTGTGGCCGGGTGCGACAGCGCGCGAAATGCAGGATCTGGTCGCCGAGCCGCTGGAGAAGCGCCTCCAGGAACTCACTTGGTACGATCGTGTCGAGACGACAACGCGGCCGGGATACGCCTTTTTGACCGTGACACTGAAGGACAGCACGCCATCCACGGCCGTCGAGGGGGAATTCTATCAGGCCCGAAAGAAGCTTGGAGACGAGGCTCGCAACCTGCCCAGGGGCGTGCTCGGTCCCTTTGTCAACGACGAGTACTCCGATGTCAGCTTCGGCCTTTACGCGCTGAAGGCCAAGGGCATGCCGATGCGTGAGCTCGTGCGCCAGGCCGAGGTGATCCGCCAGGATCTTCTGCATGTGCCTGGAGTCAAGAAAATCAACATTCTCGGAGAGCGGCCCGAACAGATCTTCGTCGAATTCTCCTATGCCAAGCTCGCCACCCTCGGCATTTCGGCCCAGGACATCGCGGCCGCCTTGCAGCGGCAAAACACCGTGACGCCGGCGGGATCGATCGATACGCGCGGCCCGCAGGTCTTCATTCGCTTCGACGGCGCCTATGACAGCATCCAGGCGATATCAGACACGCCGATCGTCGCGGCCGGGCGCACGTTGAAGCTCTCGGATTTTGCCGAAGTGCGGCGCGGTTACCAGGATCCGGCCACCTATCTCATCCGCCATGACGGCGAGCCCGCCGTCATGCTGGCCGCGGTGATGCAACAGGGCTGGAACGGTCTGGAGCTTGGCAAGGCGCTGGAGGAAAGATCCGCCGCAATCGCAAAGACCCTGCCGCTCGGCATGACGCTCGCCAAGGTCAGCGACCAGGCCGTCAACATCGACGAAGCCGTCGGCGAGTTCATGCTGAAATTCGCGATGGCGCTCGGCGTCGTGTTGTTCGTCAGTCTCGTCAGTCTCGGCTGGCGTGTCGGCATCGTCGTCGCTCTGGCCGTTCCGCTCACGCTTGCCGTCGTCTTCCTCATCATGCTGGAGACCGGCCGGTTCTTCGATCGCATCACTCTTGGTGCGCTCATCCTGGCGCTCGGTCTCCTGGTCGACGACGCCATCATCGCCATCGAGGTGATGGTGGTGAAGATGGAAGAAGGGATGGATCGCATCAAGGCGGCCGCCTATGCCTGGAGCCACACCGCGGCCCCGATGCTGTCGGGCACGCTCGTGACGATCATCGGGCTGATGCCGGTCGGCTTTGCCCGGTCGACAGCCGGCGAATATGCCGGCAACATCTTCTGGGTCGTCGGCTTTGCGCTGATCGTCTCCTGGATTGTCGCGGTGATCTTCACGCCCTATCTCGGCGTCAAGATGCTGCCGGCGATCAAACCGGTCGAAGGCGGCCATCACGCCATCTACAACACCCCGAACTACCGGCGCCTGCGAGGGCTGATCGAATTTACCGTGCGCCACAAGTTCGTCACTTGTGCGGTGGTCGGCATCGTCATGGGGATCTCTGTCGTGGGCATGGGATCGGTAAAGCAGCAGTTCTTCCCGACATCGGATCGTCCGGAGGTTTTGGTTGAAGTCCGCATGCCTGAAGGGACCAGTATCGAGATGACGGCCGCCACGGTCGGGAAGCTCGAAGACTGGCTGCAACAGCAGCCGGAAGCAAAGACAGTGACGAGCTATGTCGGTCAGGGCGCTCCCCGCTTCTTCTTTGCCATGGCGCCCGAGCTGCCGGACCCGTCCTTCGCCAAGATCGTCGTGCTGACTCCGGACGCTCACACACGCGAGGCTTTGAAGCTTCGCCTGCGCGCGGCCATCTCGGATGGGCTCGCTCCGGAAGCCTATGTCCGCGTCACCCAGCTCGTCTTCGGTCCCTATACGCCGTTTCCGGTCGAATTCCGCATCATGGGGCCTGACACCGACCAATTGTACCGGCTCTCCGAAAAGGCCCTTGAGATGATGAAGAGCGTGCCGGATGTGCGTCAGGCAAACCGTGATTGGGGCAACCGCACACCGGTGGTGCGCTTCGTTCCAGACCAGGAACGGTTGGGCCTGATCGGCCTTTCGCCGGCGGAGGCCGCCCAGCAGCTACAGTTGCTGCTGAGCGGAATTCCGATCACCGAGGTTCGCGAGAATATCCGCAACGTGCCTGTCATCGCACGCAGTGCTGGCGACAACCGGCTTGATCCGTCGCGATTGGCAGACTTCTCATTGATGAGCCGGGACGGCCGACAGGTTCCGCTCGATCAGATCGGTCATTCCGAAATCCGGTTCGAAGAGCCGATCCTGAAACGTCGCGACCGCACGCCCGTTGTCACGATTCGTTCCGATATCGACGAGGCGACACAGCCCCCTGAGGTATCCCAGCAGGTCATGAAGGCGCTTCAGCCGCTGATCGCCTCGCTTCCTGTCGGGTATCGTATCGAGATGGGCGGGAACATCGAGGAATCGCTCAAGGCCAACGCCGCCCTCGTCAAAATCTTCCCGGCGATGATTGCCGCCATGCTGATCGTGATCGTGCTGCAGGTCCGCAGCCTGTCGACGATGACCATGGTCATGCTGACGGGGCCGCTCGGTCTTGCCGGGGCGGTTCCGGTCTTGCTGCTCTTCAATCAGCCGTTCGGCTTCAACGCCATTCTCGGATTGATCGGATTGGCCGGAATTCTGATGCGCAACACGCTGATCCTGACGGAACAGATCAAGGAGAACAAGGCAGCCGGTCTCGACGATTATCACGCCGTCGTCGAGGCGACGGTGCAGCGGACGCGTCCCGTCATTCTGACGGCCCTTGCCGCCGTCCTTGCCTTCATACCTCTTACCCATTCGGTGTTCTGGGGGTCGATGGCCTACACGCTGATCGGCGGCACGGCGGTCGGCACCGTGATGATCCTGCTCTTCCTTCCCGCTCTCTACGCCACGTGGTTTCGCATCAAGCCGACGAAAGATGAAAGCCATGAAAATACGCCGAAGGAAGTGGAGTTACCAACGGCAATGGCTGCCGAGTGATGTTCTCCGGGAGCGGCGATGGCATTTGACGTGCCGGAAACTGGGCGAATTCGTGAGAGCAACTCTGATCGAAAAATCGCCGGATAATGAAAAATTGTTGATAATCAACTGCTTGATAAGAGCCAAGGAGCATGCATGTCTACAAACAGAGTTGTTGTGATTACCGGAGCATCCTCCGGAATAGGTGAAGCGTCAGCCCGCCTTCTCGCACAACACGGCTTCCAGGTCTTTGGGGGCGTACGCAACCCGGCGCGTGTCAATGGCATTCCCGGCGTGCGCTATGGAACTGTCGACGTGACCGATGACGCTTCGGTCTCCAATTTTGTTCAATGGGTTTTGTCCGAGGCAGGCAAGATCGACATCCTGGTCAACAATGCCGGCGTTTCGCTGGTCGGCCCTGTCGAGAACACGTCGCCTTCCGAAGCGCAAACGGTATTCGATGCCAATGTTTTCGGCCCTTTGCGCATGATCCGCGCTGCTTTGCCCTCCATGCGCGCCGCCCGCAGCGGGCTGATCATCAATATCAGCTCGGTGCTCGGCTTCCTGCCCGCGCCGTTCATGGGAATATATGCCAGCAGCAAGCATGCGCTCGAAGGATTGTCGGAATCGCTGGACCATGAAATTCGTGAGTTCAACGTGCGCGTCGTGCTGATTGAACCGACCTTCACAAACACCAGGCTCGATGTAAACGCGGCACAGACCGAGGCGCCCTTGGGAGCCTACGCAGCGCAGGCCGAGGCGACCATCAAGGCGGTGCAAGCCCAGATCAAAACCGCGCCGTCTGCTGCAACAGTTGCGGAGGAGATTTTGTCGGCAATCAACGGCCCATACAAAATGCGTCAACCGGCCGGCGGCCAAGCAACGCTTCTAAGCCGGCTGCGCAGGTTCATGCCGGCAAAAGCGGTCGACAGCAGCCTGCGCAAGACATTCGGCTTCGGAAAGCGTCCGGCTTCCTAAGTCTTGCCCAAACTTCCAGACGGCGTCGGCTGACCGGTCGACTTAGCAAGCGTGATAACCTCAGGACGCCCGAGCGACTGGCGGAACACGCTTGTCTAAATTTCCGGCTGGCCGGGGCGACTCAGCCCATGCGCTCGGAGGCGTAGCTTCCGGGGCTTGCCGGGAAGACGACGGTGCGGTTGCCGTTGATGAAGGTGCGGTGATGGATATGGGCGTGGATGGCCCGCGCCAGCACCTGGCTTTCGACGTCGCGGCCGATCGAGACATAGTCGTCGGCGCTCTGGGCGTGGGTGATGCGCGCCGTGTCCTGCTCGATGATCGGGCCTTCGTCGAGGTCGGCGGTGACGTAATGGGCGGTGGCGCCGATCAGCTTGACGCCGCGCTCATAGGCCTGCTTGTAGGGGTTGGCGCCCTTGAAGGACGGCAGGAAGGAATGGTGGATGTTGATGATCTTGCCCGACATCTGCTTGCAGAGCTGGTCGGAGAGGACCTGCATGTAGCGGGCCAGCACGATCAGCTCGGTGCCGGTCTGGTTGACGAGCTCGACCAGCTGGGCTTCGGCCTGCGGCTTGTTCTCCTTGGTCACCTTGATGTGGTGGAAGGGGATGTCGTGGTTGACCACGACCTTCTGGTAATCGAAGTGGTTGGAGACGACGCCGACGATGTCGATCGGCAGGGCGCCGATCTTCCAGCGGTAGAGCAGGTCGTTGAGACAATGGCCGAAGCGCGACACCATCAGCAGCACCTTCATGCGGCTTTCGCTGTCGTGGAAATCATAGTCCATCTCGAAAGGCGCGGCGACGGCGGCAAAATCGGCGCTGATTTCGGAACCGGACAGCCGCTCTTCCGAAATGAAGCTGACGCGCATGAAGAACTTGCCGGTATCGAGATCGTCGAACTGCGAGCTGTCGATGATGTTGCAGCCCTTCTCGGCCAGATAGCTCGAAATCGCCGCAACGATGCCGCGCGTCGATTTGCAGGAGACGGTGAGTACGACGTTTTTCATGGCTGTCTCTTTCTTGGCCGGATCAGCTGCCTGGGGATGCGATCACGCCGAAGCTTGTCAGCCCGGCGTGTCGGCGCGCATCGAAGATGTCGGTCGGCCACTCAGATGTCGAGCGTGCTCATTCGCTCCCACTCGGTAAAATGCGAGCAATAGGCATTCCATTCCCGATGTTTGAGCTTGAGGTAGGCGGCGGAAAATTCCGATCCGATCGCCGCCTTCAGGCCTTCGTCGGCATCATAGGCGCGCAGCGCGTCAAGCAGATTGAGCGGCAGCCGCGGCGCGTCCTTCACCAGATGCCCCTCGGCATACATGTCGATATCGTGGTGCGGACCGGGATCTGCCCGGCTGCGGATGCCGTCGAGGCCGGCGGCGATGATGATCGCCTGCAGGAGATAGGGGTTGACCGCCCCGTCTGGCAGGCGCAGCTCGAAACGTCCCGGCCCCGGCACGCGCACCATATGGGTGCGGTTGTTGCCGGTCCAGGTGACGGTGTTCGGCGACCAGGTGGCGCCCGAGGTCGTGCGCGGCGCGTTGATGCGCTTGTAGGAATTGACCGTCGGATTGGTGATGGCGGCGAGTGCGGAAGCATGTTTCATGATGCCGCCGAGGAAGGTCTTGCCCTGCGCCGAAAGCCCGAAGGCCATTTCCTTGTCGGCGAAGGCGTTGACCTTGCCGTCGAGGTCCCAGACCGAAATATGGGCATGGCAGCCGTTTCCGGTCAGGCCCTTGAAGGGCTTCGGCATGAAGGTGGCGCGAAGCCCGTGCTTTTCGGCGACCGACTTGACCATGAATTTGAAGAAGGAGTGCTTGTCCGCCGTCTTCAGAACATCGTCATATTCCCAGTTCATCTCGAACTGGCCGTTCGCATCCTCGTGGTCGTTCTGATAGGGCTTCCAGCCGAGCTCGAGCATATAGTCGCAAATCTCGGCGATGACGTCGTAGCGGCGCATCACCGCCTGCTGATCGTAGCAAGGCTTCTCGGCGGTATCGAACTGATCCGAAATGACAGAGCCATCGGCGGAGATCAGAAAGAATTCCGGCTCGACGCCGGTTTTGACCCTCAGCCCTTCATTCGCAGCCTCAGCGACCAGTCTTTTCAGCAGCACGCGCGGCGCCTGTTCGACAGGCTGATCGTCCATGACGCAGTCGGCCGCGACCCATGCGACGTCTTTCTTCCAGGGCAGCTGGATGACGGAGGATGCATCGGGCACCGCGAACAGGTCGGGATGCGCGGGCGTCAGATCGAGCCAGGTGGCAAAGCCTGCAAAGCCGGCGCCATCTTTCTGCATATCGGCAATGGCTTCGGCGGGGACCAGCTTGGCGCGTTGGCCGCCGAACAGGTCGGTATAGCTGATCATGAAATATTTGATGCCTTTGTCTCTGGCAAAAGCAGCAAGGTCCAGTGTCATTCTCGTTCCCCTTTGGATTTCTTGGAGACACCTTGGTTATGGATATGGAACGGCCGGGACGTTTGCCCGGCCGGTAGAAATCAAAAGCCCCCTTTGCCGGGGATCCAGTTGGTGCCGGCGAGCGGCACCTGCGCCATGGCCGATGCCTCGATCGTCAGTGCGACGAGGTCTTCCGGCTCGAGGTTGTGCAGGTGGTTCTTGCCGCAGGCGCGCGCGATCGTCTGCGCTTCGAGCGTCATCACCTTCAGATAGTTGGCAAGGCGGCGGCCGGCCGCGACCGGGTCAAGGCGTTTTGCCAGTTCCGGGTCCTGGGTGGTGATGCCGGCCGGATCCTTGCCTTCATGCCAGTCGTCATAGGCGCCGGCCGTCGTGCCGAGCTTCTGATATTCCTCTTCCCAGTGCGGATCGTTGTCGCCGATGGCGACGAGTGCCGCCGTGCCGATCGCCACCGCGTCGGCGCCGAGCGCCAGCGCCTTGGCGACGTCGGCGCCGGAGCGGATGCCGCCCGACACGATGAGCTGCACCTTGCGATGCATGCCGAGATCCTGCAGCGCCTGAACGGCCGGGCGAATGCAGGCGAGCGTCGGCATGCCGACATTCTCGATGAAGACGTCCTGGGTCGCCGCCGTGCCGCCCTGCATGCCGTCGAGCACGACGACATCGGCACCCGCCTTCACGGCAAGGGCGGTGTCATAATAGGGGCGCGCGCCGCCGATCTTGACGTAGATCGGCTTTTCCCAATCGGTGATCTCGCGCAGTTCCATGATCTTGATTTCGAGATCGTCGGGGCCGGTCCAATCCGGATGGCGGCAGGCCGAGCGCTGGTCGATGCCCTTCGGCAGGTTGCGCATATTGGCGACGCGGTCGGAAATCTTCTGGCCGAGCAGCATGCCGCCGCCGCCGGGCTTGGCGCCCTGGCCGACCACGACTTCGATCGCATCGGCGCGCCGCAAATCCCTAGGATTCATGCCGTAGCGCGACGGCAGGTATTGATAGACCAGCGTCTGCGAGTGGCCGCGCTCCTCATCGGTCATGCCGCCGTCGCCCGTCGTGGTCGAGGTGCCTGCGATCGTCGCGCCGCGGCCGAGCGCTTCCTTGGCGTTGCCGGACAGCGCGCCGAAGCTCATGCCGGCAATGGTGATCGGCGTCTTCAACGTGATCGGCTTCTTGGCGAAACGCGAGCCGAGCACGACAGTCGTGTCGCACTTCTCGCGATAGCCTTCGAGCGGATAGCGCGAGATCGAGGCGCCGAGAAACAACAGATCGTCGAAATGCGGAACCTTGCGCTTGGTGCCGGCACCGCGGATGTCATAGATGCCGGTCGCCGCCGCGCGGCGGATTTCGGCGAGCGTATAGTCGTCGAAGGTCGCGGACTTGCGGGGCGGGGTATAGGGGTTGTGATAGCTCATGGATGTCCCTCGCCTCAATACGCGTCGGCGTTGTCGATGTTGAAATTGTAGAGCTTGCGGGCCGAGCCGTAGCGCTTGAACTCCTCGGGCCTGACGCCGGTGACGCCCGCGCGCTCGAGCAGCTCGGCAAGCTTGTCCAGATGCTCCCGCCGCATCTCTTTCTCGATGCAGTCGGCGCCGAGGCTCTTGACCGCGCCGCGGACGAACAGCTTGGCTTCGTAGAGCGAATCCCCCAGCGCATCGCCGGCGTCGCCGAGCACGACGAGATGGCCGGACTGGCCCATGAAGGCCGACATGTGGCCGATGCTGCCATGCACGACGATGTCGATGCCCTTCATCGAAATGCCGCAGCGCGAGGCCGCATTGCCCTTGATGACGAGCAGGCCGCCCTGTCCGGTGGCGCCGGCATACTGACTGGCGTCGCCTTCGATGACGACGGTGCCGGACATCATGTTTTCGGCAACACCTGGGCCGGCAGACCCGTGAACCGTCACCCTGCCGCCGTCATTCATGCCGGCGCAGTAATAGCCGACCGAGCCTCTGACGGCGACCGTGACGGGGCTGTCGATGCCGACGGCGACGGCATGGCTGCCGCGCGGGTTGACGACTTCGAATTCGGTGTCGTTGGCGCCCTTGGAAAGGGCGTGCAGCGCGCTGTTCAGCTCGCGAAGAGGGGTGTTGGAAAGATCGAATGTGGGCATTGGTTCCTCGTTGATCTGGGAGGCGGGTTCAGCCGGCTCCTGGCTTTCGGGCGCCCCTCAGGCGGCCTTGTCGTGATCCCAGAAGTAGACGGTTGCCGGCTCCGGCTCCCAGACGCGGGCATTCTCGATGCCGGGAAGGTTGACCAGCGCGCGATATTCCGAGCCGAAGGCGACATATTGGTCGGTCTCGGCCATGACGGCGGGCTTGCAGGCGATCGGATCGCGCACCACGCCGAAGCCGGATTTGGTGCCGACGACGAAGGTGAAGAAGCCGTCGAGATCGTCGAGCGCGCCGGTCAGCGCCTGGCCGAGATCCTTGCCCTTGGCCATCTCGGCCGTGAGATAGGCGGCGGCGACCTCGGAATCGTTTTGCGTCTCGAAGCTCATGCCTTCGCGGATGAGTTCGCGGCGCAGATTGTTGTGGTTGGAGAGCGAGCCGTTGTGCACCAGGCACTGGTCGGCGCCGGTCGAGAACGGATGGGCGCCGAGCGTGGTGACGGCGGATTCGGTTGCCATGCGGGTATGGCCGATGCCGTGGGTGCCGCCCATGGCGCGCACGTCGAAGCGCGCCACGACATCCTTGGGAAGGCCGATTTCCTTGTAGATTTCGACGCTTTCGCCCGAGCCCATCAGACGGACCGTCGGGCGGATCTGTTCGAGTGCCTCGCGCACGGCGCCGAGCTTGGAGGCATCAAGCTCGAGGACCGCGTGCGTGCTCTTGATCCACACATGCGCTTTGATATCTGCCTTCTCGAGGTCGCCGGCGAGGCCTTCGAAGTCGATACCGGGATTGGCGGACTGGATGGTCACCTTCGCCCTGCCCTCGGCTGAGCCGCCATAGATCGCGATGCCGGCCGAGTCCGGTCCGCGGTCGGTCATGGTGATCAGCATGTCGGAAAGCAGATTTCCCAGCTGAGGCTCAAGGCTCTTGTCCTTGAGGAAAAGTCCAACGATGCCGCACATAACTTGTGCCTCCTTTCAAGTTGGGAAAGGAGTAGCAGCTCTGTTTGTTGTCTTCAACTGGTAGGAATAAATTTTTCTTTTAAGGCAATATCAGCCTCTAGTGCTTTGCTGGGGATAGCTGATGATCGAGAGGTAGCGGCTCGGCAGTTTCACCAACTGCTCCGGCCCATGCGGCGCATCGGCATCGAAGAACAGGCTGTCGCCCGGCTGCATCTGGAAAAGCTGATCGCCATGGCGATAAACGACCTCGCCTTCGAGCATGTAGAGAAACTCCATGCCTTCGTGCTGGAAGGTCGGGAAGACGTCGGAATCGGCCGTCAGCGTGATGAGGTAGGGCTCGACGATGACGCCGCTCGAATTGTTGTCGATATGGCCGAGCAGATTATATTGGTGGCCGGCGCGCGTGCCGCGCCGTTCGAGCTCGACGCCCTCTCCCGCCTTGACGAAGACGGCGTTGCGCGGCTCCTCATAGCGGCGGAAGAACGCGGTCAAAGGCACGCCGATCGCCCGCGACAGCGATTGCAGCGTCGTCAGCGACGGCGAGATGTTGCCGTTCTCGATCTTCGACAGCATGCCGAGCGAAATGCCCGTCGCGGCCGCGAGGTCGGTGACCGTAATGCCGAGTTTCTTGCGATAGGCGCGCACCTCATGGCCGATCGCCATTTCGAGATTGTTTTCCTTCGGCTCCCGAACGGCGTGCGGGTCCTGGGAAAAAGGGGTGCGCCCGCCATGCGCCTGTTCCGGTTGGTCTGCCGCTTCACGCTTCGATTTCATGGCTCGCCTTTGCTTTCGTTCAGAGGCAAACCTATCGCCATAGTGAAATTTTCTCAACCGGGAGGAAAACTATTCCCGCCGCGCCTCGCGCGGAGCCACACCGTAAATGGCACGGAACATCCGGGAAAAATGGCTGAGACTGGAAAAGCCGGTGGCAACGGCGATCTCGGAGATCGAAAGCGGGCTTTGTTTCAGCAGGCGATGGGCGTGCTGCAACCGGATCCTGTGGTATTGATCGAGGAAGGTCGTGCCGAGATGGGTTGCAAAGAGCCGGTCGAGATGGCGGGCGGAAACACCGGCGATGCGCGCCATGGCGGCGCGATCGAGCGGCATCTCGATCGTCTCCTCCATCCGGTCGAGCACACTGAGCAGCCCTGGATGATGGACGCCGTAGCGTTCGGCGAGCGAGGCGCGCTGCGGTGCGGCGGGCTCGTTGACCTCGGTATGGAGATACCAGTCGCTGACACGGCGGGCGAAATCCGGCCCCATGCGCTCGGCGATCAGCACATGCATCATGTCGAGCGGTGCGATGCCGCCGCCGCAGGTGATGCGGTTGCCGTCGATCACGAAACGCGCCTGGCGAGGCGCGAGATCAGGGAAGGCTTCGAGAAGGGCGGCCGCATGTTCCCAGTGGATGGTGAAGTCGCGGCCGGCAAGCAGTCCCGCGGCGGCCATCAGATAGGGGCCGCCCGAAATTCCGCCGATCTTGACACCTTCGCGCGACAACTGCCTGAGGCAGCCGAGCACGCCGGGATAACGCCAGTCCCGCGGCGAACCGCCGGCACAGACGAAGGCGGTGCCGAGTCCTGCGCCCCTTACAGGAAGAGGTTCGGCCGGCACCGGCACACCGGAGGAGGAGAGAACAGGCGTGCCGTCCGGCGAGAAGGTCCGCAGACGATAGATATCGCGTCCGGCCAGAAGATTTGCCGCCCGCAACGGCTCCGTCGCCGAAGCGTAGGACATCAGCGCGAATCCCGGGATCAGGATAAAGCCGATCTCCTGGACATTTCTGGTATCGGGCGAGGACATATCCCTTTTATATTCATGAGTGTCCTAATTACGCAAGTCAGCGGCGGTCTTTCTGGCATCATGCAGCCGTTCTTTTCGGATTGACCCATGCGCTACTCCGCTCTTTCGATTTTCCTGAACGGCCTTCGCGGCAACAAAGGCTGGGCGCCTGCCTGGCGCGACCCGGCACCGAAGCCGCATTACGATGTCGTCATCGTCGGCGGCGGCGGTCACGGCCTTGCCACCGCCTATTATCTCGCCAAGGAGTTCGGCATTACCAATGTCGCCGTTCTCGAAAAGGGCTATCTCGGTTCCGGCAATATCGGCAGGAACACGACGATCATTCGCTCGAACTACCTGCTTCCCGGCAACAATCCCTTCTACGAACTGTCGATGAAGCTCTGGGAAGGCTTGGAGCAGGACTTCAACTTCAACGCCATGGTCTCGCAGCGCGGCGTGCTCAACCTCTTCCATTCCGATGCGCAGCGCGATGCCTATACGCGCCGCGGCAACGCCATGCGGCTGCACGGCGTCGACGCCGAGCTTCTCGACCGGCAGGCGGTGCGCAAGAAATTGCCCTTCCTCGATTTCGACAATGCGCGTTTCCCTGTGATGGGGGGCCTGTTCCATCCGCGTGGCGGCACGGTGCGCCACGATGCGGTCGCCTGGGGTTATGCGCGCGGCGCAGACAGCCGCGGCGTCGACATCATCACCCAGTGCGAAGTGACGGGCATCCGAAGCGAAAACGGTCAAGTCACCGGCGTCGAGACCAGCAGGGGCTTCATCGGCTGCGGCAAGCTGGCGCTGGCGGCGGCCGGCAATTCCACCGTCGTCGCCGATATGGCGGGCCTTCGCCTGCCGATCGAAAGCCATGTGCTGCAGGCCTTCGTCTCCGAGGGGCTGAAACCCTTCATCGACAATGTCGTCACCTTCGGCGCCGGACATTTCTACGTCTCTCAGTCGGACAAGGGCGGCCTCGTCTTCGGCGGCGATATCGACGGCTATAATTCCTATGCCCAGCGCGGCAATCTGGCGACGGTCGAACATGTCGCCGAAGCCGGCGTGGCGATGATCCCGTCGCTGTCGCGGGTGCGGTTTCTGCGCTCCTGGGGCGGGGTCATGGACATGAGCATGGACGGCTCGCCGATCATCGACCGCACCCATATCGACAAACTCTATCTCAACGCCGGCTGGTGCTACGGCGGCTTCAAGGCGACCCCCGCCTCCGGCTTCTGCTACGCCCACCTGATCGCCCGCAACGCGCCGCATCAGACCGCCCGCGCCTTCCGGCTCGACCGTTTCGCACGCGGCTATCCGATCGATGAAAAGGGCGTCGGCGCCCAGCCCAATCTGCACTGAGGACACTCAACATGGCGAGCCTGATTTCCTGTCCCCATTGTGGCGCCCGGCCAAAGGAGGAATTCTCGATCCGCGGCGATGCCGGCCTTGTCAGGCCGGCGCCGGACGCCGGCGCGGAGGCCTGGTTCGACTATGTCTATCTTCGCGACAACCCGCGCGGCCGACACAGCGAATATTGGCACCATTCCGCCGGATGCCGCCGCTGGCTGATCGTCGAGCGCGATACCGTTACCCATAAGGTCCATGGCGTCAGAGATGCCGCCCTTTCAAAGCTCGGCGGAGAACAGGCATGACGAGCTTCCGTCTTTCCTCCGGCGGGCGCATCGACCGCGCCACGACCCTCGGCTTCACCTTCGACGGCAAGGCGCTCGCAGGCCATCCGGGCGATACGCTCGCCTCGGCGCTGCTTGCCAATGGCGTCCAGCTCGTCGGCCGCAGTTTCAAATATCACCGTCCGCGCGGCATCCTGACGGCGGGTGCCGCCGAGCCGAACGCGCTGGTGACGACAGGCAGCGGCGGGCGCACCGAACCGAATACGCGCGCGACGATGATCGAACTCTACGAGGGGCTGACGGCAAAGAGCCAGAATCGCTGGCCGTTGCTCGGCTTCGATGTCGGCGCGGTCAACGGCCTGCTCTCGCCTTTCCTCAGTGCCGGTTTCTACTACAAGACCTTCATGTGGCCGGCGGCCCTCTGGGAAAAGCTCTACGAGCCGGTGATCCGCAAGGCAGCAGGCCTCGGCAGGGCTTCCTACGAGGCCGATCCCGATGCCTATGAGAAATGTTGGGCGCATTGCGATCTGCTGGTGATCGGCGCCGGCCCAGCCGGTCTTGCCGCAGCACTGACCGCCGGCCGCGCCGGCGCCCGCGTCATCCTCGCCGACGAAGGCTCCGAATTCGGCGGCAGCCTGCTGTCCGAGAGCAGCAGTGTCGAGGGCAAACCGGCGGATGCGCTTCTCGCCGAGCTGCTGAGCGAACTCGAGGCGCTGGAAAATGTGCGCCGCCTGCCGCGCACGACCGTGTTCGGCTGGTACGACGATAATGTCTTCGGCGCCGTCGAGCGCGTGCAGAAGCATGTGGCGCTGCCCGATCCGGATCGCCCGGTCGAACGCTTGTGGCGCATCGTCGCTCGCCAACCGATCCTGGCGACGGGGGCGGAGGAGCGGCCGCTGGTCTTCGGCGGCAACGACATTCCCGGCGTGATGATGGCAGGCGCCATGCGCAGCTATCTCAACCGGCAGGCGGTGGCACCAGGCAAAAGCACGGTGATCTTCACCACCAACGATACTGCATATGACACCGCCGCCGACCTCGAAGCCGCCGGCCTTCGAGTTGCCGCGATCGTCGACAGCCGCGTCGATGGCGGCAAGGGCTGGCAGGGCCGCGCCGAGGTTCTGCGGGGCGCCGGGGTCATCGATGCAGAGGGCGGCAAGCGCCTGCGCGGCGTCAGCATCGAGACCGCAGGCGGCATTCGCCGGATCGACGCGGATGCGCTCGCCATGTCGGGCGGCTGGAGCCCGGTCATTCATCTGGCCTGCCATCGCGGCGGCAAGCCGCAATGGTCCGAGGTGTCTTCAGCCTTTCTAGCGCCGGCATCACAGGACGGCCTCGCCGTTGCCGGCGCAGCCGCCGGCCTTGCGCAGACCGCAGCCTGCCTCGGTGATGGCGCGGCGAAGGCCGCCGCCGCAATGCAGGCAATCGGCTTTGCAGCGGAACCGGCCTTTGTTTCAGCTCCCGAGACGGCTCCGCATGCAAAGCCGCTCTGGTCGGTCAAAGGCTCGAAGGGCAAGGCCTTCGTCGACTATCAGAACGACGTCCATCTCAAGGACCTCGGCCTCGCCGTGCGCGAAGGCTACGGCCATGTCGAGCTCGCCAAGCGCTACACGACATCAGGCATGGCGACCGATCAGGGCAAGCTTTCCAACATCAACGCCATCGGCATCCTGGCCGAAGCGCGTGGCGTGTCGCCCGCCGAAGTGGGAACGACGACCTTCCGGCCCTTCTACACGCCGGTTTCCTTCGGCGCTCTGACCGGCGCCTCGCGCGGCAAGGATTTCCAGCCGGCGCGCAAATCGCCGCTGCATGGCTGGGCTGAGAAGAACGGCGCGGTCTTCGTCGAAACCGGCCTCTGGTATCGTTCCTCCTGGTTCCCGCGCGCCGGTGAGGCGACGTGGCGCGACAGCGTCGACCGCGAGGTGCTGAACATCCGGAAGAATGCCGGCCTTTGTGACGTCTCGACGCTCGGCAAGATCGAAATCTTCGGCAAGGATGCGGCGACCTTCCTCGATCGGATCTATTGCAACGGCTTCGCCAAGCTTGCGGTCGGCAAGGCGCGTTACGGCATCATGCTGCGCGAGGATGGCTTCATCTATGACGACGGCACCACCAGCCGCTTCAGCGACGAGCATTTCTTCATGACGACGACGACGGCGCTTGCCGCCGGCGTGCTGACCCATCTCGAATTCTGCGCCCAGACGCTGTGGCCGGAACTCGACGTCTGCTTCGCCTCCTCGACCGACCAATGGGCGCAGATGGCCGTTGCCGGGCCGAAGTCCCGCGCTGTCCTTTCGGAAATCGTCGACGAGGACATCTCCGATGCGGCCTTCCCTTTCATGAGCGTCCGCAAGGTTTCGCTGTTCGGCGGCCATCTCGAAGGCCGGCTCTTCCGCATCTCCTTCTCCGGCGAACTCGCCTACGAGTTGGCCGTGCCGGCCGGCTACGGCGAGAGCGTTGCCGATGCCATCATGGCGACCGGCGAGAAACACGGCATCTGCGCCTACGGCGCCGAAGCGCTTGGCGTCCTGCGCATCGAGAAGGGCCATGTCACCCATGCCGAGATCAACGGCACAGTCACCCCAGGCGATCTCGGTTTCGGCCGCATGGTGTCATCGAACAAGCCGGATTTCATCGGCAAGGCGATGCTCGCCCGTGAGGGTCTGCAGGATCCGGAGCGCCCGCGCCTCGTCGGCGTCAAGCCGCTCAATCTGGCAAGCGGCTTCCGCACTGGCTCGCATATCCTTGCCAAGGGTGCGGCGGCGACACTCGAAAACGATCAGGGCTATGTCACCTCAAGCGCCTTTTCGCCGACACTCGGCCATAAGATCGGCCTGGCGCTCGTCCGGCGCGGGCCGGAGCGCATCGGTGAGAAGGTGACGGTCTGGAACGGCCTGCACAACGAATTTACTGATGCAGTGCTCTGCCATCCCGTCTTTGTCGATCCTGAAAACGAGAAGCTCCATGCCTGATCTTCCCCAGCACAGGCCGGTTCTCGCCGGCGCCAGATATAACGGTGCGGCAGGATCCGCCCTCCGGCTGGAAGCCTTGCCGGAAGGCCATCTGCTGCACGTGTTCGGCACGATCGAGCCGGCCGCACTTGCCGCCGAACTGGCGAAGATAGGCCTTGCGAACAGTTCGATCCGCAAGGCCGGCTTCCGCCAATGGTTCGTCGCCGGCGATGCGCCGCTTTCTTCAGCCGCTCTCAACGCCCTTACTGCGGCCCTTGCCGGAAAAGCCTTCGTCATGGACCAGAGCCACGGACGCGTCCGCATCGGCGTTTCCGGCCGGTCTTCGCGCGTGCTTCTTTCAAAGGGCACCGCCGTCGATCTCGATCCCGCCGTCTTTGCCGAAGGCAGCTCGGCCATGACGATGGTCGGCCATATCTCCGTGCAGATCGTCCGCACCGGCGAAGACAGCTTCGAAGTCACGGTCCTGCGCAGCTTCGCCGAAAGCCTCTGGGGCGAGCTCAGGCATATGGCGGCGAGCGCCGAAAAGGACGGCGCATGAAGAGGCTTTTCGGTAGGCCTCAAGCCGTTTCCCGCCTCACGGGACCGGCCTTCGCCCATTCTGGAAGTTCTCCGCCCGCTATCTCTTCCATGGCATCGGATGCGAAACTTGGCACGACCCCGGTCCACAGCAATGCGCCGTCAGAATTGGAATGACCGTCGCCCTCGAGCTTGTAGATGCTTTCGACGACATACTGACCGTCGTCGTTGAGGCCCTTGATCTCGGAAATCTCGATCACCCGGCGTCTGCCGGTGCGCTTGAAGCGGGCGATCTGCACGACGACGTCGACGGCGGAGGCGATCTGGGCGCGTAGCGGCCGGAGCGGCATGTCGATATCGGACATCAGCGCCAACGTCTCCAGCCGGTGCAGAGCGTCGTAAGGCGTGTTGGCGTGTACCGTCGAAAGGCTGCCGCTGTGACCGGAGGTCATCGCCTGGATCATATCGAGCGCCTCGCCGCCGCGGCATTCGCCGACGATGATGCGGTCGGGCCGCATGCGCAGCGACGAGCGGAACAGGTCGCGGATGCTGGCGCCGCCGCGGCCGAAACGGTCGGGCTTCGTCACTTCGAGATAGACGACGTGCTCTTTGCGGATCTGCAGTTCCGACGTGTCTTCGATGACGATGATGCGCTCGTGGTCGGCAAAGGCTTCCGACAGCGCGTTCAGCATCGTCGTCTTGCCGGTGCCGGTGCCGCCTGAAATGATGACGTTCTTCTGCAGGCCGACAGCCGCCTGCAGCAGCGACAGTGACTCCTGCGTCAGGCTGCCTTGGGTCACGAGATCGCGAATGCTGCGATGTTCTTTCAGGAAGCGGCGGATGGAGATGCAGAGCCCGGTGCGGGCGGCGGGCGGCTGGATCATCTGCACGCGCGAACCGTCCGGCAGACGCGCCTCGACGCTCGGCTCCTCCGGCGTCAAGCGCTTGCCTGAAAACTGCGCGATGCTGCGCGCAGCCGATTCCAGATCTTCGCGGCTGGCAAAGCGCGTATCGGCGCGTTCGAGCTTTCCCCGCCGTTCGACGAAGATATCGGAGGTCCCGTTGATCAGGATTTCGGAAACGCTCGGATCCTCGAGCAGGAAACGGATCGGACCCAAGAGTTTGTCCAGCGCCCGGGTCAGGACCTGGAAGGTCGCCTGTTCGGCGGCGTCGTCGGAAACGGCCTTCATCAGAGCGGCATCCCGACAAGAACAGTGCTCATGCCGAACAGCGTGACCATCATCTGAACTGCGGTCGGGAAGAACATCATCAGTGGAATGAGGACCAATGCAAGTATCAAGACGCTGCTCATCGTTTCCATGGTTCTTTCTCCGGAACGATTGAAGGGTCATACCCAATATGTCGGATAAGCTTAATCCAGATCGCTAAGCAACGCCATGGGCGCGTGGCGCGCGGACGGGCGAAACGGCTGATCCGATCCAGATATTCTATCGCCTTGAAAGCATTGGCCGATTATGGGTCAGTGGACGATCGTTGGCCAAACTGCGGCGGGACGGTTACTTTGAGGTGAAAAGATAGCCGATTCAGCAGGTTAATTGAAAACGGCCGCCGTCAATTCCGTTTCATCAAGAGACGCCTCCAAGTCAGTTGGAACCCTTCGTTTCGTTTGCTTGACGGAGGGCTGGCCTTGGGCGCACTCTTGGGTCTTAATGGTGTTGCTCAACAAGCGTTGGCCGCCGGGGAAGATAAACCGAAGCAGAAAATATCATTAGAACGAGCAACGTGCCGTTTCGAAACGATAGCGTATTCTTGCTTCATCTTCACCAAGGTCTTCGATCCGAAACAAACCTAGGAACGAGGAATACGCAGATGTTTGGAAACCTCAAGACTCTCGCAATTGCACTTCACAAGGACGAGCGCGGCGACATGGCCCAGATCGTGCTCGCCGTCGCGCTGATCGTCATTCCGCTGATGCTGCTCTTGCTCGCATTCGGCAAACAGATCGGCGAATGGTTCAACGAAAAGAACACGGCTCTCTCCGACGCCGAGAGAATTCCTGAGCCGGGCCAATAATCGGATCCGTGTCATGGACATGACCTATGATCTGATCCAGATGCCTGCGGCGACGGCTCTTGCCGTCGCCTGCGCCACGACCGCGGCGGTGCTCGATCACCGCCATGGTCACATCCCGAACGCCGTGACCTATCCCTGCTTGCTTGCCGGCTTCGTGCTGGCAGCAATCAGCGGCGGTCTGGCAGGGATCGGCCTTGCCTTTGCCGGCCTCATCGCGGCCGGCATGATCTTCATCATCGCCTTCGCAGCCGGAAGCTGCGGCGGCGGCGATGTCAAGCTAATGGCGACGCTCGGCGCCATCCTCGGCCTCTGGCCCGCCATCGACGTGATGCTCGCATCGCTCACCGTCGGCGGCGTGATCGCCGTCTTCTCCATGGCACGGCGGGTTCAATGGAGCGGCTTGTTGCGGGCGGTCGGACTGTTCGTCTTGCTGCTGCCGGCGGGTATCCGCGGCGCCGCTGCGGTGCTGAAGCCGCGCGAAACACATCATACCATCCGCTTCGGCGTTGCCGCCGCTCTCGGACTCATCTGGTGCCTGTTCATGCCCGATTTCACCCCTCTTGCCTTCGTGAGGTAACGACAATGCGCCCTGAACTCGAACGCCCCATTTTCGACGGTGCCTTCTGGAGTTCGATCCTGCACTCGCGGACCTTTTGGATTCCCGAGGATCACGGCGCCCTCTTCGGTACCTTTGCGATCGCCCTTGTGCTCTTCGCCTCGATGCTGCTGCTGCCGCGGCTTTCCGCCCGCCGGCGCCGGATATCGGAGCTTCATGACGATATGTCGGGCAGCACCACGATGATGGACTTCGTGCTCGTCACGCCGGTCTTCGTCTTCTTCATGTTCGTGGTCTTCCAGTTCACCATTCTGGCAAAGAACCACCTTTTCACGCATTATGCCGCCTATGCGGCGGCGCGCAGCGCCCGCGTCTATTTCTGCCCGGCCCTGCCGATCACCATCCGCAGCCTGATCGACGCCAAGACCTGCGACGACGATGCTGCGCCAGGGAAGGCCGATCTTGCCGCTCGCCTGGCGCTGATCCCGGCCGCACCCTACGACCAGCTCAGATGCGTCGGCGCGTGCCAGCCGCCGGAAGAGGCGCTGAAGAACCTTGCCGATGCCTCGGGCCTTTCGAAGAACTGGCGCGCCATGCGCAACCAGGCCCGCTACATGTTCGACCCGCAGAACGTTACCGTGACCGTCGACCGCGCGCCGATGGCGCTCTTTGCCGCCATCAACCGGTCGCCGCACGTGCCCGTCACCGCCAGGGTCGAAGCCCGCTTCCTGCTGCTCGAATATGCCGGCTGGGTCTTCGCCCGCGGCCAGAGGAAGGACGGCCGCTACTACACGATCTCGACCGCGGAGGTGAACCTGCTATGACACCGACGTTCATCAAACGCCTGCACCGCGACGACCGCGGATTCCTGTCGCCGATCATTCTCTACATGACGATCGCGCTCGCGCTGATGATCGTCTGGATCCTGAACACCGGGCAGATGATCTACGACAAGCAGCGCACGCAGGATACTGCCGATGCCGCGGCCCTCGTCCACGCCGATTGGGAAGCACGCTATCTCAACATCATGGCGATGAACAATGTCGCCTCTTCCCAGGCAACCGTGGTCATGGCGACGTCGGTCGCCTACCAGCTCACGACGGCGGAACTGGCCCTGCGCTCGGGCGTCATTCTGGCGAAACTTGCCGAATATTCCTTCACGGAAGGCTTCGGTCCCGCATCCCTGCTGCCGCCGCTTCCGCCGATGCCCTATTGCCCCGGCTGGCAGAAGGTTCCGATCGTCGGCGGCATCATCTACGGCGCTTGCCTGGCGTTCCAAGGCTTCCGGGCGACCGAAGCCACCAAAGCGATTGCCTATACGGTGGCCGCGCAAGTCAAATACGATCCCTGGGGTCTCATCAACAAGTCCAGCGACATCATCGATGCGATGAACGACCTGAACGATTACCTCGTGGAAAGCTTTCCGCAGCGCGTCGGCAACGAGGCCCTGCATCTGGTGCGCCTGAACAAGTCGGACCATGTCGTGTTTCATCCGCCGTGCGAATCCTGCAACGACGCCGGAGAGGGCGCCGGCGGCAACCTGCCGGTGGATCGCGATGGCGCCAATCCCGTCGCTGCCTATACCGAAATGTGCCTTGCGATGTCGAATGGCACCCAGGGACAGGATCCACTCCTCATGCGCGGCGAATTTGCCAACCGCGGCTTCCCCAACGGCAAGGGTCCGTTGACGGCAGGCGGCGTCGACGGCAGCCATATTCGTGATTGGGTCAATCATGAAAGCGGTATCGACGATCAGCTGGTGGAATTCTACATCTTTTATGAAGCCTTCGGCCCGGCCTATCTCAGCAAAGTTCCCTTCAAGGCGATCGTCGAACAATGGGCCGGCGACCTCGGCTTCTGGGAAGAAGTGGCACTCGATGTCAGCTTCTGGCTCGCCGACAAGGTCTTCGGTGTCGGCTTCGGCATCACTAATCCCTTCCAGCTGCCGATCGACGTGCCGCCGCGTTATTCCGATGCGCAGACCAAGGACGAGAACGATTTCACCCGCAAGTTCGACATGATCTGGAACCAGGTCTGCGGCCCGGCGGGCGGCGCGATCTCGGTGGCCGGCGTCAACCTGCCCGTCCTCTCCTTCCCTAAGCCCTATTGGCTGAAGGGCCGTATCCCCTTCAACTTCACGCCCTTCGGCGGCGACCAGCTCACCGATTACCAGACGCTGGCGGTCGTTTCGCGTGCGCCGCGCGCCAGGCTCCAGGTCCGCCTGTTCAAGGACAAGACGCCTTCCGCCTATGCCTTTGCGCAAAGCTGGGTGCACAACTATACGGCCTTCGATCTCTATACGCAGGACTGGCTTGCCTCGCTTGCGCCCGCGACGCTCGCCGACGATATCGGCGCCGTCTCCAACACCATCAAGCAGAGCCAAGCCGCCGACAGTTTCACCGGCTTGACGCGGGTCTTCGACCAGGGAGGAGCCAATGCCTGGGCTGACGTCAACACACACTGAGCATGCCGGTGGCGCTCCGGCCGGCGGCATCCTGATGCGGCTGCACCGCGACAGGCGCGGTCTTGCCTCGATCGAATTCGTGCTCGCCGCGCCGGTGATCCTGCTGATCGTGATTTTCGTCATCCATGCGAACAGGATTTCGACCAAGAAGGTCGGAACCATGCTCGCCATGCGCAACGCCGCCTTCGCCGAAGCCAGTGGGCTGAATTGCACCTCCGATTTTTCGAATGTCTTCCCGATCCCGGCCCTGCCGGCGCTGCCGGGACGCGACGCGATGAGCTGCTCGCGCACGCCCTCCCATGAAGGCGACGGCGATCCGCAACGCACCTTCGTCTGGGACGACGTGCAGAACACGCTGAAGAGCGACGGCCGTGATTTCGGCGATATGGTCGGCGATCTCGCCAATGAAAAGCCGCAGCTCGTCACGGCGACGGCAGACCGCGTCTACAAGTTCCGGGATTCCGACGATCTCGATACTATCCGGAGCCTCCGCTGGAAGGATGCCTTCACGGTGGACGACTCGACGCTCTTTGCCTCCCACAACAACGACACCACGAGCCGAGGCTATGACCCGACCCTGCGCCGGGAAATCCGCGATGTCGCCAGCGATTCCGGCGATCTCTTCGACGGCGTCTTCCCGGGGGCGAAATAAAATGAAACAGGGCGCGCGCATCTTGCTTCATCTCCCGGTCGTGGCTCTCCTCATCGGGCTCGCCGCCCTGGTCGCGGCCACTCCAGGCCGCGCAGAGGTCTACAAGGATTTCAGGGCGACGCTGAATTCGATGCTGGCCGGCATTCTCGGTGCGCCGGAGCGCTCGCCGCGGGATCTCGTCATCAACGGCCAGCCGCTGCAGTTCACGCCCTATCAGAGCGATCGCAGCATCTCCGATATCACCGACGAATGGCTACGGGTTCTGGCCACCAATACCCGGCCGGCCTTGCCGGAAAGCAACGATAAGGAAGAATTGACGGCCGTCATCGCCGCCAACATGCTGATCGTCCCAAAGACGAGCCGTATCCGCGACGATCTCGCCGTGGTCGTGCGCTTCTTCGATGGCGACGGCGAAGCCGCGCTTGAGTATCTGCGCCGGCAGGATCCGGAAAATCCGTCGGCCCGGGGGCCGATACCAGGCGTTTCGATCATGATCCGCCGTCCCGCCGATGCGCCGGCGACCGAGGTGCTGATGAGCCGCTTCGACGATGTCGCCGCAACGCTGCCGGCCTTTGCAGCGCCCGCCGATACCGGCAAGCTGCCGCCGTCGCTGCGCCCGCCGCCCGGCGTCGAGGTGCTGAGCGATATCGGCGACCGCGACAATGGCCACATGTCGCGCACGGTCGTTTCGAAAGGCGCGCTGTCGGCCGCGCGCTGGTCCGATGCCCGCGCCGACCTTCTCGCCCGTGACGGTTTCACCATCGAGACGCCGCCGGCCCAGCGCGGCAGAGTGACGGCACTTTATGGCCGGCGCGGCAGCGTCGAAGCCAATGTTCTCTACACCCGCAGCAAAAGCGACGGCAGGACCGTCGAAGTCATTCAAATCAGGCAACCCTTCGTAGAGGGAATAACACCATGAACTGGAAGCTCATTGCGGCTGTCATCGTCGGGCTCATCACGGGCGTCCTGCTTTACTTCTGGACCGAGAGCGTCAAGAACGAGCAGACGGCCTATGCCTTCATGCGCCTCCAGCCCGATAGGAAGGTGACGAGAGGGCAGGCGATCACGCCCGATATGCTCGCCGAACCGGTGATGCTGCCGGAAAGCTTCGGGGCGCTCGCCAAGCTCGCCGTGCCTGCGGCGAGCGCCTATCAGGAATGGCTGAAGGACAGGACCGCTGCCGCCGACATTCCGGCGGGTTCCGTGCTGCTCTTCCAATATTTCGACGATGCGGACGGCGGTCGGCTGACGACGATGATCGCGCCCGGCAAACGCGCGCTGACGCTTCCGGTCAATGCGGCAGCTGCCGTCGGCCACTTCGTCGAGCCCGGCAGTTATGTCGATATCATCGGCACGGTCGACGAACCGGTCGAGCCTGTGGCGCCCCCTGCTGCGACCCAGCCGGGAGCCACCGGCCAGGCGCCCGCCGTTCCCGGACAAGCGCCTGCTGCCGCCGGGCAGCCGCAGGCTCCGGCCCAGCCGGTCTCGCCGGTCGAGCAGATGCTGAAGAACTATCTCACCCAATATCCCGGCGCCGACGAGAACGATGTCAATGCCTACCGCAAACAGGCACAGGACTATAAGCTCGGCATCAGCTCGCGCACCCGCGTCGTCACCCGCACCTTCCTGCAGAACGTGAAAGTGCTGGCCGTCGGCGCGGCGACGACTGCCGAGGGCGCCATCACCAAGGCCAACAGTACCTACAACAACGTGACGGTCGAGGTGACGCCCGCGGAAGCGGAAATGCTGATTTTTGCCCTGGGCCAGTCGAATGGCAGCCTAAACCTCGTTCTGCGCAACCCGGCCGACAGCGGCGTCGAGGAGCTGCCGAGCATCAACTGGACGCGCATGTGACCGCCGCATGAGGGAGTGAGCCATGCTGTTGAAGATTTCCTATGAGGACGGCAGCGGACGGGAGGTGATTCCACTTTCGGCGAACGAGACCTATTTCGTCGGCGAAAGCAGCACGCTTACGCTGCCCGCTGGGGCGGGCGTCGTGCGCCTGCGCGGCAGCCATGTCTCCTCGCCGCAATTCGTGCTGCGCAAATCCGGCCAGGGCTGGTCGGTTCAACATCATGGCCGCAATCCGACGCGTGTCGACGATCAGCCGCTGCGGGCGGGCACGCCGGTCGCGGTCTCGGCCGGCATGTCGATCTGGGTGCCGAATGTCACGATCGAACTGGTGGAGCCGGCCGCTGCTCCCGAGGCCGTCACGCAGTTTCCCGATCAGGAACGCGTGCTCGCCCTGCAGATGGAGATCCACGAGCGGCTGCTGAAGGACACGCAATACGACCGGCTGGTGAAATCCTCCGATTTCGGCCGTGAGGAGACGCGAAGCCGCATTCGCGAACGCCTCGACATGTTCATCAAGGAAGCGCTCGACACCGCGCCGCAGGATCTCGTCGTCCTCGTCATCAGGAACGCCGTCTATCGGTGGCTGGCAAAACGCATCGCCCGCACGACGCGGCGCGACGCCTCGTCGAATGCTGCGGCTCTGATACGGGAGGAGCAGGACAACCGCCGTCTCTTCGATGTCGGCAAGGCGCTGATCTCCGCCCTGCAGCTCAAGCTCAACTTCGAATCCACCCGCTCGGATTTTGCCCAGCTCGACACGCGTTTCAGCGCCGCCTTCCAAGCCCGGCAAGCTCTCTTTAATGCCGGCGACCGCTATGAGATCGCCCATGCGCACCTGCGTTCCAACATCGAAGAGCTGATGTACCGGTGGGGCACGATCTCCGAACTCATGGATCTCGACGTCATCTCGGAAATCATGGTGACGCGCTATGACGAGATCTATGTTGAGAAATTCGGCCTGTTGGAGCGTTATCCCTTCGCCTTCGCCAATGAGCGGCAGCTGATGAAGGTGATCGAGCGCATCGCCGTCGATTCCAACCGCTCGATCAACGAGAGTGAGGCGATGGCCGACTTCCGCATGCCGGATGGTTCGCGCGTCAACGCCGTCATCCCGCCGCTGGCGGTCAGGGGCGCCTGCCTCACCATCCGCAAATTTGGCGGCAAATCGCGGCTCGACATCAGCAAGCTGGTCACGGCAGGTGCGCTGAGCGAGCCGATGCGCGCCTTCCTGGAAGCCGCGGTGCGCGCCCGCAAGAACATCGTCGTCTCAGGCGGCACCGGCTCCGGCAAGACGACGCTCCTGAACAGCCTGTCGCAGTTCATTCCGGTCGGCGAGCGTGTCGTCGCCGTCGAAGACACATCCGAACTGCAGCTCGACGGCATCCATGTCGTCTATCTGCAATCGCGGCCGAAGACGGCGGAATCCGAGACCAGCGTCACCATCCGCGATCTCGTGCGCAATGCGCTGCGCATGCGTCCCGACCGCATCATCGTCGGCGAGTGCCGCGGTGCGGAGGCGATCGACATGCTGCAGGCGATGAACACCGGCCATGCCGGCTCGATGACGACGGCCCATGCCAATACGCCGCAGGACATGATGACCCGCCTGGAGGTGATGGTGCTGCAGGGCCAGAGTTCCCTCCCCGTCATGGCGATCCGCCAGCAGATCGTCGCTGCCGTCGAACTCGTCGTGCAGCTCAACCGCCTGGAAAGCGGCCGGCGCGCCGTGACCGAGATATCGGAAGTGATCGGCATCGATCCCGATACCGGCCTCGTCATCGTCGAGCCGATCTTCAATCTCGTCGGCCGGGCCGGCGGACAGGCGGTGCATGCCTTCACCGGCTACCTGCCGACCTTCGTCGCCGAGCTCGTCGAGTTCGGCGAAGACGGCGAAATCAAGAAACTCGATATGTTCGTCTGAGGGGGAAGCCATGGATATCAGCATTCTGCAGATCTTTACGGTGGCTCTCGGGGCGGTGACGGCGGGATTGCTCGTCTGGGGTGCGCCGGTGCGCTGGCCGGCACCGCTGCTCCGCGCGACCGAGCGCGACATCGCGCTCGCCAGCGAAGCCGCGCAGGTCTTCGGTCGCGATGCCGTTCCGCCCTACACGATGATCCTCGCCTATCTCATCACGGCGGTCGTCGTCTTCCTCGTGATCTCGCTGATCTTCGGGCCGATCTTCGGCATCGTCATCGCGATCCCCGTCGCCTTCTTCCTGCCCAAGGCGATGATCCGCTATTTCCTGCAGCGCCGCTGGCTGCAGATCGAATCCCAGCTTCCCTATGCCGTCGACCAGATCGTCTCGGCGGTCCGCACCGGCAAGCCGCTCGCCGTCGCCGTCAATGCGGTGGCCGATACGGGGCAGATGCCGGCTTCGCGTGAGTTCGAGCGCATCGCCCGCGAACAGAAGCTCGGCATCGGCCTGGTCGAGGCGCTGGACCGCCACGGCCGCAATGTGCCGAGCCTGCACTTCAAGATGGTCGACGCCGCGCTCGGCCTCTTTGCCCGCCAGGGCGGCGATATTTCCGAACCGTTGACCGAAATGTCGAAATCCTTCAAGGAAATCTGGAAGCTCGACCAGAAGATCACGACCTCCTCGTCGCAGGCGCGCATGAATTTCCGTGTCGTCAACGGCGGCGCGCTGTTCATGATCCTGATGATCTTCTTCGGCCAGCCGGAGCTGATCGATAAGGTGTTCGGCAATGCCATCGGCATCGTCATCGCGATCGTCGGCGCCATTCTCTACGCAACCGGCTTCTTCTGGATGCGCTCGATGATGAAGGTGTCGGTATGATGTCTCAGATACCTCTCGCCCCGATCGCCATCGTTTTTGCCGGCATCGCTGCCGCGCTCTTCGTCTGGTGGATCGGCGATCTGCTCGGCAGTGTCCAGGTCGTGCGGCGCAGCGCCGGCGGCGACGGCCCGCCGCCGAATATCGTCGACAGCATCGGCATGCGGACGCCCGTCGAATTCGTGCTGAGGCATTTCGAGCCGCTGCTGGCAGATTTCGGCGCCCAGCTCGAGCAGAAGCTGATTTATGGCGGCCGGCCCTTCGGCGGCGTGACGGGACGGGAATATATCGCGCTTCTCGTGGTGCTGAGCCTCTTCGGCTTCATCCTGCTCGGCCTGCTGTTCGGCATTGCGAGCGGCAGCGTCATCGGTGGGCTTGCAGCGGGCCTGATCCTCGGCTTCATCCCCGCCATCTATTTCTGGGTCGTCGCCGACGACAAGATGCAGGACCGCAAGGAACGCATTTCGCGGGAATTTCCTTATTTCCTCGATCTCGTCGTCATGACGCAGCAGGCGCAGGCGACCCTGCCGGAAAGCCTGAGGCTTTACGCCGAGGCCGCGCCCGGCACTGTCATGACCGAGGAGATCGAACAGACGCTGAAGGATGTGGCGCTCGGCACCGGCATGATCGAGGCGTTGCAACGCCTGGAGGCCCGCATGACCGCCGAGGAGGTGGTGCGCGTCATCCGCGCCGTCATCCAGGGCGAAGTCGAAGGCAGCAACCGCGTCGAGCTGTTGCGCGAACATGCGCGCGACCTGCGCTTCCGCCGCTGGGAGAAGGCGGACAGGGCCAGTGAAAAGCTGAAGGCCAAGATCGTCATGCCGGCGATGATGATCGTCGTCGCGATCCTTCTTCTGGTGCTGGCGCCGGCAATTGTCGAGATGATGTCGAGTGGGATGTTCTGATCATGGTCTTTTCCTTCTTTCGCGGAAACAAGCCAAGCCTTCTGCAGACCGGCCCCGGCGGCCAGAGCCGCAGCCATGTGCTCGACCGGCCGGAAATGTCGATTGGCCGGGCGGGCAATGCCGATATCGTCGTCGACGATCCCTTCCTGGCGCCGATCCATGCCCGTATCGAAAAGCAGAGCGACGGCACCTTCATCATCCGCCGCATGGGGTTGAACCCGATCATGCTGCGCGGCGAGGCGCTGCTGCAGACGGCCTCGTTGAAATCAGGCGACAGCTTCCGCCTCGGCAAGGATGTTGAATTCCAATTTCTGGAGAAGGCGCCCGCCAAGGAGGCGCCGAAGAAGGAGGCCGCCAAGGCGAGCGACGGCAAGCCGAAAAAGCCACTCTTCAAGCAGCCGGCCTTCCTCGCCGGCATCGGCCTCGCCTACCTCGCCATCGTCGGCATCGTGGGCTACGTGATCCTGTCCGACAGCGGCAGCACGGAGGGCGGCCCGACGGCCGAGCGCATTCACGCGGAAGCTGCCCGCATCCCGACATGCATCAAAAACGCGCGCCGCATGCGACAGGTCTCCGAAGCAAGCTTCAACGGCGCCGTCGGCGGCCGCGTCGGACGGGATGGCGACGCCACCTATGCCGCCCTTTCGCTGGCATCCGAACCCGCTGACGATGCGGCGCTGGCAAAGGCCGCCGAACCGATCGTCGAAGCTTACAAGCGCACGGCGCTGGCGGCGCTGGCTTCGGAAAACCGCGGCAACAACACCCTGGCGCAGACGCTCTACCAGCAGACCTACGATCTCGTTCCCGACGTCAACTGCTCGGCCGCCCGCTTTGCGCTGCAGCGGCGGGCGGCAGTGAAGCCACCCGCCCGCCGTTGATCGCCGGCCTTGCAAAAGGCCGCCGTCTGCTCATCATCGCTCTCTGCACGCCGCAGGGATGTCAGGCGCCTGCCGGAATACGGGCGATCACTTTGATCTCGAAGTCGAAGCCGGAGAGCCAGGTTACGCCGAGGGCGGTCCAATTCGGATAGGGCGGCTTGCTGAAGACCTCCTGCTTGACCGCCATGATCGTTCCGAACTGGTTTTCAGGGTCGGTGTGGAAGCTGGTGACATCAACGATATCATCCAGCGTGCAGCCGGCTGCGCTCAGCGTCGCCTTCAGATTTTCAAAGGCCAGCCGCACTTGGCGTTCGAAGTCGGGCTCGGGTGTTCCATCGGGCCGGCTGCCGACCTGTCCCGATACGAACAGCAAGTCACCGGATCGGATGGCGGCGGAATAGCCATGCTCCTCGTAAAGCGCATGTCTGTTGGCGGGAAAGATTGCTTGGCGTTGGGGCATTGTGATCTCTCTTTGTTGGCGATGGCGGATGTGAGCGGAGTCATGCTTCACAAGCTCGCCCTTCATTTGATATACGGTACGTATGTGAGATATTGGCATACGCACCGTATGTCAAGTCCAGATACGCACCGTATGTGAATTGGAGCTTAGAATGGCGAAAACACGCAGCGAGACGATGCAGGAAAACCGCGCCAAATTGATCGCTGCCGCGCGGAAGGCTTTTGCCGAAAAAGGGTACGCCTCGGCATCCATGGACGAGCTGACGGCTAACGCCGGCCTGACACGCGGAGCGCTCTACCACAACTTCGGAGACAAGCGCGGGCTTCTGGCGGCGGTGGTCGATCAGATCGATACCGAAATGGCGGCGCGCGCCAAGGAGATCGGTGCTCGGACTGACAATGTTTGGCAGGGCCTGCTCGCCGAGGGAGCAGCCTATATCGAGATGGCGCTCAATCCGGAGGTCCAGCGTATTGTTCTGCTCGACGGACCTGCAGTGTTGGGTGATCCCTCGCTATGGCCCAGCCAGAACAGTTGTCTGCAGGTGACCAAAGATGCTGTGGAGCGCCTTGTAGCGCAGGGCATCTTGAAGCCCGTCGACGCAGAGGCGGCCGCCCGATTGCTCAGCGGCGCAGCCCTCAATGCCGCTCTCTGGATCGCCGCGAGCGAAAACCCGCAAAGCGTGCTGCCGAAGGCGGTCGAGGCTTTTCAAGCCTTGGCGACAGGTCTGCTTATGGAGCGTTCGTCATCTGCTTGAGGCCGAAGTGGCGTATTTGCAAATCCTCACCGCAATTCGGCAGTCACCCGGAAAATCCCGCCCGCCGATGCATCCGAGCAGACGACGAAGGTCGAGCCTTCCTGCGCCATGAAGGCGACGTTGCCGCCGGCTTCGCAGGGGGTGGCGCTCCATTGCAGGATGATGTCGCCGTTATCGGGCAACTTTTCCGTCGGGATATTGGCGGCGCTTGCCATCCATTCCGTCGCCGACGGCAGGTGGACGGGGGCGTTCACCTGCTTCGACAGCCAGGCGGTGTAGTTCTGCGCCTCGGCAAGCGGCACGTCGTCGGCCGGCTGCTGCGGATTGTCGGCATAGGCCTGGGCGGCGGCGGGATCGGAGTTGGCGGTGTAGTATTCCGCCATTTCCGCGCGGGTGACGGCCCGCGTCTGCATGCAGAAGGATTTTTCGATCTTCACGGCGCCATCGGCAACGCCGAGCATCCCGCCAAGCTCCTTCAGCGAGGAGGTCATCAGCCGGACATTCTCCAGCGAATAACTTCCGGCCGGAACGGTTTCGAACGCAAGTTTCGGTGAAACCGGGCAGAAGCCCTTCGCCGACAGCGCTTCGAGATCGGCAAGGATCGGCTGATAACCCGCGATCGCCAGCTTGTAGGCCTCTGCGGTGTAGTGGCCGTCGGCCTCGCCGAGCTTCGGCTGGATTGCGGCAAGCGTCGGATCGGCGGCGCCGGCGCGGGTTGAGATCGAGGTGTAGAGATCGGCGACCTTCTGCTTCAGCGCCGTCGCCTCGTCTTTTGCCGCCATGACATCGGCAATCAAGACGTCGAACAGCTTGCTGGCGTCGCCATAAGCTGCGGTAGCCACCGGCATCTGCCATTGCTCGGCCTTCGCCTTGGCGTCGGTCATCAGCCCGTTCGCCTTGGTGAACTCGGGGCCTTCGCCGGCGCCGATGCGGGCGGCGGTGTCGCGCTTCGCGGCTGCGTCTTTCTCCGCGGAGGCCAGGGCAGTCAGCGCCTTGGCGAGGTCGTCGAAGGATGTCTTCGCCGTGTCGTAGCCGCCGACCGCCCCGTGCATCTGCTGGGCGGTAGCGCTCTCGGCGGCAGCCTGCATCTTCTTGTCGGCCTCGGCGAAAACGGGGGCCTTTTCGCCGCCCGCGGCGGAGGCTGCGGCTTTCGCCTTTTCGGCATTTTCCTTCGAAATGGCGATCAGCGCCTTGCCGAGGCTGATGGCGGCCTTCTGGTAGCCCGGCAGCGCCTGTTCATAGTCTTCGTCCTTCAGCAGGGCATCGGCCGAGGTCAGCGCCGAGGCGCCGGCGTCATAGGAAAGCTTCGCCTCGTCGCCGGAAGGGCGCTCCGGCGCCTTGGCGGCGATCGCCTTTTCCCGGCGGCTTTCGGCCTCCTTCTTCCAGACGCCGACATCGGCGACGAGCTTCGGGTCCGGCGCCAGCAGTTTCGGGACGGTGACGATGCCCACACCGATGCAGATCAGAAGCAGGGCTGCGATCATGGAAATCTTGGCGGGCGTCCACTTCTTCGGCTTCGGCGTCTCCGGCTGCTGGGCCATGCCGCGTGGATCCCAGTTCATCGGCTGGATGCCCGTCGTCACGCGGGTATATTCGCCGAGCGCATCGGCGCCCATGCGCGGCCGCTGCGCCGGGTCGCGGCTCAGCATTCTTTCGACCAGACTGGCAAGCCCTTCGGGAAAGCCGGGGATCAGCACGTCGAGGCGCGGGAAGACATTGGAAGGGTCGAGATGGATGTTCTTCCAGCTCTGCTCGCGCTGGTGTTCATCCTCCCAGACCATGACGCTGTCGAAGACGCTGGCATAGGTCTGCCGCGGCAGGAAGAGCTTGTAGGCGATCATGCCCATCGCATAGATGTCGAGCGCGGCGGAGGCGGAAAAGGTGCCGCTCGCATAAATCTCCGGCGCGCCGAATTCCGGCACATAGGGTGGGATGATGTGCTCGCCGATCTTCGAGATCAGGTGCAGATTGCCGATCCTGACCGAGAGGCCGGAATAATCCTCCGACACATAGATGCACTGGTCCGTCAGCGCATTATGGGCGTAACCCGCGCCATGCAGCGTCGCCAGACCTTCCAGGATATGGCGGCCGATTTCGACGGCGCGATCATGGGCGACGATTTCCACTTCGTCGAGATACTGGTGCAGCGTCTTCGACGGCCGCTTTTCGACGATGTAGAAATTGTCGTCTTCCGGGGACGGCGGGATGAGATCCTCGATTTCGACGAAGCGCCGGGCGGTCAGTAATTTGGCCTCGTTGATGGAGGTCCAGACCCGCTCGAAGCGGGCCTTGTCCAGTTTCAACGCCACGTCGGGCGTGACGATGAAGACCGCATGGTCCATCCGCTTGTCCTGAGCGGGATAGACGATGAACTCGTTCTCATAGACCGGCTCGCCGATCGTGTAGCGGGCGATCAGATCACTTCTCATGCACGTGTCCCCCTGCAATCATCATGAAACCGAAATTTATTCATCTGCCAGAAGCGGATCGCCGATCAGGCCCGCGGCCAAGAGGAGGCCGCTCCTCGTATCCCGAAGCGCGAAGGCGAAACGGGCATCGGCCGTCACGCGCACCAGTTTCGGATCTATGCTCCGCTCGGTGACGACAGCCGTCGTCGCCGCCGCTTCCGTGCCGTTTTCGTCCACCTTGATCATGGTCTTCTGCAGGACGCGCGACAAGCTGATGTTTTCCTTGGTGAACCCTGGAAAAGCCGCGTCCTTGGCCTTTTCGGGCGCCAGTCCCATCGCATTGAGTATAGGCATCAAATCACGGCCGTCATTCAGCGAAAAGCGGGGGAGGAAGATTTCGCCCTTGGCGGCCTCGAATTTTTCGCCCTGAAGCCAGGAGGAGAGCACCTTCAGGTCGGAGGCATCGACGCCCTTGCCGGTGCGCGCCGCAATGACGACCATGCGATAGGTTTCGCCCGCATAGACGAGATCGACGGCGGCGAAATTGTCGTCGAAGCGGAATTTCTGCCCGTCGCCAGCAAGATGCATCATCGGCACCTGGATCGTCGAGCCATCGGGACGCCGGAAGGGCGCCGCCGGGCTTTCCTTTTCGAAGGCGATTTTCCAGCGCGCCTTGAAGGAGAGCGCGCCGAGGCTGACGAAGCCGCCGCCGGGCGGCGATTCCAGGATGGCGGGAATGGCGCCGCGCGTCGTCTGGCTCACCCAGGCGTTGATGCGCTCGACGGATTTCGGTCCGTCCAGATCCTCGATCGAGGGCTTGATGTGGTGGCCGGCGAGCATGGAGAGGGCATCGGGCACGAGCACCAGCTTGTCGTCAAAAACGATCGCGGCGCCCGTCGCCAGCGGCGCGTCGGCGGCCGGCTTCTCAGGGTTCATCGCGTCGAGCACCTTCTCCGGTCCCTTCACCTCGGCTCCGAAGCCGAGGCTTTTGGCAATCGCCGCCTTGCCTTCCCCGGAGGCGCCGAGGGCCGCAAGCCCGAGGGCGGCGGTCAGGCTTGCCGGCGATACCATGATGTTCGCCGCCCCTTCCTTCGCCAGTGTGCGGTCGATGAGGTCGACGGCAAGCTCGGCCTGCGCGGCAAGGATCGCCTTGCTGTCGGCGGCTTCGCCTGCATCGGCGGCCGGGGCAAGCGCCATCAGCGAAGCGGCGAGACCCGCCAGCAGGATGGATTTCGACATGGCTCCCTCCTCTTCAACGGATACGATAGAATTTGGAATCGAACGACCATTTGCCCTGGGCGCCGGTCTCGTCGTCGCCGACGATCCTGAGGCTTCGGGCAAGGTCGTAGACATAGTTGAAAGCGGCGCGCTGGCCGACGAGCGGTGTCGGCACATCCGGCAGGTCGAGCACTTCGATCGGCTTGTCGCTGAGGATGGCAACGACCATGCCGACGCCGGCCGGCCCCTCCACCTGATATTCGAAGCCGATATAGGGGTTGCGCGCATCCGGCACGACGACCGGCCTTGCCGGATCGAGCCGGTTGTCGCCGCCCTTGGCGTTCGGCTTCAGGCCCATGGAGCGCTTATTCGGATAAAGCTGCGTCAGTTTTCCCGCCGCGTCGATATCGACCAAAATGAGATAACCGGGTTTCTTCGTGGAGACGCGCATCGCCACCTTGTCGCCGATGCTGACGGAGGTGCCGGGCAGCACGTCGACGGCAACACCCGCCTCGTTGTCGCTCTTCAATGTGTTCTCGACGGCGGCGACCGGCGTCTTCGCCTCTTCGCCGGTGACGACGTCGCGGCCGAGCGCATCCGGCAGGCCGTAGAATTGCGGCACCGGCGTGAAGCGGCAGTCCTCGGCATGCGCCCGGCAATATTCGTCGGATTTGCGCCGGACGTAGTCGAGAAGCGCCGCATTGCTGACATTCGGCTTGTCCGATGCGCGCGCTACCCCTTCCTGCACGCCTTCGATGAAGCGGCGGGTGAAGACGCCGAGCGGCGGCTTGGCTTCCTGATCGACGAGCGCCCACTGCCCAGAATTGACGGCCGACCAGACCATCGCCGATTCACCGCCAAAGGAGAATTTGGCTTCCTTGCCTGATTTGTTCGGGGGTTCGAGCCCTGCCAGCGCTGGGCCAAGGCACCGCACGGTGCCGTCGTTCGGCGCGGCCACCGCGCTGCGACTGCCGGGCCCGACATGGCAGGCGTCGATCAGCAGCGTGACGCGGCGGTCCTTGAGGCTGTTCAGCCGCGCGGCGATTTCCGTTTCCCGGATTTGGTTGGTGACGGTCACCTTGCCGTTCTCGCGCACCAGCTTGGCATCGGCTGCGACGAGCGTCGGGCTGGTCGTTGCTTCCGCGCCCATTTCCTCCGAGCCCTGGCCGCTGAAATAGAGAAAGACGCGGCTGCCGGATTGCGATTGGCGCACCAGCCAGTCGTCGATTTCGGCAAGGATCGCCTCACGTGTCGCCTTGCGGTTGGTCAGGACGTGGACCTGCTCCGGACGGTAGCCGAGCGTCTTGACGAGGAAGATCTGCATCGCCTTCACGTCGCTGGCGGACCCGGTCAGCTTCGCCTCACGCATTTCGTAATCGTCGATGCCGATCAGCAGCGCGCGGTCGCCGGGCGAGCTTTGAATCCCAGACGTGTCTACGGCAGGGGACTGAACCGCAGGTTCGTCTGTGGCGGGCTTGTCAGTGGCGGGCGTTTCCGTCGTTCCGGCAGGCGCCGCGTCGCCGGCGGGCGGAGTGGTGATGGCAAGGTTGGCCAGTTTCTCTCCGGATGGCTTCTTATTTGTTCCGGCGCCGGTGGTAGTCGATGCGACCTGCTCGTCGGCGACTGGTCCCTCGACATCAGGCACGTCGCCATCGGTCTTTGCGGCGATCCAGCCGCGGAAGGCGGCGACGCGGGTGTAGACGCCGTAATGTTCGGCCTCGGCGCAGCCCGCACCCCAGCTGACGACGCCGAGCTGGATCCATTTCTTGTCGGGGCGCTGGGCAACCAGCGGGCCGCCGCTGTCGCCCTGGCAGGCATCCTTTCCGCCTTCGGCGTAGCCGGCGCAGACATTGCGCTCGTCGATCGGGTTCATCCGCATCGAGCTCTCGCGATAGGCGGCGCGGCAGTCCTCGCGCGAGACGATCGGCAGCTCGACTTCCTGCAGCTCGGTCGGCAGGTATTTGTCGTCCCAGCCGTGATCGGCCTTGGTGTAGCCCCAGCCGGTGACGACGGCCGTGTGGCCGGCGGTTTCCACCGCCTCGTCCGAGGCGGAGGCGAGGAGTGCAGGCTTCGAGACGGCGGGCTGGGCAAGCTTGATGAGGGCGATGTCGTTGGCGAAGACTTTGCGGTCGAAATCCTCGTGGATGATCACGGTCTCCACGGCAAGGCCCGGCTTGTCGGGCCCATCGACTGATATCACCTTGTCGATTTTCGACTTGCCTTCGACGATCAGGAGATCGCGGGCGAAGAGATCCTGCTTGCCGGAACGGCCGCTGGTGACGCAATGGGCAGCTGTCAATATCCAGCGCGGCGCGATCAGCGAGCCGCCGCAATGGCCGCCGAAGCGACCGCGCTGTTCGGGATCGGGGGCCAGGATCTTCACCTGCCAGGGCCATTCACCCTTCCTTGCCGCCTGGCCGCCGATGACGCGCCCGCCATCCTCGCCGGCGAAATCGGTGTCCTGCTGCGCAAGGACAGGAGAGGCCAGAAGCAGAAGGGCGGCCGCAACGTTGAGGATGCTGCTGATCGACGTGCTCATAGCTTGGCTCCGGCGGAGGTATAGAGGACGGTAAATCCGACGCGTGCGCCTTCAGGCAGCAGCTCGCCGAGGCGTTTGGCGATGTTGCCGGCGGTACGGCGCCTGTCGTTCTGCTTCAGGAATTCCACAAGTTCGGGCATCGGCGTCTCAGCGGTGACGGCGACGAGCAGGTCCGTGCCGAAGGGGGCGACGACGGAAAGATCGAGATCGAAGGTCGCAGACATCTCGGCATCGGTGTCTCTTTCGCCGGGATAGAGGAACTGCACCGTTCCATCGCCGGTAATATCGAACAGCACGAGCTTGCGGCCCGTCAGTTCGGAAACCGTGACGCCGACGCGCTCGCCTTCGCGGTGAACGGTGTCGGAAGGCATCACGCGCACGGTCTGCGGACTTGTCTCGGAGAGCCGCTTCAGCGTGTCGAGCGCGGCCATCCGGTCGATGACGAAAGGCATGTCGCCGGCGCCGATGCCGGAGGCGACGACATCACCGCTGGCGATCGCCTCGCGCTTTTGCGGATCGAAAACCAGTTCGGCGTCCGCGCCATCCGCCAGCTTGAACGGCGTGATGGCAGGCTCGATTCCCTGCAGCACCGGCTCTGAGCCGAGAGCTGCAACCATGATCGGTGCCGGCTCGGCCAGCGGCGGAACGCTTGACTTTTCCGCCGCCGCCTGCGCCCCCGCCCCTTCGTAACTATAGACGACGGTGCGGTCGAGATCGCTTCCCGGCGGGCTTTCGGTAAAGACGTTTTGCCGCTGGTCGGTGAACTGATAGACCGACTGGCGGACGTATTCGAAGAGTTCTTGGCGGCTGACGGCGGCGTCGCCGTTCCGGTCGGCAGCGCCTTCGAAGGCGCGGGCGGTCGCATAGCTCAGCGCGCCGCGTTTGACCGGAATGCCGGGAATGGTGATCTCTGGTGATTTGGTGTTGTCGTCGACGGCGCCGAGAAAAGTCAGCCGCTGGTAATCGAAGCCGGTGGAAAGCGCGTCCGCCGTCGTCGAAATCGGCGCAAGATCGTCTTCCTCGATCGTGTAGGACGGCGCCTGCCGCCAGGTGATCTCGGCGCCGCGCGGATCGACGTCGCGGGTCATGCCGCCGGCATGGCAGGTATCGGCGATGAAGAGCACATCGGCGCCCTTGGCTTCCAGCTTGTGGATCAGCACCTTGAATTCGTCGCCGAAGATGCGCTCGCGCGATCCCGGCAGGCGTGTGTCGAAACCGGCAAGCACATAGACCTCGTCGCGGCCGCTCGGCTTCGAGCCCTTGACCCTTTCCGGCTCGCTCGAGCCATGGCCGGCAATGCCGAGCACGACGAGATCGCCCTCGCCGGCTCTTTCGGTAACCGATGCGATCGCCTGGAAGATGCCCTCGCGATCGGCCGCGCCATTCTTCAGGACCGTCATGTCCTCGACGCCGACCGAGCGCAGCGACAGCGACAGGTCCTCGGCATCGGCGACGGCGCCATGCAGCGGCGGGACGTTACGGTAGAGGTCGATGCCGATCAGCACAGCCCTGACGGCGCCGCGTGAGGGAGCTTCGATCGTCCTCGCCAGGCCGCCTGTCGCCGTCATGGCAAGAAGAGCAAGTGCTGCGGCCATGGAACGGGATGCGGACATGGCCAAACCTCCCCTCGCCCGGCTACTCGCGGCGCCATTCGACGCGGCGGTTCAGCGCGTCGATATCGTCTTCAGTGAGGTTGGCGGTCGCGGTCACGTCCACCGGCTCGGAGGAGCCGCGGCCTTCGGCGTCGATCGTCGCGTCGATGCCGTTTTTCTTCAGGAAATCGGCGACGGCCTGGGCGCGGCGCTGGGAGAGCTTCTGGTTATACTCGTCGCCGCCGCGCCGGTCGGTATGGCCGATCAGTATGATGCGGCCAGGATTTTGCTCCTTCAGCGCTTCCAGCAATTCCTGGGCAGCCTCCGTGCCGATCGAGGTGAAGGTCGATTTGTCGAAATCGAAGGTGATCGGGACCGGGATGGATACCGGCACGATGCCGCGCACATTCTCGGAATAGATGCCGCCGAGCACGCCGCTGCGGTGATCCTTCTCGGCCGGCACGAAGCTGCCCTTAGGATTGTCGCTCGTCGGATTGGCGGCAAGGATGCGGGCCTGGGCGGCGCGCTGGATGAGATCGGAGATCGTCTCGGCCGGCGGCGCCTTCGGCGTGCGGGTCTCGTTCTTGATGATCTCGATCGCCTGCTGGTAATCGGCGGCGGCATCGGCAAAGCGGCGTGCGGAGAAATAGATCTCGCCGAGCGTGGCGGAAGCCTGCCACAGCACCTGCGGGCTGTCGGCGGCCACTAGCAGCGGCTCGTAATCGGCGACCGGCTTGTCGGCGGCCATCATTTCCTGGGCTGCGGCAAGCCGCAGCGCGGCGACGCGGCGCTGGGCATTAATCTGGAACTGGCCGCAATCGGCGCTGACCGCGATCGCATCGGCTTCGGTCGCGGCGGCATTGATATCCTTGGCGGCGACGGCGGCGTTCAGCTTGTCGAGAAGCGCGTTGCAAACGGGCGTATCGGCATTGGCCACCTCGATCTCTTCGCCTTCGCTGGCGGCCTGCGGCTCAGCCGAGCGGCCGAGATTTATCTGCGGCATCTTGATGCCGAAACCGCCGGGAAGCTTGAATTGCGGCATCTTGATCTGCGGCATCGGCAGTTTCGGCATCTTCGTCTGGGATGACTGGGACGATTGATAGGATTGCGATGACTGCTTCGGCCTGTTGGACGTGCTGCCGGTGGCGGGGCCGATCAGCTCCAGCTCATCGGCGGCAAGCTCCTGGCCGGGGGCCAGGTTGGTGACGATCTTGTATTTCTTCGGCGGCTGCGAGGTCGCCTGCTCGACAGGTTTCGGGGCCGGCTTCTTCGGCTTTTCGATCACCGGCTCCGGCTTCTTGGCCACGTCCTGCTTCACGACAGGCTTCGGCTTCGGCGCAGCCTTGGGTTTCGTCGGGGTAACGGGCGGCTTTGCAGCCTGTTCGACCGGTGCGGGTTGGGCCTCGGGAGTTGGCTTTGCCGGCGCGGCGGCTACGGGCGGAACGGCGCCCATGCTGTCGACCGTGGTCAGTGTCAGCGTCTTGCTGCTGATCTTCGTGCCGAGGCTGCGGGCCTCTTCCAGGCTACGGGAAACGGCTTCCATGCCGCCGTCGATCGAGCGGAACATGCCGCTGCCGCTGCCGCCGAGATCGGCGAAGATGGTCAGCGGCTTTGAGGAATAGAAAACCTTGATCTGCTCCTGGCCGACCGGGCCGGAAACCTGCAGCCTGGCGCCGCTTGCGGGATCTGGCACCTGCACCCGCTTGCCGGCAGCGACGAGGGCATCGGTCTGATACTTGTTCGGGAAAAGCTTCACGACGGAGCCGTTCGGCGAGACGTTCAGCACCGTGACATAGGCGTTCTCGCTCGATTGGATGAAGAGGCCGACGACTTCACCGATGGCATATTTGGCCTCCGCGCGATCGAAGGTGATGCTGACGGGTCCGCTCTGGGCCGGCGCTTCGCTGAGTGTGCGTTCGTTCTGCGCTTCGACGGCGGGAACCATCGAAAAGAGCGAAAGACATGTGGCTGCGGCTAGGATGGCTTTACGGCTCAGCATCGGAACCTCCCCCTTCGAACAATCTCACACTGTGTTGAAGATGAGAATAGCACTGACCGGCGAAATTGGGATGGCTTAGCCCGTCTTGCTTGAGGGAGGGTTACAAATTGTTTGGAGGCGCGAAGAAACCGTCGCGGCAAAGACGTGAGCAAGACTCGGCATCGCCAATATATCGGCTGATATAGTCCTTCTGGACTTGGGATCGGTGCTTAGTTCTTCGGCTTCTGCCCGGCCGATTTCAAGATCGAGATCAGGTCGCTCATTCCCTCGGGCGAGGAATTGTAGAGCCAGAGAATGTCCGGATTGTCGGCCGTGAATTCCTTACCGGGGCCTGAGCCCATGTCGCGTCCCGGCGACGTCGCATCCGGCAGCTTGCCTTCGCCCGGCGTCAGCCCTTGGGCGCGTTCGTGTTCGGCGATGATCGCGACGGCGGCGGTAAAGGCTTTTTCGTCATGCTGACGCAGCGCTGCAAGCGAAGGGTTTCGCGCCGCAAGCGCATCCTCGACCGGCCCGGCAAAGCCGAGCTCAGGGATCTGCAGCGCCAGCAGAAGGCCGATCGACAGGGTTATGAGCCGGGATTTCGTCATCGTCGTCAAATCCATCATCAACGTTTCACGATAGCGCAGGCAGCACGACAATAGGAAGAGGCCGGCAGGAAGGCAACGGCGATCGCCGCCAAACGATTGGGAGGGTGGAAATCGACTGGCCGCGGGCTCAGAGGATCTTCATTTGCTGCAGGCCGAGGCGAAGATTGCGCAGCATCTCGCCGAAGATTTCCTCGATCTTGCCGGTCGACCAGACGACCATGGTGCCATAGGGCGAGCGCTTGCGCTGCATGAATCCCGCCGTCTCGAAATCGATCAGCGTCTTGCGGCAGGTCTCACTCGACATCACGGCGACGAGGAAACGGGCAAGGTTGGACTGGTCGATCGCGCCTGCCTTTTCCGCCCAGTTCTGGATCAACCGCGGCTTGGTGTCGGCGGTGAACATCGAAGCGAGCGCGCGGTCCTGCGAAAGGCCCAGGCGCTGCAGCTTGGCCGGATCGCGGGTGAGCGAAACCACATAGTCGTTGTGCAGATCGGCGAAGCGTTCGATGTCCTCGGCTGTGTTGATACCGAAGACCTTCATCGAATAAAGGAACTCGGCCATCAGATAGGTCGGCTCCGAGCGCAGCTGGGCCAGGTGTTTCTCGTCCGTGCTGGCCGAGGCCGCACAGACGCGGTCGGAGAAACCTATCCTCGCGGCGCGCACCTGCTCCAGCAGGCTGACATCGAGCGCGAGTTCGTCACCGTTCCAGTCCAGCATGAACATTCCCTGGCAGCAAATCTTTGAGATCCTGATCTTGTACTATCGCCGGCGCAGATCTCCAAATCGTTTGGAAAGCAACGGCTTGCTGAGGAGGCGCATCTATCCTAACATTTTAAAGACTTGACGGTCTTTCGGGGGTCGAGGCAATGCGTAGTTTCGGGTCGCATATTCTGCTTGCCGCAGCACTCGCGGTCGCCTCGCCAGGTTTTGCCAAAGACACTGTGATGATCGAGCTTCGCAGCGGCGATGGCGCCCGCTCGGTCGGCATCATTTCCGCCAGCGAGGAAGTGGAGGCATCCGGGCCGGCGGCGATCACCGTCGGCGACGACGGCACCATCTACATCCTCGATCAGAACAACGGCCGCGTGCTCGCCATCGACGCCGAGCGCTCGCAGGCTGATCCCGAGATCCTGCCGCTGCCGGAGAATGCCGCGCCGGAGGATCTCGCCGTCGTCCATAACGAACTCTATCTCTGGTCGGATGGCGTCGTGCCGCTTCAGCGCTCCACCGCTGCCGACGGCCGGTCGCAGACGCTGCGCGCCGTCGACGGCGGCGATGCCGACGATTATACGCGTTCGGTCTTCGCCTCCATGGGCTCGGTGCCGCCAGGCCCGCTGAACAGCATCATCGACGAGATCGGCCGCAGCACCAGCCGGCCCGAGGCCCGGCCGCCGATCATTCAATATGTGCCGAGCCGTGGGCTCGGTGATATCGTCGCGGAGGTCTCGGCTGCAAACGACAAGGCGGAAATCTTGCTTCGGCGCAGCAGCTCGGAAGAGAATTTCCTCTCGCTGCAGCTCGCCTCCGAAGGGCGGATCGGCACGGTAGAGCTTCTCGACATCGATACCACGGGCAGGCCCTATGCGCTGGTCGAACTCGTGCCCGCCGACCGGCCGGAACGCACCGGCATGCTGGTGGTGCGCTTCACGCCGAACGGGATGATGGACCGCGTCTACGACCTGCCGATCGAACCCGGCACGGTGTTTTCAAGACGGTTCGTTGCGATCGGTCCGCGCGGCGACGTGCTCTTTCTCCGCTCGCAGGAAAGCCGGGCGCAGGTGCTGAGGCTCGACGGCCGCGATCCCGGGCGCAGGCTCGCCGTCGCCAGGCCCGCCAAGCCGCTGAATACGGGCAAGCCGGGCAAGACGCCGAAAGTGGCGATCGTGCCGAAATCGCGAGGCGACGTCATCGAGCGCGCCATCGGCTTCGAAACCTTGAACTGGCTGGTGACGCCGGCCGCCTATGGCCGGGATCCCGGGCCGGGCTGCGCCAACATGAACCGGCTGCGCCGCCCGATCTACCTGATCGGCAAACGCGGCCAGACGGTGAAGGGCGTCCCTTACTGCTGGGGCTGCAAGACGCCGCTCGAGGCTTTCGTGAGCGGCGTGGAAAACGGCCAGACCGCCGGCAATGTCTGCACCAAGAGCGCGCCGCAATCCAACATTCTCGGCGTCGACTGCTCCGGCTTCGTCAGCGACGCCTGGGGGCTGAAGATGCATGTATCGACCCGCGCCATTCCGGGAATTACCAAGCGCCTCTCCGACCCCTGGTCTCTGCGGCCGGGCGACGCGCTGAACAAGCCTGGCTCGCATGTCCTGCTGTTCATGCGCTTCACGGACGACAAGAAGGTGGAGGTCATGGAGGCCTCGCCGAACGCCTGCAAGGGCCGCGTCTGCCGCAACACCTATTCGCTCGGCAATCTTCTGATGCGCGGCTACCAGCCGGTACGCTTCAGAGGGCTGGATGGCTGAGCGGGAGCGGCCTAACAGAGCAATAGCCTGATGAGGAGTAAAGACTCCCTGTTACGGGAGTCTTGTAGCGTCCAGCCGACCGTCTTCTCGATCATACTGGCGACGGAACGAAATCTTCCGAAGATACGGATTTTGCCTGCGGACGGCAGCTTGCCGCGTTAACCGAGAGCGCTACCGCTATCGCGCTAGCTGCTGGAGTAGCCAACGAAATACCTTCTTCTAAAGACACCATCGCGATATCGAGACCCGTGTAATTCACCATATAGTAGTCGGAGGCAGTCCGCGTGACCGCATCAGGCCGGATCAAAAGCAGGTCCTGAGCCATTGTGCCGACGAAAAGTGGGCCACCCCAGATATAGCGGAATGCGTAGACTGGAATGCCGGAGGGCGAGGTGCCGATGCGCCGAATTTGCGTCTTCAAGCGGCGATCTGAACCGTCCCATCCCCCACTGGGGCCGTCGCTGTCCGAACCGCCAGAGTCAGAGCCGCCGCCCATGCCGCCGCCAGAGCTGGAGCCCGAGCTGGAGCCGGAGCTGGAATTCCCACCGGCACCATTGTCGGATCGGGCGAAAGCCGGTTCATTGCTGTTGTTGGCCACTCGTTTGATGGCGGGCGTGGTTTTCCTTGTAGGCGTGGCGCTCCTAGCCGGCTCTTCACTGGCAAACAGTGTTCTTGCGCCCGGGTCGAAAATACAGCTCTGCAGGATTGCTCCGGAGCCGGCCATGAATGTCGAGCACATAAGCACGCGGATGATGAGTTTGCTGGTCATATAGGGCGCTCCCGGATCGCCGTTTCAGAAGAGATCAAACCTCGGATTTCGTTTCACCCAGGTCGCCTTGGCGAGTTCTACGAGCCTCGCGTCGAGCGACTTGGTTTTCGGCAACGCTTTTCGTTCCTGAGCAGTCAACTCGGCGTTGAAGGCTTCCTCCGCCTTCTTCTTCGCCGCGCTTGGCAGTGAGTTGAGTTCCGCCAGCGCCTGGTTCTTCGCATCACCGGTCCTCGGCTTGTTGACGGCAGCCGCGAGTGCGAAATAGCGCGCCGCAATTGCTACGCTCTCTGGGTCTTCGACCTCGTCTTTTGCCAGTCTGGCGCGATCGAGCGCCCCCCAATAGTCCCCTCGTTCCGCTCCCATCTCCAGCCACTTCACCGCAGCCGCCTTGTCGGCGGCAACGCCGATGCCGTCCCTGTACATACGTCCGAGGTTGGTGGGGGCAAACGGTTGGCCGCCTTCTGCTGCTTTGGTGAAAAGCTCCAGCGCCTTGCCGAGATCCTGAGGCACGGTCTTTCCCGACCGGTACACCAGCGCGAGATTATTCATCGAATAGATATCATTCCGTGCAAGGCCGGCTTCATAGAAACGAATGCCGCGCTGCGGATCGGCGGGAACATTGACTCCATTAAGGAAGATGTAGCCGAGCTCGTTCATCGCAAAAGTATGTCCGAGGTCCGCCGATTGCAGCATCAGCTTCAGGCCCTGCTGAGGATCGGCCTTGACGCCCCGCCCATAGAAGAGGCTTTTGCCGTATGTGTATAAAGCGTAGGGGTCGTTCTTCTTGGCCCCTGCTTGTACGATTTCATTCGCTTTCGCGGGGTTGGCCGGTACAGACGCGCCGATGATGTACAAGCTGGAAAGCTGGTCGATCGCCCTGACATGCCCGGCATCCATCGCCTTCTTGATTGTCGCGAAGGCCGTCTTCGTCTCGCGGTTGGCGAGCTGGGCGCGGCCGAGCTGATAGACGAAGCGTGCGACCTCGGGATAGGTCTTCATCGCCTCCGTGCAGGCAGGCACGGCCACGCTCGGATCGATCTCGTTCGGCAGTTTGCCCGCGGTGACGCCTTGCAGGTCGAGCGGCGCTGCGGCTGCGCTGTCGCAGGCGTCGAGTGCCGGCTTGAAGGTGACGGTCGCGGGCGGCAGGTTGTCGTTGGCGGCCTGCAGCGTGACAGTGAAGGTCTGGTTTTCCGTGCCGATCTGCGGCTCGTAGGAAAGCGCCGGGACATCAGTCGCCTCAAGCACATGGCCGAGCCCGATCACCCGGTCTCCGGCGCGCAGCGTGCCCTTGTCGGGAAGGGCTGCGACCTTGAAGGTCATTTCCGCGGCCGAAGCCGGCACTTCAGGCAGGTTCGCCTTGACGGGACCGACGCCGATCGTCGTATCGATGTCGCGCGGCAGTTCTTTCAGATAGGCGCCGGCATCGGCAAGCCGTGTCTGTTTCTCCTGTTCCAGCTGGGCGAGCTTGGCGCCGGCATCGGCCGAGACGGTGATTGCCACCACACCCTGCGTCGCCTGGCCGTAAGGGTCGCTGACGGTATAACCGATCAGGCCGACGGTGCCGGCGGCGACGCCTGATGAATCATAGGTCAGCGCCGTCAGCGCCGCGGCGGGAAGCTTCGCGCCCTGCTCGACCGGCTTGCCGTCGAAGCTGAGCTTGCCGGTCTGGGGAAGCTGGTTGATCGTGACGAGCAGTGCCGAGCCGGTCTCGTCATGCGGCGGCGCGATCATCAGCGGTGTGGCGGCGGCGCCCTCCGGCACGCTCGCCTGCTGCATCGGCTCGACGCTCGGCGGCGGCGGCGCAGGAATGAAATAGAAGCTGTCCATCAAGGAGGAGTTTTCCCAGGGCACCTGCTTGCCGTTGGTCATGGCGATGACATCGCGGCGCACATCGGTCAGAACCTGGCGGATTTCCTTGTTGGGCTCGCTGGCGCGCTTGATGAAGGATTCGGAATAGGGGCTGAGCGCCCCCTCGCCGTCGAGCGCCACCTGTCCCGGTTCGGTCGAAAAGGCGATCAGGCTGCCGAGATCGCTGTCGATGCGCGCAAGCCCGCGCGTGGCGCCGACCGGTTCCAGCTTCTCGGCCATCCAGAATTTCTGCGCGTTGAACGGATTGTTGCGGCAGGCATCGAGGAAGATCAGCTGCACCCGCGAATTCTGCTTGAGGTGATTCAGAATGAGGTCGAGCGGCATGGTCTGGGTCTCGACGTCATAAGGCGTCTCCAGGGTGGCATCGATCGGCACGATGAAATTCTGCCCGCCTACCTGGATGCCGTGGCCCGAATAATAGATGAGGCCGGCCTCGGCATTGCTGGTCGAGCGCAGGAAGCGGCGCACCGTATCTTCGAGCCCGATACGGTCGACATTGACGCCGATCGTCACGTCGAAGCCGGCCGCGCGCAGTGTATTGGCGACCTCTTCAACATCATTGGCGGGATTGGGAAGCGAGGGCAGCGTCTTATAGACCGAGTTGCCGATCACGAGGGCGACGCGCCGGCTGCTCTCCCCGGTGACGGCGCCATGCGCGATGCCAACTGACAGCAGTATTGCCGCAGCCGTCAGCAGATAAGCGCACAGTCTCTTGACGTCGTGAAACTTCGGCATGGCGCGATCGCAAACATTCTATTGTTTCTGTTCAATAAAATTTGCTGGCCTGCTGATGCCGGCCCCCTGCGCATTCACAGTTTGAAAATATTCCTGACTGCTAAAAAAAGCAAGCTTCGCCGTCTCCAAGAGAATTGGAGCAGACCTATCAATTTGGAGGCCTGTCGCCGGCGGGAAAGACTATGGAAACTTAAAAAATGAACATGCGGACGGTGGCGGATACGTCAGTTTCGATGACGTTTCCTATCCGCGAAACGTATAGTTGCTGATCGAGGCCGGTTTCATCTCGATGGAGAAGCCCGGCAGCGTGGGCGGCATATAGGCGGCGTTTTCGATGCGGCAGGGATCGACGAAATGTTCGTGGAGATGATCGACATATTCGATGACGCGGCCGTCCTTGGTGCCCGATACGGCGATGTAATCGATCATCGACAGGTGCTGAACATATTCGCAGAGGCCGACGCCGCCGGCATGCGGCCAGACGGGCAGGCCGAACTTCGCGGCGATCAGCAGCACGGAGAGAACCTCGTTCAGTCCGCCCATGCGGCAGGAATCGATCTGCACGATATCGATCGCGCCCTCGGCGATGAACTGCTTGAACATGATGCGGTTCTGGCACATTTCACCGGTCGCGACCTTCACCGGCGCGATCGCCTGGCGGATCTTGCGATGGCCGGCGACATCGTCCGGGCTGGTCGGTTCCTCGATGAAGAAAGGTTTGGCTGATGAAAGCGCCTTGACCCAGTCGATCGCCTGCCCGACATCCCAGACCTGGTTGGCGTCGATCATCAGGTAACGATCGGGACCGATCACCTCGCGCGCGATTCTGAGGCGGCGGATATCGTCGTCGAGGTCGCGGCCGACCTTCATCTTGATATGGTTGAAGCCGGCGTCGATCGCCTCCCGGCAAAGGCGGCGCAGCTTCTCGTCTTCATAACCCAGCCAGCCGGCCGAGGTCGTATAGCAGGCGTAACCCTCCTTTTCGAGGACGGCAATGCGCTCCGCCTTGCCGGCTTCCGCTTTCTTCAGAATGGCGATCGCTTCATCGCGCGTCAGCACGTCCGTGAGATAGCGGTAGTCGACGATATCAGCGATCTCTTCCGGCGACATTTCGGCGACGAGCCGCCAGACGGGCTTGCCGGCCTGCTTGGCGAGCAGATCCCAGACGGCATTGACGACAGCGCCGGTCGCGAGATGAATGGCGCCCTTTTCCGGGCCGATCCAGCGCAATTGGCTGTCGCTCGTCAAATGCCGCCAGAATTTGCCGGGATGGGCGAGAACCTCGGCCAGGTCGGTGCCGACGACCAGGTGGCGCATCGCTTCGATCGCCATGCAGCAGATGTCGTTGCCGCGGCCGATGGTGAAGGTCAGGCCGTGGCCGGCAAGATCGGGCGCATCCGTATCGAGAATGACGTAGGCTGCCGAATAATCGGGATCGGGGTTCATCGCATCGGAGCCGTCGAGGCTTTGCGAGGTGGGAAAGCGGAGGTCGAAGACGCGGAGATCGGTGATGCGGGTCATGGTGTTTCCTCCGTGATGGGCCCGATTTCATGAGCAGCCGGTGCGCCCGGCGGTGTGCCGGCGGCACCGTCGCGCGGGGTCAGATCGTCCAGCCGCCGTCGATGGCGATCGCCTGGCCCGAAGTATAGGTCGCGCCGGCGAGATAGACGGCGAGATCGGCGATCTCCTCCGGCGAGCCGAGCCGGCCCATCGGCTGGCGCGCGATGAAGGCGGCGCGCGCTGTGTCGTAATCGCCCTGCGCGCGCATGCGATCCTGCAGCGACGGGCTTTCCACCGTGCCGGGGCAGATGGCGTTGCAGCGGATGCCGTGGGCGACGTAATCGGCCGCCACAGCCTTGGTGAGCCCGATGACCGCCGCCTTGGTGACGCCATAGGCGAAGCGGTTCGGCACGCCCTTGATGCTGGAGGCGACGGAAGCCATGTTGATGATCGCCCCGTCCTTGCGCTCCAGCATCCCCGGCAGTACCGCGCGGATGGTGCGGATCATGGCCTTGACGTTGAGATCGAAGGCGAATTCGAGATCGGAATCCGGCATTTCGAGGATCGAGCCCGCATGGACGAAGCCGGCGCAGTTGAACAGCACGTCGACGGCGCCGATTTCGGCGACGAGGGCTTTGACCGCATCCCCGTCGAGCACGTTCAGCTTATGCGTGGAAACGCCGGTTTCCGCCGCAAGGGTGGCAAGCGCATCGGTATTGATATCAGTCGCGTGGACCTTGGCGCCGGCCGCGGCAAAGGCTGCCGCCGTCGCCCGGCCGATACCCTGGCCGGCGGCGGTGATGAGAACGGTTTTGCCGGAAAGTCTGTCTGTCATGTTACGGGCCTTTTCTTGATGTGTCTGCGCTGGACGATGGATGCGGCGATGTCTCCGGTGAAAGTTCGGCCATGATGGAACAGCTCGCGGTCACCGTCTATCGTTCGCTTTCTTTGCGCGCTTCGACCGGGTTCTGGCAAGCTGCGCGCAGCATTGCCATCTTGCGTTCGGGTGGCGGCTTGTCTTCAGCCATGATTTGTCTGTTTATAGACAAACAGACGATGGCCCCAGGGTCAAGTGCGAAGTTTTCCTTTTCCGGCCGCGGTTCTGCGTATATGCAGAGCAATATTCACAGGAGGAAGGAATGGAGACCGACGAGTCCGACCGCTATCGCGCTCCTGCCCTCGACAAGGGCCTCGATATATTGGAGCTGCTCGCCGGTGTCGACAGCGGCCTCACCCAGGCGGAGATCGCCAAGCGGCTCGATCGCAGCCCGAATGAATTCTACCGCATGCTCGACCGCCTGGTGCGCCGCGGCTACGTTACCCGGCTCGACGGCGATCGCTATTCACTGACGCTGAAACTGTTCGGCCTCGCCCAGCTGCACGCGCCGGTGCGCCGGCTCGCCTCTTATGCCACGCCGCTGATGCGCGAACTCGCCCAGCGCACGCGCCAGGCCAATCATCTCGCCGTCTTCGATCGCGGCGCTGCCGTCGTCATCGCCCAGCAGGAGGCGCCTGATTACTGGGGATTCTCGATCCGCATCGGCGCCCATATCAGCCTGTTCGACACCGGCTCGGGCCATGTGCTGCTCGCCTTCCGCAGTGACGAGGAGCGGGAGATGATGATCTCGGAGCACGTGCGCAGCCGTGCCGACATCGAGCTCGGCGCCGAATTCTACGACCGTCTCGACCAGATCCGCGAGCGCGGCTATGAGATGATGGCGAGCGCCCAGACGGCAGGCGTCTACAATCTCTCGGCCCCCGTTCTCGGGCCGGACCGGCGTTGCATCGCCGCCCTCACCTGCCCGTTCATCGCGCTCGTGAATGCGCCTTCGGCACCCGATATCAGCCAGACGATCGCACTGGTGCAGAAGACCGCCGCCCAGCTCTCGCTGCTCGCCGGCGCCGACGTCGCCAACCCTGCCTGAGGGTCGGGAATTTTTATTTGAACAATCCATTCACCGAGGATAGGTTGCGGCAACACACTCCTGGAGGAGAAGAGCGTGCTCATCGATACCCATCTGCACATCATCGACCGGTCGGCGCTGCCCTATCCGTGGCTCTCAAATGTGCCCGCTCTCGACCACGATTTCCTCTATGAGACCTATGCGACCGAGGCCCGGCGCTGCGGCATCACCAAAGTGCTGCACATGGAGGTCGATGTCGATCCTGCCGCCATGCAGGCCGAGACCGATCATGTCAGGAGCATCGCGGCGCGCGAGGGCAGTTTGATTGCCGGCGCCATCGTCTCCTGCCGGCCGGAAGAGAAGGGCTTTGCCGCCTATCTCGAACGACAAAAGGCCGATCCCTTCGTCAAGGGGTTTCGCCGCGTGCTGCATGTCGTCCCTGACGATGTCTCCGAAGGCGCCCTCTTCCGTGAAAACATCCGGCGCATCGGCGGCAGCGGCCTCACCTTCGATCTCTGCACGTTGCCACATCAGGCGGGCCGCGTGACCGCGCTGATCGATCTTGCGCCCGATGTGCAGTTCGTGCTCGACCATTGCGGCGTGCCCGATATCCGCTCGGATGCCTTTGAACCCTGGAAGGCCGGCATATCCGAGATTGCCCGTCGGCCGAACGTCGTCTGCAAGGTGTCCGGCGTCGTCGCCTATGCCGACGCCGAGATATGGGCGGCTCAGACGCTGAGGCCCTATATCGAGCATGTCATCGCAAGCTTCGGCTGGGATCGTGTCGTGTGGGGCAGTGACTGGCCGGTCTGCACGCTCGGCGGCGGTCTTTCCACGTGGGTGGCTGCGACCCATGCGGTGCTCTCCCTCAGCAGCGAGGCGGAGCGTTCCAAGCTGCTTTTCGCCAACGCCCAGCGCCTCTGGGCGCTTTGAAACAGGTCGCGCTCGTCGGATTCGGTCGCCGCGTATCGTTATAGTACAACCGCACACACTTTTGCGTGACGCGCTTTAATCTTCCATTTACGCAGTTCCCGGCAACGCTTCGCGCGTTGCTGGAGAAATCGTTGCGTATGTCTGTGGCTTCCAGGGTTGAGGAATGAGAGCGTTCCGCTTTTTCCTCAAATCACGGAAGTGCTCTATCGCTTGGTTGTCGCGTAGCACCTCTACACACTTTTACCTTAGATCCTCAAAATGACGTATCCCACAAAAGTGCTACTTTGGCATGTTTTTTGCTGATGATAGAATGAAGCGCGCCGTTGTTTCGGTTTGGGACGACTTACAACCAAGCAATTGCGAGCTTTATTCATCTCGGGTAAAAGTTGTCAGGCAGGGATATGACGAATAACCTCATGTCCACTGTCCTCAGGAGGGAAAAGAAATGAAAGAAGAACCGCATGCAGTGGATGTTCACGTCGGAAAGACGATCCGTATACAGCGTCTGCTGAGGAAGGTTTCCCAGACGGAACTGGGCGAACGTGTGGGCGTCACGTTCCAACAGATCCAGAAATACGAAAAGGGCTCCAACCGTGTTTCCGCCAGTATGCTGGTCGAAATCGCCGGCGCTCTGAAGGTCGATGTCAGAACGTTCTTCGACGATCTGTCCGCTCCTGATACAGCCAATGATAATCCGGCTCCCAGCGAGGAATTCATTATCTCGCGCGAAGGCGTGCTTCTCAACGCGGCGTTTTTCTCGATCAAGAACGAAGCTCTTCGCAAGAAGATCCTCAAGCTCGTCCAGGCGATCGCCAATACCGAACAGATGGAAGGTGACGCGGCCGAATAATCTGCCTTTCACGCGACCTCAACGGACCGCTTGAGAATCAATCGGGATCAATTGCCGTTGATCGATGAATTTCCATCGATCGGATCAATGTCCATTGATCGGGTTTAATGGCGATCGATCAGGATCAGATTCTCGCTGGCATCCTTCATTGCGATCTTGGCCTTGCTGCCGAGCAGCTTCTCGAGATTGACGTCAAGTTCCCTGTCGGGATCGATGCCGTCCCAATCGATGACGACCTGCAGCAGCGCCATGTTCGTCAGGTGCATCAGATTACGCAGCTGAAGTTTTTCAGCCTCCTCCTTGGCTGCCGACAGCAGCCGGAAGATCCTCGCGTATTCGCTGCCTGTACCCTCGGTATGTTGTTCAAACATCGTTCCCGCCTCGTTGGTCGTGAAACCCTACGATTCCATCGCCAGTACATCTTTCTGCCGCGACCGTTATTCTAGCGTTACAGGAGTCACATTCCGTGTGACTTCGGCATGCAAGAGCTCCCAGTGGGAAGTCGCGGCAAAGCGCCAGTCACGGTTGACGGGAAGGAATTCGTCGCGGCGCAGCCATTCCAACACCAGCCGGGCATCGTTGCGTTTGCGTTCGACGCGGTTGTTGCGGATAGCGGCGAGGATGTGATCGCGGCGCGGCTTGCGGGCGAAATGGCATTCATCGACGGCCTTCGCATAAGTGCGCTCGGAAAAATGCAGGAAGCGGCCGGCAAGCAGCAGTTTCTTGCGTTCGCCGGGTGTTATCTCGCCGCTGGCGTAAAGCGCGTCGATCGTCGGCTCGAAATCGACCCAAGGCACGGAAAGCGGCAGCCAGCCGAGTTCCTGCGGCGCATGTACGAGGGCCACGGCCTCGTCGTCGAGCAAGCGGCCGGTCTCGTAATCCTCGAAGATCGAGCCGATCCCGACCATGCCGAACGGAGCGCATTCGGCCGCCCGCAACGCGCCCATACTGGCGCCGCCGGCGACGGCGACATTCTGTTCGAGTGCGTAGAGGATTTCCTTGTGCCAGACCGATGGCAGATCACCGAAATAGCCGTCAACGAGACCGATCGCGGTGGCGCCGTCCTCGACGGCTTTCAGGATGTCGCCGCAGGCGGCCGGCGGCCGGAAGTCGATGGAGGAAGACGCTGCCCTTGCCGCGGCGAGATCGCTTCCCAGGCTCGGACCGACGAACAGCACCTTCATGATTGTGCTCCCCTCATGGTGTTGACCGCGCGCATGCCGAGCTGGATGTACTGGCCCGATATATCGACCTCCAGACCCGGTACGATCACCCTGACGACGGAGACCGGCAGGGTGTGGTTGGAAAACGGCACGACGACGATCTGTTCGATGCCGGTCGCCGCCAGCCGGCTCGCAATATGGTCGATGGTCTCCTGGATCGTCGCCTGCCGGCGATGACGCGGCTGGAACGCGCGCATCCGGCCGCCGCCCTCGCAAAGCTCGACCACCTGCTGCATCGCCGCACTTTGGTCGAGCCGCTGATAGATGCGCGGCGAGAAGTCGTCGCGGCTGCCGGCGATCGCGGTCAGCCGGCTCTGCGCCGCCTCGGTGATGGCGCGCAGCGCGGCGCGCACGGGATCGGGATGGCAGCCGCAGCCGCCGCAGACATGCGACCAGCGTGCATCGACACGATCCGAAAGATTGCCGGGCATGATGACGGCGAGAAACGCGGGAACGCCGATGTCTGTGGTCATGTCGAGCAGCAGCAGCCGCATGCCTGCGCGCGCGATCCGGTCGGTCATGATGTCGATCACGGTATCGCCGAAGGAGGCGGGGTCGATGCGGCTTTCCTTCAGGCGTTCCGGCGATTTCAGCTGGGTCAGGGCCCAGGCATCGCGTTCCACCAGTTCGCAAAGCCCATGCAGGACTGCTTCGGATGGCGTATTGCCGGAGGCAAGACCGTCGCTCGATTGCTCGAAGCCTGGCGGCCTCTCCCCGCGATGGTCGAGGCCGACGAGCCACCAGGGCACGAAAACGCTGCTGCCGGAAAGGATATCGATGCCGGAGCACCAGGGAATGGGGCTTTTGCCGATCTCGTCCGGCGCGCAACGCGCGACATTGTCGAGATCGATCATGGCGGCACGCTCCGCCCGCATGCTCTCGACCGTCGCCTGCGTCAGATCGGCGGGCGGTATTTCCGCGATCCGCGTCTCGATCGCCTCCATGGCAGCCGAGGCCATGGCGGCCTCGTTATCGATGCCCTTGCCCTGGAAGACCGAGAGCGTATGGCTGTTCGGCCGCGTCGCGAACGCGACCGGAATGTTCAGGACATCGAGCGCGGTCAGAAGGCCGACGCGCGTGATGCCGAATTCACGCAGATACGGCCTGATCGCAGCCAGCGTCTGGGCCGGCGTGACTGCGCGGTCGTGATATTCGCTGACGCCGGCCGATGATCGTTTGAGGTCACCGGCAAGCGTCTCAAGATCGGCGAAAGCGGACATGCAATCTCGTCCTTAGCGGAATTTCAGAGCATGAGTCAGGTTTTCGAGGGCATTGGCGGAAACGTTGAGCTCGTCCTGTTTCATGGCCGCCCTGGCGGCTGCAGAGAAACGCAGCGACTGAGCCTGAACTTGGGTGGTTTCAGCATTCGTCTTCATGTTCGATCTCCGATTGTTCGGACAGCGTGTTGCTGTCGTTAGCGGTCGGAGGGAAACATTGCCCGCGTCATTTAAGCGTTACAGGCTTCGTTAAAAGGCGACGCAATCAGGGGAGACCGGCGAGCTGCAGGCCGTGAATCAGGGCTTCCGTGTAACGGGGATCGCGATCCGGGACGAAGTGGCGGATATCTTCGCTGCGGAAATCCGGAAAATTCTCAAGGACGACCCTGGCGTAGTTCCCGGCTTTCTTCATATCGCCTGCCATCGCATGAGCGGCGGCGAGCAGGCGAGCGGTCGCCTGTTTGGAGTTCACCGGCTCAAGCGCCTCGATCGTCTTCTTGTAATCTTCACGGTCGAAATGAATGCCGCCGAGATTCCAGTAATAATAGTCCGGCGGCAGGGGATTGAGCCTGAAGGCGGCTTGGTTCAGCTCCAGCGCCTTGTCGAAATCACCATTGTGGCACAGAGCATCGGCATAGTCCGCAAGGATATCCGCATCGTTCGGATTGAGATCCTGAGCCTGCTGGAAATATTCCAGGCTCTCGTCGAAACGGCGGCGGTAAAGCGCCACGAAGCCGAGTTCGCGATAGGCCCGGCCGCTGTTCGGGTCGGACTGCTGCGCCAGCCGGGCAGCCCCGTTCGCCTCGTCGAGCAGGTCGGTATCCTGCATGCCGCGGATCAGCCATTCCATGCCGAGCGCGCGTGATACGCCGGCATGGGCAGCCGAGAAATGCTCATAACGGTTGAGCGAGGATTTGAACCATTTGCGGGCCTGGCGCAGGTGTTGCAGATCGGTCTTGGCGATCAGCCGCTTGCCTTCCAGGTAGAGACGGTAGGCGGAGGCCGGCGCATCGCCGATCGGCATCGCCAATTCGTGGCGCTCGATCGTGTCGGCGAGCGAGGAGACGATCCGCCGCGTCAGATGCGCGAAGGATTCGCTGATCTTCTGCATCACCAGCGGCAGTTCCAGCGCCCAGATCACCTCCGACGTCGTCGTCCGCGTCAGGCGGCAGGTCGCATAGACATCCTCGTCGCGGCCCTGGATAGTGACGTAGACCGCATAGTCGAAGCTGAGATCGAGCGGGCCGGGCACGGCACGCGCCGGATCGACCGAGCGGCTGAGGATCTCGAGGCTGGTATGCGCCGCGATGACCTTGAAGCCGCGCTGCTGGCTGAGGCCGATGGTGACGTCTTCGAGAAGCGCTCTGCCGACGCGCTCCATCAGCGGATCGGTAAAGATGCTTTCCGGCGGCAGGATGATGATGCGCGGCTGGCCGAGCATATCGGCGAACATGCCTGGCGCAGACGGGCGCTCCGGCGCTGCGGCTTGTGCTGCCGGGATCAGGCCGAGTTCGCGGGCGAGCGCCGTGGTGCTTTCCTCCGGCTCGGTGTCGAACTCGTCCTTCAGCTGGCTCTTGCACTTAAGATAGGCCTGACGCGCCGCGGCCGGATCGTTCATCCCGACATAAAGGCGCATCAAGGCGCGATAGGCCGTTTCGCTGGCCGGGTCGAGTTCCAGCAGGCGCCTGGCAAGCGCGACCTGCTCTTCATCCGACCTGTCTTCGGCGGTTTCGACCAGCCGGGTGAGATGGGTCGAACGCAATTCGTCGATACGCTGGCGCTCGAAGGTCAGCCAGTCCTCGGCGCCTTGCGTCGGCGATTTCGCGCCTTCCAGCAATTCGCCGTTGAGGATGCTGCTGTCTTCGGGGGCAAGCGGCCCTTTCTGCTTGAGGATGCGAACGTCGATCTCCCAGCCGTCGGCAAGGCCGATATGGGTCCTTGTCGCGGCGAGCAGCGGGGGAAGGTCGGCGGGAATGCTCTGCTCGATGCGCGCCAGCAGCTGGCGCAGGCTGCCTGCCCGTTTTTCCGGCAGTTCGGATTGCCAGAGCTGGCGCCTGATCGTTTCGCGGTCGAGTTCCAGATTGGATTCGGCAGCGAGCATGGCGAGAAGAAAATAGGATTTCTCCGGCAAGGGGAGCTCTCTCCCCGCCGCTATCAATCGCGGTCTTCCGAGCAGGCAGAGCCTGTTCGTCGACACCTCTGCGGATGTCTCTTGCATTTCGGTTCTCACCCCTGAAGCCCAAGGCGCGCAGAAGCGCCGGCCAGTGGGTAGCATGTTAGAGCTATAAGGGCGCCGCGCATAGCGGCTTTGCTATAAAAAGAAGAATTTTCGTCGAATAATTGCATCTTCTCGCGCCGTCTGTAGAGGAAAATGCTTACGAACACTTGATGCGAGACCGCCTCGGCGTCTCATTTCGGCACATTATTTGAACTGTCACCGTTCTTCGAAGCCGGCTATTAGAGTTTGCGCGGATCGAAGGCCAGCGGGACGCCCAGGGATCATAGGGCCCGGGCGATCCGTTTTGCGGCTGCTTCCGTCGCGGTTGCGGCCTCGACGAAATCAAGGCCGATATCGAGCACCGGCGCGCTGTGCGTCAGCCAGCCGACGGAAATGAGGTCGACGCCGGATGCCGCGATTGCGGCTGCCGTTGCCGGCGTGACACGGCCGGATGCTTCGGTGATCGCCCGGCCGGCGACGATGGCGACGGCTTCGCGCAGCTGGTCCGGCGTCATATTGTCGAGCAGAACGGCGTCGGCGCCGATCTCCATCGCTTCACGCAATTGAGCAAGCGTATCCACTTCCACCTCGATCTTCACCATATGGCCGACGCCGGCCCGCGCCCGGCGGATCGCCTCGGCAATGCCGCCGGCGATGGCGACGTGGTTATCCTTGATCAGCACCGCATCGTAGAGCGCGAAACGGTGGTTCATGCCGCCGCCGGCCCGCACCGCATATTTCTCCAGCGCCCGCAGCCCCGGCGTCGTCTTGCGCGTGCAGGCGACGGAAGCCTTGGTGCCGCCGATGGCGGCGGCAATCTCGGCCGTGACGGTTGCAATCCCCGAGAGATGGCCAAGGAAATTCAGCGCGGTACGCTCGGCGGTGAGGAGGCCGCGCGACGGGCCTTCGATGGTGGCGATTACGTCGCCAGGCTTGACCGCATCGCCGTCTTGGAGATGGCGGAGCGTGGTGATTTCGGGATCGACGAGGGAAAAGGCGAGTTCGGCCGCATCGAGGCCGGCGATCACGCCGGGCTGGCGGGCGGCCATAGCAACTGTCGAGCGATGATCCGCCGGAATGACCGATGCCGAGGTGATGTCGCCGGCAAGGCCAAGATCTTCAAGCAGCGCTGCCCGGACCAACGGTTCGACGATCAGGCGTGGAAGGGGAACGAGGCTCATCTCAGGCACTCCTTGCAAGCGAATAGGGCGGTGTCGCGTGGGCGATCTCCAGCGCGTCCAACAGGCGCATCTGACGTCGCCTTGCATCGGCATGCTTCAGCGGAAAATCGGTACGGGCGTGGGCGCCGCGCGATTCCGTTCGCAGGCTGGCAAAAACGGCGATCAGCAACGCGACGATGGCAGGATCGGCGGCGGGGCCGGTGCTTTTGGCAAACGGCAGCAATGCGGCGATCGCTCCATTCACGGCGCCGGCGTTGCGCAGCACGCCGAGATGGCGCGAGACGGTCGGCCGGACGAGCGAGGCATCGGCGGCCGCCGGCAGTTTTGCGGCGGTGATGGAGCCGGCACCATTTGCCGGCGCGCCGGACAGATCGCCTGCTGCCCGCATGCCCATCACGGCTGCTTCCAGCAGTGAGTTGCTGGCGAGCCGGTTGGCGCCGTGCAGCCCTGTCGAGGCAGCTTCCCCCGCCACCCAGAGACCGGGCACCGAGCTGCGCCCACTCGCATCCGTGGCAACGCCGCCCATATGATAGTGAACGGCCGGCCGCACCGGAATGAGGTCTGTCGCCGGGTCGATGCCGGCCTCGCCGCAGAGGGCTGCGATCACAGGAAAGCGTGCCGCGAACCGGTGGCCGAGCGCATTGCGGGCATCGAGGAAGACCCGGCCGCCACGGGCGATTTCGGCGCTGATGGCGCGTGCCACCACATCGCGGGGCGCAAGCTCGGCGCCCGGGATGCGGGCCATGAAGCGCTCGCCCTTTTCGTTGAGGAGCAAAGCCCCCTCCCCGCGCACCGCCTCGCTGACGAGCGCCAACGGCCGGCGGCGTGAATCGAGCGCGGTCGGATGGAACTGCACGAATTCCATATCGGCGAGAACAGCGCCCGCCCTTGCCGCGAGCGCGATCCCCTGGCCGAAATTGCCCATCGGATTGGTGGTCGCATCATAGAGCCCGCCGATGCCGCCGGTGGCGAGCACGACCCTGGACGTCGGAAGGATGGCGGCGCCATTGGCGGTCGCGCAATGCAGGCCCGCCACATGCTCGCCGTCCGTCAATATCCGCCGCGCCTCAAGTCCTTCGAGCACGGTGATCGAAGGCGTCTGCATCACCGCCCGCACCAGCGCGGCGACGATCGCCGCGCCGGAGCCGTCGCCTTCTGCGTGGACGATACGGCGACGGCAATGCGCGGCTTCCAGCCCCAACGAAAGCTCGCCCGCGGCATTCCTGTCGAAACGCACGCCGGCCCGTTCGAGCGCCGCAATCGCCGCCGGCGCCTCGGCGATAATGCCGGCGGCGACCGCTGGATCACAGAGACCGTCGCCGGCGGCAAGCGTATCGGCAAGGTGCAGCTCGGCGCTATCGTCGGCGCCCATGGCGGCGGCGATGCCGCCCTGCGCCCAGGCGCTCGACGTTTCCGCGCCAAGAGCTGCGCGGGTCACGATCACGCAGGGTTCCGGCGCCAGCGTCAGCGCGGTCATCAGCCCGGCAAGGCCGCTGCCGACGATCACCGTGCGTCCGGCAAGATGGTCGAGAAGCTCGGTCATATCGCCAGCATCCTCTCGACGGCGCGGCGTGCGGCCACGGCAATCGCCGGGTCGACGGTCACCTCATGACGGTTTTCTTCGAGCGCCGCACGGATATTGGCAAGCGTGATCCGCTTCATATGCGGGCAGAGATTGCAGGGGCGGATGAACTCGACGTCCGGATGGTGAACGGCGACATTGTCGCTCATCGAGCATTCGGTGAGGAGCACGACGCGCGCCGGCTTCTGCGTGCCGACATAATCCGACATCACGGCGGTCGAGCCGGCAAAATCGGCTTCTGCTACCACGTCAGGCGGGCACTCCGGATGGGCGAGCACCGTCACGCCGGGATGATTTTCACGCAGCTGGCGGACGTCTTCGGCGGTGAAAAGTTCATGCACTTCGCAATGGCCATGCCAGGCGATGATCTCGACATCCGTCTCGCGCGCGATGTTGCGCGCCAGATATTCATCCGGGATCATCAGCACCTTCGGCACGCCGAGCGATTCAACCACTTTCTTGGCATTGCCTGAGGTGCAGCAAATATCGGAGGCGGCCTTCACCGCGGCCGAGGTGTTGACATAGGTGATGACCGGGACGCCGGGATGGGCCTGACGCAGCAGCGCGATATCTTCGGGTATGATCGAGTCCGCCAGCGAACAGCCGGCGCCGAGATCCGGGATCAGCACCGTTTTCTCGGGGTTCAGAAGCTTGGCGGTCTCGGCCATGAAATGCACGCCGGCCAGCACGATGACGTCGGCATCGACTTCGATCGCCTTGCGAGCGAGCGCCAGGCTGTCGCCGACGATATCGGCCACCCCGTGGAAGATCTCCGGCGTCTGGTAATTATGGGCGAGAATGACGGCGTTGCGGCGGCGCTTGAGCTCGAGGATCGCGTCGACGTCATTTTCGAACATCATCCATTCGGCTTTGGGGATGACGCGGCTGACGCGTTCGTAGAGCGAGGATGCGGAAACAGCGTGATTCATGACCGGCTCCTAATTATGCTCGAATTGAGCATATCATGGGCAAAGACATATTCTCATGCTGAGCATATGTCAATGGCGGGAGAGCGGTAATTTCGTTCCGGCGAGCGCGCGTTCCTCGAGCACCGTATGGCGGAAGCGGAACAGCTTGGCCGGCCGGCCGCCGGTTTCGCTTTCCGTCCCGCCGGTTTCCTCGACCAGTTCCTGCTGTTCGATCAGGCGGCGGAAATTCTGCTTGTGCAGCGTCAGCCCGGCCAACGCTTCGATGGTGCGCTGCAGCCTGAGCAGCGTGAAACTGTCGGGCATCAGCTCGAAGACGACGGGGCGGTATTTGATTTTGGCGCGCAGCCTTGCGATGCCGGTCGCGAGAATGCGGCGGTGGTCGGCGAACATCGCCCGGCCGAGATTGGCTTCGGCGGCGCATCCGGCTTCGGCGACCAGCCCGGCTTCATAGAGCAGTTCATAGCGCTGCAGCGCCAGATCCTCGTTCCAGCCGCCGCCGTCGAGGCCGAAGGTGAAATCCGCGCGGCGATGACGATGGTCGCGCCGCGCGGGATCGGCGTCGGCCCAGTCCCTCAGGCGTGTCATGATCTCGTCGAGCACGGCCGGCCGGCCGTGCCGATGGTCTTCCCAAGGGAAATATTCATACCAGCCGTGCCACCCCGGCCGGCCGGCGCCGGACTGCTCGTTGACGAGGCCGAGATAGCTGATCGAGATCGTCCGCCCGCCAAGGATTTCGTTGTTCCGGTCGCGATCGGCGAAAGTGTAGAGCTGCTCGAGATAGCCGACCGGGTGCTCCGTCTGCTCCTGCACCCATTCGCGCAGGCCCGATTGCAGCGTGCGATGGCCCATTTCGAAAGGGCCTGACGGCAGCGCATTGCCGGAACGGATGGTCATGACGCGCGGCTCGTCCCCCGTCACCGCGACGAGCACCGCAATCAATTCCGCATGCGCAAAGCCTATCGTCACAGGGGACCGAATACTCCGTTCCGAATGGGTCGAACGGATCATTCCTGACATAGGCGAAGGCGGAAGCCAATGGCGGGCTTCCCCTTTCCCCAGCGGGCGAAGGGGAAGCGCGGAGCAAGCCGTAAGCTTTCAGTGATTGCCGATCTCGCCCGCCAGCCGATCCAGGAAAGCCTTCAATTCCGCTTCTTCGATGCCGACGAGATGGCGCTTTTCCGGATAGGCGCCGGATCTGACATCGTGGGCGAACTCGGTAAAGGCGGCGATGCGCTCGCGCTGCAGCCGGTCATATTCGGCGGCGAAGTTGCGATAGACCTTGGCATGGCGCGGATAATGGCCGCGATTGGCGCCGAGCACGTCGTCGGCGAAGAGATATTGGGCGTCGCAGCCACTGCCGGCGCCCATGGAGATCATCAGCATCGAGGTGTTGCTGCTGATGGCGGCGGCGACCTCTCCCGGCACGACTTCGATTTCGGCAGCAAAGGCGCCGGCTTCTTCCAGCGCCTTGGTCTGCCGCCAGATCTCCGCGGCGCTCGCCGCCGTCTTGCCGACGGCGCGGAAGCCGCCGGTCCAGGTCGCCTTCGAAGGGATCAAGCCGAGATGGCCGCAGACGGGAATGCCTTCATCGCGCATGCGCCGGATCGTCTGCAGGCTTGCGGCGCAATAGACCGCATCGCCGCCGGCCTTCAACGCCGCGAAGGCGGCGCGCAGATAATCCTCGGCCGAAACATGGTCGCCATATTCGAGCCCCGGAATGGCAAAAGGCGTAGGCGCGATCTCGCGGAAGACCGGGCCGAGCAGCGAAGGCGGCACGGAAACGATATCGATCCCGGCCTTTTCGGCGGCCTCCGCCTCCTCCAGCGAGGTGACGCGCAGCATGGTGAGCTGGCGCTTGCCTTTTTCCGCAAGCAGGTCGGCGACCGTCGCGCGCTTGTGTTTCTTCATCGTCAATTCCTTTAATGAATAGCGGCTGCTCAGGCGGCCAACAGGGATTTCAGTTTGACGTTGCTTGATGTCAGCGCGGCCGGGTCGGGGCGGGCGCCTGCTGCAATCAGCATTTCGGCGAGCCTGATGTCGCGCGCCACCGCATTGCCGGTTCCGATGCCGCTTGCGGCGATCAGCCGGCCATCGGCGTCGAGATGGAAGAGAATAAAGGCGCCGGCGCCGAGGTCGCGGCGCAGATGCGCCACAGCGCCTTCGGCAAGCCCTGATATCTGCAGCGTCATGTCATATTGGTCCGACCAGAACCACGGCACTGCCGAAACGGCTTCGTCGAGGCCGAGCATGTTGGCTGCGGCCAATGTGCCCTGCTCCTGGGCGTTGCGCCAGGATTCCAGCCGCACCCGCCGGCCGCCATAGATCGGCAAAGGGAAAGAGCAGCAGTCGCCGGCGGCAAAAACATCCGGCGCCGAGGTCTGGAGATAGGTATCGACGGCAATACCGTTCTCGATTGCGAGGCCCGCTTTTTCAGCGATCTCGACATTCGGCCGCGCGCCGATGCCGACAAGAGCAAGGTCGGCTTCGATCACCTCGCCGGTGGACAGCCTGATCACGGCCTTCCCGCCTTCCTCGGTCAGCGTCTCGATCGAGACGCCGCAGCGTATATCGACGCCCTCGGCGCGATGGCGCTCGGTGAGGAGATGGGCGATTTCCTCCGGCACGCCGCGCTTCAGCACGCGTTCCAGTCCCTCGATGACGGTCACCTCGGCGCCGAGGAGGCGCGCCGTCGCCGCAAGCTCCAAGCCGATGAAGCCACCGCCGATGATGGCGATATGACGGCCCGGCTTCATTGCATCGCGCAAAGCCGCCGCATCGTGATGGGTCCGGAGCGAGCGAATATGCGCGCTGCCCTCCGGCGCGCCTGGAAACGACCGCGCGCTCGCGCCCGTCGCCAGCAGAAGCTTGTCGTAGGAGAGTGTCGTCCCGTCGGAAAGCGTGACGGTTCTGGATGCCGTGTCGACATCCCTGGCCTCCAGGCCGGTCAGCAGGCGGATGCCGCTTTCGGCGTATTTCTCCGCCGCAGCGATGAATTTTGGATCGCTGGCATCGGCGATACCGGCCTTGGAAAGCGGCGGCCGCTCATACGGATGGAGGGCTTCGGCGCCGACAAGCGTTATTTCGCCGTCAAAACCTTTTTCCCGCAAGGCGAAGGCGGCGCGCGCACCGCATTCGCCGGCACCAAGGATCACGAAATGAGCCACAACAGCCTCCCTCAGACCGAGATGAAGACGGTGCCGCCTTCGACCTTCACGGGGTAGGTCTTGAGATTGACGCAGACCGGCGCGCCCTTGGCTTCGCCCGTCTTGTAATTGAAGCGGCCGTTATGTTTCGGACATTCGATGATCTCATCCATCACAAGCCCGTCGGCGAGGTGGATATGTTCATGCGTGCAGAGCCCGTCGGTTGCGAAGAATTCGTTGTCGGGGCTGCGGTAGACCGCGAAGGTGCGCCCGCCATGATCGAAGCGGATGACATCCTCTTCGTCGATCTCGTCCTTGCCGCAGACTTCGATCCAGTTTCCGCTCATCTTATCCTCCCTCGATCGCAATTATTGGGCCGCCGGGGCCAGTTCGTTGTGGAATTCCTCGCGATAGGGCCGCGCGGTGGCCGGCAGTTCGCGCCGCAGGAAATAATCCTCGTTGCGTAGCTGGCGCAGGAAGGCCGGGATCATCTCGCGATAGCCAGACCAGATCGACGCGTTCGGCGCCGGCAGATCGTGCTTGATCATCGCATGCAGCCTGGGCAGCGCGTGGTAGGGCACCATCGGAAACATGTGATGTTCGACGTGGTAGTTCATGTTCCAGTAAATGAAGCGGCTGATCGGGTTCATGTAGACCGTGCGGCTGTTCAGCCGGTGGTCGATCACATTGTCGGCGAGACCGCCATGCTGCAGCAGCCCGGTCAGCACATGGTGCCAGGCGCCGTAGAGGCGCGGCAGGCCGATCAGCATCAAGGGAAGGATCGAACCCATGGCAATCGCGGCTGCGATCGTAGCGATATAGATGACGAGCCAGATACGGGCGATGCGGATCGCCTTCGGCTGTTCCATCTCGGGAATGAAAGTCTTTTCCGCCGTGCTGATGACGCCGAAGACATTGCGCAGCATGTCGACGACGGCATGCCAGACATCGAGGATACCGAAGAAATTGAGGATCAGCCGGAGGAGATCCGGCGGCCGCATGACGGCGATCTCGGGATCGCGGCCGACGATGACGGTATCGGTGTGATGGCGCGTGTGGCTCCAGCGCCAGGTCACCGGATTGCGCATGATCATGAAGCAGGCGATCTGATAGACCACATCGTTCATCCAGCGCGTCTTGAAAGCGGTGCCGTGGCCGCATTCGTGCCAGCGGCTGTCGGACGCCGAGCCGTAAAGCACGCCATAGGCGAGGAAGAAGGGCACGGCGATCCACGAACCCCAGAAATAGATACCGAGCCCGGCAAAGACCGCCATGCTGCCGAGCCAGATGACGGTGTCACGGATTGCGGGTGCATCGGAGCGCTGCATCAGCGCCTTCATCTCCTTGCGCGGAATGTCGGTGTGGTACCATTGCGCTGCCGCCAGCCCCGTCTCGACGGCGGTGCGGCCGCTTTCGCCGAGCAGGTCGTAGTCACGTTTCTTTGTCTGGGTCGCCATCGTCCGCCTCCCGCTATGCTGATGGCGGGGAGAATAGGTTGACTTTAGTAAGTGCTCAATGCAGGCTTGATATATTCTATCAAAAGCCATCAGAAATGGCTTTCATTCATGATTGAATCTATCAGGAACGTTCATGCGCCGCCCCACCATATCCGATCTCGCCCGCGCCTCCGGCGTCAGCGTCGCCACCGTCGATCGCGTTCTCAACGCCCGCCATCCCGTGCGGGAGGAGACGGCGCGGCGGGTTTATGACGCGGCGCAGTCGATCGGCTATCATGCGGTCGGCCTTATCAGGCAGCGCGTCTTCGAAGATCTGCCGCAATACAGGCTGGCTTTCCTGCTGCAGAAACCGACACAGCAGTTCTACCAGGCATTCGCGCGTGAGATCGAAGCGGCGGCGCGATCGGTCACGAACGCCCGCATCCAGGCCCATATCGACTTTCCGTCAGCCGCCACGCCGGCTGCAATCGTCGAGAAACTCAAGGCTCTCGGTGCACGCAATCAGGCCGTTGCCCTAGTTGCGCCTGATTACCCCGCGGTGACGACCGCCATTGAGGAGTTGAAGGAAAAAGGCGTCCCGGTCTTCTCGCTCCTCTCCGATTTCGCGTCGGGCGTGCGCACCGGCTACATCGGCGTCAACAACCGCAAGGTTGGCCGCACCGCCGCCTGGGTGATTGCGCGGACGGCGCATAAACCCGGCAAGGTCGCCTGTTTCGTTGGCAGCCATCGTTTTCATGGGCATGAACTCCGGGAAATCGGCTTCCGCTCCTATTTTCGCGAAAATGCGCCGGAATTTGATGTCATCGACACATTGATCAACCTGGATACGCCCGAGATCACGCACGAGGCGACGTTAACGTTGCTACAGAAACATCCCGATCTTGCCGGGCTTTATGTCTGCGGCGGCGGCATGGAAGGAGCGATTTCGGCATTCCGGGAGGAGAACCTTGGCGGCAAGGTCGTGCTCGTGGTCAACGAACTGACGCCCGACAGCAAAGCAGGTCTTGCCGATGACATCGTCGCTATGGCAATCGGCACGCCCCTGCCCGCGCTCTGTCAGGAGCTGATGGTGCTGATGAGGAATGCGGTCGAAAACAGCGAAGCCGCCATCCCCGGGCAGTCCTTCTTGCCCTTCGACATCTACCTTTCCGAAAACATCTGAAGCATGATGGAATTCTATCATACCGGCTGAAATTCTCTCAGCAATGAGGGCGGTCGCCGACGATGACGGATGGATTGGCGGGCGAATTCGGATAGAGATTCGCTCACTCATTCACGAGGAACCGCTCCGCCTGCCGCGGAGCCGAGGAGGATATATCCGTCATGACTTCGATCCGCTTTGCGCTCAACCATATGGCCGCGCCGTCGCTCGCCATCGATGATTTCTTCGCGCTTGCAAAGTCGCTCGGCATCGACTCCGTCGAAATCCGCAACGACCTTTCCGGCAACGCAATTCTCGACGGCACCAAGCCCGAAGCGATCAAGCAGGCAGCGGCTCAACATGGCCTGACGATCATTTCGATCAATGCTCTGCAGCGCTTCAACGAATGGAATGAAACGCGCGCCAGGGAAGCGCGGGAACTGATCGATTATGCCCGCGTATCCGGCGCGAGAGCGCTCGTTCTCGTTCCGAAGAACGACGGCACCGGCTGCACCGACGGCGAACGCCAGGCCAATCTGCGCCAGTCTCTGACGGCGCTGAAGCCGATGCTCGATGAAGCCGGCATCATCGGTCTCGTCGAGCCGCTCGGTTTCGAGATCTGCTCGCTGCGCTCGAAGACGGAAGCCGCCGAGGCCATCAAGGAACTCGGCGCGCAATCGACCTTCAAGCTCGTCCACGACACCTTCCACCATCACCTTGCCGGCGAAGCCGCGACTTTCCCGGAACTTTCCGGCCTCGTGCATATCTCCGGCGTCAGCGATCCTGCCGTCTCGGTTTCCGATATGCGCGATTCCCATCGTGTGCTCGTGGACGGCGACGACCGGCTCGACAATGCTGGGCAGATCAAGGCGCTGCTGCAGGCGGGTTATGCCGGGCCGTTCTCCTTCGAACCCTTCGCGGCCGAAGTCCATGCGGTCAAGGATCCGGCCGGTGCACTCCGCGCCAGCATGGATTATCTCGCAGCCCGGGTTTAAACTGGCAAGCTTGCTCTTATCGCCATGCGAGAAGCCGCGCCATCAGCGCGGCCGATCGTTCGAAGCTATTCCCGGCCCCTGAACCGGCGCTGATAGGCCGGATCATAGAGCGAGCTCTCGCGAAAATCCTCGGCTGCGAGCGAGGGGCCGACGAAAATAATCGCCGTGCGTTCGATCGGTTCGGCCGCAACTTTCGCTTCGATATCGCACAGCGTACCCCACAGGATGCGCTCGTCCGGCCATGAGGCCTTGACGACGATCGCGACCGGGCAGCCGGCGCCGTAAAGCGGCGTCAGTTCCTCCACCACCTGCTTCAGCGCATGGATTGCCAGATGGATCGCCAGCGTGGCGCCCGTCGCGCCGAATTTGGTGAGCGTCTCGTCGTTCGGCATCGGTGAAGCGCGGCCGGAAACGCGGGTGAGCACCAGGCTCTGGGCCACCGAGGGAATTGTCAGTTCGCGGCCGAGCGCCGAGGCGGCGGCGGCAAAGGCCGGAACGCCTGGCGTCATCGTATAGGCGATGCCGTGTTTTTGCAGCCGGCGCACCTGCTCGGCGACCGCACTCCAGACCGAGAGATCGCCGGAATGCAGCCGGGCGACATCCTGGCCGGCGGCAGCGGCGCTGAGATATTCCGACTCGATCTCGTCGAGCGACATCGGGGCGGTATCGACGATGCGCGCATCCGGAGGGCAATATTGCAGCAGTTCCGGCGAGACGATCGATCCGGCATAGAGGCAGACCGGGCATTGGCCAATGAGATCGCGGCCGCGGACTGTGATCAGATCGGCCGCTCCAGGCCCTGCGCCGATGAAATGCACCGTCATCGAATTATCCTTTCGTCCAGCGCCACTGGGTGACCGGCATGGCCGGCCGCCAGCCGCTCATGCCGCCAAGGGGCTCGGCGCGCGCTATGTCGATCCGCGTGAGCGAACCGCCGCGTTTTGTGTGTTCTGAGAGCAGTACGGCCTCCATCTCCAGCGTGACGGCATTGGCGACGAGCCGCCCTCCCCGCTTTAGCGCGGCAACGGCGCCGTCTATCACATCTGGTTCGCTGCCGCCGCCGCCGAGGAAGATCGCATCCGGCTCCGGCAACCCCAGCAGGGCATCCGGTGCCGAACCTTCGACGACGGCGAGATGCGGGACGCCGAAGGCGGACGCGTTGCGGGCGATGCGCGCGGCCCGCGCCGGCGACTGCTCGATTGCGATCGCCTTCAGCGACGGATCGGCCAGCATCCACTCGATGCCGATCGATCCCGAGCCCGCGCCGACATCCCAGAGCAATTCGCCGTGACGCGGCGCAAGCGCCGACAGCGTCACCGCCCGGATTTCGCGTTTGGTGATCTGTCCGTCATGATCGAACAACGCGTCCTCGAGGCCCGCGGCAAAAGGCAGGATGCGAGCCCCCTCCCCTGCCGCAACATGGAGCGCACAGACATTCAGGGGATCGACCTCCGCGAGATCGAAATCCGCAGCCGTCGTATGCCTCAGCCGCTCCCGATCGCCGCCAAGCGCCTCGAGTACGGTAAGCCGCGACTGACCGAAGCCGGCGGCGGCAAGCAAGGCGGCGAGTTCGCCCGGCCCCTTCTCGTCCGAGGTCAGCGCAATGATGCGCCGTCCGGGGTGCAGATGCGGCCGGATCAGGTCGAGCGGGCGTCCATGCAGCGAGACCGTCGCCACGTCCTGCAGCGGCCAGCCGAGGCGGGACGCGGCAAGGCTGAAGGCGGACGGCGCGGGGATGGTGTAGATTTCCTCTGCCGCCAGATGGCGGGAAAGCGTTGCGCCGACGCCGTAGAGAAAAGGGTCGCCGGAGGCGAGTACGACGACCGGCGTGCCGCGCCTTTCAAGAATGGCGTCGATCGAGCGCTCGAAAGGGCTCTGCCAGGAGAGCTTTTCACCTGTGATCAGCGATGCGGCAAGCGCGTGATGCCGCGCCCCGCCGAAAACGGCGGGTGCGCTCGCAATGAGCCGTTTCGCCTCTTCGCCCAGCCCTGCTGGACCATCTTCGCCGATGCCGATAATAGTCAGCCAGCGTTGGCCGGAAGGGGAAGAAACATCAGCCATGGGCAGACCACGCATCCTCATTCTCGGCGGCACCGGCGAGGCGCGCCTGCTCGCCGGAGCGCTCGCGGCGCGTGACGACTGCGATGTTCTTCTGTCGCTGGCCGGCCGCACCGAACAACCGGCCGCGCAGCCGGTTCCGGTTCGTATCGGTGGTTTCGGCGGGGCTGCGGCGCTGGCCGATTTTCTGAAAGCCGGCGAATATGACCTGCTGGTCGACGCCACGCATCCCTTTGCCGAGCGCATTTCCGCCAACGCCGCCTTCGCGGCCGAAACCACGGGCATTGCTGCCATCGCTCTGCGCCGCCCCGAATGGCGCCGTCAGCCGGGCGACCGCTGGCAGGAGGTGCGGGGCATTCCGGCAGCCATCGAAGCGCTCGGCCCCTCCCCTCGCCGTGTCTTCCTGGCGGCGGGCCGGCAGGGCGCGCATCGCGTGGAAGCGGCGCCGCAACATTTTTATCTCATCCGCAGCGTCGATCGGGTCGAGCCGCCGCTCGCGCTCGCGAAGGTCGAATACATCCTCGATCGTGGTCCGTTCACGTTGGAAGACGAATGCGCTTTGCTGAGGAAACATGGGATCGATGTCATCATTGCCAAGAACAGCGGCGGAGGCGCCACCTATGCGAAGATCGAGGCGGCCCGCCTGCTCGGTATCGAGGTGATGATGGTGGTGCGCGAGACCGGCCCTGAGGTCGCCGTGGTCGAGACTGTCGAGGCAGCGCTTGCGGCGATCGATCACCTCTTTCCTCCTGCCATGAAACGCGGCGTGTAGACGAGGTCCAGCTTGCCGGGGCGCGCAACGACACGCGTTTCGGCCGAGCCGATGATGACGCAGGTCGCCATATCGGCAACCGATGCATTCGCCTCAGACAGCGGTTGCACCGCGATGCGCTCATCTGCCCTTCCGGCCGCACGGCCGAAAATCACCGGCGTCGTTACCGGCAGATGCTGCCGCAACAATTTGAAAGCCTCGCCGAGTTGCCACGGCCGCGCCCGGCTGATCGGATTATAGAGGGCGATGACGAAGCCTGCCTTCGCCGCCAGCTCAAGACGGTTCTCTATGATGTTCCAAGGCTTTAGGTTGTCTGAAAGCGATATGGCGCAGAAATCGTGGCCGAGCGGCGCCCCGGCCCTCGCCGCCACCGCCAGCATTGCCGTGACGCCGGGCAGGACGGTGAGATCGACCGCACGCCAGGCCGCCGGTCCATTTTCGATCGCCTCGCAGACGGCGGCGGCCATGGCGAAGATACCGGGATCGCCGCCGGAGACGACACAGACCTTCGCGCCGTCCGCCGCCATGGCGAGAGCTGCCACTGCCCTATCGAGCTCCTCGCGATTGTCCGAGACGTGCCGCAACTGATCGGGGCGCAGTTGAAGCCTGTCGAGATAAGGCCCGTAACCGAAGAAATCCGTCGCTGCGTCGACGGCGGCCAGCGCTTCCGGCGTCATCTGCTCGGGATTGCCGGGACCGGTGCCGATCACGAAAAGTGTGCCTTTCATCGGCTGTTCTCCCAGCCCGGCACCAGCACGAGCGAGAAATAGGGCGCATCGCCCTCGCCCTTGTCGGCAAGCTTCTCCATCGCCGCATTCGACATGGTGCCGCGCTCGACATAGACGGCTTCCGCCAGCCGGCCGGCCGCTGCCAGCGCCCGGCGGATCTTCGGCAGATTTCGGCCGACCTTCATGATGACGGCCGCTTGCGTATCAGCGAGACGACGGGTCAATTCGGTCTCGGCCATCGTGCCGGGCAGTACGGAAAGCACGTCGTCACCCTGGACGATCGGCATGCCTGCCAGGGACCAGCAGCCCGACATGGCGCTGATGCCGGGGATCACTTCCGTTGGATAACGCGTCGATAGCCTGACATGCAGGTGCATATAGGAACCGTAGAACAGCGGATCGCCTTCGCTGAGCACGGCGACGGTCAGCCCCGCGTCGAGATGGCCGGCGACATCTCTTGCAGATCGATCGTAGAACTCCGTGATCTGGCTCTGATAGCGCTCGTCATTCTTGTCGATTTCGGTGGTGACCGGATAATAGAGCGGCAGCAGCGTCACGCCGGGTTTCAGCAGCGGTTCGACGATCGCCTTGCCGTTTCCGCCCCTGCCCTGCTTGGCGAAGTACGCGATCACATCTGCACCTTCGATGGCGCGCACGGCTTTGAGGGTCAGGAGTTCGGGATCGCCGGGGCCTGTGCCGACGCCGATGAGACGGCCGTTTGTTGTCATAGGCCGGGCCTCGCCAGCGCATTGATGGCGGCGGCCGTCATCGCGCTGCCGCCGAGCCGGCCGCGCACGATGGCGAAGGGGACGCCATACGAATTTTCCGCCAACGCATCCTTCGATTCCGCCGCGCCGACAAAACCAACAGGCATGCCGAGGATCGCCGCAGGTTTCGGCGCGCCGTCGCGCAGCAGTTCGAGGAGATGGAAGAGCGCCGTCGGCGCATTGCCGATTGCGACAACGCTTCCACCGAGCCGGTCGAGCCAGAGATGCATGGCGGCAGCCGAGCGTGTATTGCCGATCTCACGCGCGAGCTCTGGAGTTTCGGGGTCACGCAGCGTGCACACCACCTCGTTCAGCGCCGGCAGCCGAGCGCGGGTGACGCCGTGGGATACCATTTCCGCATCGCAGAAGATCGGCGCGCCGCCCTTCAGCGCGTCACGCGCCGCACTGACGAAATCGGTGGAAAAGATGAAATGCTCCGCCGCTTCCACAAGCCCGCAGGCATGGATCATGCGCACGGCGATTTCGGCCTGATCTTCGGTGAAGCGCGAAAGATCGGCCTCGGCGCGGATGATCGCAAAGGAACGCTCGTAGATCGCGTCGCCGCTGCGGATATAATCGTAGTCTGGCATTCCTATTCCTGTCGCAGCGCCTTCGAAACGCCGGTTGCGCCAAGCCGTGTAAGGCAGGCGGCAGCCGATTCGCCAGCGCCTCTGTTGTCTTCGATGGACCGGGCGAGCCTCTCTATAGCGAAATCGATCCGACCGCCAGCGATCCGTTCATCCGGCTGATCCGCCGCAAGCCCATTGAGGACGAGACCGTAACCCTCCGCCGAGCCTGTCAGGGTGAGCGCTGGCCTGGCATGGGCGCAGCCCTTGGCGCAGCCGGAGAGATGCAGCGTCAGTGAACCATCGAAGAGAACAGGCGCCACAGCGATGAGGCGGCGCGCTAAAGTTCTCGTCTCGTAGAAGGCTGCACCGCAGGCGCCCGCACCGGCGCAGGCCGCGACATATTCGCTCTTCTCACCGGGTTGCGTGCTGAAACCATGTTTGCGTGCGGCAATCTGCAGGGCCGGCGCGGCATCTGCCGGGAGCCCGGTGAAGAAGAAGCCCCGGCCGGGCGCGAGCCTGACGATGGGCGCGCCGTGGGTCCTCGCGCAATCGAGCAGGGCGGTCAGATCGGGCGCTCTTATCTGCCCGAATTCCGGCCGGACGCCGAGCACGCTTTTGCCGTCCTTGAGGCGGTGCAGGCCGGAAAGCGGTGCCTTTGCCGTGTGTGACGAAAGAACGCGGATAGTATCCATCGCGGGAAAACGCGCCCGCAGAAGCGCCGCATCGATATCCCGCGCCCGCTTGCTTTGGCCGAGCACCGCCAGCAGATGCAGAATTTCGCCGACAGCTGATATGGCCACCTCTGCCGGTCCGTTCGCGATTGGCGTTGCTGTTTCGCCATCGCCGTTGATCGCCACGAGCCATTGTGCGTCCGGCTGTGCAACGACGCGGATATCGGCGAAAAGCGTCGATAAACCGAATGCTCCGCCGCCGTCGATGATGATCGAGAGTTTCGGCGCGAGCCAGGGGGAGGCGAGCAGATCGCTGAGCTCCTCGCGCAACAGCTTCTCCAGCGCGGCCGGATCGCTCGTCTCCTCTGGGTCGATGCCGTGCAGCGGCGATATCTCGATTGCCGGTCCGTCTGGCACTGCGATTCCTGCGACATCGATATCGGCGGCGAGCCGTCCTGCGGTATCGGCCCTTAGTCCCCGGATCTGCAGATTGCCGCGCGCGGTGATTTCCAGAATGCCGTTTCCATGCTCGCTGGCAGCGCCGGCGAGGGCGGCGAATTGCGATAGCGTCAAGGCGCCGCCGGCCGGACGCAGCCGCACGAGCAATCCGTCGCCCGTGGGCATGGGCGCGGCAAGAGCCGGACAGGCACCGCGCGGGCGCATCTTCGCCGACGGTCGATCATACGGATCCGCCTCGTCTTTGTTGTCGATCGCCTTGGCGGCCTTTGTGCCCATTCTTAGCCCTCTGATCATCTCTTACATGATCGCGGCCGGCGCGGCAAAGCTTGACGGAGAGGGCTATTCTTCGAAGTCGCGTCGTCCCTTGCGCAGGAGATAGATGTCCATGATCCAGCCGTGCCGCTCTCTGGCATAGGCCCGGAGCGCCATAATTTCTGCGGCGATATCGCCGAGCCGTCCCGATCGGATGATCTCGTCCTTGGTACCGAGGTAAGCGCCCCAGAAGATTTCGGCATCGGGATCGTCGATCTTTGCAAAAGCCTGTTCGCCGTCGAGCATGACGATCGTGCTCTCAGCCTGCAGCCCGTGTCGGGCCAGCTGGCGCCCGGTGGTCACCTCGACCGGTTTGCCGACGAGGTTGACCGGAATTTTGTGGCTGGCCGCCAGGGCCTGGATGCTGGTGATGCCGGGGACGACGCTGTAGTCGAAGTCGACGCTGTTCGTTTGCCGCACACGTTCGACGATTCGGATGGTGCTGTCGTAAAGACTGGGATCGCCCCAGACGAGAAAGGCGCCGGTGCCGCCGTCCGGGAGGCTTGAGATCAGTTTCGCATAGATATTGGCGATATCACCGTGCCAGGCATCGACGCTCTGTGTATATGTTCTGTCTGCCGTCTGCCTTTGCGGCACGTCGAATTCCGCGATCCGGCCCCCTCGCCGAGTGATGTAGCGCTCGCAGATTTCCCGCCTTATCTCTGCGAGATCCTCCTTGCCGGTGCCTTTGAGCGGCAGGAAGATCACGTCGGCGGCGTTCATCGCATTTATTGCCTGTATGGTGACGTGCTCCGGATTGCCCGTGCCGATTCCGATGATACTGATATGTTTCAAGCGGATATTCTCCCCGTAAGTTCCGGCGGTCTTGCCGAAAAAGCCTGCCCGCCGCAAGGGTGGGGCAGGGGGTTGGCCGCGGCCAACCGGGCCATGTGGCCCCTCCGGCCCCTATTGTTGCCGTAAATCCCGAATCGTGTCACTTTCGATACGCTTTTTGACGCTAAGTTGACCGAAAAGCGCATCGAAAAGGATTGGGTGTTTTGGACAACATTAGCGTATCGACGACGGATGTGCGGATTGAGCGGCATGCGAACCAGCTTTCGCGGCAATTGAAGCTCCTCCGCGACAAGCTGTTTCCGCCGCTTTCCCAGAAGACGCTGCGCACTTTTTCCTCGGGCGAGGCTGCTCAGATGATCGGTGTGTCTGACGGCTATCTTCGGCAGCTTTCGCTGGATGGCAAGGGGCCGCAGCCGGAACTGTCGTCGAACGGTCGGCGCTCCTATACGCTCGGCCAGATCAATGAGTTGCGCCACTATATGGCGAAGCTGAAGCCAAAGGATGCGCTGTCCTATCTTCCATGGCGCCGCCCCGGTGAAAAGCTGCAGACGGTGGCCGTCACCAATTTCAAGGGCGGTTCGGCCAAGACGACGAGCACGCTCTATCTGGCGCAATATCTGGCGCTGGAGGGTTACCGGGTGCTGGCGATCGATCTCGATCCGCAGGCTTCGCTCTCCTCTATGCTGGGCGTTCAGCCCGAGTTCGATCTCTCCGACGGCGATACGCTCTATGGCGCCATTCGCTACGACGAGGCGCGCAAGCCGCTGAAGGACATCGTCCGCAAGACCTATTTCGACGGGCTCGATCTGGTGCCGGGCAATCTCGAACTGATGGAATTCGAGCACGAGACGCCGCGTGCGCTGAATGACCGCCAGAAGCCGGCCGAGCTGTTCTTTCGCCGCGTCGGCGTCGCTATCGCCGAGGTCGAGGCCGATTATGATGTGGTGGTGATCGACTGCCCGCCGCAGCTCGGTTACCTCACGCTCGGCGCGGTCTGCGCGGCAACATCGCTGCTCATCACCATCCATCCGCAGATGGTCGATGTTGCCTCCATGTCGCAATTCCTGCTGATGACCTCGGATCTGCTCTCGGTCGTGCGCAGGGCCGGCGGCGATCTGCAGCATGATTTCATCAAATATATCGTCACCCGGCACGAGCCTTTCGACGCGCCGCAGTCGCAGATCGTTGCGCTGCTTCGCAGTCTCTTCGGCGACGACGTCTTGACGGCGACCATCCTCAAATCCACGGCGATCGCCGATGCGGGGCTGACCAAGCAGACGCTTTACGAAATCGAAAAGGGGCAGGTACGGCGCTCGACATATGACCGGGCGCTGGAATCGGTCAACGCCGCCAACGGCGAGGTTCTCGCCGGCATTCACAAAGCCTGGGGCCGCACATGAGCAGACGCGATCGCCTGAAAGGTCTTTTCGACGATACGGCGCAGGAGTTGGCCGCGGCCAACTATGAGGAGCCTTCTGCGCGCGGATCCGCCGGCCCGGTTCGGACGATGGCGCTGACGCTTGGCCGTATGGAAGAAGAGAGCAGGGCGATGCAGGAAGCCTTGCTTTCCGGCGAACGCATCGTCGAGCTGGATCCCGATCTGATCGATTCCTCCTTCGTCCGCGACCGCCTTGCCGACCAGCCGCTCGATATTGAGGATGAGCTGGTTCAGTCGATTGCCGAGAACGGACAGGAAGTACCGGTTCTCGTTCGTCGCCATCCCGATGATGAGAGCCGCTATCAGATTGCCTATGGCCATCGCCGCCTGCAGGCCGTCAAGCTGCTGGGCCGCAAGGTGCAGGCGATCGTCCGCAAGCTCGACGATACCGATGTCGTCATCGCGCAGGGCATCGAAAATTCGGCGCGCCGGAACCTTTCCTATATCGAGCGGGCGGTCTTTGCCCTCAACCTCGAACTCAAGGGTTTCGAGCGTCCCGTTATCATGAAGGCGCTGTCGACCGATAAGACGGAGCTTTCCAAGCTGATATCGGTCGCAAAGGCCATCCCGGCCGACATTGTCAGGTCGGTTGGAGCGGCACCCAGCGTAGGGCGCCGCAAATGGATGGCGCTCGCCCAGGACTGGAATGGCGGAACGGCAGCGCGGCTTGCGAAACTCATCGCTTCGGAACGCTTCATGGCGGAAGAGAGCGATCGTCGTTTCGAGCTCCTGGTCGCGGAACTGGCCAAGAAAGAATCAAAGCCCGAAGCCAAAGAATATGACTGGAAGCCGAAGAGCGGTGGCAAGATTGCCGGCCGGATCAAGAGCGCCGGCAATTCCTTCACGATTGCGTTGAAGACCGGCGATGCGCCGGATTTCGGCGCTTACATTTCACGCCGTCTCGATGAGCTTTACGAAGCCTATCGGGCCGGCAAGTTGCAAGCAGGAGAGTAAGCCGCAAAAGAAAAAAGCCTCCGAACGTTGCCGTCGCGGAAGCCTTTCTCATATCTGGACAATCTGAGAATCGCACTTCCTCGAATCACTGTCAAGCATCTTCGGCATCCTTTTGGGTGGTAAGATTTCTTTTGCCTTGAAAAAAGGTGAGGGACATGGAGCCTCAATATGTATCGACGCCTTTTGGGCGGCGATCGATGACGCTTGGCATGCTGGCAAGCCAGGAAAGCGCCAGCAAGGTCGATCCGGATGCATCGGTCGATAAGTGGAAGATCTTTCGCGCGCTCTGCGAAGCGAAGGATATGGTCGGCGTATCCGACCGTGCGCTTGCCGTTCTCAACGCGCTGTTGACCTTCTATCCGAAGAACGAGATTGCCGAGGCCAACGGCTTCGTCGTCTTTCCTTCGAACGAGCAGCTTTCGCTGCGCACGCACGGCATGGCCGGCACGACGCTGCGGCGGAACCTAGCGATGCTGGTGGAGGCAGGGCTGATCATCCGGCGCGATAGCCCGAACGGCAAACGTTTTGCCCGTCGCAACGGCGAGGGCGGGCTTGGAGAGGCCTTCGGCTTCAGCCTGGCGCCCCTTCTTGCACGCGCGGGCGAGATCGAAGCGCAGGCGGCTCAGGTGATCGCCGACAGGCTCGAATGGAAGCGCCTGAGGGAGCGCCTGACGCTCTGCCGGCGCGACATCGCCAAACTCATCGAGATTGCACTGGAAGAGCAAATTGCGGGCGAATGGATCGAGATGCAGAAGCATTTCAATCTGCTTTCGGCCAGCCTGCCGCGTCGTCCGTCGGCTGCGGAAATGAAAAGCCTCCTGACCGATCTCGAAGCGTTCCGCGAGATGATCGTCAAGACGCTGGAACTGAAGACGAAAACAGAAAAAATAGACGCCAATGATAGCCAAAACGGTCGGCACATACATAATTCAAACCCACACCCCTTATCTGAACTTGAACCAAGCTTCGACACGAAGCAGGGCGCAAAGCCGGAAGAAGAGCCGCGGCCGTGGCGCGAGCCGCCGAAATCTTTCCCTCTTGCCATGGTGCTGCAGGCCTGCCCGGAAATTATTGCGTATGGGCCGGGCGGTGGAATCGGCAGCTGGCGGGATCTCATGGCCGCGGCCGTTATTGTCCGTTCCACCCTCGGCGTCAGCCCCAGCGCCTATCAGCAGGCCTGTCACGTCATGGGGCCGGAAAATGCCGCCACGGTGATCGCCTGCATCCTGGAAAGGGGCGGACATATCAACTCCGCCGGCGGTTACTTGCGAGACCTCTCACGGCGGGCGGAGCGCGGCGAGTTCTCGCTGGGGCCGATGCTGATGGCGTTGATGCGGGCGAATGGGCCGGCAACGAGGAGAACCGGATGAGCAGGCACGAAAAAGCTTCGCACCAGCCGCGGCAATTAAACGAGGTGGACTGCCGCTCTGCCATCTCGAGCGTTTCCTTCCCCGGCACCTTAGTTGAAAAACACCATTGCTCATGTCATAGATGGCGGAACAAAACGTCTGCTTTGCTTCCATTTGTGAAAAACCGTAAAGGTTAACAATGCGCTACGACATCGATGGGGCAATGCTGCAAACCCTGCTTCCGGCCCTCGCCGCTGCTGAGGATGCAATTGCGCGGCTCGACGAACGAGTGCTGCGTTCCCCGGTAGGCGAGGGATTTGCCGAGCGCAGCCACTTTTTTGATGCGGCAGGCGCCCTCTGGGTTGCCGGTGAACTCGTGCATGTCGAGGATCTCGTTCTGCACGATGCGCATATGGATAGCCGCGCTCCGAGCCACGAGCTGACGATCGCCCATTCCGTGTTGCGGACGCGTCGCCGCATCTGGACCGGCGAACCCTCCTGGGCGCTCGGAGCGTCGGGCCTTGCGACGCTGACTGCAACGCTCGGGGAAGGGGAGGGGAGCGCGCAGGAGGGGAAGCGTCCCGAAGCTGTCGTCGAGGCCGGCGAAGAGGGCGAGGATGAGGACGGACCGCTCGCCGCCGAACTGGCGGAGATCGACGCGCTTCTCGCGCGCTCGCAGAAGCTCATCGATATCCATACGGGCAAGGCGCCGCCGAGCGAGCAGGCTGCGATTCCCGCGACGAAGCGAAACGAAGATCCGCTCGGTTTGCTCGGTGACGATGAGTGGGACGAGGAGCAGCGGCTTGCGGAGTGGCGCAGCGTGCTGCCGCTGGCCGAAGCCTTGCCCCCGGTTCTAGGCGGCGCCATTCTTTTCGAAGCATGGGAGAGGATCGAGCCGCTGCGGCGGCAGCATTGGCTCGGCGGCCTCCTGGTCGCAAGCCATCTGCGTGCCCGCGGTAAGGTCACCTCACATCTCTTTTCCTTCTTCGGAGGGCTGAAGCTCGTGCGCCATGAGCGTCGCCGGGCGCGAGACCGGGGAACGCGGCTGCAGGCTTTTCTGGAGGCGATGCATCTGGGTGCTACGGCCGGGCTTAAGGAAATTGACCGCTTATCGTTGGCACGCACGCAAATGGAGCTGCGTTTTCGCGGCCGCCGTTCGAACAGCAGCCTGCCGGAGCTTGCCGATTTCATCCTGTCGCGGCCGATGGTTTCGGCTGCGATGATCGCCCGCCAGCTGCGCATCACACCGCGCGGCGCGCTGAACCTCGTCAACGAGATCGGCATTCGTGAAATCACCGGCCGGGGCCGTTACCGCGCCTGGGGCATCATCTGAAATGAAAACGGCCGGGCGTAAACCCGGCCGTTCCTTTTAAGGTGAGCACCCGATCTGCCATCCTGTCACAGATTTTAGACCGGGCGCTCTTGCGCTTCCATTGCCCCCAGAAGCGCGGTCCTATTCCCGCTCGCCCGTGAAGTTGAGCAGAAGCTGGAAGATGTTGACGAAGTTCAGGTAGAGCGAGAGCGCGCCGAAGACGGCGAGCTTCTGGTTCGATTCCTGATCGTAGTTTTCCGAATACTGTTCCTTGATGTTCTGCGTGTCGTAGGCGGTGAGGCCGACGAAGACGACGATACCGATCACCGAGATTGCGAACTGCAGTGCGCTCGAACCCAGGAAAATGTTGACGATGCTGGCGATGATGATGCCGAAGAGGCCCATCATCAGGAACGAGCCCATCTTCGAGAGGTCACGCTTCGTCGTGTAGCCGTAAAGGCTGATGGAACCGAACATCGCTGCGGTGATGAAGAAGGTCTGCGCGATGCTCGTCTTGGTGAAGACCAGGAAGACGGAGGCAAGCGACAGGCCCATCACGGCGCAGAAGGCCCAGAAGGTGATTTGCGCAGTGCTGGCGGACATCGTCTGGATGCGGAACGAGAAGAAGAAGACGAAGGCGAGCGGCGCCAGCATCACCACCCACTTCAGCGGGGTGTTGAAGATCGGCACGTAAAGCGCCGGCGTCGAGCCGACGATGAAGGCGACGACGCCGGTTATGACGAGGCCAAGGGCCATATAGTTGTAGACGCGCAGCATGTGCTGGCGCAGGCCTTCGTCGAAAAGGGCCTGCGAGCCGGCGTTAGCGCCGTAGCCGTAGCGGGGATTGATCGGGTTCATACTGATCTCCTCGGGTTGAACTAGTAGAGCGAACGGGCGAGCCGTTCGGCCGCCTGATCGAGATTGACGCCGCCATCGTCAGCGATGAGCGCATAGGCGACCTCGCCGATCTGCCAATAGGCGGCTTCCGTTTTTTCGAGTGCGACATGGCTGACCGGCTGGACCTCGAAAGCGCCCGGCCGGACGGCGAAAAGCGAAAGCCGCTTTCCATTCGTTTCCTCGATCGACATTTCGATGCTGGGACCGAAAGCTGACGGGAAGATCTGCACATCGGCGACCTTCCAGTCCTTCGGCAGCTCCGGCATGATGATCGCCGTGGCGGCGCGAATGTCGTCGGCATTATAGGTGGTCGGCGTCTGCGACGGCATCTGCTCGCGCAGCGCCGCGGTCTGATAGGCGCGAACGGCATCCTCGACATAGGCGGGTGCGGGAACGGAAGCCGCAACCTCGGTCGCCGAGAAGGCGCCGAAGGAATTGTGCGCCACCCAGCCGGCGGCAATCAGCACGCCGACGGCGGCGATGCGCTGCATGGTATGGAAGATGCGGCCATAGGAAAGGCCACGTTCCAGCCGGCGGGCGGCGTCGCGGGTTTCGGCGCGGCCGAAGGCGCTTTCGCCGGCAAGAGCCAGGCGCAGCTCGCCTTTCATGCTGAGGTCGGCCATGACCTTGGCGGCAATCTCAGGATGCTCGGAAAGATAGGATTCCACCTGAATACGGCGGGCGACGTCGAGCTCGCCGTCCACATAGGCGTCGAGATCGGCGTCGATGATCGGATCAATTGTCTTCATTGCCGTTCCCTCCGATTAATCTCAGATGCGAAACGCGGGGTGTCTTCTCCTCGAATTCGCGCAGCTGCGCGCGGGCGCGGGAGATGCGGGACATCAGCGTACCGACCGGAATGCCGAGCGCAGCGGCCGCTTCCTGGTAGGAGAGGTCCTCGATCGCCACGAGATGCAGAGCCTCGCGCTGTTCCTCCGGCAGGTCGAAAAAGGCCTCGCGTACCTGTTGCAGGCGCACGGCATGCTCCTGTCCCGCCGGCAGCGACTGCTCGGCTTCGGCAGCCGCCTCGTCGTGACGGCGCGTCAGCGATCGGTTCCGGCGAAGACGGTCGATATGGGCGTTATGCAGGATGGAAAGAAGCCAGGTGCGCAGGTTGCCGCCGCTGCGGAAACTCTTGCGCTTCTCGTAGGCGCGCACGAGCGCATCGTGCACCAGATCCTCCGCCTCGTCCGAGCTGCGCACCAGCGAGCGAGCATAGCGCCTGAGCGCTGCAAGCTGTCCGATGACGTCGAAGGGGCGTTCTTTGCGTTCCATGATTGAGTATACGCAAGTGCGGGGGATTTTATTCCCGACCAGTCAAAAAAATCATGGGGCCGCGCGCACTCTTCAAATATTCTCTGTCCGTTGGACGCGCACCCCAAATCGGCGATTGTTTATGACAGATACATGACAGATCATCACGCCGCTGATCTGAAGGGGAAAACCAAGAATGAAGGAAAAGAAGCGGGTCTACGAAGCTCTCGTGGACGGCGCCATGGAAGGGCTGACGGATCAGGCGCTCTATGATTTCGTCAAAGCGCGTTGCCCGAAGGCCACCAGCAAGAAGATCGTCAGGGCCTCACTTTTCGCCCTGACCGATCCTCATCTCAGGGACCGCAATATTCTCGACGTGATCTATTCGCTCGCGATCAAGCATCGGTTGGATGAAGGCGTGCTGGATGATGGCGAAGACGAGGAACCCGATGAGCAGGTTCGCTCTTCCCAGGCCGCCAACCAGAACACGCGTCAGCTCTCCTGAACGGCGCCGTCCGAAAGCTCTTCGAGGATCGGGCAGTCCGGCCTATGGTTTCCATGGCAGGCACGCACGAGGTGCTCCAGCGTATGCCGCAGTTCCGTCAGCTCTCTGATCTTGCGGTCGATCTCGACAAGCTTGATCTCGGCGATCTCCTTGACATCGGCGCTCGCCCGACCCCTGTCCTCGTAGAGCGCCAGCAGTTGCCGGCATTCCTCGACGGAAAAGCCGAGGCCGCGTGAGCGCTGCAGAAAGCGCAGTTTGTGGACGTCGGCCGCATCATAGTCGCGGTAGCCATTTCCGCCCCTTCCGGGGCGGATGAGGCCGATATCCTCGTAATAGCGGATGGTCTTCGAAGGGAGGCCCGAGCGTTCCGATGCTTCGCCGATATTCATCGCCGTCTCCTATAGTTTTGCAAAGCGCAGTCTCAGGGCATTCGATATCACCGAGACGGATGAGAGGCTCATCGCCGCCGCCGCGATCATCGGCGAAAGCAGCAGGCCGAAGACCGGGTAGAGCACGCCGGCTGCGACCGGCACGCCAAGTGCGTTATAGCCGAAGGCAAAGCCGAGATTCTGGCGGATGTTGCGCATCGTCGCCTCCGCCAGCCGTCGCGCCCTGACGATGCCGGTCAGATCGCCTTTCACCAATGTAATGCCTGCGCTTTCCATCGCAACATCGGCGCCGGTGCCCATGGCGATGCCGACATCGGCTGCGGCAAGTGCGGGCGCATCATTGATGCCGTCGCCGGCCATGGCGATGACGGCGCCTTTGGCGCGCAACTCGTCGATCAGAGCCTTCTTGCCTTCCGGCAGCACGTCGGCTCGCACCTCGTCGATGCCGAGGCTTACCGCCACCGCGCGTGCGGTGCGCTCGTTATCGCCCGTTGCCATGATGATCTTCAGCCCGCTTTCGTGCAGCGCCTTGATGGCAGCTGAAGTCGTCGGCTTGATCCGGTCGGCAACGGCGACGAGACCGGCAAGCGCGCCGTCGATCGCCACGAACATGACGGTCTTGCCGTCACCGCGCAGGGCTTCGATCTTCTCGGAAAGTGGCGCCGGATCGATGCCGAGATCGGCGAGCATCGCCGCATTGCCGAGCGCCACCATCGTGCCGCCGGCAAGACCCTGGACACCCTTGCCAGTCTTGGCTTCGAAGCCGCTCACCTCGACGAAGGCGACGCCGCGTTCCCCCGCGCCGGAAACGATCGCTTCGGCCAGCGGATGTTCGGAGCCGCGCTCCAGGCTCGCCGCAAGCGACAGCAGCCGGCTTTCCTGGATGCCGCTAGAGGCGACCACATCGGTCAATCTCGGCTTGCCCTCGGTCAGGGTGCCTGTCTTGTCGACAATCAGCGTGTCGACCTTGGAGAAGCGCTCCAGCGCTTCGGCGTCCTTGATCAGCACGCCTTCCCCAGCGCCGCGTCCGGTGGCGATCATGATCGACATCGGCGTCGCAAGGCCGAGCGCACAGGGGCAGGCAATGATCAGAACCGCGACGGCGGCAAGCAACGCATTCGCCAGGCTCGGCTCCGGGCCGATCATGGCCCAGGCAAGGAAGGCAAGGATGGCGACGGCGACCACCGCCGGCACGAAGAAGGCGGATACGCGGTCGACCGCGCCCTGGATCGGCGCACGCGAGCGCTGCGCCTTGGCGACCATGTCGACGATGCGCGACAGCATCGTGTCTGCGCCGACCTTCTCGGCCGTCATGATAAGGGCGCCGTTCTTGTTGATCGTGCCGCCGGTCAGCGCGTCGCCCTTCGATTTTTCGACGGGCAGAGGTTCGCCAGATATCATCGATTCATCGACAGTCGACTGGCCCTCCAGAACGGAGCCGTCCACCGGCACCCGTTCGCCGGGGCGCACGCGCAGCCGGTCGCCGGTCTGGATCTCGTCCACCGGCACGTCGTTTTCGCTGCCATCGGCATGGATGCGCCGCGCCGTCTTCGGCGCAAGATCAAGCAGGGCGCGGATTGCCGAGCCGGTGCGCTCGCGCGCCTTCAATTCCAGCACCTGGCCGACGAAGACGAGCGCGACGATGACGGCTGCCGCTTCGAAGTAAACCGGGACGGCTGCGCCATGGCCACGGAAGCTCATGGGGAAGATATCGGGGGCAAGTGCTGCGACGACGCTATAGACGTAGGCGGTGCCGACGCCGAGACCGATCAGCGTCCACATATTGGGGCTGCGATTGACGAGGGATGCCCAGGCGCGGCGGAAGAAGGGCAGGGCCGCCCAGAGCACCACGGGGCTCGCCAGCAGGAGCTCGATATAGGTCGCAAGCGGCTCGCCGATCGCGTCGCGAAGCGGCAGGCCGAGCATCGGCCCCATGCCGAGCGCGAGCAGAGGCACGGCGAGGACCGCGCTCACCCACAGCCGCCGGCTGAAATCGACAAGCTCCCGGTTAGGGCCTTCATCGGCGGGGGGAACGCCCATCGGTTCCAGCGCCATGCCGCATTTCGGGCAGTCGCCGGGACGGTCGCTGACGACCTCGGGATGCATCGGGCAGGTATAGAGCGTGCCCTCCGGCGCCGGCTTTGCCGCAGGGCGCTTGCCGTTGCGATAGGCCGAGGGGTCGGCCTCGAACGTCGCCTGACAGCCGGCCGAGCAGAAGTAGAACTTCTCGCCTTCGAATTTCAGGAAATGTTTCGCCGTGGAGCGGTCGACGTTCATGCCGCAGACGGGATCTTTCGCGGTCAAGTAATCCTGCGGCGTGGCCGCAAACTTCGTCCTGCAGCTCTCCGAGCAGAAATGATAGGTGCGGCCCGCATGGTCGAACGATGGCTTGCCGGCCTTCGGATTGACCGTCATGCCGCAGACGGGATCGCGGATCACCGCGTTGGCCGCGTTCTCCTGAGAATGATGGCTGCAATGGCAGTGATCGCCACCGTGAACGTGCTTGTGATGGTGATCGTGTTCGTGCTTGGTATCCATGACTATCTCCTGTGCCCCAAGGGCAACTGGATAGGCTTATCCACCTTCCAGCAACTGGAAGGTCAAGCACTAATTTGGAGAGTCGAATTTTTAATCGTACGGAAGGCTCGGCGCCTAGATCGGGCTGATCAGCCCGACCGGCTGGCTTCCGAGCAAGGCGGCAACCGAGATGCTGCCTCCCGGTTCGATCGTCTTCCCCGTTACCAGATCGGCCTTCAGTCCGTGAAGCGGGGAGGGGATGGCGATCGCCGTATCCTCCCAGAACTCCGGACCGGCGAAGAGCACGCCGGGATCGAGCCAGCCGAACATCAGCCGCGGCGCCACGGTGATTGCGAACTCGCTGTTGTGCACCCGGGCGAAAGCGAGGACATGGTCGCGCCGGTTGCCGGTCGCCTTCAGCGGCAGGTAATCGCCTTTTGCGAAAAGAGCGGGATGACGCCGGCGCAGCTGCAGGCCGATGCTGACGAGGCGCTGCTTCAATGCTGCCGCCTGCAGCTTGGCGATCGGTCCCGATTCGGCCAGCCATGCCGTCAGCCGTTCATGCTCGACCGGCCGGCGGTTGTCGGGATCGACAAGGCTGAAATCAAAACCCTCCGCGCCCTGGTAGATATCGGGAATGCCGGGAGCGGTCAGCTTGAGGAGCGTCTGCGACAGGCTGTTGAGGTAACCTGCGGCGATGAAGGGCTGCAGCACTCTTTCGAAATCTTCGAGAAAAGCGTCATTTTCCGGCGACACCAGCGCCGCCGCATAGGCGGTGACGGCTTCCTCATAAACGTTATCCTGTTCCAGCCAGTCGCTGCGCAGTTTCGCTTCGCGCATCGCCTTTCTGGCATAGTCGGTAAAGCGCTCGCGAAGCTCTTCCGTCTGCCCTCGGTCGAAATCCTCCGGCCAGACGCCGGCCAGCGCCTGATAGAGCATCCATTCGACATTCGGCTCCGGAACCGCGCCGTCCGGCAGATCCTTCAGCCAGGACCGGTTCATCTCACGCCAGCGTGCCACCGCCTGTACGAAGACATCCGCGCCTTCGCTCAGCGTGTAGAGCCTTGCGCGCGCATCCTCGCCACGTTTGGTGTCATGGGTGGTGCTCGCCGACAGGCCAAGCGGCTGCAGCCGCGCGCGCTCGGCCATCCGGCGATGAAAGCCCTCGGGGCCTTCAGGTGTCCTGCCCGGCTCGCCACCCACCTCGTTGGCGCCGAGCAGCCTGTTGTGGCGATAAAAGAGCGTATCTTCCGTCGCCTTCGCCATGACGGGGCCGCTCAATTGCTGAAAGCGGACGCGGAATTCATGGGCCGCATCGCCTTCGACCTTGCCTTCAAGAAGTTTCAGCACATGGTCGAGCGCCCGCCGATCGTCGAGATGTGCGACGGCTTGCGATGCGGTGGCGGCAAGCACGGCCGAATCCTGCCAGGAGAGCGGGCCGCCGTCGCCATAGGTGCGATAGACGGGAAAAGCGATCAGCAGTTCCTGCAATGCGCCGGCGATCTCGTCTTTTCTCTCCTCGGGAAAGATACCGGCGGCAATCGACACCAGCCTATTGGTCTCGCCTGCGAAATTGCGTTCCACCATCAGCCGCTTGGCGGTCCGCCGGCTCTCTTCGAGATCACCGGCTTCGCCGGCGATGCTGCGATAGGTATCGTCCAAGATGCGCAGCCCGCCGCCATCGATGAAGAGGTCGCCGATTGCGGCAATGAACTCATATCCCGTGGTGCCTGCGACCGGCCAGCTCTCCGGGAGAATCTCACTTGCGCCGAGGATCTTTTCCACGACGATATAAATGTCGGGTCCGACGGCTTCCCGGAGCCGGTCGAGATAGGCTTTCGGCTCCGCCAGCCCATCGACATGGTCGATGCGCAGGCCCTGCACTTTGTCTTGACGCACTAGTTCGAGCACCAGCCGATGCATGTCTTCGAACACCGCCGGATTTTCGACGCGGGTGCCGACCAGTCCGGTCACCTCGAAAAAACGGCGATAGCTCAGATGCCGCGCCGCTTCCTTCCAGTAGCTCAGCCGCCAATGCTGCGCCTCATGCAGGCTTCTAAGGAACTCTCGATCGGACGAGATGTCATCGAGTTTCTGCCGTAGGACCGCCTTATCGCCACCTTCGAACAGGATGTCGCGCGTCGCGCGGCGGAAGTCCTCGCCTGACGTGGCGGCCGCAGCCTCCGCCATTCTCGTTGCAACCGGATCGTCTAGCCGGTTTGCCAGCGCGCCATAGCTGCCGGGGTTCAGCGGCAAGAGCGTCTCGAAATAGCCGAAGGCGAAATTGCCGTGGGTTTCGTCGAGCGCGAGGCGCAGTTCGCCGGCGTCGAGCGCGCGGTCGAAATCCTGGCCGAGCTGCGGCAGGGTCAGCGGCTCTCTCCAGTCGATGTCGAAATGGCGGGCATAGGCGCTCTGCCGGCCGAATGCCAGAACGTCGCGCCACCAGGCATTTTCCGGGGAGGCGGCCATATGGTTCGGGACGATGTCGAGGATCAGCCCCATGCCGGCCGAAGCCAAGCTTTCCGTCAGCCGGTCGAAACCTGCGCGGCCGCCGAGCGACGGGTCGATCTCATTGGCATCAGTAACGTCATAGCCGTGGGTAGAGCCGGTGACGGCCGTAAAGATCGGTGAGGCGTAGAGATGGCTGATGCCGAGCGTCTTCAGATAGGGGACGAGGCCGCAGGCGCGATCGAAGGTCATGCCGTTGCGGAATTGTATCCGGTAGGTCGCTGTCGGAAGTGTCATGAGGCCGTCTGACGTTGGAGGGAGACCCTCTCCAACGGTTGTGTCCGGGCTTTGGTTCCATTGCAGCGCCGCGCGCCTTATCGGACGCCCAAAGGACGTGACACTTGATGGGTTAGTCGATGAAAACGCCAACACTTGCGGCGCGGCCGGCCGAATCGATGACGGTGAGCTTCGAATAGCCGCCGCCGTCCGGCAGCCATTGCTGGGTGCGCCGGCGCGAAAGATCGGGCAGCGGCCTGCCATTGGCGAGCCAGCGGAAAGGCGCGCGGCCGCCCTGCAGCTTCAGCTGCAGCGGTGACAGGTCGCCCCCTTTGGCGCCGAGATCGATATGCGCGCCTTCTGGCGGATAGACGATCTGAGGCGCGGCTTCGCGGCCGGAGGCGACGAGCAGGCCGCTGGCGTTGAGCGCGAAACGCCGCTGGCTGATCGGCAGTTCGGACTGGGCGATGCGCACGGCGCCGGCGGGCGGCCGCGGCAGCGGCGTCGTTGCGATCCCTGACTTGGCGAAGCCCTCGAAGAGGATCGGCGCGGCGGTGCCATAACCGGTCAGGCCCGGCACGGCGCCGTTATCGGGCCGTCCGACCCAGACGCCGAGCACGTAGCGCCCGTCATAGCCGACCGACCAGGCGTCGCGGTAGCCGTAGCTCGTGCCGGTCTTGTAGGCGATGCCGCGCTGGGCGGCGCCGGCGGGAGGAATGACGCCGGAAAGGATATCGGCGACGTTCCACACCGCGACCGGCTCCAGCATCGGCTCGCCGTCGATCTTGCCGGGTACGCCGGTGATGCCGTCCCCGAGCCGCGTCGGCTGGCCGCGATTGGCGAGCGCCGTGTAGAGCTGCACCAGGTCCTTCAGCGTGACGCCGACGCCGCCGAGGCCGATCGCAAGCCCGGGCGTCTCATTCGGCGGCAAGGCCGGGCGCACCTCGGCGCGGCGGAAGCGCACCAGCAGCCGCGACGGCCCGACGGCATCGAGCAGCTTGACGGCCGGCACGTTCAGCGAAAGCTGCAGCGCCTCGCGCACCGTGACGTCGCCCTGATAGCTCATGTCGAAATTGCGCGGCCGATAGCCGAAGAAATCGGCGGGGCGGTCCTCGATGATCGTCTCCTGGGAGACGAGACCCTGCTCGAAAGCCAGCCCGTAGATGAAGGGCTTCAGTGTCGAGCCCGGTGAACGGTTGACGCGCGTCATGTCGATCCAGCCGGAGCGGCTGGTGTCGAAATAATCGGCCGAGCCGACCTCGCCGACGATCTCGCCCGTCTGCGCATCCGCCATCACCATGGCAAGCGACAGCTTCGGCCCGAGCTTCATGGCCGCTGCCCGTGCGACCGACTCCAGCCCCTGCTGCACCTGCTTCTTCAATGTCGTCCGGTGTTTGAGGACCGCAGGCTGTTTGCGAATTGCCGTCTCGGCGAGATGGGCGGCAAGTGCCGGCAATTGCATGCGTCGCGACGGAATGGCGACCCCCTCGGCCCGCTCCGCCTCGCCATCGCCGACGGCCTCGGCCACCGCAACGCGGTCGAGCACGCGCCGGCGCGCTTCTTCCGCCGCCTTGAGATTGCGGTCCGGCCGGCGCCGTTCCGGCAATTGCGGCAGGGCGACGAGCAGCGCCGCCTCGGCGACCGTCAGGCGGCGCGGCTCCTTGCCGAAATAGGCAAGGCTTGCGGCGCGCACGCCTTCGAGATTGCCGCCATAGGGTGCGTGGGTGAGATAGAGGTCGAGGATCTGTTCCTTGCTGAGCCGCCGCTCGATCTGCATCGCGCGCGCAAGCTGCAGCAGTTTCGCCGAAAGCGTCCGTTCCGGGCGCGGCTCGATCAGCCGCGCCACCTGCATCGAAAGCGTCGAGGCGCCGGAGACGATGCGGCCATTGCTGACGAATTGCAGGCTCGCGCGCCCGAGCGCCCAAGGGTCGACGCCGCGGTGGCTGTAGAAACGCTGGTCTTCATAGGCGATCAGCATGCGCAGGAATTGCGGATCGACGTCGGCGGCCGACGTCTTCAGCCGCCAGCGGCCCTCCGACGTCGCAAAGGCGCGCAGCAACTGGCCGTCGGCATCCAGCACCTCGGCGGAGACCACATCCGCCTTCTCCAGAGGCGGCGGATAGGCGCGGTCGGCGGCATCGAGCGCAAGCAGACCCGCGCCGGCGAGAACGACGCCGGCGGCGGATCCGATCGCAAACTTGCGCCACAGCCCCATTATTGTGCCGCCATGACCTCCATCTTGCCGGTCGCCGTGCGGGCCGAAAGCTCGGGCCTGTACATGTCCTCGACGGTTGCCGCCGGATGATCGTAGGTGCCGGGTGTGACGGCGCGCACGACATAGGCGACATTGAACTCGCGATCGTCGCCCGACCCGCGGTTGAAGGCGGCGACGAAGCGATCATAGCGGAATTCGGTATGGGCGGCGGAGATCTCGCCGATCCAGTCGAAATTCGTCATCTGGGCGCTGTCGACGAGGTTCGGATTGTCGATCTCGAAGCCGGCGGGCAGAAGATCGGTGATGACGATGCGCGAGGGCCAGTCGTTGGTCTCCCGCACATGGATGACGACGACGTAGCGCTCGTTCTGCTTCGCCTCGCTGACATTCGCCTGTTCGCCGTCGAGCGTGTAATAGCTGCGCTCGATGGTGAAGCCGTCGCCGCCGGCCGGCAGCGGCACGGTCGGTGCGGCCACGGTGGTGACGACAGCCGAAACCGCGTCGTTGGTCTGGTTGGTCAGCGTCAGCGGATGGCCGGCCAATGCATCGCCGGTCATGCGCGCCATGTAGGCGCCGGTATGCGCGGCGCCATTGACGTCGATTTTCAGCCCGTCATCGCCGCCCTGGATGGCGCGCGCGGCAAGCAGCATCCAGGTCTCTTCCTGGGTGCTCTTATATTTGCTGCGCCCCCATTCCTTGGCCACGGCCTTGGAGAGCTCCGGAATGACCGGCGGAACCGGCCGGCTTTCGGCCGCCAGCGCCAGGATCGCGGCGCCGTCGCGCAGGATCGTGCCGTAGTCGGTGCGCGAGAGGTTGACGCGCGACACCATCGATTGCTCCGACATCTGCAGCGCATCGAGGAAGATGTTCTTCGAACGCTGCGCATCGCCGTAAAGCGCCAGTGCGGCGGCGATATGCGCCTTGGCGAGCGGCGTCGGGAAGTCGTTGATCATTGTATCGGCATAGTAGCGCAGATCGCTGATCGCGGCTTTCTTGTTGCGGGCCAGGACGTAGACGGCATAGGCAATCTGATCGCCCTGGCCCTTGATGTCGGTGGTGTAGGACAGCACGTTCTGCAGGTTTTCCAGCGCCTGCACGAAAGCTCTTTCCGGCACGTCGTATTTCTGCTCGCGGGCCCGCGTCAGGAAATCGGTAACGTAGGAATCGAGCCAGACATCGCCCGAGTCAGGACCCCAGAGGCCGAAGCTGCCGGCGGATGCCTGATAGGAAAGCACGCGGTAGATCGCATCCTGCACGCGCTGGCGCACGTCGTCATCGTTTTCGATGCCGGCCTGCTTCGCCACTTCGGCAAGGTAGAGCAGCGGCAGCGCGCGGCTGGTGGTCTGCTCGGCGCAGCCGAAGGGATAGCGGTCGAGCGTCATCAGCAGTGCGGGGATATCGAAAGCGGCCGAACGCGTGACGTTGACGCTGATCGACGCGCCGGGCAGCACGCTGTCGGCCAAGAGGTTCTTGTCGACGGTGAGCTTCGCCCCGGGCTTGAGCGCCAGCACCCTGCGCTGGGTGATCGGCAAGGAGGCCGGACGCACCGGCACATCGACCGTCTGGTCGAGCGAAAGGCCGGAAGCGTCGGAGAGGTTGATCGAGACGCTGCCGGCGCCCGGCTGCTTGCCGACAAGCGACAGCGTCAGCTCGGATTTGGCGCCGGCCTCGAGGCGGATCGTCTGCGAGGCGGAAGCCTGTTCGATGCCGACCGCGTCGTTGCCGGTCAGCTGCAGCGTGTAGTCGCCGGCCGGGGCATCGGTGTTGGCGATGTCGAGACGCAGATTGGCCTTGTCGCCGGGGGTGAGAAATTTCGGCAGGCTCGCGGTGACCACGACCGGATCGCGGATAATGACATCCTTGACGCCGTGGCCGACGCCGCTCTTCGACCAGGCGACCGCCATGACGCGCGCCGTGCCGTTGAATTGCGGAATGTCGAAGGAGACATTGGCCTTGCCTTCGGCGTCGAGCTTCACCGGACCCGAGAAGAAGGCGACCAGCTTCTGCGTTGGCGGGCTTGACTGCAGCGCCACGGCGCCGCCGTCGCCACCCGTTCTGAGCTTGCCGGTTACACCAAGCGAGCCGTCGATCAGGCGGCCGTAGAGGTCGCGGATTTCAAGGCCGAGCTGCCGCTGGCCGAAATACCAGTCTTCAGGGTTCGGCGGCTCGTAGCGCGTCAGGTTGAGAATGCCGACATCGACGGCGGCAACCGTCACATAGGCATCCTCGTTGGCGCCGGCGCCCGTCACTTGCAGGCCGATATTCAACGGGCCGCGCGGCAGCATCTTTTCCGGCGTGTCGAGCGCCACCTGCAGCGCCCGCTGCTCGGGATCGACCTTCAACCATTTGATGCCGATCGAGCGCATCGGCATGTGGCTGTCCTGCGCATCGCCGGGGCGGAAGAGTGTCGCGGTCACGTAGGCGCCGGCACCCCAATCAGCCGTGACGGGGATATCGACCTCGCCGCCGGTCTCGCCGATCGTGGCGCTCTGCACGGCGACCAGCTTTTCGGTTCCGGCCGTCACCATCAGCTCGCCGCCATAGCGCGAGGTAACCTTCAGCTTGGCCGTCTCGCCGACCTTGTAGCTGTCCTTGTCGAGGGCGATTTCCAGCCCGTCGGGAGTTTCGGTGGAGGTCGAAGCCACGAACCAGCCGGCCTCGAATTCGACGCTGGAGGTGGGGCCGTCGGCATCCGGGCTTTCGACTTCGAGGCGGTAGCGGCCCCAGGTCACCGGCACGGAGATCTTGCCGCCGTCCATCGTCGCGTCGACGCTGCCATTGGAGATCTGCTCGGCTGTGTAGACCGGCTCGTATTTCCATGCCGTGCCCTCGCGATACCACTGGTATTCACGGTTGAGGCTGTAGAATTTCCAGCGCAGGCCCTTCGTCTCCTGCTTCTGGCCGTCGGCATCGACGCCGATCACCGTGAAATTGGCGATCGCGTTTTCAGGCAGGTCGTCGGAAAATTCCGGCTTGATGCCGATCGAAGCGCCCTGGTTCTTCACCGGGATCACGAGGGAGCGCTCGATTGCCCGCCCGCCTGCTTCCTGCATGCGCATATAGACCGTGGCTTTGAGCAGCTGCGTCGTCGCCGGCAGATCGCTGATGGTGAGGTCGGTCGAGGCTTCGCCGTTCTCGTCGAGTTCAGGCAGACCGTCGATCGGCAGGCGCGAATCCTCACTTGCCTCCTCGTCGGCAAGCCCGAAGAGGAAGCCCTTATAGGCAGCGCTCTCACGCGTCGGCTTGACGACGACGTCGCCCTCGAGCGTCAGTCCCGCGGCCGGAGCGCCGTAGAGATACTTGCCCGAGATGGTGATCGTCGCCGGCGTATCCGGACCGATTTCCTTGGCTTCGGTCTTGATTTCCATCTCGGCGCGATCCGGCACGAAATCGTCGACCAGGAAGCTCTTGGTGGCGATAGCCGTACCCTTGGGGTCGGTATAGACATTCATCGTCCAGGTGCCGCGCATGGCGTTTTGCTGGGTCGGAAAATCGATGGAATAACCGCCGAGATTGCTGGTCTGGCTGACGATCCGCCGGTCTTCGACGCCATCGGGGCGGCTGAAGATGAAGGTGAGCGGCAGGTTTTCGATGGCGTTGCCGTCGGTATCGCGGGCAAGCGCCTGGGCATGCACCGTTTCGCCGGCGCGGTAGATGCCGCGTTCGGTAAAGGTCAGTAGGTCGATCGCGCCGGGGGCGGCGCGGCCCGTCACGCCACGGTCGGAGAGGTCGAAGCCGGCGCGCGTCATGTCGAGGAAGACATAGTCCGATGTGCCGTTCTTAGCGGCGATGACGGCCGGCGTGAGCGCCGCCGTGCCGCGGATCAGGCCAGCGGTGAAGGTGGCGCGGCCGTTTTCGTCTGTCGTCGCGGTGCCGAGCACCTCATTGTTCTTGGCGAGCAGCTGCAGCTCGACGCCTGCGATCGGCTTTGCCGAGGCGAGCGAGCGGGTGAAGACGTTGAGCCCGTCGGTGCCGGCATAGGTGGTGATGCCGATATCGGAGACGAGGAACCATTGCGTCGCCTGCGAATCCCACTCCTGGGACGGGCCGGTTCCTGCCGTTGCAGTCATGACGTAGATGCCGGGCTTGCGCTCGGGCAGCGCCTCGTCGACCGGGAAGCTGGTGACGACGTCCTTGTTGAGCTCGTTGGCGATTTCGATCGAGCCCTGCCAGACGAGTTCGCCGCTCTGGTCCTGAATGTTCTGGGCGCTGTAGCCGTCGAGCTGGCTGAGGAACTGGGAGTTGGTCAGCAGCGGCGCGATGCCGCGATCGCCGATGCGGTAGAGCTTGAGATTGGCGGAGGCGAGGTTGACCGAGACGATCGGGATGCCGCGGCGCGCCGTCGAGGGCAGCACGAAGCTGTCGCCGGTGAAGCGCACCATCTGGGTGCGGTCCTTGATGTAGACGTCGATGCTGACGGGGGCTTCGAGAACTTCGTCGACGGCCGAGGGCAGGCCGGTGCGGAAGGCGATCTTATAGGTCTCGCCATGCGTGAGGCCCTCGACGCAGATCTGCTTGCCCTTGGTTTCCACGGCCTTCGGCGCGGCGCCGTTCAGCGTCACGAAGGGCGTGTAGTCGGTGGTCTTGATGAGCGCCTCGGAGAAGGTGGCGCAAGCGCGCGGCGTGGCGCTGTCGGCATCGACCGTATGTTCGGTAATGCGGAACCCCTGCGTCGATTTCAGCTGCAGGTAGGCCGCCTGAACATCCTTGGCGCCGACCAACGCCAGGCTTGCCTTGTAGGCGTCGAGAGCCGGGCGGTAATTGCCGTTGCGTTCCAGGGCATTGGCAAGCACGGCGAGCGCCTCGGCCCGCTTGGCCATCGTGCGCGTCAGCTCGTAGCCGTTCAGTGCGTCGAGCACGGCCTGGCCCGTGATGCTGCTCTCCGTGCTTCCGAAAGAAATTGCGGCGCGGGCGGTCTCGAGCCAGAGATCAGCGTCATCGGGCATGATCGACAGTGCGCCATGGAAGGCGATCAGCGCGTCGGTCAGGTTGTTGGCGGTCATGTCGAGGCGGGCATTGGCCGTCAGGCTGTCCACCCCCTGGCCCTGCTGGGCGTCGGTAAGGGCAAGATTGTCCTTGAAGTCGTGGGCCTGCTGGATGAGATCGCTCGTCAGGAAGGTCAGGCGCGGCGCAGCGCCGATATCCGGCTCCTTCTGGGCCGCCGTTTCGACGATCTTGCCGGCGATGGCGCCCGGGAAGGCGTTCATCGTCTTGAAATCGGACTTCAGAAAGCACCACTTCACCTTGGGATTGTAGGTGAAGGCCTTGCAGCTCTTGTCGCCGATGCAGGAGGTCTTGCACTGGTCGAGCGAAACATTCTGCTCGGTGCGCAGATCGAAGCCGAAGAAATCGGCATCCTTGATCGTCTGAATGTCGCGCTTGGTTTCCGCCGCGGCCGCGGGAAAGCTGATGGCAATCGTGGAAAAGGCGATAGCGGCGAAAGCGAAAAACGAGCGCACGGACATAGATTCCCCCCAAGGATACAGGCGATGCTGGCTCTGATCGGCGGCACTCTCCTCACTCCTCACGAGATTGTCAACTCAACTTGAGCGGTGTTTCACCATCACACAGACGCTTTCGTTCAACCGTCACATCAGCGGGCGTGATTTGCGGCTTTTGCAAGGATGGGCAAGGATTTGGGCGGCCGCCAGAGACATAGCAACGTCCAGATCTTTCCGCCGTGGCAGCCTTGCCACGGCCATTGCAGCCAATGGCCGGTTGCTCGCTGTAGGTGCAGTTGGCCCGCCTAGGCTCGCGTCTGCAACGGCATGCCGGCAATCGAGGGGGCGAGAGGTCGGATTAGCCTATCTGCCGCGGCTTTTTCGCACCGGTCAGGCAGCCGCTTTTTTTGTTTCACATCGATATGGTTAAAAATTTATCAACGTTAACAATAGGTTAAATGTAGAGATTCGCGTTTCACGGCGGAACATAACGTTTAGTTGCCCGTTACTGGCATGAGTTTCGAGCAGGGACAGCTGCCGGAGCGGATCCCTCTTTCGAAGTATGTGCGTAACAAGGGGACGTATCATGGCCACCAATGTTGTGCGACGCTGGCAACGAGATGATCTCATGAAGCAGAGAGTTTTGATCGTCGAAGATGAATTCCTGATCGCCCTGGATCTCGGGGCGACGGTGGAGAACATGGGCATGCAGGTCGCGGGCCTCGCGCATGATCGCGAACAGGCGCTGCGGCTGGCGCCGCTTGCCGATATCGCCTTCGTCGACGTCAATCTCGCCGACGGGCCGACCGGGCCCGACATTGGGCGGCGACTGGCGGAAGAGCACGGCATCGCGGTCGTCTTCATGACCGGCAATCCCGAGATGGTTGCCGATGGGATCAAGGGCGCGGTCGGCGTGATTCAAAAGCCGGTCATGCCTTCGGTCGTCGAACAACTGGTCAAATATCTGGCCGCGCGCCGGGTCGGCATGTTTGCCGTGGTGCCCAAACAGATGACGGTCTTTGCCTGATTGGCCGGTCAGCCGGAAACGGCCGCAAGCTGCGGCGGAGGGCTGGCCTGCTTCGCTTCCGGCCTGCCATAGGCCTTGAGAAAGGTACGGACGGCGTTGCGCGCCGCCTTTTCCAACTCGCCGTCGGTCGGCATCCCACCGAAAAGGACGGTCATCTGCAGATCGGCATTGCCGAGCGCCACGAACTGGCGGGCAGCGACGTCGAAATCATCGATGACGAGCGCCCCCTTGTGGGCAAGCCGCGCGAAAAGCGCCGACAGCGCCGTGGTCAGCTTCCCCGGCCCGTGCTGGCGCCAGCTTTCGAAGAGGTGCGGATATCGTTCGCCCTCCATCTGCACCAGCTTACGCAGGAATTTTCCGTCGTGATTGCAGATGCAGTTCCTGTTTAGGCGCACGACGAAAGCCGTCAGGTCGTCCTCCAGATTGTCGGCATTGTCGGGAAAGGTCGACAGCATGGAGAAGAGCATGGCGTTGGCGCGGTTCATCACGTCCTCGACGACGGCGACAAACAGCGTCTCTTTTTCGCGGTAGTGATTGTAGATCGTCTGGCGCGAGACGCAGGCTTTGGCGGCGATCTCATCGATGCTGGCGCCGGCAAAACCCTGGTTGCAGAATACCTCTGCGGCGGCCTCGAGAATCGACATGCGCTTGGCGCATTGTCCGCGCTGCGTATGCCCCGTCATCCTGGCTGCGGGTGTCATGCGATCTTTCATGGCACGAAGATAAGCCGTCTTGACGTTTTAGACAATGGCGTCTAATTTTACATCAGTGTCCAAATTTATAGACACTCCTAGTTCCGCCGCTGGAGATATGAGCTCCCAACTTCGTCTTCGCGCGAACGATCATCATTGAACCCTTCAGAGCAAGGCGGCGGAGCGACGATCCGGCGCTTTCGCTGCGCTTTTATGAAAGATCATCCTTATGACGGCTTCATTCTTTCGCATCGCTCTCATTCTCGGCCTTCTCTCGGCCATCGGGCCCTTCGCCATCGACATGTATCTGCCTGCCCTGCCGTCCATCGGCCAGGATCTGCACGCCGATAACAGCGTCACCCAGCTGACACTTCTCGCCTTCTTCATCTCCTTTGCGCTCGCACAACTTCTTTATGGCCCGTTGTCGGATATGTGGGGCCGCAAGCTGCCGCTCTATATCGGTATCGGCCTCTTCGCGGTCGCTTCGGTCGGCTGTGCGCTGGCGACCGGCATCGAAACGCTGATCGCTTTCCGTTTCGTCCAGGGTATCGGCGGTGCCGCCGGGATGGTCATTCCGCGCGCCATCGTCCGTGATATGCACACCGGCGTCCAGGCCGCGCGCCTGATGTCGCTCCTGATGCTGGTCTTTTCGATTTCGCCGATCCTGGCGCCGCTGACGGGCAGCGCCGTCATCGAGTTTTACGGCTGGCGCGGCGTGTTCTGGGCGGTAACGATCGCCGCCATGATCGGTCTCGTCCTCTTGTCCACACAGCTCGACGAAACGCGGCCCGCCAGTGAGCGCAGCGGCAGCGGCCTTGGAAGCGCCATGGCCGCCTACCGGCGGCTGCTTGGCGACCGCAATTTCCTGACGCTGACCTTCATCGGCGGCCTCGGCATTTCGAGCTTTCTCGTCTATCTCGCCAACTCGCCCTTCGTGCTGATCCAGCATTACGGACTGACGCCGACCCAATACAGCTTCGCCTTCTCGATCAATGCCGTATCTTTCTTCGCGGTGTCGCAGGCGACGGGCTGGCTCGGCGAGCGTTTCGGTCTCGTGCGCGTCATGCGGCTTGCCGTCAGCGCCTTTGCGCTGTCCATGGTCGCCATGGCGGTGGTGATGGCCGCAGGCTTCAACCAGCTGCCGGTCATGGCGAGCTTCCTCTTCCTCGGTTACGGCTTCCTCGGCCTCGTCATCCCGACGAGCGCGGTGCTCGCGCTGGAGGATCACGGCGAGATCGCCGGCACGGCCTCGTCGCTGATGGGCACGCTGCACTTCGTCATCGCCGCCGTCGCCATGGTGATCTCGAGCCTGTTCTTCGACGGCACTGCCGTCCCGATGGCCGCCGGTATCGCGCTTTGCGCCTTCTGCGCTTTCGTGCTGACGCAGGCAACGATCGGCCGCCGCGCCGCCGTCGCTGCCGCCGAATGATCGTGACGGGCCGCACCCGATTATCGGGTTGCGGCCCCCACTGTCCGGCATCATGCCAGAGCAGGCAGCGCCCAGCCGGGTCTGAAGGCTTCAGCGCGTCAGGGTGAAAGCGTCGCTTTCGCCGGGAATGAGTTCCAGCGGCCAGATCCTGTTGCGGGCGCCCTGCGGATAGTGTTCGGCATAGGCCGGCATGGTGGCGAGCAGGGTTTCGCCGAGCTGCACGCCCAGATCGCGCAACGACATGCGGAAGGATGTCAGCGTCGGTTGCAGGAAATGCGTGCGCGGCTCCTCGCGGAAACCCAGGACGGCAAGATCGCGTCCCGGCACCATGCCGGCCTCCGCAAGCCGCCGGTAAAGCCCGATCGCCATCAATTCGTGGATCAGGATGATCGCGGTCGGCCGGTCTTCGATCATCAGCAGTTCGTGGCCGGCCTGATAGCCGCCCTGTTCGCTCGACTTGACGCGGATGACGAGGGCCGGATCGAAGGGAATATCGTGGCGTTTCAGCGCCTCGCGGTAGCTGTCGAGGAAAATATAGCCGAGGTTGATGTCGGAGGAGGGTGCGGCCACCGCGATCCGCCGATGGCCCTTCGCGACCAGCCGGTCGACGCCGCGCGCCGCCACTCCTTCGAAGTCGAGATCCATCCAGGTGTAGCTGCCGCCGGATGCGCTGCGGCCGAGCGCCACGAAGGGAATGCGGGCCTTTTCCAGAAGCTCGATGCGCCGGTCGGTGCGCCGGGTCGCCGAAATGATCATCGCGTCGACCAGCCGGCGCGCCACCATGCGCTTCAGATATTCGTGCGGATCCTCGTCATCGGGGCAGGGCAGCATGACCAGATCGAGCTTGTGGCGGGAAAAGACGCTCTGCAGCCCGTCGGTGACGCCAAGGAAGAAGTCGTCGCTGTTTTCGACCGTCTCTCGGCTGACCTCAAGCATCAGCCCGATGACGTTTGTCATGCCCTGGCGAAGGCTGCGGCCCGACTGGTTGGCGACATAGCCGAGTTCTTCGGCGGCGGCGAGCACGCGCCGGCGCGTTTCGTCGTTGACGTCGGGCTTGCCGTTCAGCGCGCGGGATACGGTCCCGATCGAAATGTCGAGATGCTCGGCGAGCTGGCGAATTCCCTTCATCTCTGGCGACTTTCCTCCCCACCCGATCGCGTTACGCCCTTCTTGCCACAGGATTGCGCCCGCGAAAAGCCAGGGAGAGAGGTTAGGGCTTGAAGCTCTGGCGGATGACGAGTTCCGGAATGACGCGCTCGTAAGCCGGCGGCGCATCCGGATTTTCAAGCCGCCGCTCCATCAGCTCGACGGCGCGCTGCGCCATGGTCGGGCTCCGAACGGCCGATGACGACGAGCGGCTGGCCGTTTCGCTGGGCGAGTTCGAGGAAACTTGCCGGCGGCGAGCCGGACAGAATGATGATCGCCTCGGCACGGTGGCCGATCAGCATCTTTTGGGCGGCGAGCAATTCGTCTTCCGTCTGGCCGGTATTGATGAGGATCGGAATGCTGCCGCGCCGGATCAGGAATTTGGCAAGGGCTGCGGCGAGATGGGCGCGAAAGCCGACTTCCGGCCGCGTCGCGACAATGCCGACGAGGCGGCTCTGATTGGCGAGCACGCCGCGCGCTAGGTCGTTGACGTGATAGCCAAGTTCGTCAGCTGCCCGCAGCACCTTCTCGCGCGTTGCCGGGGCGACGCTTGCACCCGGCGTAAAGGTACGCGAGACGGCGGAGCGCGAAACGCCCGCCAATTGCGCCACCTGCTCGGCGCTGACGAAGCGCATGCGCTCTTTCTTCGGCGTCTTGTTGCCGTTCACCGGACCATCATTCATGGCCCTCAGCTATTTGCCGCCTCTGACAGCCAGATGACAGCTGGCCGCACGGCAGCCAGATTTTTTCTAAAAGGGAGATAATCGCAAAGTACAGGCGATGTCATTGCGGACTGCTGCCGGGCTGGCGAATTCAACCTCGGCTGAGGGAGTGAATGAGCGGCGCCGACCAATGCTCAGGTCGCGCCGCTCCGAGAAGTTCGGCTACTCGCAGACGCGGACCGTTTCGGCGTGATAGCCGCCGTCATAGCGGTTGCGCACGTCGCGGTCCTCATACCAGCATCTCGGCTGGGGTTCGACATAGCGGGGGCTCTCCACATAACGAGGGCCGTCATCGACGTAACGCGGGCCGCCATTGGCGATCGCGCCTCCGATCAGACCGCCGACGACGCCTGCGGCAACACCGCCGGCGATGATGCGGCCGGTGTCGTTGTGGTGATGACGGTCACGCGCGGCAGCAGGCTGAATAGCCGATCCAACAAGGGCCGTCGCGATCAACAGGCTGCTCATAATTCTCTTCATAACATTTCTCCTCAGTGGCAATCGCCTCCGGATAGGAGAGAAATGCGGCAGCAAGTCGTTTGTTCGTTCAAACTTTGCAACACGCGTTAACGCATGCCATCCGCTTTAGGTCGCCGATTCCGTCGCTGTCTCTTCCAGCACCTCTTCGGGAATATCGTCGAAGGACGCGTAGTTGAGGTTATAAAGCCTGGAATAAAGCTTGCCGTTCTTCATCAATTGACGGTGGTTGCCGCTTTCGATGATTTCGCCGTTCTGCAGCACGATGATGCGGTCGGCCTCGCGGATGGTGGCAAGGCGGTGGGCGATGACGAGACCGGTGCGGTTTTCGAGCAGCTTCACCAGGGCCTTCTGGATCAGCATCTCCGTATAGCTGTCGATATTGGCCGTCGCCTCGTCGAGTACGAGGATCTTCGCATCCGCCACCAGCGCGCGGGCGAAAGAGAGAAGCTGGCGCTGGCCGAGCGAAAGATTGCCGCCGCGCTCGCCGAGCATGCTGTCATAGCCTTCCGCCATGCGCATGATGAAGTCATGCGCGCCGACGGCCTTGGCGGCTTCGATCACCTGCTCGCGCGTCGCTTCCGCCTTGTGGTAGCGGATGTTCTCGAAGACGGTGCCGGTGAAGAGGAAAGGTTCCTGCAGCACCATGGCGATCTGCGCCCCGAGCGAATCCTGCGTCAGCGCGCGCACGTCATGCCCGCCGACCAGCACCTGCCCCCGCTGCACTTCGTAGAAGCGGTGGATCAGCGACATGCAGCTCGATTTGCCCGATCCGGTCGGGCCGACGAGGGCGACCGTCTCGCCGGGATTGACCTTGAAACTGACGTGCTTCAGCACGGGATGTTTGGGATTGTAACCGAAAACGACATCGCGGAACTCCACCGAGCCGTCCATCTCGGCCGACAGCACCTTGGCGTCGGGCGCGTCCTGGATCTCGATCGGCACGTCGAGCACGTCGGTCAAACGCTGGCCCGAGGCCATGGCGCGCTGCATGACCGAATATTGCAGCGTCAGCGAACGGATCGGGTCGAAGAAGCGCTGGATATAGAAGAGGAAGGCGACGAGCACGCCGACATCGAGCGCCTGGTTCAGGACGCGCGCGCCACCGACGACGATGACGAGCGCCATGGCTATGCCGGTCAGCGCATCGACGATCGGCACCATGATCTGGGCATAACGCGCCGCCGTCAGATGCGTCTTGAGGTTGGCATGCGCCTTGTCGTCATAGAGTTGAAAGTTGACCTCCTGCCGGTCCATGCTCTGGACGGCGCGCACACCGTGGATCGCCTCGGCGAGCGCGCCGTTCGCCACCGAGTTCGTTTCATGCGCGGCCATGAAGGACTTGCGCGCCAGCGGCAGCCAGAACAGGCGCACGACGAACAGCACCGGCAGTGCGGATAGCGTCAGCAGCCCGAGCTTGAAGTCGAGATAGAGCATCACGAAGACGATGCCGAAGAGCAGGAAGATGTCGCCGACGGAAAGCACGCAGGTTTCGAGAAATTCCTGCATCGAATTGACGTCGCCCTGCAGGCGCGACATCAGCCGGCCGACCTCCGTCTTGTCCATGAAGGAAAGCGAGACGCGCTGCAGATGCGAGAACATCGCCCTGCGTATGTCGAAGAGCACGTTTTCCGCGACGCCGCCGACCAGTGTTTCCTGCCAGTAGCTGGCGCCGTAATTGATGAGGATGGCGATCAGGAAGCCGACGATCGCCCAGGTCAGCGCCGAATGGCTGCCGCCGGGCTGCATGCCGTGGTCGATGGCGTAGCGGATGATCAGCGGGATCATGAGCTGCATGGCGGTGAAGACGAGCACCGAAACGACCGACAGGATGACATCGCGCCGGTAGGGGTGCACGAAGGCCCAGATGCGCTTGATGATGTTGGAATCGAAGACCTTGCCGAAGATTTCCTCTTCGACGCGTTGCGATCCGACGACCGCCCGCGGCGGGCGCCTGCCATCCTCGCGAACGTCGGAGCGTTCGGTTTCCAGTTCCTCGGCCATCAATTTCCTCCAGCGCCGGTTTCTTACGCGCTCAAAGCGTCGTCGCCCGGCCGCACCTGCAAATCGTAAAGCGCCTTGTATCGCCCGCCGAGCGAAAGCAGCTCGTCATGCGTGCCCTGTTCGACGATGCGGCCGTCCTCGATGAAGAAGATCCTGTCGGCATGCATCAGCGAACTCAGGCGATGGGCGACGATGATGGTGACGCGGTCGGCGGCATAGCGGCGCATGGCGCTGCGGATGCGCTGCTCCGTGGCTGCGTCGATCGCCGCGGTGGAATCGTCGAACACCATCACCGCGGGTTTGAGCATCAGCGCGCGGGCGATCGAAAGCCGCTGACGCTGGCCGCCTGAAAGCGAGACGCCGCGTTCGCCGACGACGGTGCCGTAGCCTGTGGGCAGGCCGAGCACATAATTGTGGAGCTGCGCGCTTTCGCTGGCGCGCTCGATCCGGCTTTCCTTGGCCCAGGGGTCGCCATAGGCGATGTTGTTTTCGATCGTCGTGGTGAAGAGGAAGGAATCCTGCTGGACGACGGCGACGGAGCGGCGCAGCGACTGCAGCGTTGCCTTGCGGATATCCTGCCCGTCGATGGTGATCTTGCCTGTGGTGGCGTCGTAGAAGCGCGGGATGAGATGCGCGAGCGTCGATTTGCCGCTGCCGGGCGGGCCGACGATGCCGATCGTTTCGCCGCGCTTCGCCTCGAAGCTGACACCGTGCAGCACCTCACGCGTCGGCGCGCTCGGATAGGCGAAACCAACATTCTCGAAACGCAACGTGCCGTCCGTTACCGTCAACTCCTTGGCATCCGGCGCATCGCGCACGGCGATCTCCAGATCCAGAAGATCGAAGAGGCGCGTACCGCAGGTCGAGGCGCGGGCGAAGGCGTTGACCATCAGGCCGAGCTGGCGCACCGGCATCTGCAGGATGGTCATAAAGGTAAGGAAGGAGGCGAGCGTACCGACGGTAATCTCGCCGGAGAGCACCTTGCCGCCGCCGACCCACAGCACGAGACCCATGGACGCAAAGAAGGAAAAGGTCATGGCGCTGGTATTAGTGACGCGGATTCCGACGCGCTGATGGGCAAGCTCCAGCGCGTTCTTCGAGGCTTGGTCGAATTTCGACAGCTCATGCTCCTGCGCCGCGAAGGCGCGCACGACGCGGATGCCGCCGAGATTTTCTTCCATGATGCGGGTCAGCACCGAAAGTCGCTGCTGCAGGTCGAGCCAGGTGGCGCGCAGGCGGAGCTGGGTGACCGACGAACGCCAGCCGACGAAGGGGACGAAGGAAAGCGCCAGCAAGCCGAGCACGACGTCGGTCGACAGCAGCATGTAAGCGCCGATGCCGATCAGCATCGAAAGCAGGAAGACGCGCACGAGCGCGGTGGAAAAATACATGCGCACGCCTTCGAGATCGAGCAGGCCGACGGTGATCAGGTCGCCGGAATGCACGGTGTCATGAAAGCTGAAGGAGAGGCGCTGGATCTTCTCGTAGCAGGCGAGCCGCAGCTCGTAGCCCATATGATGGCCGACGGATTCACTGAAATAGTTCTGCACCATGGTGAAGATGCCGCGCAGCACGCTGGCGCCGAGCAGAAGCAACGCCGTCGTCAGCAGCGCATCCTGCGCCTGCTGTCCGACCGTGCCGCCGTGAAGTGCCACCTGCGTATGGTCGACGGCCTGGCCGAGAAGGCGCGGGATCAGAAGCTGGAAGGTGGAGGCGATCAGCGTGGCGCCGATGGCAAGGCCGGCTTGCCAAGGGTGACGGAAGGCCATCACGGTGATGCGGAGCAGTGTATAGAGGCCTCGGCCCCAGCCTGCCGCAGTTGCAAGCGCCATCGAAGCCGAAGGCTTCGCGGCGCGTCTGAACGCATCGCTGCTCACGGTATTTTTCCAATAGATGTGTGTTCGGACGCTGGCCCGAAAAGACGGCAAATCCATGAAGGGATTGATAGCACCGTCACTTTTGCCGATTCCATTTGGGGGTTCAAGTAAAGAATTCACCATCTGGTTATTTTTACGTGAGGCCTCCTCGCATGGCGGCGGGAACAATCGCTGCGCGGGCGGGTTGCAGCAGGCAAACCCCTGTCAGACAGCCGTTACCGGGAGAGAACCATGCCGCTGAAAGCCCTCGCTCTCAATTCCACGCTGAAGACCGGCGACGCCAAGGCGGCTTCCTCGACCGAGCGGATGATCGGCCTCATCGACAAGGCGCTGTCGAAGCACGGCGTTGTGACCGAAGTGATCCGGCTTGCCGATTTCAACATCAAGCCGGGCGTCACGTCTGACGAAGGCGAGGACGACGATTGGCCTGATATTCGCGCGAAGCTGCTGGAGGCCGATATCCTGCTGATGGCAACGCCGATCTGGCTCGGCCAGCCCTCCAGCGTGTGCAAGCGGGCGCTGGAGCGCATGGACGCCTTCCTCGATGAGACCGACGATCAGGGCCGCATGGTATCCTACGGCAGGGTCGCGGCTGTCGCCGTCGTCGGCAACGAAGATGGCGCCCATCACGTGTCGGCCGAGCTCTACCAGGCGCTGAACGATGTCGGTTTCACCATTCCGGCGAATGCCGTCGCCTACTGGGTCGGCGAGGCGATGGGATCCACCAATTTCGTCGATCTTGACAAGGTGCCCGAGGTCGTGACGAAAGCCGTTGACATGCTGGCGCTCAACACCGCGCATCTGGCGGACCTTCTGAAAGCGAAGCAATATCCCGGCGAAAGCGGCTGACGTCGGCAGCAAATATTCTTTCGTTCCAATATCTTAATAGCCAGAACCATAAAACCCCTTGCCACATTCGGCTTTTAGCGCTTTCATACACGACTAGTTTGATAGACTATGGGCAGGTCTAACTGCTCCCCTTATTCCCTTTGCGGGCCGCTGAGCGGACCCGATCCTGCGGCAGATGTTTGCGAATGGCCGCATGAACCTCATCAACGCGTGGCCGGTATCTATGCGTTGAAACCTCGATCGACACACGGTGCGGATAAACCGCAAAGGAGTTGCGATGACGGTTCAGGGATTATTTTCCGCGAAAGCCAATGCGGCGGCGCAAATATCGGCCGTGCCGCGCATTGCGATCGTTGGGCGCGGCTTTTCCGGAATGATGACGGCGATTGCGCTGATGAGGACGGTGCGCACGCCCTTCCATCTCCAGCTGTTCGACCCGAATTCGTCGGTGAGCGGCGGCCAGGCCCTGTCTTCAGCCCGCTCCTCCACGATCCTCAATACCCGCGTGCGCGATCTTTCGGTCTCGCTCGGCGACAACGACGATTTCAACGACTGGCTTTGTAGCAACGCCGCTTTCCGTGCCGCCGTGCCGGCTGCCATTCCCGGCTTCCGGCAGATCTTCGTGCCGAAGGAGATCTTCAGCGATTATGTCTACCAGCGCTTTTCGGAAGCGCTTGCCGCCCGCCGTGACATTACCGTCCAGGTCTGCAGCGATCCTGTCGTGGCGATCCGCAGGAGCCACGGCAACCGCTTCCTGCTCGAAAGCGCCAATCCCGCCAATCCGCTGTTCGATACCGTGATCCTCGCAACCGGCTACGGTATGAGCGATAGGGATGCCGGCGAACAGGAGCCGTCGCCGGTCCGTGCCCAGCGCCTCGTCGCGCGGCCGCACACCGTGTTGCTCGGCAGCGGCATCCGCGTCGTCGACCAGCTGCTGCAGCTGCGCGATTCCGGCTATGCCGGCCAGGTGACGATCATTTCCCGGCGCGGCTTCCTGCCGCAGAGCCACACGCCGAATTCCGCCGATCCGGTCTTTCCCGCCGAGGCGCTGCCTGAGAGCCTGGCCGACATCGTGCGCTTCATCCGCCAGGCCTGCCGCGAGGCGGAAGAGCAAGGCCGAAGCTGGCAATCGGTGATGAACGGCTTGCGGAAACATGCCCGCTCGCTCTGGCGCTCCTTGCCGGCACGCGAGAAGCACCAATTCAACCGGCATTTACGGGCAATCTACGACAGCCATCGCAACCGCCTGCCGGAGGCCATGCACCTGCGGCTGAAACGCGAGCTTGCCGAAGGCCGCACGCTGCTGCGCCGCGGCCGGGCCGGCCGCCAGGGGCTAAGCGGGCTGTTCTTCACGCCGGCCGGCGCCTCGGCCGAAGAGGTCATTCATGCCGAGCGTGTCATCGATTGCCGCTGCCAGGCACCGGATCTATCGGCGCCGCTGATGCAGAGCCTGCTTTCCGCCGGCCTCGCCATGCCGGATGAGCTCTCCCTCGGGCTTGCGGTCAATGCGCATGGCGAGCCTTTCCTCGAGGATGGTTCGACGGTCGCCGGTCTCTTTGCCGTCGGCCCCCTTGGCCTTGGCAGCCTGCCCGACATCGATCTCGTGCCAGAAATCGTCTCGCAGGCCTATGCCGCCGCCGAGCGGTTGGGCGAACGGTTCTATCCGCAGGTCAAGGCCGTCTGAAAAAGTCTGATCTTTCCGGAACCATTCGCCTGCGGCTGCGTTATGTGCGCTGGTAACGCAGAGGGGCAGATGGAAGTGCTGGATCGACATGACACGTCTCTTACGGAAGAGGGACGTTTTCGCCTTTTGGTCGATGCCATCACCGACTACGCCATCTATATGCTCAGCCCCGAAGGCATCGTCACCAGCTGGAATACCGGGGCGCAGCGCTTCAAAGGCTACAAGCCTTCCGAAATACTGGGGGATCATTTTTCCCGTTTCTATCCGGAAGAAGACCGCGCCGCAGGCGTTCCGGAACGGGCTCTCGCGACGGCGGCGGAGACCGGCCGCTTCGAAGGGGAGGGCTGGCGCCAGCGCAAGGATGGTACCCGCTTCTGGGCTCATGTGATCATCGACCCGATCCGCCACCCCTCCGGCGAACTCATCGGCTTTGCCAAGATCACCCGCGACCTGACCGAACGCAGGGCAGCCGAAAACGCCATCCGCCAGAGCGAGGAACAATTCCGCCGGTTGATCCAGGGCGTTTCCGATTACGCGATTTACATGCTCGACCCCGAGGGCAATGTCAGCAGCTGGAATTTCGGCGCCGAGCGCATCAAGGGCTATCGGCCTGAGGAAATCATCGGCCGGCATTTCTCGACCTTTTATACGGCTGAAGACAAGGCGGCCGGCGTGCCCGAAACTGCGCTGAGCGTCGCGCGTGCCGAAGGCCGGTTCGAAAGGGAGGGCTGGCGCGTCCGCAAGGATGGGACCCGCTTCTGGGCCAGCGTCGTGATCGACGTTATCCGGGACGATGACGGCCAGGTGGTTGGCTTTGCGAAGATCACCCGTGACATCACCGAAAAAATGGAAACGCAGAAGGCACTGGAGCAGGCGCGCGAAGAGCTGTTCCAGTCGCAGAAGATGGAGGCGATCGGTCAATTGACCGGCGGCATCGCCCATGATTTCAACAATCTGCTGATGGCTATATCAGGCAGTCTCGAAATCCTGAGGAAACGCATGCCGCAGGATCTTGCGCTGACATCGCTGGTCGACAATGCCATGCAGGGCGCTCAACGCGGAGCGGCTTTGACGCAGCGCATGCTTGCCTTCTCCCGCCGGCAGGAGCTGCATGTGGAGCCGATCGACGTTTCCGGCCTTGTGCGTGGTATGATGGATATGCTGAGCCGCTCGCTCGGCCCCCTCACCATGATCGAGACCTCTTTCCCCGTCAGGCTGCCGACGATCCTGACCGACCCGAACCAGCTGGAGATGGCGATCCTCAATCTCGTCGTCAACGCTCGCGACGCCATGCCGTCCGGCGGCAGGATCACGCTTCGCGCTTCCGAGGAGGCGGTGGCGTCAGGCAAGAGGCCTCTGTCGCCCGGCCGCTATATCAGGATCGCCGTGATCGACGAGGGCGAGGGTATGGATTCCAAGACCCTGGAACAGGCCGTGACACCCTTCTTCACCACCAAGGGCGTCGGCAAGGGCACCGGCCTCGGCCTTTCCATGGTGCAGGGCCTGGCGACCCAGTCCGGCGGCTGTCTCTTTCTGAAGAGCACGCCCGGCGAAGGCACGACGGCGGAATTGTGGTTCCCGGTCGTGGCGGCCGATCAGGCGATGGAAGCCAATGCCGAGCCGCCGCAACGGCAGCAGGACGTGACCGACCGGCTGCGCGTTCTCGCCGTCGATGACGACGGTCTGGTGCTGATGAATACGACGTTGATGCTGGAAGATCTCGGCCATACCGTCCTCGAAGCAATGGCGGGGGCAGAGGCGCTCGACATCCTGCGCAAGGAGCCGGTCGACCTGGTGATCTGCGACCACGCCATGCCGCGCATGACGGGTGCCCAGCTCGCCCAGGCGATCCGCGAGGAGTGGCCGGAGATGCCGATCATCCTTGCGACCGGTTACGCCGAGCTTCCGGAAGGGGCCGGCATGATAAACCTGCCGCGCCTCGGCAAGCCTTTCTCGCAGGCTCAGCTCGCCGAGGCGATCAATCGGGTCGCTTCTTAAGGAACGTGAATGAGGTGAGCGACGGCCCGCGCTCGATTGCAGGCGGCTTTCGAACGGCTCCGGAACACTCGAGAGCCGCTGCGTTATGCGCGAAGCTTCCCATCGCCGCCGTCCTGGATGAGCGTGCGGCCGGTTTCCTCGGTCGTGACTGAAGATGCGCCGTTGAGAAGGCGCTTTTCGGTCTCTTGAAGGTCGAAGATCGCCTGTTCGATCCTCGCAGCCGGAGTTCCCCGCGCGATCAGGCGCCACCGGTGATGCTGCCAGAAGGTGACGAGGAGGCGCCGGCTCGGGACCTCTATCGTCTCATGGAGGAACCATGCTCCTCCGACTGCAACGAGAAACGCTGCCGCGATGAGCGCCGGTTCGGGCATGAGAGTTTCAAAGGCCCGGTGGACGAGGAACATGATCGGGACGTGGAAAAGATAGAGCGAGAAGCTGATCGCCCCTAGAAACCTCACGGGTGCAGCCGCCAGGATATGGGATGCGATAGGAGCTTGCCGCGCGACCAGCGCCACAATGACGGCTGCGGCGAACGCGCTCTGCAGGCTCCAAAATTCGGGGGAAAAATTCGCCAGGAGATGCCTGTAGGTGAAGAACACCGCCAGAAGGGCGAGAGTGAAAACTCCCGTGAGGGCGGATGGCGTCCATCTGTCCCCATAGGAATGCAACTTCCCGGCCAGCGCGCCGAAGAGAAAGTAAGGGAGCTTGGAAACGAGCAGGATTCCAGGCCCCGGCAATCCAAGCAGGCCATCCACGACGACAGCCACCGCGAAGCCTGCGATCAGGCTGCCATAGCGGTCCGGGCGGGCCAGGCAGAGCCATAGGACCGGGAAGAGCAGGTAGAATTGAATTTCGGGCGGAATCGACCAGAAAACGCCGCTTGAGCCCAGCAGAAAGACATGGCGCGCAAAGTCCATGCCGCCGGTGACGGGCTGGACGAAGTTCAGACCCTGTATGCCGGACAGCATCGCCACGAGCAGGACGGCGACAAGGTAGACCGGATAGATGCGGGCAAAGCGGCTCACAAGGAAATCCAGGACGTTTTCCCGGGTCACCGGCCGTGAACCGTAGAGATGGGCCATCAGAAAGCCGCTGAGGGCAAAGAACAAGCCGACAGCCTCGCTGCCCATCGTCATCAAATGCTGGGCCGTGCTCGGAAAGACAAGGCCGATATGCGCTTGAACGACCAGAAGCGCGGCGACACCGCGCAGGCCATCAAGACTGGGGATGTAATCCGGCCGGCTCATGTGCAGCTTTTGTATATTCTGGACAGGCAAGCAGTAGCGGACATCACTTTACAAGAGATTAATCCGCTGCGCTGAAGCCATTGCGGTGCGACAGCTGCCGGAACTCGTCTTATTCGCGGTGGCCTCTTCCGATCTCGCCGCGAAGAATGAACACGAGCAATGCCAGCACCATCGCCGTCAGCCCATACCAGGTGACCGCATAGACGAGATGGTTGTTTGGAAAATGGATGACCGTGAGGCCGCCAACCGGCAGGCCGCCGGGATTGGGTGTAGCGTCCGCATCGATGAAATAGGGTGCGACGGCGTTGATGCCGCGTTTCTGCGCGATTGCCGCGACATCGCGCGAATACCAGCGGTCGGCGGCGATATCGTTGGCTTGCAGCAGCGAACCCTTTGGCTCGGTCATCCGCAGAAGCCCGGTGATCTCGACCTGGCCCGGCAATTCGCCTTCGCGGCGGGAGGCCGCATCGCGCCTGTCGGTCGGCACGAAACCGCGATTGATGAGAATGGCTGTTCCGTCGGCAAGCATCAGCGGCGTCATCACCCAGTAGCCCGGGCCGAGCGCTGTCGAGGCATAGACCAGCGTTTCCCTGTCGTTCGCCAGGGTCCCGGTTGCCGTCATCCGCCGGTATTCGTCTTCGGCGGCATTGATCTTGCCCCAGTCGGCCGCCGCCGGGGCGGGCACCGGCGCCGCATGCACCCGCTCGTCGACGCGGGCGATGAGGTCGCGCTTCCAGGCGAGGCGCTGCACCTGCCAGGTGCCGAGGGCGGCGAGTGCCGCGGCCAGCAGCGCCAGGCAGAGGCAGAAGATCGCGACTTTCGCCGGCGAACGCCGTCTTTCCGATGTTTCCTGGAGAGCCTTGCTCATGTGCAGAACCGCCAAGGGCGGCGTTGCCGCCGCCCTTTTGCTACAATCACGGCATGTTCTTCATCATCTCGGGGCTCATCGGCATCATGTTCGTGTTGAGATGATGCATGACCCAGAGGGAGCCCGACAGCGCGATGGCAACGATGATGATGGTGAAGATCAGCGCCATCATCGTCCAGCCGCCCTCGCTTCTGGGGTTCATATGCAGGAAGAAAACCATGTGCACGACAATCTGGATGGCGCCGAGGCCCATCACCAGCACCGCCGTCAGCGCTGGGCTGGCGATCACGCCCGACATCACAAGCCAGAAGGGAATGGCGGTCAGGATGACGGAGAGCACGAAGCCCGTCATATAGCTGCGGAAGGTGCCGTGGCCGGCCTGATGGCCGTGGCTGTGGCCGTGATGGGCCTCGTGGGCATCCTCATGTGCGGGTGCTTGCGAACTCATCCGAGAACTCCCAAGAGATAGACGAAGGAAAAGACGCCGATCCAGACGACGTCGAGGAAGTGCCAGAACATCGAAAGGCACATCAGCCGGCGGCGGTTGGACTCGATCAAGCCGTGCATCGATACCTGCACCATCAGCGTGATCAGCCAGATGATGCCGAAGGTGACGTGCAGCCCGTGCGTGCCGACCAGCGTGAAGAAGGAGGAGAGGAAGGCGCTGCGCGTCGGCCCGGCGCCTTCATGGATCAGGTGGATGAACTCATAGAGTTCGAGCCCGATGAAGGCTGCGCCGAACAAGCCGGTTACGGCGAGCCAGAACAGCGTTTCCGCCTTTGCATTCCGCTCCATCTGCAGCATGGCGAAGCCATAGGTGATGGAGGAGAAGAGCAGCATCGAGGTGTTCAGCGCGACGATCGGCAGGTCGAAGAGATCGGCAGGCGACGGCCCGGCGGCATAATTGCGGCCGAGCACGCCGTGCGTCGCAAACAGCACCGCGAAGATCAGGCAGTCGCTCATCAGGTAGAGCCAGAAGCCGAGATTGGTGCTGTTCTCCGGATGATGATCTTCCGTCAGGTAGAATTCAGGCTTTTCGGCCGTGTCGACAGTGTGATCGCTCATGGTCTTACACCTGCTCGGCAAGCAGCATCGTGCGCTTGCCTTCCGTTTCGATGACGTCTTCGGCGGGAATGTAGAAGTCGCGCTTGTAATTGAAGGTGTGGCCGATCGCGACGACGATCAGTGCGACGAAGGAGACGACGACCAGCCACCACATGTACCAGATCAGGCCGAAGGCGAGTGCGACACTGATGGCCGACAGGATCGCGCCGGTGCCGGTATTCTTCGGCATGTGGATCGGCTTGAAGCCGCCGAGCGGACGCTCGTAGCCACGCCGCTTCATGTCGTACCAGCTATCATGATCGTGCACGACAGGCGTGAAGGCGAAGTTGTAATCCGGCGGCGGCGAGGAGGTCGACCATTCCAGCGTGCGGCCATCCCACGGGTCGCCACTGTCGTCGCGCAGTTCCTCGCGCTTCATGAAGCTGACGACGATCTGGATCAGGAAGGCGGCGATGCCGAGCGCGATCAAGCCGACGCCGAAGGCGGCGATGATGAACCAGATCTGCAGCGACGGATCCTCGAACTGGCTCATGCGGCGGGTGACGCCCATCAGGCCGAGCACATAGAGCGGCATGAAGGCGAACCAGAAGCCGATCTGCCAGAACCAGAAGCTCATCTTGCCCCAGAAGGGATCGAGCTTGAAGCCGAAGGCTTTGGGGAACCAGTAGTTCACGCCGGCGAACATGCCGAAGAGCACGCCGCCGATGATGACGTTGTGGAAGTGGGCGATGAGGAACAGCGAATTGTGCAGCACGAAATCGGCAGGAGGAACCGCCAACATGACGCCGGTCATGCCGCCGATGACGAAGGTCACCATGAAGCCGACCGTCCACAGCATCGGCACCTCGTAGCGGATGCGGCCGCGATACATGGTGAAGAGCCAGTTGAATATCTTCGCCCCCGTCGGGATGGAGATAATCATCGTCGTGATGCCGAAGAACGAGTTGACGGAAGCGCCCGAGCCCATCGTGAAGAAGTGGTGCAGCCAGACGATATAGGACAGGATCATGATCACGCAGGTGGCGTAGACCATGGAGGCGTAGCCGAAGAGGCGTTTGCCGGAGAAGGTGGCGACGACTTCCGAGAAGATCCCGAAGGCCGGCAGCACGAGGATGTAGACCTCCGGATGGCCCCAGATCCAGATGAGGTTGATGTACATCATCGGATTGCCGCCAAGGTCGTTGGTGAAGAAGTTCGTCCCGGCATAGCGGTCGAGCGACAACAAAACGAGCGTTGCCGTCAGGATCGGGAAGGAGGCGACGATCAGCACGTTGGTGCAGAGCGCCGTCCAGGTGAAGACCGGCATCTTCATGAAAGTCATGCCCGGTGCGCGCATCTTGACGATGGTGGCGATCAGGTTGATGCCCGAAAGCGTCGTTCCGACGCCGGCCACCTGCAGGCCCCAGATATAATAATCGACGCCGACCCCAGGACTGTAGGCGGCGCCCGACAGCGGCGGGTAGGCGAGCCAGCCGGTCTGGGCGAATTCGCCGATGAACAGCGACAGCATGATGATGATCGCGCCGGCCGTCGTCATCCAGAAGGAGAAGTTGTTCAGGAACGGGAAGGAGACATCGCGCGCGCCGATCTGCAGCGGCACCACGAAGTTCATCAAGCCGGTGACGAAGGGCATCGCCACGAAGAAGATCATGATGACGCCGTGGGCGGTGAAGATCTGGTCGTAGTGGTGCGGCGGCAGGTAGCCCTCCGAACCGTTGAAGGCGATCGCCTGCTGGACGCGCATCAGGATCGCGTCGGAGAAGCCGCGCAACAGCATGATGACCGCCAGGATCACATACATGATGCCGATCTTCTTGTGATCGACGCTGCAGATCCAGTCGCGCCAGAGCGGACCCCAGAACTTGAAATAGGTGATGACGCCGAGCAGCGCGAGGCCGCCGATGACGACACCGATGAAGGTCACGACCAGGATCGGCTCGTGATAGGGGATGGCATCGAGGGTCAACCGGCCGAAGATGAACTTCAGGAGGTCAGGATTGGAAAACATGGAACAACCCGTTCATTATGTCTTGCGACGCAAAGCGCCAGGTTAATTGTTGTGGTTGAGCTGCGCCGGCGCCGGATCGGCGCCATTGCTCATGCCGGGCATGGAATGACCCTCATGCTGCATGCCGGGCATGTCGTGCTGCTTGCTGCTGCCATCGGAATTGCGAGGCGGCTCGGCCCGCGCCGGAGCACCGGTCGCCGGCACGGTGGCCGCGGGCGCCACGACGCCTTCGCCGGCATGGCGGTTGTCATATTGCAGCTTTTCGCGGTTCTCCGCGCTTTCCTTGCCGGCGCCGCCCATCATGTCGATATGCATCATCTCGTTCATGCACATCTTGCCCGGCGTGGCGCACATATTAAGGATGGCGTTGTAGAGGTCGGCATCGGCGCCGGCGTAGTAGCGCACCGGTTCCTTCTCGCTCGGCTTCTCGAGCTTCAGATAGGCGTCGCGGTTGAGCATCGTGCCCTGCTGCTTGACCTGCGCCACCCAGGCGTCGAAGCCTTCGCGGTTGAGGCCATGGAACTTGAAGCGCATATGGGAGAAGCCTGCGCCGCTGTAATTGGCCGAGAAGCCCTCATATTCGCCTTCTTTGTTGATGACGGCATGCAGCTTCGTCTCCATGCCGGGCATGGCATAGATCTGGCCGGCAAGGGCAGGGATGTAGAAGGAGTTCATCACTGACGAGGCGGTGATCTTGAAATTGATCGGCACATCGACCGGGGCAGCGAGTTCGTTGACGGTCGCAATGCCGAGCTCGGGATAGAAGAACAGCCACTTCCAGTCGAGCGCCACGACCTCGACGATCAGCGGTTTGGCGTCTGCCGGAATGGCGCGCTCGGCGTCGAGCCGGTCGAGCGGCCGGTAAGGGTCCAGCTTATGCGTGGAAATCCAGGTGACCGCGCCGAGCGCAATGATGATGGCGAGCGGCGCGGACCAGATCACGATTTCGAGACGTGTGGAATGATGCCATTCCGGCGCGTAGGTCGCCGCCGTATTCGAGCGCCGATAGCGCCAGGCGAAAAACAGCGTGAGGAAAATCACCGGGACGATGATCAGCAGCATCAGCACCGTCGAGATGACGATGAGATCACGCTGCTGCGCGGCGATGTCGCCGGAAGGCGCCATGACCACCATGTTGCATCCTGCCAGGAAAAGCAGCGGCAAGACGGATAGAAGGCGGGAAAACTTCGCGAGTTTTGGCACGTCTCTAAGCTCTTGTTGTTTCGTTTGTTCCGCGACTAAAGCACTGAACCCGATAGCGACATGAGGCGGAAGGTCGCAGTGCAGCATGCATGCCGCACTGCGGCAGAAATCATATTAAGCTACCGCTTTGAAATCCTGATGAAAACAGAAAGGATTTTCATGGGCGCAGGGTCGTTTCGATCAATATATCCGCAAGCACAGGACAGGCCAGCTTTCCCCGGGAAAAATAGCTGACCGGCGCGCTATTTTTCCCCTCAGCCTGATTTTCAGCCGTGATGATGAACTATTTACATCTGACGGGCTTGATAAGCCTGCGGGTTTGATCAAGATCAGGCTGAGGCGCCTTGCCGGAAGCGCCTTAACGAGGAGGCGTTTCATGGCAACAGCATCACAATACGGACCATCGTCGTCGTCGCTGGAACGCGACGCGCGGCGCATTCACGACGACAAGCCGGTTTCCCCGGGCAGCATCGCCATCGGCGTGGTGATCGGGCGCATGTCGGAATTCTTCGATTTCTTCGTCTATGGCCTCGCCTCCGTCCTGGTTTTTCCACAGCTGGTTTTCCCCTTCGCGCCGGACAGGCTGACGGCCACGCTCTATTCCTTCGCCGTCTTCTCGCTCGCCTTCCTGGCTCGCCCCGTCGGCTCCGTCGTCTTCATGACCATCGACCGGATGTACGGACGCGGCACGAAGCTGACGATCGCGCTCTTCCTGCTCGGCGGTTCCACCGCCTCCATCGCCTTCCTGCCGGGCTACAACGAGATCGGCGTCTGGTCGATCGCGCTGCTGGCGCTCTTCCGTCTCGGCCAGGGTTTCGCGCTCGGCGGCGCCTGGGACGGTCTTGCCTCACTGCTCGCCCTCAACGCGCCGGCCAATCATCGCGGCTGGTATGCGATGATCCCGCAGCTCGGCGCGCCGATCGGCTTTGCACTTGCAAGCATCCTGTTCGGCTATTTCGTCGCCAATCTTTCCAGTGAGGATTTCCTCTCCTGGGGCTGGCGTTATCCGTTCTTCGTCGCCTTTGCGATCAATGTCGTGGCGCTCTTTGCACGTTTGCGCCTCGTCATGACCAAGGAATTCGGGACGCTGCTGGAGCAGCACGAACTGGAAGCGGCGCCGATCCTGGATGTGCTGCGCATTCACGGCCGCGATATTCTGATCGGCGCCTTCGTGCCGCTCGCGAGCTTCGCCATGTTCCACCTCGTCACCATCTTCCCGCTCGGCTGGATGAGCCTTTACGGCGATCAGCCGATCGGCGCCTTCATGGTGGTGCAGGTGATCGGCGCCATGGTCGGCGTGGTCGCCATCATCACGTCGGGCCTGATCGCCGACCGTATCGGCCGGCGCGCCCAGCTTGCCATCTGCGCCGTCATCATCGCGGTCTTCAGCTTCGTCGGGCCGATCCTGATCGCCTCCGGCAACAGCGGCCACGACGCCTTCGTCATCATCGGCTTCGGCGTGCTCGGCCTGTCCTTCGGCCAGGCGACGGGCTCGATCTCGTCGCGCTTCGGCCGCGGCTATCGCTATACCGGCGCTGCCTTCACTTCCGACCTCGCCTGGCTGATCGGCGCCGGCTTCGCGCCGCTGGTGGCGCTCAGCCTCTCCAGCCGCTTCGGCCTGACATTCGTCGGCTACTACCTGCTCTCAGGCGCCATCTGCACGCTAGCCGCGCTCGCCTTCAGTAAGGCGCTGGAACAGCGCGAATAGGCCGGCTTGAATGCGAAGCTTGCATGGGAAACCATGCAAGCTTCAGCTTGTTGGCTGCATCTCAACTATTGGATGCATTGCAATCTATAATTAATTGCATATGATCGCCATCAGCGAGGATATGCCCATGACCCCGGAAACCATCGATCATTCGACCCTCTCCCGCCTTGTCGAAGCAGGAGCGGTCGATGCCGCGCATGTCGTCGGCAAAACCGGCGGCTGGTCCGTCGTCATCCGTTACGGCAAGGCCGAGCGCCCGCTCGCCGCCCAGCGCAGCCGGCAGGTGCGTCTGTTCAAGCGCATGGATACCTTGGTTTCCTATCTCAAGGATGTCGGCATTTCGCACTTCGATGTCGATGCGGCCGATTACGCTCCCGAGACAGCTTCGCGGCCGGATCGGGCCGCCGCGTTGCGTCGGACCCATGAGGCGGCGGAATACGACAAGTGGTTCCGCGAACAGGTCGAGGAAGCGATCCGGGAAGCCGATGATCCGAATGCGGTCTGGATTCCACACGAAGTCGTCAAGGAAGAGATGGCACGCGAACGGGCAGAGCTGCTGGCGCGGCTGAAGGGCGAGACCAAGTGAAGCTCGTCTGGCGTGCGAAAGCTGCATCCGATCGCAAAAGAGCAATTCAGTTTATCGCCGACCAGAATGTCGGCGCCGCATTAAGCCAGCTTGATGAGACCGAGCGTCAGACCGATCTGCTCATCGATCAGCCGGAGATCGGCCGGCCCGGACGAATCGATGGGACGCGCGAACTGGTCATTTCACGCACATCTTTTATCGCGATCTATCGTGTCCGTAAGGAAGTCAAACAAGTGGAAGTCCTGCGCCTTCTTCACGGCGCCCAGCGACGGCCGCCGAAACCCTGAAAGGCGTTTACTGCGCCATCTGCGGCTGCTTTGCCGCCCGGGCTGCGGTCAGTTCCGCTGTGGTGTGGTTCAGCCGGTCGGCGAGCACGCGCATGATCTCGACCGCCATTTCGGGGAAGTCGCTGAGCAGCTTCAGGAAGTGCTCCTTGCTGATGCGCAGCACTTCGAGCGGCGAGGTGGCGCGCACCGTTGCCGTGCGCGAGACGTCGCAAAGGATGGCGATTTCGCCGACGATGGAATTGAGTTCGACGTCGGCGACTTTGATCTCGCCGGCGGGCGAGGAGACGATGATGTCGGCGCTGCCGGAGAGGATGACATAGGCGGCGTCGCCGACATCGCCCTGGTGAAAGAGATCCTGACCGGCCTTGTAGGTCATCCGGTCGGAGGTGAAGGCCAAAAGCTTGAGCTTGGCCGGCGCAATCCTTGAAAAGATCGGCACCCGCCGCAGCATTTCGACTTCGTCTCTCAACAGCATGAGCGTTTCAATCCCCTGACGTCGGGCCGCGAGACCAGACGCCTTCAAACTCCGGCATTCCCCCGGGAACACCTACATCGCCGCCCCAATAGAATATTACGATAACAGTTCCTTGAACATACCGTTTTTCTCCGAAAGTTCCGGATAGTTGCCGGCCTCCGCCAGGCCGCCGCGGTCGAACAGCAGGATCCGGTCGAACATCTCGGCGAGGCGCGCGTTGGTGAGCACCCAGATGATCGCCGGCCGGTGGCCTTCTTCATGCAGGTCCTTTATGATGTTGCGGGTGATCTGATCCTGGACGCGCTGGTCGAGCGCAGAAAGCGGCCGGTTGAAGATGAAATAGTCCGAGCGCTTCAAAAGCGCGCGGGCGAGATTCAGCTTCTGCCGCTGCACCATCGTCAGTCGTTTGCCGGCTGAGCCGACGTCGAATTCCAGCCCGATCGACAGCACGTCGTCATAAAGGTCGAGCGCGTCGAAGAGTTCGCCCATGATGGCTCGGATGCGGTCGGAGGCATCGGCCTGCTGATAGGCGATGCGGCCGAAGAGCACATTGTCCATCAGGCTGGCCGACGGGGTGAAGCGCTCGGCGTCGTAACGCTCGATCAGCTCGGCGAGATCGGCCGGAATATGCTCGTGGAACTGCTTGCGGGCGCTGACGATCTTGTCCATCAGCTCGTTCGTCAGCAAGCCGAAGCGGTGGCGCGGTTCGATATAGGCAAAGCTCAGCCGGATGATGGCGGAGCGTTCCTCCGGCGTGGCGTCCTCGAAGCGGCGGCTCTGCAGCTTCTGCAGCAGCGCCTGATAGGTCGGAATATCGTCCGCCGTCATGAAGGTCAGCTGCTGGAAGAAGGGATGGTCCGGCGGCAGGTCGTGGAAGAGTTCCACTGCGTTCTCGGCGATCTCGAGGCCCATGGCGTAGAGATCGGTGCTCAAACCCGTCTCGCGGAACAGCTGCTGGAAATAGGGGTGCGCAGCCAGCCTGCGGTTGGTCATCAGCGGCCGCTTCATCGTGCCGAAGAGCAGATTCTCGCCAACCGTCGCCTGGGCGTTATAGGCGTCGAAATCGAAAGGCACGACGATGCCGTCGAGCCCCTCGTCGCGCAGCCGGTCTCTCAGCGAGGCGCGCAAGGCCACGACCTGGTCGCTGACTGCCACATGCACGTCGGTATTGACGTTCGAGCGCAGTGCCAGGTCGAGGATGTCCTGCGAGATCAGAACGGCGTCGAGCACCGGCCGGATCGCTTTCAACAAGTCTTCCGGCCCGTTGGCGCCGGCCGCCTTGTAGTCCACCCAGTCGCTGTTGAGGTCGAGCGTCGGATTGCCTGCTTTCACCGCCTCGGCGGAATGCCATTTATATTCCTGCGCTTCCTTCTCGTCATAGACGGGGTCGGTCATCGGCGCGTGCTTGAGACCATAGAGCAGGTTGCTGGCGAGCGAGCCGTGGAAGAAGAAGGTGTCGGCCGAAGCATAGGAGATGCGCCGGCCGGTGATCGATTCCGGCATATCAAGGAAGTCGCGCCCATCGATGGTGATGCGGCCGGAATCCGGCCAGACCATGCGGCCGAGCGCTTCGGCGAAGGCTTCCGCGCCGCTGCCGTTCGGGCCGACGATCGCAACCGTCTCGTTCGGCTTGATCTCGACGGAGACATGATCGACGAGACGTGCGCCGCTGTCGTCGGAGACGGAGAGGTTAGTGACGACAAGCGCGCTGGTCAGCGCTCCGACGGGGGCCGTCGCCAGTTCCTGGATCTGGCTGTCGATCAGCGGCTCGACGTTGAATTGCTCATAAACCTGCTGGTACTTCACCTGCACGTCCTGGCGCATCTGGTCCCAGTCGATCAGTTCCTTGAGCGGCCCGGGCAGGTCCTTGTAGGCTGATATGACGGCGACGAGCTGGCCGATGTCGAGGCGGCCCTGCAGCGCCAGATAGCCGCCGATCGCGTAAAACAGGAAAGGCGTGACCTGGGCGAGGAAGTTGTTGATGAACTTCACCAGGAATTTCCACTGGTAAAGGTCGTAGCGGATCGAGAAGATGCGGCCGAGCCGCCAGGCGATGTCGGCACGTTCGAGGTTGGACGTGTCGTTGCCATGAATCGTGCCGATGCCATCGACGATCTCGCCGACGCGGCCGGAAAGCTCGCGCGCCGTCAGCTGCCGCTGGCGGCCGAGCTCCAGCAGGCGCTTGCGCATGCGCGGAATGACGACCGCCTGCACGCCGACGATGCCGGCGGCGATCATGCCGAGCCAGAAATTCTGCACGATGATGAAGGCAAGCGCCGTGATCGCCTGGCCGCCGAGAAGGGCAGGCGAGACGAAGGCATCGCCGGTGAAGCCGCCCATCGGCTCCACCTCGTCCTTGATCATGGTGGCGATCTCGGCCGATTTCACCCGCTTGAAATGGGCGGGCGGGAAACGCAGCACACGATCGACCAGCTCGAAGCGGATGCGGCGCAGCATGCGTTCGCCGAGCCGGCCCTTATAGGTGTTGATATAGAATTTGAAGAGGCCGTTCAGCACCACGAGCGCCAGGAACACGAGGCTGAGCGCCATCAGCATCTGGAAGCGGTTGAGCTCCAGGCCTTGAAAGAATTCGACATGGCCGATCAGCGGAATGTCGTAGGCGATGTGCATGAACTTCTGCGTGGCGCCCGGCCCTTCGAATCCATCGCCCTGGATCGGCCCGTTGACGATCTGCTTGGGCAGATCGAAGGACAGGAAATAGGGAATCATCGAGGCGGCGACGACGGCCAGGATCCACAGCTGCTGCAGCCGCGTGTTCTTCCAGATGTAGCGGGCGAGGCTTTTTTCCATGGCTAACCGTCAGCTTGCTGGGAAATTCCGGGGGGCCGGGATGGGGAGGAATTCTGAGAACAGTACCATGCAGCCGGACCGCCGATATCGCAATGAATACAAGGCGAAGCGACCGGCTGCAGACGTGCCGATTCTCGCCGGAACATTGCTTATATCACAGGATTTTTGGATTACAGCGCCGAGCGTCTGAAAAGACGTGCAAAAGAGGCGGTAAGGCTTGCAATTGCTGGATAATTTTATCCCCGAGTCGGTCTGCAACCATGCCGCAGTCGACGCTGCGAGCAAAGAAACCCCCGGAAAAAATCCGGGGGCCGGTCATTGGTCCGGGCGGTCAGGTTCAAGCCGCGACGTTGCAAAGCACGGTATTTGGATCGGCATGGCTCATCGCTTCCGCGATCATATCGGCATCCTCCTCGCCGATGCCGAACAAACCGAAGCGGAGCTGATAGCCCCAATTGGGGCCGACTTGCGTGAAGGCGAGCCGGCCGAGCAGCGACTCGATCGGGGTTTCCTCTGCAGGCTGCCAATCGACATCCCGCCGCCAGGGCCTGAAACCACTTTCCATCTCCACCTGGTAGGGCGCGCCGTCGCGGGCCATGCCGATCGCCGTGAAAGCCTGAAGGCGGTCCTTGCCGCCAAAGACGACGGTGGGCGAATAATAGATCACGCGGTCCCCAGGCGTGATCCGCCTGAGGGGTGATGCCTTGCCGTGACAGACCTGCATGAAACCGGCTTGACGGCCGATGCGGACATGCTCTGCGGAGGCGACGGCGATCCAGGCTTTGGCCATGGCTCAAATCTCCTCGGCCATGGTGTAGACGCGCAGGCGATGCCCATCGGGATCGGCGGCGACGAAGCTTCGGCCGAAATCGAGATCGGTCGGCACCATGACGATATTTACGCCCTTGGCCTGCCAGTCGGCGTGGGTTGCATCGACCATGTCGGTCGCGGCGACCTTGAACCCAATTTCGGAGCCGCCGCCTGTCGCTGCCGGCGCGGGCTCGACGCCCGCCTTGCCCCAGAGACCGAGCCCCAGGCCGGAGGGCAAGATGAACATGGCGAAGGTCTCGCTTGCTTCCACGGGCTCCTTGCCGAGCAGCTTAGCGTAGAAGCGGGCGCTCGCCGGCGCGTCGGTCACATAGAGAAGAATGCTGTTGCTGGCGGTCATAAGGGTCTCCTGTTGTTCGTTGGACAACAGAACCTTATGATCCGATACTGCCAAATTCTGGCAGTATCATACGTCTCGATGCGATATTCCCTGGACCTCCCGCCATTGTTTCAGCAGCGTCTGCCGGCGCTTGGGATAGCGCGCGTCGAGCGCTTGCGCATGAACGATTCGATCCGTACGAAACGAGCGGAAATCCTGACGAAGTTCGCACCAGCCGAGGAGGACGCGCACCTGGTCGAAAAAGGCAAGCGCGAACGGCCACACCACGCGCTCCGACGCCACGCCAGCGCCGTCGTTGTAGGATAGGGAAAGCTTGCGTTCGGTGCGGATCGCCTTGCGCAGAAGCGCCGGATCGACCGAATCGACGGGGAGTTTGGCGCCCGGTCCTATCAGAAGGGCGGATGCATCCAGTGCCTCGCGCAGTTCGGGCGGCAGCACGGCGGCGATCCGCGCCAGCGCATTTCGCGCTGCATCGCGCAGATGATCGTCCCCTCTGTCCGCTACCCACCGGGAGCCGAGCACGAGACCTTCTATCTCTTCCGGCGGAAACATCAGCGGCGGCAGGAGAAATCCCGGTTTCAGGACATAACCGACGCCCGGTTCGCCCTCGATCGCCGCGCCCTGGGCCTGAAGGCTGGCGATATCCCGATAGAGGGTGCGGATGCTGACGCCGATCTCGTCGGCCAGCACCCCGCCGCTGACCGGCCGGCGGTGGCGGCGCAATACCTGGAGAAGGTCGAGAAGGCGTTCAGAGCGGGACATGGGGTAAGCTTATACAGGCTTGCTGCTGCCAGATACTGGCAGGATGAAATTTGCCGGTTTTGCCGAAGCCGTGCGTCCGCTTCTTTAACTGCGGGCGCTCATCGAGATCCTCAAAGCTTTCAATTGCCGGCCAGCATGGCGCGGATGATGCCGGCGGTTTTCTCCGCCCCATCGAGATCGAGCGATACCGCGCCGCGCCCTGGTGCTGTGAGCGCCTTTTCGACGGCTTCCTTGACATGGCCTGACGTCAGCCCCGTTTCCGGTAGGATCTCGGCGAGATCAAGCGCCTGCAGGCGTTCTGCGCGCACCGTCTGCTCGGTTTCGCCGCCGGCGACGAAGGGAATGAGAATGGCCCGACATTCGGTGCGCAAGAGATCGCCGACCGTGTTGTAGCCCGCCTGCGAGATCGAGACCTTGGCGCCGCGCAGCAGCGAGGGGAAATCCTTGCGGAAGCGCACCAGCGTCACGTTTTGCGGCGCATTTTGCGACAGCGCGGCGAAATCGGCCTCCGGCAGATTGGGGCCTGATATCAGCAGCCAGCGAAGCTGATCCGGCAGCATCGCCGCCGCCTCTTTCGCGGCGCCGATCAGCTCGGCGCCGACCGCGCCGCCGCCCGCCGAGGCGATGATGTCGAATGTCTCGCTCGGTTCCGGCGCCGCCGGCGGTGCGACGAGGCCGGTATAAAGCAGCTTGTCGGCGATCTCGGCTGTCAGCGGGAAGGTGTCCTCAAGCCTGACAAAGTTCGGGTCCCCGTGGACCAGCACGGCGTCGAAATGGTCCCTGACCAGCGCGACCGTCTCGGCGTCGCGGCCGGCCTTGCGGTTTTCCTGCAGGATGTCGCGTACCGAGCTCAAGAGTTTCGGCCGCGGTTCGGCCTTGTCGATCGCCGCAAGCAGCGGCAGCAGTTCGAAGCGCATCTGCCGCCGGCCGAAGGGAAAGGCTTCGATGATCACAACATCGGGCCTTGCGGCATGAAAGGCGTCGAGCAGCAGGTCGCGGCGCGTGCTAAGGAAATCCTCGCCGGCCGGACGGCCGTCGGCGTCGGCAAGGCCGGAGAAACCGGCATTGCTGGCAACGACCGCCGGCAAGGCCACGGTCCTCACGCCCTCGCCGGGAAAGCCCGGCACCGGCAGGCCGCCGGTCACGACCGTGACGTCGAAACCGTCACTGACGAGCGCGTTGGCAATGCGGCTGGCGCGGGCGATGTGGCCAATGCCGAGCAGATGCTGGACATAGAAGAAGATACGCGGTGCCGTCATGACGCCTTCTGCCATTCGGCCTCGAACAGGCCGCTGAGCTGCCGGATGCTGGAGTGATAGTCGAACTCTTCGCGCACCCGTCTTTCGGCTGCATCGCCGAGACGCTTGCGCAGCGCCGGATCGCGGATCGATGCTTCCAGGGCTTTCGCCAGCAGCGCCGGATCCTCCGGCGCCACCACGAGGCCGTTTTCGCCGTCCCTCAGCAGTTCCGGCACGCCGGATACTTCGGTCGAAACACAGACGAGCCGCTGGCTCGAGGCTTCCACCAGCACGTTCGGCAGGCCGTCGCGGTCGCCGTTGGCGGCGATCCGGCAGGCGAGCGCGAAGAGGTCGGCACGGCGGTAGTGGTCGAGCACGTCTTCCTGCGCCAGGGCGCCCTTCCAGACGATGCGGCCGGAGAGGCCGAGGTCGGCGGCCAGCGCCTTCAGCTTCGCCAGCGCTTCGCCGCCGCCGATATGATCCATGCGCCAGTGCAGATCGGCGGGCAGCAGGGCGAGCGCGCGCAACAGCACGTCGTAACCCTTTTTCTCGACGGCGCGGCCGACGCTCAGGATGAGGGCGGGATCGTCCGGGTCATTGCCGGTGCGCTGCGAACGCTCGCCGGCAAAGTGGCCGAAGCGGGCGAGATCGAGGCCGTGGTAACTCAAATGTACCGCATCCTTGCGCTCTGTCAGCGTGCGCATGTGCTCGTAGCCCGTCCGGGTGCAGGTGACGGTCCAGCGGGCGCTTTTCAGTTTTTCGGTGAGTTCCCAGTCGGGCGACGTCCATATGTCCTTGGCATGCGCCGAACAGCTCCAGGGTGTCCCCGTCAGCATGCTCGCATACTCCGTCACCGAGGCCGGCGTATGGATGAAGTGGGCATGCAGCCACTCGCCTCCATCCGGCCATTCGCGTCCAAGCACCAGCGCCTGGCCGAGACGGCGAAAGCGGTTGCGCGAGAGATCGCGCTTGAGGTCGGCGAGGAAGCGCTTCATCAGGGCCTTGAAGCCCGGCTTCGAGAAGCCGGCGATCAGGCCTTTCAGCACCCGGATCGGCTCCTCGTGCAGATATTCCGGCAGATAGGCGACGCGTGCCCGGATTTCGTCATGCACGGGATGGCGCTTCTTGTCGGTCGGCCGGCGCATCGAAATCAGAGTCAGGTCGAAGCCGGCCTTTTCCAAGCCGAGCAGCTCCTGGGCGATGAAGGTTTCCGAAAGGCGGGGATAGCCTTTCAGCACGACGAGGATCTTGCGGCGTGGCGGCAAGGCTGTGCCCTATTCTGCGCCGACGAGGGCAAGGTGGCTGCCGCGCCCGTCGAGCCACCGGCCGACGGTCTGCGAAATGTGATCCAGCCCTTCGAGATGCATATTGCTGCCGCTCTTCGACGGCGGCAGACGGGAGGGCAGCCGCTTCAGCGCCTCGGCCATCACGGTCGGATCGGCCGATTGTTCCGGCAGCAGCATATCGACGAGGCCGAGTTCGCTGGCGCGCTTGGCGCGCAGCAGCTGTTCCTCGCGCGGCTTCACGCGCGGTACGATCAGCGCCGGCTTGTCGAAGGAAAGGATCTCGCAATAGGTGTTGTAGCCGCCCATGGCGACGACGCCGGTGGCACCGGCGATCAGTTCTTCCATGTGATTGTCGAACTCGATCA